>JBGAPU010000080.1:0-29795 GCA_044221035.1 Chthoniobacteraceae bacterium | reverse complement strand
GTCAATACCCTCCGCAGATTCGGGCAGCCCCTCATGATTGTCTTCACGGTGCTCATCATCATCAGCTTCGCCTGGTGGACGCCAAACTGGAGCGCGCGATCCGGCAAGAACGCCCCGGTGACGGTGATTCGCGGCAAGCCCGTGGGCGCGGAGGAATGGCAGCGCGAGCGGCGCATCCTGCAGATTCACGCCAACCTCGGGGGCGCATACGTCATCCTCATCGACCCCGGAGCCGTCCGCGAGAATCCCTTCTCGAGCCAGATCTCGAAGATCTCGCCCGAGGGCATCGAGAACTCCCTCCTTTTCGACGGCGAGTGCGCCGCTCTCGGCATCACCGCCTCCCAGCAGGAAATCGAACAGCAACTCGTCTCGACGCGCGCATTCATCGGCCAGGAGGGCAGGTTCGACGCAAACATCTTCGAGATCGCCGTGCAGCGCATCCTGAATCCCGAGGGTTTCAGCAAGACGCAGATCGATCAGTTCCTCTCCGCCGAGGTGCGCGCGCGCAAAATCGCCGCCCTTCTCGCCTCGACGATGCCGGCGACGCCGTCGGAAATCCGCGATGAATTCCTGCGCGGGCGCCTGAGCACCGAGGCCTCGTATGTGGCCTTCAAGGCCGCGGATTTCCGCGCCGCGCAAAAGGTGACGGAGGAAGAGATCAAGAAGCGCTATGAGGAGAAGAAGGATTTCCTGAAGTCCCCGGAAAAGCGGAAGGTGCGCTTCGCCGCGTTCACCCTGGCGCCGACGCCGGACGGCAAGCCGCTCGATGAGGCGAAGAAGACCGAGGAACTCCAGAAGCTCGCCAACGCCGCGTATGACTTCGTGACCACGCTGCAGAAGCCCGGAGTGAACTTCGACGAGGCCGCCAAGCAGGCGGGCGCCACTATCGGCGAGACGAAGGAATTCTTCTCCCGCAACGCCGGCCCGGCCGAACTCGAGGGCTCGCCAGTCGCGGCGGAGAAGGCATTCGAGCTCACGAAGGAAAAGCCCTACAGCGTCCACATCCCGCTCGACAAGGGCACCTACGTGCTCGTTTTCAAGGAGATGAAGGCGCCGGAGCAGCTTCCGCTCGAGCAAGTCCGCAAGCAGCTTGAGGATGAGCTCATCGGCGAGAAGGCCGACGAGGCGATGATGAAGAAGGCGCGCGAAATCCGCGGGAAGCTCGTCGAGGCGCGCAAGAATGCGAAGTCGTTCTCGGAAGCCGCGCAGTCGCTCGGGTTGAACGCCGTCGCGTTCCCGGCGTTCTCGCTGATGCAGCGTCCCCAGCGGGCCACCGAATACAGCGACATCGTCCCCTCCACCGCGGGCAAGCTCGCGCCGGGCGACGTCAGCGACGTCGTTCCCACCGCCGGAGCGGCGCTCATCGTGCATGTGGATCAGCGGCCTGCAGTGGACGAGAAGGGAATGGAGGAGGCGAAGGCAGGCATCGCCGAGCAGATTCAGGCGGGCCGGCAGTTGGTTGCCTTCCATGCGTGGCTCGCGGATCGCCGCGAAGCCGCCGGCCTCAAGCCCCGCAAGGAGCGCGAATAGCGCCCGCACCATGACGCCCGAAGCCGAGGCGATCTTCGACGATGCGAACGGCGACCTCGCCCTCGGCGACCTCGATGTGGCCGTGGAGAAATACCGCCGCTGCACGGAACTCGCGCCGGATTTCGCGGACGCGCGAATAGCGCCCGCACCATGACGCCCGAAGCCGAGGCGATCTTCGACGATGCGAACGGCGACCTCGCCCTCGGCGACCTCGATGTGGCCGTGGAGAAATACCGCCGCTGCACGGAACTCGCGCCGGATTTCGCGGACGCGTGGCATGCGCTCGCGATGGCGCTCATGAAGCTTGGCCGCCACGAGGAGGCCATCGCCGCCGCGCTGCGGAACACGGACCTGCGCCCGAACGACCAGCTCGCGTGGAGCAGCCTGAGCATCTGCTACGTCAAGAACCACCAGATCAAGGAAGCCGAGGCTGCGGGCGCCAAGGCCCGCGTCCTCTCGTGGGGCGGCAAAATCCGGAAGGACGTCTGAGCCGCCGCGGCCCTCAGCCTGCGGCACCCGGCGCGGGCAGCGCGCGGTGCTCCGTCACCCGGCGAAGCGCGGCGTTCAGCTCGTGGAGCTGCCACGCGGAAGTCACGCGTCCGCCTTCGAGGTCGGTGATGTAGAAGCTGTCGATGGCCGCGCCCTTCTCCGTCGTGATGCGCGCCGCGGCGATGAGGAAACCCGCATCGCTCACCGCGCGGAGGATTTCGTAGAGCAGTCCGAGCCGGTCCGGCGCGGCGATGTCCACGACGGTGTAGTTCGGATTGATGTCCGGGCTGATCGAGATGCGCACCGGGAAATCGAGCGTGCGCTCCCACGCCTGCGCGCGCCGCAGGCGCTTCGCCAGCAGCGGCGCGAAGTCGTAGCTCTCCACCATCAGCGCCTCGCCCAGCAGCTTGCCCACGCGCTGCATGTCCCGGTCGTCATCCACCGCCTGGAAGCGCGGCGTCGTCACACGGAAGATGTCGAGCACCAGCCCGTCGTGGCGCGTGAAAATGTCCGCGCTCAGAATGCTCAGCTCGTTCGCCGCAAGCGCGCCGGAGATGCGAGCGAGGAGCTGGTGGCGGTCCCATGTGCAGACCCACAGCTCGCTGTGGCCCGCGTTCGGGCGCGGAATCCAGCGCACCACCGGCAGCAGCGTGCCCTCGTCCTCCGCGAAATGCTTCTCAAGGAACTCCCGCACGAGCCGCAGGTGCCCCGCGATTTCCTCCGAAGAATGCGTGAGGAAATACCGCTCCGGCAGCGCGGCAAAGTGGGCGTCGATCTCGAGGCCGTAGTCCGCCGACAGCCGCTCGGCGACCGCGTCCTTGAGCTGCTCGCGCTCCACCTGCCGCTGGCGGCGGAACCCCTCGCTGTCCGCGAGGCACCGCGATGTCTGCCGGTAAAGCTGCCACGTCAGCGACTCCGTCCAACTGTTCCAGATCTTCTCGTCGCCCACGCCGAGCCCGTCTGCGGGCGTGAGCAGCATCAGCGCGTCGAGATTCTCCTGGTGCCCCACGAGCGCCGCAAACGCCTCGATCGTCGCCGGGTCCGAAAGATCGCGCTGCCGTGCCGTGCGTGCGAGCAGGTCGTGGTTGTCCACGAGGAAAATGAGGAGCCTCCGCTGCTCGCTGTTGAGCTGCAGGCGGCGCGCGACCTTCTGCGCGTTGATCGTGCTCACCATGGCGTGGTGCCGGCTGTTCGCGGCCTTGCCCGTGTCGTGCAGCAGCAGCGCGAGGTAGAGGACGTAGGGATCCTCGAGCTTCTCGAAGAGCTCCTTGTAGCCCTGGTGCCGCGGCTCCTCGGTGTCGAGCAGGCCATCGAGCTTCTCCACGCACACGAGGGTGTGCTCATCCACCGTGTAGCGGTGGAAATACTCGTGCTGCACGAGCGCCGTGAGGCTGCCAAACTCCGGCATCCACCGCCCGAGGAAATCCACACGGTGCATCGCGTGCAGGATGTGCCCCACCTGCCCCTTCTTCCGCAGGATGCTCGCGAACACCTCCCGGTTCACCTTCAGGTAGCGGAACGTGTTGTTCACGTATTTCAGCCGCCGCCGCACGAGCTGCCGCAGCTCCGGGCTGATGCGCAGCCCTCGCTGCTGCACGTGCTGGAACAGCCGCATCATCCGCGCGCTGTCCTCCTTGAAAATCTGCCGGTCCCGGTAATAGAGCCGGTCGCCGATGGCCAGGAAGCCGTCGAACTCCTCGCGCTTCGCCTTCGCCGTCCGGCGGAACGGCAGGAAGCGGAAGAACCCTCCCGGCTTCGGCGCCTCCACGGTCGGCAGCGCGAGGCGCTCCGACACCAGCTCCGTCAGCTCGTAAATCGCGCGCGCGTGCCGGTAATAGTCGCGCATCAGCGCCTCCGTGCGCCGCAGCACGTCGGGGAACTCCTCCCGGTAGCCCAGCCGGTCCGCGAGTTCCTTCTGGTTTCCCATCAGGATGATGTCCACATGCCGGCCCGTGATGTAGTGCAGCTCCGTGCGCAGGCGGAAGAGGAAGTCATACGCCCGGTCCAGCTCCCGCTGCTCCGTCTCGTTCAGGTATTTCTTCCCCACCAGATCGCGCGTCGTCCGCACGCGGTATTTGAAATACGCCATCCACAGCAGGTTCTGGAAATCCCTCAGCCCGCCGCAGCCGTTCTTCACGTTCGGCTCCTGCATGTAAACCGTGCGGCCGTATTTCTCGTGCCGCGCCGCCTGGTCCGCCACGCGCGCCGCGAGGTATTCCTCCGTGTGCCCCTCCACGCACTGCTTCATGAACTTCGTCTGGAACGCCTCGAACATCTCCTTGTCGCCCCACAGCAGCCGCGCCTCCAGCATCGCCGTCTTCGACTGCATCTCGCCATTCGCCTCGGCGATCGTCTGCGCGAGGTTCCGCGTCGAGTGGCCCGGCGTGAAGTCCGTCGCAAAGAGCACGTTCAGCACGTCCGTCACCACGGTCTCCACGCCCGGCGGCAGCTTCAGCTTGCCCGCATGGATGAACCCGATGTCCACGTCGCTCTTCGGGTTCAGCTCGCGCCGGCCATAGCCGCCGATCGCGATCAATGTCAGCTTCGGCGGCTTGATGCCCTCGTCCTTCAGCCGCTCCACCGCCGTCGTCATCAGGTGGCAGATGAAATCGTCGATCGTGTCCGCGCGCATGCGGCCCACCACGATGCCGCTGCTGATGCCCTTGTGCTGCAGGTCGAGCCACTTCTCCTCCACGCGCAGCGCCTTGCAGTAGGCGGCCACGCGCGTCTCGAAGGTGTAGTCACCCCCGGCCCTCAGGCGGGACTCGATGTCCGCCAGGACCTTCGCAAAGCGTCGCATCGGGGTTCGTGAAGGCACGCGCCGTTATGCCAGCGAGAAAGTCCGCTGCCCGGGCGCGCCCGCCGTCGCGCTCACCTTCGCATCATTCGCTGCGAGATGGGTGAGCGTGTGAAAGACCGCCTCAGTCTCCTCGCCGATGGCCTGCGCGATCTGCGCCGCCGTCCTCGCCTCCGCACTGAGCGAGGCGCGCACCTTCTTCTGCAGCGCGAGCACCGTGGCCGCGGCCTTCTTGCCCGCCTCCACGCCGGGCTGGTGATACGCGTTGATGTTCACCAGCGTCGCGTAGAAGCCCACCGCGCGGTCATACAGCGCGATCAGCGCGCCCACCGTCTGCGCCGTCACCTCCGGGATGCTCAGCGTGATGCTGTCGCGGCCGCCCTCGTAGAGCGCCTGGCGCGTCCCGCGCAGGAATCCCTGCAAATAATCCCCCGCGGTGATCCCCGGCTCCACCTCGATGCCCGTCGACGCGCGCGCCTTGCGCACCTCGATGAACGTCGCGAAGAAATTGTTCACCCCGTCGCGGAGCTGCTGCACGTAGGCGTGCTGGTCCGTCGAGCCCTTGTTGCCATACACCGCGATGCCCTGGTTCACCTCGCGCCCGTCGAGGTCGAGCTTCTTGCCGAGGCTCTCCATCACGAGCTGCTGGAGGTACTTTGAGAAAAGCGCGAGCCGGTCCTTGTAGGGCAGCACCACCATGTCCTTCGCGCCGCGTCCGCCGCCGGCGAAATGCCAGCACAGCGCCAGCAGCATCGCGGGGTTCTTCAGCGTCTCCGGCGTGCGCGTCCACTCGTCCATCATCCGCGCACCCTCGAGGATGCCGCCCACGTCCACGCCCTGCAGCGCCAGCGGCAGCAGGCCCACCGCGCTCATCACCGACGTGCGCCCGCCCATCCCTCGCCCGTCACGGCGACCGCGTGCGACGGGAAATCAATCCCCGCGCGCGCATACGCGGCCTCCGCCTCCAGCATTCCATTCCGCGTCTCCGGCGTGCTGCCGCTCTTGGAAATCGTCACCACCAGCGTGTGATCGAGCCGGTGCTCCAGCGACTGCAGCACGCGGTCGATGCCGTCCGGGTCCGTGTTGTCGAAGAAATGGATCCGCATCTTGTCCTCCGCGCCGCCCAGCGCGTCCGCCACGAACTGCGGCCCGAGCGCCGAGCCGCCGATGCCGACCACCAGCACGTCGAGGAACTTCCCCGCCTGATGCGTGCGGTAGGCAAATTCGCGCACCGACTTGTAGCACTCCACCACCGCGTCGCGCAGCTCCGCGCTCGGCGCCAGCTCCGGCGTCCGCAGCCAGTAGTGCCCCACCATCCGCTTCTCGTCCGGGTTCGCCACCGCGCCCTTCTCCAGCTCGGCCATCGCCGCGAACGCCTTCCGCGCCGCCGGCTCCATCGTGGCGATCCACGCGTCGTCAAAGCGCATCCGGCTCACATCGAGCGACACGCCGAGTTCACCGTCTTCCACGTGATACTTCTGAAACCGTTCCCAGAGCGAATTGGACATAGGCCCGCGAATGAAGCGCCCCGCGCCGCGTCACGCAAGCATGCGCTGGGAATGTGCCGCCGCCATGGCGATGAAAACATTCACCGCAGTCATCGGGTGTTTCCACGGCCTCACACGCCAAGGCTTTTCGAGTCACCGGTGTTTCGATGTCCGGCTGGCGATTTTCCTCGCTGCTCGACATCGCTGACGGACCATTTTACGGTGCCGGCATGTCAGCCACACCCGAGACCGCCGCGCATGATGCGCTGCTCCTGCCGCCCGCGCAGCGCATCCCGCGCCGGAGGGCCAGCGAGCCGAAGCCCGTTCCGGCGGGGGGCGTCTTTGCGCGGCTGCGGGGGATCGCGCCCGGCCGATGATCGCAGGCGACCTCGCCCGAGCCAGCCGCTGCCCCGGCGATCTCAGGACTCGGATTCCGTAATCATCCGGCCAATTTCGTTTTCCAATGGACCACCACTTCCGCGCATTCTCCTTCGTCGATCGCATCACTGCATTCGAGCCCGGCGTGCGGATCGCGGGGAAGTATGCGGTTCCCGCGGGGCTGGCGGAGTTTCCGATGTCGCTCGTCGCGGAGGCGACTGGGCAGCTCGCCGCGTGGTCGGCGATGGCGGCGATTGACTTCTCGCACCGCCCGGTCGCGGGGCTCGCGGGGCGGGTGAAACTGCTGCGCGAGGTGCGCCCCGGCGACACTCTCGAGCTTTCCGCCGAACTCGTGAATGCCGACACGAGCGATGTGGCCTATGGCGGCTGCGCTTCGGTGAATGGCGAGCCGGTGTTGCGGCTGCACGACTGCATGGGGCCGATGCTGCCGATGGATGAATTTGACGACCCGGCTCTGCTGCGAGAGCGGCTCGCGCGGTTGCGTGGCGAAGGTGCGGAGCCGGGCGTTTTCGCGGCGACGGGTGTGCCGCAGTTCACGCTGGATGATCTCGCGGTCGAGGATGGAAAGGCGCGAGCGAGGTTGCAGGTTCCGGCGCAGGCTGCTTTCTTCGCCGACCATTTTCCAAGACGCCCTGTGTTTCCCGGCACGCTGCTCATGAACATGAACCTCAAACTCGTCACCACGCTCGCGGCGACGTTGCCCGCGCGTGCGGGTGCAAGCTGGATTCCGTGCGCGGTGGCGGACATGAAGCTGCGCGATTTCATCCCGCCGGGCGAGTTGCTCGACATCGAGGCGAGGGTGATGAAGGCGGAAGGCGATGCGCTGAAAATTTCCGTCGAGACACGGAGCGAGCGCGGGCGGCTCGGTGCGGCTCGCGTCGAACTCGCCGCGGAGGGCGCGGCATGAGCGGCAGGATTCGCGTCGCGATCACGGGCATCGGGATGGTCACGCCGGTCGGCAACACGACGGCGGAGACGTGGGACGCGCTGCGCTCCGGCAGACCGGGCGCGGGGCCGATCACGATTTTTGACGCCGGCGGCTTCACGACGCGCATCGGCGCGGAGGTGAAGGGCTTCGATTTTGACAACGTGATCGCCGACCGCCGCCTGCTGAAGTATGCGTCGCGCTCGATCCGCTTCGCTCTCGGCGCCGCGGAGCAGGCGCTCGCGGATGCAGGCATCCGGCCAGCCGCGCAGACTGCGGAGCGCTGGGGCTTCGTCGTGGGTGCGGGGATGATGGGGATTTCGTTCGAGGAATTTTCGGTCGTGCACCAGAATGCGGCTGCGGACGGGGAGTTTCACCCGGACGATTTGCTGAAGCCGGACTACCCGGCGGACCCAGTTGGATTCTGCCGCACGCAGGCGAACACCGGCCTCGGACTGCTCACGAAGCATTTTGGCATCCGCGGCTACGCGTCGGCGGTGCACACGGCCTGCTCGTCCGGCGGGCAGGCCATCGGCACTGCGTTGAAGGTGCTGCGGCGCGGAAATGTGGATGCCGTGCTCGCCGGGGGCTACGACTCGATGCTGAACCCAATCGGTCTTTCGGGCTTCTGCCTGCTCGGCGCACTCTCGACGGACAACGACACTCCGCAGCGGGCGAGCCGGCCATTCGACGGCACGCGCAACGGCTTCGTGCTCGGCGAGGGCTCGGCTTTTCTCGTGCTGGAAAAATGGGAGGCCGCACGCGCGCGCGGCGCGAAGATTTACGCCGAGCTCGCGGGCGACGGAAATTCGCTGAGCTGCTACCGCATCACCGACACGCCGCCCGACGGCGACGGTCCGATCCAGGCGATTCGCCAGTCGCTCGGCGACGCGGGGCTGAAGCCCGAGGACATCGATTACGTGAATGCGCACGGCACCTCGACGCAGATGAACGACCGCAGCGAATGCGTCGCGCTCGGCGCAGTGATGGGCGCGCATCTGCCGAATGTCGCGGTGAGCTCGACGAAAAGCTGCATGGGCCACCTCATCGCCGCGGCCGGCGCTGCCGAGGCCGCTGTGTGTGCGCTCGCGATTCGCGACGGCATCGCGCCGGTGAACGCGAACTGGTCCACCCCCGACCCCGATTGTGCGAACATCAATCTTGTCACCGGCCAGTCGCGACCGATGCGCATCCGTGCGGCACTCTCGAATTCACTCGGCTTCGGCGGTTCGAACAGCTCGCTCACTTTCCGTCACCCGGATCTCGTGGAGGCCTGACCGATGAGCACTTCACCTCGCATCGCCATCACCGGTTCCGGCGCAGTCTGCGGCGCGGGCATGACCGTGGAGAAAATCTGGAACGCAGTGGTCGATGGCCAGTCGGCTGTGACGACAAACACACACTGGAACGTGGAGCGCTGGCCTGTCCGCGTCGCTGCCTGTGTGACGGGGGTGAAGAACCAGGAGTTGGTTGAGGACCGGAAGCTGCACAAGAGCATCACGAGGACGGATCTCTTCGGCATCTATGCGGGCGGCGAGGCCGCGAAATCATCGGGCATCCCCGCGCACCGCGAGACGCTGGATGCCGCGGACGTGCCGCAATTCAACGACCGCACCGGAATCATCGTCGGCTCGGGTGGCGGCGCATACAGCGGGAACTACGACTACTTCCCGCTGATGACCGCGGCGGGCGGCGACATGCGGAAGTTCGGCGAGGAACTCGGCGCGACGGTGAACCCGATGTGGCTGCTGAAAAATCTGCCGAACAACGTGCTCTGCCACGTCGGAATCCGCCAGATGTTCAAGGGCACGAACGCGTGCATCACAAACCAGTGCGCCGGCGGTGTGCTCGCGGTCGCGGAGGGTGCGCAGTCGCTGCGGACGGACGAGGCGGATCGCATTCTCGCCATCGGGCACGAGGCGCCCATCGAGCCGGAGTCGCTGTTTGGGTATCATCGGCTCGGATTGCTCTCGGCGGATGTGCTGCGTCCCTTCGACCGCCGGCGCAGCGGGACGATTTTTGGCGAGGGAGCGGCGGCGATCATGATGGAGAAATACGAGGGTGCGACGGCTCGAAATGCGCCGCTGCTCGGCGAGTTTCTCGGCCACGGCTGCGTGACGGAGGCGACCGGCGTCGTGGATTTGCGCCCTGATGGCGACGGCCCCGCCCGCGCAATCGCGCTCGCTCTGGCGGATGCGGGCTTGGCGGCGTCGGACGTCGGAATGATCGTCGCGCATGGCAATGGAACACGGGCGTCGGACGCCTCCGAGGCGAAGGCAATCCTCGCTGCGTTCGGCGGCAACCCGCCTCCGGTGACGGGATTCAAATGGTGCACGGGCCACACGTTTGCCGCGTCGGGAATTCTCGATTTGGCCATCGCGCTTGAGGCGCTGAAACGCGGCATCGTCCCGGGCATTCCGACGCTGGAGACGATCGATCCTGAGTTTTCCAGCCTGCCGGTCTCGCGGGAGCCGCGGAAGCCGCGCAGCGATGTCGCGCTGGTGATTTGCCGCGGATTCGGCGGCATGAATGTGGCGCTCATCGTCCGCGCTGCGCGAGCGTGATGGAAGCACCGTCGTCCGCACCTCCGTCGGCGCGCTGCGGGATCGACACGGTGGAGATTGCGCGTGTCGAGAAACTGCTGCGCGGGACGCCGCCGGAGGATCTGCGGAGATTTTTCAGCGAGCAGGAGATTGCCGATGCAGGGGAGGGGAACGGGCGCGCTGCGAGCCTCGCGGCGCGCTTCGCGGCGAAGGAAGCGTGCTGCAAGCTGTTCCCACGCGAGACGGCGCTGGGCACGATCGAGCCGTATGATTTCTCCGTGCGGAAGGACGGCTACGGCGCGCCGTCCATCGAGCCGAGCGCGGCTGGGCGCGCGGCGATGGACCGCAATTTCATCGGCGAGATACGCATTTCGCTCACGCACACGGACACGAGCGCATCCGCCGTCGCGGTCGCGGAGACGAAGCGCATCGAGGCGCCATGGTTCGGCAAGCTTTTCTACCACCTGCTGCCGATCAAGCGCGGCACGGTGATGGCGAACATCCGCCGTGTCTTCGGCGACGTGCTGTCGCAGCAGGACATGCTGCGCTTCGCGCACGCCTACTACGGGCACTTCGCGCGGTTCGTCGGTGATTTTTTCCGGCTGCCATGGATGAGCGCGAAGAGGAAGCGCGCGATGATTCGCATCGAGGGATTCGAGACGGTCCTCCGTGCTTACGAGCAGGGGAAGGGGCTGCTGCTGCTGACCGGGCATTTTGGAAACTGGGAGGTCGCGACGGTCGCCGGCATCGGGCAGTATGCGCAGTTCAAGGGACTGTTCCACTTTGTGCGCCGCCCGCTGAATCCGGCGCTGCTGAACGCGTATGTCACATGGCGGTTTGCGCGCGCGGGCTTCGGCACCATCGCGAAGCGCGGCTCCCTGGACCGGATCCTCGACCTGCTCGGGCAGAAGCAGATCATCGTCTTCGTTTACGACCAGCATGCGGGGGGGCGCGACGCTGTCGTCGCCGATTTCCTCGGGCACCCCGCGGGCACTTTCCGCAGCCTGCCCATCATCGCAATGAACACCGGCGCTCCCGTGGTGCCCGCGTGCAGCTGGCGCGAGCCGGATGGGACGCACGTGCTGCGCTACGAGGAGCCGGTCCCGCTCATCGAGCACGAAGACACGAGTGAGGCGATCCGGCTGAATGCCCGCGCATACAATGCGGCGCTCGAGCGGATGATGCTGCGGCACCCCGAGCAGTGGATCTGGATGCACAAGCGGTGGAAGGTCTGAAATCCGGGCCGCTCGCACCGGCGGGAGATTGCGAAGTGACGACCTGAAAAGTGGAGGTCCGAGCCCGTTGATTTCGCCCCGACACGGGCGGAGGCTTGTCGCGCAAAATTTGCGCAACCGCCATGCAATCGTTCCACCTCGCATCCATGCTGGTTTTCGGGCGACGACCGCCGCTCATCGTGCCGTTTATGCCCGTTCCACGGCAGGGGTGGTTTGGAATCATTTTTCTGCCTTGGGGAGCGTCCGATTTGGGTGCTGACAAGCAAAAATTCACGCCCGAAAACTTTTCTTCGGGGTGCCGTAGTTTTTTCTTGGCGGACGCTATCGGTTGTGGTGTCATCCCTCTCCGCGCCCAAGATAGTGTGGTTATTCACCGGGTTACCCCCAGCGATTCACCGCTTCTTGGGCGCGTGGTCCCAAACTTTTCACCAAGTTATTCACAATGCCAACCACCGCTCCCAAACTGATGTCTGCCCGCCGTTCCAAAAGCTCCCGTTCAGCAGTGCCGTCCGCCCGCCGGACCGCGCTGCGGTTGTCTCCCCATGGCCTCCAATTTGAGCGCATTTTCAGCGATGCGGAGGTCGCCCCATTTGACCAAATCCAGTGGGAACTCCGCACTGCGGAGATCGCCGACGATTCCGGCAAGGCGATCTTCAAGCAGGAGGGGGTCGAGGTTCCTGCCTCGTGGTCCCCACTCGCGACGAAAATCGCCGTGTCGAAGTATTTCTACGGCGACGTGGCGAAGGGCACCGATCCCTACAAGGGCGGTCGTGAGCGCTCGGTGAAGCAGCTCATCCACCGCGTCACCCGCACCATCACGGACTGGGGCATCAAGGACGGCTACTTCGCCGACAAGGACTCCGCGGAGACTTTCTACAATGAGCTGACCTGGCTCTGCGTGAACCAATACGGCGCGTTCAACTCGCCGGTGTGGTTCAACTGCGGCCTCTACCAGCAATACGGCACGGGTGTCGGCCGCGGCGAGGGCAACTACTTCATCAACCGCGACACGCGCATCGCCCAGCGCGCGCCCACGCAATACGAGTATCCGCAGTGCAGCGCGTGCTTCATCCAGAGCGTGGACGACTCGATGGAGTCCATCATGCACCTCGCGCACTCGGAGGCGATGCTGTTCAAATTCGGCAGCGGCACGGGCACCGACCTCTCCTCGCTGCGCAGCACGCGCGAGAAGCTCAGCGGCGGCGGCAAGCCGAGCGGCCCGCTTTCGTTCCTGAAGGTCTATGACCAGGTCGCGAATGTCGTGAAGTCCGGCGGCAAGACGCGCCGCGCGGCGAAGATGAACACGCTCAAGGACTGGCATCCGGACATCGAGGAGTTCATCGAGGCCAAGACGAAGGAGGAGAAGAAGGCGTGGGCGCTCATCGAGGCGGGCTACGATGGATCGTTCAACGGCGAGGCCTACGGCTCGGTGATGTTCCAGAATGAGAACCTCTCCGTGCGCGTGAGCGACGACTTCATGGATGCCGCCATCGCCGGCCGCGAGTGGTGGACGAAGCGCGTCGTGGACGGCCAGCCGTGCGACAAGAAGGACGCGCGCACCTTGCTCCGTAAAATTGCCGAGGGCACCCACGTCTGCGGCGACCCCGGCATGCAGTTCGACACCACGATCGACAAGTGGCACACCTGCAAGGGCACCGCGCGCCAGAACAGCACGAACCCGTGCTCCGAGTATCTCTTCCTCGACAACACGGCGTGCAACCTCGCCTCGCTGAACCTCATGAAGTTCAAGAAGGCAGACGGCGCGTTCGACATCGGGCGCTTCAAGGCCGCCGTGCGCCTCTTCATCACCGCGCAGGAGATCGTCGTGGACAACGCGAGCTACCCCATCAAGGAGATCGCGGAGAACTCGCACATCTTCCGCACGCTCGGCCTCGGCTACGCGAATCTCGGCTCGCTCATCATGAGCTACGGCTACGGCTACGACAGCGACGAGGGTCGTGCGCTCGCCGGCGCCATCACCGCCATCATGACCGGCCACGCCTACGAGCAGAGCGCCCGCATGGCGCAGGCGATGGGGCCGTTCCCCGGCTACAAGGACGCGCGCTGCAGCGGCGTGGACAAGCCCGTCGCGAAGGACAACGTGAAGCCCATGCTCGAGGTGATGAAGCTGCACCGCGAGAGCGTGGAGCAGGTCACCGACAGCGAGCGCTTCGCCGAACTGAAGAACGAGGCGCGCCGCACGTGGGACACCGCGCTTTCCCTCGGCAAGAAGCACGGCTACCGCAACGCGCAGGTCACCGTCCTCGCGCCGACCGGCACCATCGGCTTCCTCATGGACTGCGACACGACCGGCATCGAGCCCGACATCGCGCTCGTGAAATACAAGCTGCTCGCAGGCGGCGGCATGCTGAAGATCGTCAACCAGACCGTGAAGCCCGCGCTCCGCAGCCTCGGCTACGGTGCCGACGAGATCGAGCGCATCGTCGCCCACATCGAGAAATACGACACCATCGAGGACGTGCAGGACGAGGCGAGCGGCGAAGTCGTGAAGTCCGGCCTCAGCGAGGAGCACCTGCCCGTGTTCGACTGCGCCTTCCAGCCGCGCCTCGGCAAGCGCTCGCTGCACTACCGCGCGCACATCCAGATGATGGCTGCCGCTCAGCCCTTCCTCAGCGGCGCGATCTCCAAGACGGTGAACCTCCCGAACGACGCCACCGTCGAGGACATCATGAACACCTACATCGAGGGCTGGCGGCTCGGGCTGAAGGCCATCGCGATCTACCGCGACGGCTCGAAGCGCAGCGCCCCGCTCGCGACGGACAAGAAGAAGCACGACGGCACGTCCAAGACCGCGCAGGGCGCGGATGGCGCACTCGCCGAAGTCGAGGCCGAGCTCAGCAACAAAGCCGAGCTTCAGGGCCGCATCGGCGACCTCGAAAAGGAAATCGGTGAACTCCGCAAGCTCGCGAACCAGCCGGCGCGCCGCCGCATGTCCGACACTCGCCTCTCGCTCACGCACAAGTTCGACATCGCCGGCCACGAGGGCTACATCACCGTCGGCATGTTCGAGGACGGCCAGCCGGGCGAGCTCTTCGTGCAGATGCAGAAGGAGGGCAGCACCATCGGCGGCCTCATGGACACCGTGGGCGCGCTCACCTCCATGGCGCTGCAATACGGCGTGCCGCTCGAGAGCATGGTCCGCAAGTTTGCGCACCAGCGCTTCGAGCCCTCGGGCTTCACGAAGAACCCCGACATCCGCACCGCCACCAGCATCACGGACTACGTGTTCCGCTGGCTCGGCTGCCAGTTCATCAAGGGCTACAAGGAGGCCACCGCGCCGAAATCCATCCAGTCCGAGCTCCCGATGAAGGAGCTCCCCGAGATGGACAAGAAAGCCGTGAACCGTCCCGTGCCCGAACTCGACCGCGGCGACGAGAAGCAGATCATCGACATCGTGAGCCACAAGGGCGGCAGCGAGGGCGAGCCGCACATCAACCAGCCCGGCAGCACCCATGCCGACCGTCTCAGCGATGCGCTCGGCAAGATGTTCATGGACACGCCCTGCTCGAACTGCGGCAGCACGAAAGTGATCCGCGCCGGCGCGTGCGGCTGCTGCACCGAGTGCGGCACCAGTCAGGGCTGCTCCTAGTTCCACCGCCACATTCGACGCACCATGCACCTCATCAGACCCGGCACCCAGCTCCCGCCCGCGGCCGTCGCGCTCGGCGCGAACCGGTTCGTGAGCGGACTTGCCCCCGCGAGCGCGCCGAAACCCACGCTGCCCAGCGATCCGCTGGAGCAGGCGTTCATGGGGATCACCTGCTCCTTTTGCGGCAGCAGCAGAGTCATCCGTGCCGGTGCGTGCGGGGTCTGCCTCGACTGCGCCACCACCGGAGGATGCGGTTAATTTCCAAACGCCCGAACCACCACATGAGCGACAAAGACAAGACAGAGATTCGCGACGAGGGCTCCGGCCCCGTCCTCGCCGACTGAACCACCTTCGCGGCATGCGGAGCGATCCGCGGCGCCGGCGCACGGCTCAGCCCAACCAATGCACGCCGCGTTCCCGCGAGGGGATGCGGCGTCGCATTTTTCAGCGAGTGCTTGCCGCGCGCGCGGGCTGCGGCCCTAAATCGCCCCGTGAACCGCAACCCGCACACGGCCCCGTGACCGAAGCCGAGAAAATCACCCGCGCGAGCAAGTCGAACCTCGCCCTCGCCTTCGCCGCGCTGCCGAAGGAGCGCCGCCGCGACATGAGCACCTTCTACGCGTTCTGCCGCATCGTGGACGACATCGTGGACGAGCCCGCGCCGCGCGGGGAGAAAGCGGCCGCGCTCACCACATGGCGCAGCGCCGTGCGCGCGCAGACCCCGGGCGAGAGCGCGCTCGCCGCACCCGTGCGCGAGATCATCGCGCGCCACTCGCTGAGCGTGGAGCACTTCCTCGAAATCATCGCCGGCATGGAGATGGACCTCGACGGCGCGAGCTACGCCACGTGGGAGCAGCTCGAGCTTTACTGCCACCGCGTCGCCAGCGTCGTCGGCCTCGTGAGCCTCGGCATCTTCGGCGCCGACGTGCAGCGAGCCCGCGAGTATGCGCTGAAGCTCGGCCTCGCCTTCCAGCTCACGAACATCCTCCGCGACGTCGGCCAGGACCTCGCGAACGAAGGCCGCATCTATCTCCCCGCCGAGGACATGATGCGCTTCGGCGTCACGCGCGAAGACCTCGCCGCCGGACGCCGCAACGAGGCGTTCCTCGCGCTCATGGATTTTGAAAGCGTGCGCGCGGACGAATTCTACCGCGCCGCGCTCGCCGCACGCCCCGCCGAGGACCGCCGCGCGCTCGTCGCCGCCGAGATCATGCGCGCCGTCTATTCGCGCCTGCTGGAAAAAATGCGGCTGGACCGCTGGCGCGTCTTCGACCGCCGCTACTCGCTCGGCAAGCTCACGAAGCTCTGGATCGTGCTGCGTGGCTGGCTGGGAATGCTGGGGTGAACTCTTTGCCTGCGGTGCTAGATGGCTCAGTCCGCGCGTGTCATCGCGAGCACCTTCACATAGCGGTCGGGAAAATCGATCCAGTAGAGGACAGCGATGCCGTGGCGGATGATTCCGTTGAGCATCCGGCCGTCATCGGCCCGTTCCTCGAACTCGCTCACGGCATCCGGGTTTTCTTTGAGCTGGAGAAATTCGTTTTTCAGCAAGCGGCGCAACTGCAGCGGCAGGCGATTCAACTGCTCCACGACTTCCCAATCCACCAGCAGGCGGTAGGGCTTCACGAGCCCGCGCTGTCGAGCCCGAGCGCGCGGTCGAGATGTTCCTCCGCGACCCAGTGGCGCGAATCGGTGTCGTCAATTTTCGCCGCGAGCTTGCGCCGGAAATCCGGATCGTCCTTCCGGCCCAGCGCGAGCAGGTGGCCAATCAATTGCCGTCGTTGCTCAGGCGTAAGGCTCGAAGACTCCGCCTTGATTTGCTCGAAACTCATGCGTGGAAAGTAGCTGCGATTTTGGAACTCGGCAAGCTCACCAAGGTTTGACTACAAGCCTTTGAAATATGACTCGATTGTGCTGATCGCAGAATTCAGTTCCTTTGTCTTGGCTTCTGCCACGTGTTTCAGCTCCGATCCAAGGTGAGCGACTTTGTCGGGATGATAGGACTGAACGATTTTACGGTATGATCGCCTGGCAGTCTCGATGTCTGATGACTCGTCGAGCCCGAGAACACGTAGCGCTGACTTGACAGCTGCGGGCATTTGTCTGCGAGAGGCTGGTGCCGATTGTGTTTCTGATGAGGACTCGGAGACCTGCGGGACTATCAGGAACACTTCTGGAACTGTGTGAACTACTCGAATTTCATAACCCGCCTTACACCTCGGACAACGACAACACCCCGCTTGCAATGGCACTCTCAGTTCGACATTGCAGCGGAGGCATCGAAAGAATGCCTTGCTTGCTTCATTGGATTTTTCCTTACGACGGGTGTCTTGCGGAGTGGCTCTGTCGAGTTCTGGGAAGTAAAACATCAGTGGCCGCCAATGCACTGCACGGCTCCAAGGCTTTGCGAGAGTATCGCCATAAATCTCGCCTTTGTTGTAGCGCTGAACCAGCCGCTCATAAACAAACGGGCCTGTTTCTGAATCGCCCTCACGAAGCATGAAGGGCGCTTCTTTCGATGTCATCGATGCAATCAGGCTACGCCACGCTCTTGGCCCCGGATTTTTCCTTCGGCAGCGCGGCGAGGATCGTCGCGACGGTGTTCTCGACGGTGAGGCCGTGCTTTTTGCGGAGGATGTCGGGGGCGCCGTGCTCGACGAACTGGTCGGGCCAGCCGATGCGGACGACGGGGGTGGTGATGCGCTGCGTGGCGAGGTGCTCCATGACGGAGCAGCCGAAGCCGTTGTGCAGGACGTGGTCCTCGATGGTGCAGATGATGTCCACGCTGCGGGCGAAGAACTCGATGAGCTGCGTGTCGAGGGGCTTGATCCAGCGGGGGTTGATGACGGCGGTGGAGATGCCCTTTTCCTCGAGCTGCGCGGCGGCCTGCTCGGCCATCTGGCACATGCCGCCGAGGCCGAGGATGGCGACGCGGGTGGGCTGCTTGCTGCCGTGCTTCACGACTTCGGCCTTGCCGATTTCGAGGAGCTTCGGCTGGGCCTTGGGCTGCACGCCGGTGCCGCTGCCGCGCGGGTAGCGGATGCAGGTGGGGCCTTCGGTGTGGTTCGCCATGGTCCAGAGCATGTCGGCGAACTCGTCCTCGTCCTTCGGCTGCATGTGGATGAGGTTCGGGATGTGGCGGAGGTAGCCGATGTCGAAGAGGCCGTGGTGTGTGGGGCCGTCGTCGCCGCTGAGGCCGCCGCGGTCCATGCACATGCGGACGGGGAGGTTCTGCAGCGCGATGTCGTGCACGATCATGTCGTAGGCGCGCTGCATGAAGGTGGAGTAGATGGCGAGGAAGGGCGTGAAGCCCTCGCACGCGAGGCCGGCGGCGAAGAGCGCGGCGTGCTCCTCGGCGATGCCGACGTCGAAATAGCGGGTGGGGTGCTCCTTCGCAAAGGTGATGAGCCCGGTGCCGCTGGGCATGGCGCCGGTGATGGCGACGAGCTTGTTGTTGTTGTTGGCGAAGGTGGAGAGCGTCTTGCCGAGGAGCTCGCTGTAGGTGGGCGAGGGCGCGGGTTTGGTGGCGCCGGTCTCGGGCTCGAAACGGCCGAGGCCGTGGAATTTCATCGGCTGCTTGAGCGCGGGCTCGTAGCCCTTGCCCTTCTGCGTGAGGATGTGCATCACCACGGGCTCGTTCTGCGTCTTCAGGAACTCAAGGGCGTGGATGAGCGTGGGGATGTCGTGGCCGTCGAAAGGACCGTAGTAGCGGAAGCCGAGATCCTCGAAGAGGACGCTGTGGGCGATGAGGCTCTTCACGCCGGCCTCGACGCGCTTGGCGAAGTTCTTGATGCGCTTGCCGAGGAGCTTCTCGACGAGCTTTGCGGCGCGGTCGTGGAAGTGGGAGTAGGTCTCGCTGGTGGTGATCTTGTTGAAGTAGCGGGCGATGGCGCCGACGTTGCGGTCGATGCTCCACTCGTTGTCGTTGAGGATGACGATGAACTTCTTGGTCTGCTCGGCGGCGTTGTTCAGCGCCTCGTAGGTCACGCCGCAGGTGAAGGCGGCATCGCCCGCGACTGCGACGACGTGCTCGTCCGAGCCGCGGAGGTCGCGCGCGACGGCCATGCCGAGCGCGGCGCTGACGGCGGTGCCCGCGTGGCCCGCGCCGTAGCAGTCGTGCTCGCTCTCGGTGCGGAGGAGGAAGCCGTTCAGGCCCTGGTATTGCCGGATGGTTTCGAAGCGCTCGCGGCGTCCGGTGAAGATCTTGTGCACGTAGCCCTGGTGCGAGACGTCGAAGACGAACTTGTCCTTCGGCGTGGAGAAGACCCGGTGCAGCGCGATGGTCAGCTCGACGACGCCGAGGTTCGGCCCGAGGTGGCCGCCGACGGAGGTCGGGTTGTCGTCGGACATCACGCGGATGAGCTCTGTGCGGACTTCCTCGGCGAGAGCGGGCAGCACCTTCTCGGGCAGCGCCTTGATGTCGTCCGGGGAGTTGATCGTGGACAGGATGTTTTTGGTCATCGGGATGGTTGGAGAATCGGAGGTCGGGGCGGGGAGGTCGAACAAAAGAGACGCGGCCCCTAAAAAAGGCTGGCGTCCCGCGGGCCGGATCGGCGCTGCGGTGCGGGGGAGCCCGGCGACGGAGGGGGCGCCGCCGGCGGCACTTCGGGATCGAAGGGCTGAAGCTCCGGGTCGGCATTCGCCTTGCGGCGGATGATTTCGATCTTCTTCTCCGCCTCGGCGAGCTTCTGCTGGCAGGTCTTCACGAGCTGGATGCCCTCCTCGTAGTTCACGATGAGGCGCTCCAGAGGAAGGTCGGAGGCTTCCATTTCCTCCACGAGACGTTCGAGCCGGCCGATCGCCGTCTCAAATGTCTGCTCGTTTGGAGCTTCGCTGCTTTTTGCCATTGGTGTCTCCGTAACGTGGAATCGTGTGCGGCTCAACCGCCAATTCAGGGGGCACCGAAGCTGCTAAAACAACGGAAAATGTCGCCCCATTCACCGCATGCCGGCTTCACGCTGGTCGAACTGCTCGTCGCGATGTTCATCGCGGTGGCGCTCTATGCCGTGGTGGTGGGGCCGGGCCGCGCGCAGGTGGAAAAGCAGAAGCTGGCGAAGTGTGCCGAGAACCTCCGCAAGCTCCACCTGACGGCCACGCTTTACGCCAACGAGCACGATGGGGAATTCCCCACCGGCGCGGGAGCGGCGAATGCGGACGAGGTGTTCGCCGGCCTGGTGCCGCGCTACACGAGTGATCGCTCGCTTTTCACATGCCCGGCCACCGGCCACTCGGATGGGCGGGTGGACTATGCATTCGTGGCGGGGCTCCGGCGGGAGTCGGGGAGCGTGATGCTCGCGTCCGACGCCCAGGTGAATGCGGAGGCGAAGCTGCGGGGTGCGAGGCTGTTCGCCGATGAGGAGGGCAGCCGGGCGGGCAACCACGGAAAGGCTGGCGGAAACGTGCTTTTCGCGGACGGCCATGTGGAGACGGTCGGCACCGCGGCACCGCGAGACTTTCCGTTTTCCAAAGGCACCCAACTTCTGAATCCCGCACGATGAGTCCCCTCGTTTCCACGCAAGAGGCACTGGCCACCAGCGCCCCGGGTGCCAAAAAGAAGCCCCGCATTTTCCTGCTGGTGGCGATCACTTTGCTCGCGGCCCTGGTCGGCGGTGCGGGCTGGTATTATTTCTTCGGGCGGAAGCCGAAAGTCGCCCTGACCGTCGGGCTTTCGGCGAAGGAAGGCTCCGCGCCGCGCGGTCTCTGGTCCACCGGGCCGAACGAACTGCTGCTGTTCGCCGACGGCAGCGTGCAGATGATCGACACGGGGGAGCGGAAGAAGAGGTGGAGCGTGCAGATGCCCGTGCTGAAGCCGGCGGACCCCGCGTGGCAGGCGGCGGTGAACGCGCGCTTTGTCCGGCTGCAGCAGTGGGCGGAGGAGCTTTCGCACAAGCGCGGGCGGCTCGGGAGTCCCGCGGAAATCAAGGCGTTCAACACGGAGGCGGCGAAGTATCACGCGGAGCTGACTGCGGCCCGCACCGAGGCTGCGAATCCGAAGGGACCTGCGCAGTCCGTGCCGGAGCCGCCTGTCGTCGCGGAGCCGAAGAAGGAGGAGAAGAAGAGCGAGCCGCCGGTGCCAGCTCTGGGAGCGGATCGTTCCGCGGTGGACAAGCTGAAGCCGGTGACGGACACCGGCACGCAGATCATCCATGAGCGCATCAAGAAGCGCGCCGCAAAGCTCGCCGCGTGGCGCGCGACACTCGATGCAAGGAAGACGGGCGCGAAGACGGCGTTTCAGAAGAGTGCCGTTGCCGAGGAGGAGACGCGTTTTGCCGCGGAACAGGCCGAGCAGAAGAAGGACGAAGAGAAGCTGCAGAAGCTGGAGAAGCGGCAGGAAAAGCCCGCTCCCGCTGTCGCTGCTGCGGAGCCGGTAAAGGCGGCCGATGAATCTGACGAATCCGCCGGGGCGGGGGAGGAGATTGCGATCGAGAAGCCGATGATGGCGATTTGCAGCGACCGGTTGTGGATAGTCGATGGGCAGCATGCGGTGGCGTTCGATCGTGCGACTGGGGCTGTGAAAGCCGACATCCGGCTCGCCGGCGCGGCGCTCCGTGTATTCTCCAGCGCGGATGCGGCCATCGTCGTCGCATCGGCGGGATCGGATGCGGTGCAAATCACGAAACTGACCGCTGCCGCGCCGCAGTCCCATTACTTTGCGACGGGGCGCCACGAGGCGGCCTTCAGCTATGACGGCGGATCGGTGATGCCGAATGTGCAGGCCGTGCGCACCGAGTTTTCCGGCGCGGGCGGCAGCCTGGTGCGCGTCGAGATTCGGCTGAAGGAGAAGAGCATCCGCACGCGCGACGCGATCAAGCCCGGCTCGGAGAAACAGCTTGAGGCGACCGCGGGCGGATCGGCGGCGCATTCGCTGGATGAGCTGAAGTCGATGGCTGCACTGATTCAGAACGATGCCGCGCGGCTGAACGGCACCGCGGTCGAGCACCTCGACGAGAGCACCTACGAGGTCACGCTGAGCCGGCCGTTTGAGTCCGGTGCACAGCCGTGGAGCACGACGATGAAGGGCCGAGTGCAGGTGCTGTCCACTCCCACGCTGCACCTCGTCAGTGCGGGCACAAAGCTGGTCGCCTTTGGCGGCGCCAACAAACCGGCATGGGAGGCGACGCTCGGGGCGCCGCTGCCAATCCACCGCGGCGATTCCGAACTCGAAAACGAAACACCGTGGCTCGAGGCGGGCGGAAAACTTTTCCTAGCCGACGGCGCATTCCTCAGCGCGTTCGATTTGAAATCCGGGCAGCCCGTGTGGCGCCTGCCGAGCGTCGGCATCCGCAAAATCCAGATGGATGCGGAGGGTGGGCTCTACGTGCTCTCCGAGAATCTCAGCGTCGAGACGCTCTCCTACGTGAACGACGCGAGCTTCCACGACGCGGTCCCAATCACGATGAGCATCGATTCCGCCGACGGGAAGATCCGCTGGCAGGTGGAGAAATATCAGGACCTGTGGGCGTCCGGCAAAGACCTGTATGTGCAGCGCGAGGGGAAAAATGCGGGCGACGTGGAGGCCCAGGTGTTCGACCCCAGCAAGGCGGTCGAGGCACGTGTGAAGATCTACAAGCTCAGCCGCAGCAGCGGAAAGCCGCTATGGGAGTGGTTCCAGCCGCGGCGGCCGCAGGCTGTCGAGGTGCAGGGGAAGAGTGTTGCGCTGCTTTTTGTCGGCGAGCTCCAGGTGATCCGGTCGATCAACTGGTGAGGCGCTACGGCCTCGCTGCGTGCGCGCGCAGATCCTCGAGCGAGACCCATTCGAGCGCGGAGAGGTGCGTCGCTTCCAGCACCACCTGCGGTGCTCGTCCGGCCTCGAGCGCGTCCTTCCACCGCGTCACGCAGAGGCACCAGCGGTCGCCGTCCTTCAGCCCGGGAAAGTCATATTCGGGTCGGGGCGTGCTCAGGTCATTTCCAGCCTCCCTGCTGAATTCGAGGAATTCATCCGTCGCGACGATGCAGACCGTGTGCATCCCGCGGTCAGCCGGTCCGGTGCGGCAGTAGCCGTCGCGGTAAAAGCCGGTCATCGGCGCGGTGCAGCAGCATTCCAGCGGGGTGCCGAGGACGTTGGTGGGAGAGGGTTTCATTTTGCGGCGTGACGATGGCCGTGGCGCGTTGCGGCGTCACTCGCAGAATTCCGACATCTCGTAGAGCTTCGGGTCGCGGGTCACGCGCCTCGCCCGCCGGGCCTTGAGCTTCGATTTTTCATCGCCGCCGCCGGCGCCCGCCTCGTCGGCGCCGTCCATCGCATCGAATACATCACCGTATTCCGCCTCGAGCTTGTCGGGATCCTCGCCCTTCTCGAGCCGGGAGATCACTTCATCCATCTGTGCGGGCAGCTTCTGGCCGGAAAGCTCGCCCATGCGCCGCATCATCCTGGCGAGCGCGCGGGGATCGGGGTTGTCGCTCTCGGCGACGTGGCCGAACTCGCGCTCCATCTCGCCCATCGCCGCCTCCATTCTTGCGTCGTCAAGATCGTCGCTGCCCGGCGAGTCCGACTTTTCCTGCGCGCGCCCGGTGATCGCGAATCCGCTGATCAGCTTCTCCATCTTCCACTTCGGGTTGTCCGGGCAGCGCGGGACAATCTCCGCAAAGCGCAGGCTGCGTGCGAAGAAGGAGTAGATGCGGCGGTTGCTCGGGCAGAAAAATTCGTAGATCGGCATTGGCGTCCGGGTGCTGTTCGCGGCGATTTTGGACGCATCGGCGTGGATTGGCAAAGCCGTTCACGTTTTCAGTGAAATGCGCGCGGGCACTTGACAGCGCCGCGAGCCTCGCCTATCCGATGCGCCCCGCAGAGACTCCGCATTTGCGACCACAAGGCTGGGTAGCTCAGTTGGTAGAGCAGTGGACTGAAAATCCACGTGTCCCCGGTTCGATTCCGGGCCCAGCCACTTCCCCTGCGCCGCGGGCGGAATCAATGTGCCACGCAGCCGGTCGCGGCCTGCCTGCAGTCGTGATGGCGTTGGATCCGCCGCACCAGCCATCCGACGGCGGAAATGAGGGACACGAGACCTGCGCACACGCCGAGGCTCGTCACGCCGAGAACGGTGATGATCTCCAGCGGCGACGGAACGCCCGCATCGCCAAGGGCGGTGCCCGCCACGCTTTCATCGAAGATCCGGAAGCCGTGCTGTTCGGCGAAGTAGAGGGAGAAGCAGGCTGCGAAAAGCACCGCGCTGATCAGGATGGTCCTGCCGGGCGACGACGTGGGGGCTGCGTTCTCTGCCTCGTGTGTTCCGTCTTGTGTGTTCATTGGTTGTGTTGGTTGCACCCCGCGATTCTGCTCTTCCGCACAATTTCGCGCCCCACCGCGGAGGTGCTGCCGCGCTTTTAGCAGCCACGATGCCAGCCGGCTGGCGTGCGCTGGTTCCCTCTGAAAGTGGTGTCGAGCGAGTGTCCGCCGGCCCTGCTCGCTGGGAAAAATTGGACACGCTGAACAAAGTTGTGCAGTGGCGGCGGTGCTCGGGCATGACGCAGACTTCGCGGACCCGGTGCATGCGGGCCGCACGGGGAGCTTTCGCGGTTGCGGTTCGCCCGCGAGTCCCTTTCCCTTCCCCCGTGCCAGAGACTCTTGAGGACATCGCGCTTTCGATCGTTCGCCGCCTGCGGGACGCGGGATTCACCGCGCTCTACGCCGGCGGCTGCGTGCGCGACATGCTGCTCGGCCATGCGCCCCACGACTACGACATCGCGACGGATGCCCGGCCGGAGCAGGTGCGTCCGCTCTTCCCGCACACGTATGCGGTCGGTGCGCATTTCGGCGTGGTGGTGGTGCATGAGGCGGGGCACGACTTCCAAGTGGCGACCTTCCGAAGCGACCACGCGTATGTGGACGGACGCAGGCCCGAGGGCGTGACTTTCAGCACTCCGCAGATGGACGCGGAGCGGCGCGATTTCACGATCAACGGCCTGTTCTTCGACCCGCTGAACGGCGAGGTGATCGACTATGTGAACGGCCGCCGCGACATCGAGGCGCGCGTCGTGCGGGCCATCGGCGATCCGGTGGCGCGTTTCCGCGAGGACCGGCTGCGGCTGCTGCGCGCGGTGCGGTTCACGGCGGTGCTGGGTTTTGAAATCGAGCCGGCGACTTGGGCCGCGGTGAAGGAGCACGCCGCCGACATCCATGATGTGAGCGCCGAGCGCATCCGGGAGGAACTCGTGAAGGTTTTCCTGCACCGCTCGCGCGTGCATGGCTTCGACCTGCTCGTGGAAAGCGGGCTCATGGCCGAGGTGCTGCCGGAGATCATGGCGCTCCGTGGCTGCGAGCAGCCGCCGCAGTTTCATCCGGAGGGCGATGTCTTCGTGCACACTCGCGCGATGCTCGGGCTGCTGCCGGAGCAGGTCAGCGTGCCGCTCGTGTTCAGCGTGCTCTTTCACGACATCGGAAAACCCGCGACTCAGACCGTGGACGAGACGGGGCGCATCCGCTTCAACGGCCACGACAAGCTCGGCGCGGAGATGACGGAGCAAATCATGATGCGCCTGCGGTTCAGCCGCGCGGACATCGAGGCGACGGTGAGCGGGGTCGCGAACCACATGGTCTTCAAGGACGTCCAGAGCATGCGCGTGGCGAAGCTGAAGCGCTTCATGGCGCGGCCGGGCTTTGAGGATGAGATGGAGCTGCACCGCGTGGACTGCGTGAGCAGCCACGGGATGACGGACAACTACGAGTTCCTGCGCCGCAAGCGCGAGGAGTTCGCCGCCGAGCCGCTGATCCCGCCGCCGCTGGTGAACGGCGACGACTTGAAGGCGCTCGGAATGAAGCCGGGGCCGAGGTTCAAGGAGATCCTCGACGCCGTTTCCACGCGCCAGCTCGAGGGGACCCTGCGGACGCGTGACGAGGCGCTCGCATGGGTGAGGGAAGGGGCGGGAGCCTGAGCCATCCCAAGCAACGGGCTGCACCGGACAATTCCCAAGTGGCGTCGCGGGCGCTGGTGGAGTAGGACTTGCAGAGTATGGCCAGTATTGAGCACACCGATCCCCTCAACGCACAGATCCTCGCCGTGTCCGAGGACAAGATTCCAGGCTTTGTGCGCGAGCCCTTCGTCGAAATCGCGCAGAAGAGCGGCGTGCCGCTGGAGACCGTGCTGGAGCGCATCAAGGCGATGCTTGCCGCCGGGACGATCCGCCGCGTTCGGCAGACGCTCGTCGCCTCGAATCTCGCCGAGGGCGCGCTCGTCGCGTGGCAGGTGCCGGAGGACAGGCTGAACGACGCGTTCGACTGGATGTTCAAGAACGACCCCTTCAGCGGGCACGTGGTCGTGCGCAGCACCGACGGCCAGACGACCGGCAGCGCCTTCCGGCTGTGGACCACGCTGAAGACGCCGCAGGGCACGGACATGGAGGAGCACTGCCGCGTGCTCATGCGCCACACGGGATGCACGAAGTTCAAGCTCATGCCCGCGAAGGGCATCTTCGCGCTCGGCGTCGGCCATGTGCGCCGCAAGGTCATCGAGCCCGGCGACAGGACGGACGAGCCCGCCCGCATGATTCCCGTCGGCATCGTGCAGCTCAGCGACCTCGAATGGGACGTGCTCCTTGCGCTGAAGCGCGAGCTCACGCTCGACGAGATCCGCACCGGCCTGTGGGAGTCGCGCGCAAAGGAGGCGGGCACGGATTTGGAGACGTTCTGCCGCGTCGCCGAGGAGCTGAACCAGCGCCAGGTCATCGGCCGCTTCTCCACCTTCCTCGAGCACGTGAAGCCGAGCGCGACAGGCCAGCGCGTCACGAAGTTCAACGCGCTCTTCCACTGGCGCGTGCCGGAGGGCATGCAGCAGCGCGCGGGCGCGGAAGTCGGGCGCCATCCGATCCTCACCCACTGCTACTGGCGCGAGGGAGGCCCCGATTTTGCGAACGTGAACATCATGGCCGTCTGCCACGGCACGGACAAGGAGCGCGTCTTCGCGCACAAGAAGGCCATCGACGATCACCTCGCCGCAATCGGCATCCCGGTGCTCTACACGAACGTCTTCTGGGGCGGCCGCAGCGAGATCAAGCCGAGCGAAATCTCCCCGAAGGTTCATCGCGAATGGCTCGCCAAATACGCCGGCGCCGAGCCGGTGATGGCCGCCTTGTAGTGCGGCGGGGAACGAAGCCGCGTTTTCCGCGGCGAAGCGCCACGCCGCCTTGTTGCGGCGCGCGGAAGGACGTCCGTGCCCGTCGGGCCTGCATGGTCGGGCTGCGGCGAAGGCGGTGTCGCGCTTCGCTTGCCACCGCACTACAAGGAGTCGGCGCGCGCGGCTGTCTTCTCACTGGCGTGCGGCGCGTTTTCTGCGAAAGAGGGCGCATGATTGCACGCGCACTGTTCGCCCTCGCCCTCCTCGTCACCTCTGCCTTCGCCGCCGACAAGCATGAGATCCGGCTGCTGCGACCGGTGAAGGCCGGCGACCGCTTCGACATCTCGGCAAAGGTCGCTTTCGAGGACAAGATGAAGACGAGCTTCGATGGACGCGAGGTGGAGTCCGACGAGACGATCGTGGCGTGCAGGATGACCGGCGGGCTCACGGTCGTGTCGGTGACCAAGAAGGGCCTGCCGAGCGCGCTGAAGCTGAAGGTGAAGACCGTCGAGTGCGTCCAGGCCGGCAAGCCGGCATTCTTCTTCAGCGAGGGAGACGAACTCCTCCTCCGCCGCGGCGAGCCGGACAACGAGACTCAGGTGAATGGCGAGGCCGCAAACGACGTGCAGGCGCAGCTCATCGAATCGCTGCTGACGGTGCAGGCCGAGGATGAGGTGAGCGACGACGACATCTTCGGCACCAAGGAGAAAGTCGCGGTCGGCGCGGAGTGGCCGGTGAACGGCAAGGCTGCGGTGGAGTCCCTCGCGCGCAACGGCGTGACCGGCCTCGACCCGAAGGGCGTGAGCGGCAGCGCGAAGCTCGTGACGCTCGGGGAATTTGAGAAGCAGCCGTCGATGTCCGTGCGGATGGATGCAAAAATCGAAGGCAAGGGCGTCACGCTCTCGAGCCTGCCGGAGAACGTGAAGGGACGCCGCTTCCAGTCCGAATACAGCGTGGAGATGGATGTGCCCGTGGATCCCGCCTCGACCGCCGGCCGCACTAAGGGCATGGCGAAGCTGGAGGTGGACGCGCAGGGCACGGAGGAGTTTGACGGCAAGAAGATCGACGTGGTGGTGAAGATCGACCGCCGCGTGGCGAGCGAGATCACCGCCACTCCCGCGAAATGATTGCGAGCCTGCGGAATTGCGCGCGAGGCCTCCTTCTCGCCTGTCTCGCCGCCGCTGCCGACGCGCAGGAAGTCGTGAAGCCAGAGTCGCTCGGCTACCGGCTCGTGTGGAGCGATGAGTTCAACGGAGCCGCGGTCGATGCCGCCAAATGGAGCACCGCCTACGCGCCGAAGGTCCACCCGCTCGGCTGCAACAATGAGCGCCAGTCCTACGCCCCGGAGAATGCGGTGCTGCGCGATGGAAAGCTCGTGCTCCGCGCTGAGCGCAAGGCGCGGGAAGGGATGCCTTTCACGAGTGGAATGGTGTCATCCCACGACAAGTTCTCCCGCGAGTTCGGCTGGTTCGAGGCGCGCGTGAAGCTGCCGCGCGGCAAGGGCATGTGGCCCGCCTTCTGGATGCTGCCGCAGTCGAAGCAGTGGCCGCCGGAGATCGACATCATGGAGCACAAGGGCCGGCTCCCGCACCGCGCCTTCCTCACGCTGCACGAGCGGCAGGCCGGCACGTGGCGCCCGAAGTCCACCGGCAAGGAATGGGACGGCCCGGACTTCACCGCGGACTTCCACACGTTCGCCGTGGAGTGGAGGCCCGACGGCATCCGCTGGTTCGTGGACGGCATCGAGCGCCACCAGTGGAAGGGCGACGCGCGCCTCGGCCCGATGTATGTGATCCTGAACCTCGCCGTCGGCGGCGACTTCGACGGCGACCCCGATGCCGCCACGCCGTTCCCCGGCGTGATGGAGATCGACCACGTGCGCATCTACGCGAAGTGATCGGCGCGGACTAGCTACGCAGGCTGCCTCCCGGTGCGCGGCGCGTCCTTCCAGAAAATCTGCCCCTTCTCGAAGGCGATGACGCTGTCGTAGAAACTGATGCCGAACGTGTCGCGCGTGATCATGTCGTTGGGCGGAATCTCGCCGCGGCTGTGGTCCGCGTTGAGCAGGTCGATGAAGTGCTTCGCGATGTTCACAAAGGACCCCGGCTCGTCCTTGCCGCCGTCGTATTCTTTCCAATACGCCGTGTGCAGATCCTCCACGAGATACACGCCGTTCTTCGGCATCCGCGGGTAGAGGAAATTGAACGTCGCCGCGATGTGCCTCATCACGTGGCTCCCGTCGTCGAGCACCACGTCCGGCACGCCGAACTCGTCGATGATGCCCTGCAGGAACTTCGGGTCCGACTGGTCGCCGAGGCGCACGAAGACTCCCGGCGACTCGTGCTCCTTGCACGCGGGGTCGATGTCGATGCCCACGATCTTTGCGAGCGGGCCGAAGTAGCGCTGCCACATCTGCAGCGAGCCGCCGCGCGACACGCCGATTTCCAGGAACGTCAGCGTGCGGTTCTGCCACGGGTGGAAGTGCCGCTCGTAGATGGGGAAGTAATGCACCCACTTGTGGATGACCTTGCCCTGATTGATGAGGAAGTCCTGCCAGAGATTCATGCGTGAAGTGGGCGCGAGCATCGGGAAAGGCCGCGCCGCACGCAATGCCATTCGCGCCCCCGGGCAGCGGCCTCGAGCAGGCCCGGCTCGTGCGCCGCGCCTTCGAGGTGTGAGGGCGGGGCAATGGACGAGGAGCCGGGGCGCCCCCGCCCCGTTATCCAGCCC
>JBGAPU010000079.1:0-30279 GCA_044221035.1 Chthoniobacteraceae bacterium | reverse complement strand
CACCTCAGTTCTTGGCAGACTGAGAGCCTATGGACCACCCTAGGAATTCCCCAGTTCAAAAGGATACCCATCCGCCCAGCCCTTCCGCTATTCGACCGGCGCGAAAGCGCCGGTCGCACAGTGGGGAGTTCGGCGATGCTGCGCGTCTCCCGTGAATCACAACAATGAGCCACCAGAAGTCCGATGCCAGTTCTGAACGCCACGCTGAGGTTCACATCGACTTCGCTGGCGTCACTTCAGAGCGAGAGGTTCACGAGCTTTTCTTCCGCTCGTTAGCCTTCCCCGACTACTACGGCCACAACTGGGATGCGTTCTGGGACTTTCTCGCCGCCGACGGTCGCTTTCCACATCGCCTTATTCTTTCCAGCACACAGCACCTTCGCACCGCAGTTCCGCGAGCTTTCGATCAGCTTCAGTCTTGCTTCGCCGCCTGCCAGCGCGAGCATCCAGAGGTAGCGCCGACTGTCACTTGGCGATGAGCGTTTTCTTTCCAAAAGCCGCAACACCAAGCGCAGCCGCGGACCCGGCGGGGCGTCGCGGTTGCAATCCTTGCGTCCCGTGCGCCGGCTCGCTGGGCGTGGCGGCGTTTGGCGTTGTCGCGCGCCTCGTGTGAACGAAAGCCAATGGACGACATCCGCAATTGCACCATTCAGTTCCGCAAGGTTTGTCCCCGGACGTGGGATGCGCTGCGGACGACTCCCGATGACTCGGTGCGTTTCTGCGAGACCTGCCAGCAGAATGTCTTCTTCTGCGCGAGCGACGCCGACGCCGTTCGTCACGCCCGGAAAGGTCACTGCATCGCGAAGCCCATCCCAGATGTCACTGGACTACGCCGAATCCTCCTCGGACGGCCCACGAAGCCTGAACCACCACTCGACCCGGAACAAGCCACGAGGATTGCAGAGTTCCAGCGCGAGGCTGAAAAGACCAGAGCGTTGCGCGACACCAAGTATTCGTCGCGCAACTGTCCGGATTGCGGCTACCCTGTTCCCGATTGGCTGCCAACTTGTCGAGTGTGCGGCTTCCAGATTGGCCGAGTCACTGCGTCTGACTTGGGTGGCAACGGAGCGGCTTGACTCGCAGCGGGCGGCGGGTGCAAATGCGCGTCCCTTTTCCACTAGACCTCACACCACACACCACACCTCCTCACCATGCGATTCGGCATCAATTCCTTCCTCTACGTCAGCCCGTTCACCACGGAGAGCGTGAAGCTCTTCAAGCAGTTCAAGAAGTGGGGCTTTGACACGGTGGAGATCCCGGTGGAGGCGCCGGAGCACATCGATCCCGTGGCGGTGAAGAAGGCGGCGAATGCGGCGGGGCTGGCGATCGGGAGCATCTGCGCGTGCATGGGGCCGGGGCGTGATTTCCGCGGGAGCGCGGCGGACCAGAAGGCGGCGAGCGCGTATGTGAAGGCGCTGATCGACCAGGCGGCGGTGATGGGCTGCCCGAGCGTGATCGGGCCGATTTACTCCGTGGTGGGCCGCATCGGCGCGCACGATGAGAAGGAGCAGAAGCAGCATTTCGCGACGGTGGTGAAGAACCTGAAGCCGCTGGCGAAGCACGCGGAGAAGAAGGGCGTGACGCTGTGCATCGAACCGCTGAACCGCTTTGAGACGGACTTCCTGAACACGTGCGACAAGGGGCTGAAGCTCATCAAGGCCGTGGGGAGCAAGGCGGTGAAGCTGCACCTGGACACGTTCCACATGAACATCGAGGAGAAGAACCAGGCGGCGGCGATCCTGAAGGCGGGCAAGCAGCTCGCGCATTTCCACGCCTGCGGCAGCGACCGCGGCACGCCGGGCGGCGATCACATTGACTGGAAGCCGATCGTGGCCGCGCTGAAGAAGATCGGCTACAAGGGGGACGTGGTGATCGAGAGCTTCACGACGGATGTGAAGGTGATCGCCCGCGCCGCGGCCATCTGGCGGAAGATCGAGCCGAACCGCAACGACATCGCGGTGAAGGGCCTCGCGAACCTGAAGCGGTTCTTTGGGAAGAAGTAGCCCCCAGCCGCCGACGCCGTGCGGGCTGCTGCACTCAGGGGAGCGGCGCGGGGTGTTTCATCACCGCGCGAATCGTCCATGCGAGGATGAGGAGGGCGATGATGACGCAGACAACCGGCAGCACGGTGCCGATCCATCCGCGCGGGGTCTTCGTGTGGCATTCCGGGCAGTTGTCCGCCATGTCTGAGAACAGGCGCTTGCACTGGGAGCAGCGGATGACCTTTTGCCGGAGGAACATGGCGCTTTTCGTAGCGCCGGACGCTGCGGTTGTCACGCGGGCAGCGGTGTCATTTCGGATGCACCGCGATGAGCAGGGAGGGCGCCATGCTGTTTGAGACACTCGCGGAGATGCGCGACGACACGCCGCGGGCGGCGCCGCTGAACATGGCGCTGGACGAGGTGCTGCTCGGTGAGGTGAGCGGGCCGCTGCTGCGCATCTACCGATGGGAGCGGCCTGCGGTGACGTTCGGCTACTTCGGGCGACACGCGGCGGTCGCGGCGGCGTGGCCGGGCCGCGAGATCGTGCGGCGCATGACGGGCGGCGGAGTGGTGCCGCATGGCGAGGACGTGACGTATTCGCTCATCGTGCCGGCGTCGCATGAGTTCGCCGGCCGCAGTCCGCGGGAGATCTACCGCGTGGTCCACGAGGCGCTCGGCTCGCTGCTCGGCGGAATCGGCGAGCGGGCAATGCTGGCGGCACCGCCGGCGGGCGAGGGGACGGGCGTGTGCTTTGAGAGCCCGGAGGAGTTTGACCTGCTCGCGCGCGGCAGGAAGGTCGCCGGTGCCGCGCTGCGCCGCACGCGCCAAGGGCTGCTGCTGCAGGGGAGCATCCAGGAATTCCCCGACATCGAGCGGCTGCGTCCGCGCCTCGCGGGGGCGTTCGCGAAGACCGTCGTGGCGGCAACATGCACCGCCGCGCAGCTCGCCGCCGCGCAGTCGCTGGCGCTGGGGAAATACGCGGCCGCGGAGTGGACGACGCGCGTGTGAGCCGCGGGCCCCGGGAGCGCGTCCGCCGAGCCGGTATTGCGTGACATTTTCCGGAATGAAGCGACATAGAGGCCGCGGCACCTCCGCCCTGCGATCCCGATGATCCGACGCATCCTGAAGAAACTTCTCTACCCGCCGATGGTGGTGCTGGCGGCGGCGTTCATGTTCTTCGAGGAGTGGGTGTGGGACCACATCGCCGCGTTCATGGCGTGGGTGGCGAAGGCGCGGATCTTCCGCTGGATCGAGGCGCGGCTGGCGAAGCTGCCGCCCTATGCGGCCATGGCGGTGTTCCTCGTCCCCGGCCTCATGCTGCTGCCGGTGAAGATTGCCGCGCTCTTCCTAATCGCGCGCGGCCATGCGGTCATGGGGGTGCTGACGATCGTCGGCGCGAAGCTGGTCGGCACGGCGATCGTGGTGCGCATCTTTGCAGTGTGCCGCCCGGCGCTGCTCACGGTGGGGTGGTTCCGCCGCATCTACGAGTGGATCGACCGGGTGAAGAAGCGGCTCTACGCGGCGATCAAGTCGATGCCCGCGTGGGCGGCCGTGGTGCGCTGGAAGAATGCGATCAAGGCCGCCGTGCGCCGGCTGCTGCCGAAGGGCGGGCACCTTTCCCGGCGCTGGAGGGCCATCGGTGAAGTGCTGCGGCGGAAGTTTTCCCGGAAGCCGAAGCCGGCGGGCGACGGCGACCTGCAGCTCGCGCCGGAAAAGGACAACAAGCACTGACGCGGCCGCGCCGCGCTGAGTGCGCCGGCTCAGGGCTTCTTCATCAGCGAGAGCACGACGGAGGTCATCGCCTTCACGCCGCACTCGATGGTCGGCTCGGGCACGGGCTTGAAGAGCGGGGAGTGGAGCGACGGAAGCGTGGTGCCCTTCTCCTTCGCCTCGGCAACGGCGGCCGGCGGCTGCGTGCCGAGCCAGAACATGCAGAGCGGAACCTTCTCCGCCGTCATGCCGTATTCGGAGAAGTCCTCCGCACCCATGACGGGTTCGCGCTTGAGGACGCTGGAAGGGCCGAGGACGGATTCGATGGCCGTGCGCACCTCCGTGCAGAGGTCGGGGTGATTGTAGAGCGAGCTCGCGCGGTCGTCCGAGACGATGACGTCGGGCATCTTGTCCGCGGGCATGTTTGCGGACTCCGCCTGCGCCTTCACGATGCGGCGGATGGATTCGATGAGCTTCACGCGGGTCTCCGCCTTGTAGCTGCGGAGCGTGAGCTGGAGGCGCACTTCGTCGGGGATGATGTTGCTCTTCGTGCCGCCGTGGATGCTGCCGACGGTGACGACCGCGGGATCGCCGGGCCGAATCTCCCGGCTCACGATGGTCTGCAGCGCGAGCACGATCTGCGAGGCGAGGACGATGGGATCCTTGCTGAGGTGCGGCGCCGAGCCGTGCCCGCCGACTCCGCGGACGATGATCTCGAGCGAGTCCACGTTTGCCAGCGCGTGCCCCTCCGTGAGGCCGATGGATCCGTGCGGCAGGTCCGAGGAGCAGTGCAGGGCGACGGCCTTGTCCGGCTTTGGGAATTTGGAAAACAGCCCGGCGCGCAGCATGAGCCGCGCACCGAGGACGCGCTCCTCCGCGGGCTGCCCGATCATCACCAGCGTGCCGCTCCATTGATCGCGCAACCTGCCCAGCGCCCGCGCGGTCCCGACGAGGCAGGTCATGTGGACGTCGTGTCCGCACGCGTGCATCACCGGCACGTCGCGGCCCAAGTCGTCCTTCACCACCCGCGTGCTGGCATACGGCAGACCGGTCTGTTCCTTCACCGGCAGCGCATCGAGGTCCGTGCGGACGAGGATCACCGGACCGGGGCCATTCTTCAGAACGCCGACGACGCCATGCCCTCCGACCCGCTCGGTGACTTCGAGTCCCGCGGCGCGCAGTTCCGCTGCGAGCCGTGCCGCGCTTTGCTCCTCATGCAGGGAAAGCTCCGGCGCGGCGTGGAGTTCCTTGTAGAGCATGACAAGCGAAGGGAGTTCCTTGGCGACGATGGGCGTGAGATCCGCGCCGATGGCGTGCAGCGCGAGGGAAAATGAGCAGGCGAGGGGAGCGAGGAGGCGGAGCATTGCGGATGCTGAGCAGGGCGCGGACGGGGAGCAAGAAATGCCACGGCCGCACCGGCGCTCACCGCTTCTCCAAGCTCGCGAGCCATTCGATTAGTTGCCGCGGCCATTGCGCGCCGGGGAAATTGTGCGCGACGCGCGTGGGGATGAGGTTGCCGACGCCGTGGCCGCCCTCCTCGTGGAGATCGAGACGTGCGGGCACGCCGAGCTTCTTCAAGTCAGCGACGATGTTCTGCGCGATCTCCACGGGCTTGTCGGTGGTCGCATGGACGAGGAAGACGGGAGGCGAGTTCCTTTTGAAGACGAACGGATTCTCCGGCTTGCGCCAGTGCCATGTGCCGAGGCCGACGGCGAACGCGGGACGGCTGCTGATGCGATCGACTGGGTCGGACGCGCTGGCATCGCCCTCGTCGAAGTTCGCGGCGAGGTTCATCGCGAGATTCGCTCCGGCGGAGTAGCCGGCGACGCCGACCTTCGCGGGATCGATTCCCCACTCGGCCGCACGGCTGCGCACCACGCGCACCGCCCGTTTCGCATCGAGCAGTGTGAGAGCCTGGATGCCTTCGTTTGGCAGGATGTGCGGCGGGCGCGTGCGATACTTGAGGCCGATGACGGCGACGCCCATGGGGTTGAAAACCTTCGCGGCATACACGACATGCGTTTTCCAATCGTGCCCGCCGTAGCCGCCGCCCGCGCACACGATGATCGCCATGCCGCTGCGCTGTTCCTTCGGCGGAAGAAACGGCGTGATCGTCGGCACGGACACGCTGCGGATGCGCTGGTTGTCCGCGATGACTTCCGGTGCGGCGCTTTCGAGGAATTGCGGCGGCTTGTCCGGCCAGAGCGGAATCGGCTCCGGCGCGTCGGGGCCAAGCTGCTGCATCAGTTCACGCTCGGTAGGCGTCAGCTCCGCGAAGGCGGGGGCGACGAGCGCAGTGGCGATGAGGACGGACAGCAGGAGCTTCATTTTGCCACCTCGATGATGAGCCCGGTCATCCTGGGTGCGTCGTGGATGTAGAGCAGCTTGCCCGGCGCGATCTCGCGGATGCTCGTGTAGTTGAAGCCGACCTTGTCCGACACCACGTGGTGTGAGGGCCACGTCTTCCCGCCATCGAGGCTGAACATGATGCAGCTCGCCGGCCGGCCGTAGCTGCAGGCGAGGACTCCGTTGCTCATGAGGACGAGGTCTGGCAGCACACGGCCAACTTCCAGCTCCACCGGCTTCGTCCATGTCTTGCCTGCGTCGTGGGAGAACATCTGCGTCATCAGCGAATTGCGGTCGCCGCGGATCACGGCGACCTGCTCGGTTGCGCTGAGCCGGCAGACGGCTGGCTCTCCGCCGGGGCCGACGGTCGAGAAGTGTGTCCAAGTCCTCCCCTCGTCCGTGCTGCGCATGAGATGGGACATGCGCACGGTGCTGTTGCGGCCATCCGGAAGCTTCACGCCCTTGCGGCTCCATACCACCATCGTCACGCCGCCGTCGTCGTCGTTCCAGATGTGGCGCTCGCAGACGGTTTGATCCTTTTCCGTCTCGTTCGTGAACTCCTTCGGCAGCCGGATTTCGTTGTCGATCATCTCAAAATTCGTCGCGTCGGCGTTCATCCGGACCGTCTTGCCGACGACACGTCCGTCGGGCTGCAGGCGCGTCCAGCGCGACATCGCGAGGATTGTTCCATTCGGCCGCCGAACGCACGGCAGCGGTGTGGTGTCCGCCTTGTCGAGTCCCGGGATGGGTGTCCACGTCCTGCCCGCGTCGGTGGATTTGAGGAGGCCGTAGGGCTCGTAGAAGAAGTCCGATCCCTGCGCGACGCTCATGAGGAGAAGTCCGCGGCCCATGTCGTAGAGATAAGGCCGCGTCTGCCGCGCGTCGCTGCGGGTGATTTCCCACGGCTCGCCGAAGGTCACCTTCAGCGGCTGCTTTGGCAAAGGCGCGGACGGCTTCCGCACCCCGAGTCGCACCGACTGCCATACCGCCTCGCCGTTCGCAGTCTTCGCGGTTGAGCCGAACTGGATGAACGCCTCGGGCGACGCCGCGGGCTTCCAGAATGCACCCTGACCCTCCACCTTTCGTCTGCCGTCCACCCACATGCTCATGTCTGTTCCGCGAATCACGAGCCGGTAGGTGTGGAAGCCCTTCGTCGTGTCCATCGGGATGAAGCGGTCCGTGAAACTCGCCGCCTGATTTGGAAACAGTGCGAGCCCTTCCTGGTGGCGCCCGTCGCTCACGAGGACCGACACGGGAGCGCCGTCGCGCCACGGCCACAGCGAACTTGTCGTCTTGCCCTTGATGGCGCCGGTCGTCGTCACGAGCTTCACCGTCGCTTCCACGACGATCTCATCGTCCGCCCCCGGCTTCCAAGCCGCGCGGAAGCTGGCGAAGTCCTTCGTGTCGTCGTCGGTCAGCCGCAATCCGTCGGGCTCGACCTTCGCGTTTGGAGTCCCGTTCGTTGTCCAAGGTGCGGTGGGGAGCGCCTTGCCATCAAAGTGCACGAGCCACTGGATATCGTCGGCGTGCAGCGATGCGGTGATGCAGAGTGTGGCGGAGAGTGTGCGGAGGAACATTGGTGGTCGGCGTGAAAGTGAACTTGGGCTTTGGAGGCAGCGCGGTCGTCGGTGTGTCAAAAGAAGCGGATGGAAAACAAGTCGGCGTCGCTCATTTCGAAGCGCAGGCGCACGGGCCTGCCTGTGAGCGCGCCGAGGTCTGGCGTGCCCTTCCATTTCACAGTGCGTGCGATGTGGTCGCCCCAGATGGGCTCGCAGTCGTCGAGCGCGCAGCCCGGCAGCGCATTTCCATCTGCGTCCTGCAGCTCCACGCGCATCTGCCCCGCCGCGCTGGTCGAGTAATTGATCTCCATCTGCGTGCCAGTGAACGTGAATGGCTTCGTGATGAACTCACCACCCGCGAGCGGTGCATTCACCGAGGTGAAGCCGTCGAGCCGCAGCGTGTAGCGTCGGCCGCCAGTCAGAAACATCGACATTTCCGCAGGCCCCGTCTGGTGGACGCCAATCGCAGCGTAGTTGGCGCGGTTCGCCCAGCCGTCCGCGCCGATGCCCGGGCGGATAAAGCTCTGCGTGAATTCCCGGTCGTAGCGGTCGCCGCCGCGCGTGGTCATAAAGAGGATGTCCGTCGCGGCGCCGCGCTTGTCCATGAAGCGCGTAGGCATCGCGACGTAGATGTGCGGTGCTCGGAAATACGGCTGCGTGCAGCTTGTGTAGAGATGTTCGCCGGGCAGATTCGCCTGCATCTCCACGAATGGCGTCCAGTGGACGAAATCCTCCGATGTCGTCCGCGCGATTCCCCGGAAGCCTTTGATGAAGCGGCGGAAGTAGCACACGTAGCGCTGTTCGCTCTCGCTCCAGAACGCGTAGTTCTGCGAATCGAAATACCTGCCCCACTCCTCCGGCACCACCGGCTCATCGCGAAGCTTTCTCCAATGCACGCCATCGGGAGATGTGAAGGCCTTCAGTCCTCCTGGACCACGCTTGTCGCGCACGGCGAGGTGCTCGGCATGAGGCTGGTAGGAAAGGCCGCCGAGTGCCTTGTATTTTTCCGCCGCTGGCACGCCGGGCTTTGTGTCGATGAACGGCGTGAAGTTGTGGTTCACGAGGAACTCATTCATCAGCACGATGTTCCCCTCGGGAAATGTCGGATGCTCGTGGAGCCCGAGTTGCGGCAGCGTCCAATGAATCGCATCCCTGCTCTCCGCATAGAGCGTCACCTCGCCCATGTGGTATTTTTCCCAGCCATTCCGCCAATGCGCGCCGGGCACCTGGTCGCCGCGATAGTAAAACTGAAATTTGTCCTCCGCCTTCAGCACGGTCGCATAGTGTCCCTGCGGGCGAGGTGGCGAAACCGGCGCAGCGAGCTGCGGCTCGTGCAGCTTCAGAGACGTGCCCTTTAACTCTCCGACGAGCAAGCGATCCACAAAAAGCTCCCGGCGTGACCCGATGCTGATGGCCGAGGTTGGGTTCGGTTCAGCGGAATGTGCGACCGATGAAAGGCACAGAGCGGAGGCGAGGAGGCGGAGACTTCGCATGAGAGGGGAGTGATGCCGTGGGCTATGGCAACACCCGCGAGATATCAACCGATTAGCCTCCGCGTGCCTCGGGGAATCCTGTAGCGTCAGGCGATGATCCCCTTCACCGGATTCCCGGCGACGCCGGTAAGGCGCATGTTCAGGCCCTGGAATTTCACCGCGAGCTTTGTGTGGTCGAAGCCGAGGAGGTGCAGCAGCGTGGCGTGGAGGTCGTTCACGTGGACGGCGTCGCGCGTGACGTTGAAGCCGAACTCGTCGCTCTCTCCGAGCGTGATGCCGGGCTTCATGCCGCCGCCGGCGAACCACATCGTGAAGCAGTTCGGGTGATGGTCGCGGCCGTCGCTGCCGCCCTGCACCATCGGCGTGCGGCCGAATTCACCGCCCCAAATCACGAGCGTGTCCTCGAGCAGGCCGCGCTGTTTCAGGTCGCGCACGAGTGCGGCGCACGGTTTGTCGGTCAGCGCGCACTGGTCCTTGAGCCCCTTCGTGAGACCTCCGTGGTGGTCCCACGCCTCATGGAAGAGCTGCACAAAGCGCACGCCTTTCTCGATGAGCCGACGCGCGAGCAGGCAGTTGTTGGCAAAGGACGCCTCGCCCGGTTTCGCGCCATACATTTCGAGCACTTCCTTTGGCTCGCGCGAGATGTCCATGAGCTCCGGCGCGGTGTGCTGCATGCGATAGGCGAGTTCGTAGCTGTTGATGCGCGCGGCGATTTCCGGGTCGCCGACGACGCCGAGCCGCTCCTCGTTGAGCTGCTTGAGCACGTCAATGGTGTCGCGCTGCGTCGCGTCGTTCACGCCCTTCGGATTGCTGAGGAAAAGCACGGGGTCGCCCGCGCTGCGGAACGGCACGCCCTGGTAAATCGTCGGCAAAAATCCGCAGCCGAAATTCGACAGCCCGCCGCTCGCGCCTTTCTGTCCGCTCTGCATCACGACGTAGCCGGGCAGGTCCTGATTTTCCGAGCCGAGCCCGTAGAGCGTCCATGCGCCGAAGCTCGGCCGGCCGAAAATCTGCGAGCCGGTGCTCATCAAAATCTGTCCCGGCGCGTGGTTGAACGCGTCGGTTTTCATCGAGCGCACGAGCGTGATGTCGTCGGCGACGGTGGCGAGATGCGGCAGCAGTTCGCTCAGCTCCGCGCCGCTCTGGCCGTGTCGGGCGAACTTGTATTTCGGCCCGAGCAGCTTGCTGTTCGGATTGATGAACGCCGCGCGGTAGCCCTTCAGCAAATCGGGCGGCGGCAGCTTGCCGTCCCACTTCGAGAGCTCGGGCTTGTTGTCGAAAAGCTCAAGGTGGCTCGGCGCGCCGCCCATGAAGAGGTAGATGACGCGCTTCGCCTTCGGCGCGTGATGCGGCTGCTTCGGCGCGAGCGGATTTGCCATCGCGGGCGCCGCCGCGGCGGAATCGCGCATGAGGCTGAGCGCCGCGAGACCGGCGAGGCCGACGCCGCATTCTTTCAAAAACCAGCGCCGCGTGCGGTAGCGGGCATATTCGGTGAGGAGCTCGCGTTGCAGGTTCATGATCATTCCTTGGTGATGGTTTCGTCGAGGTTTAGCAGCACGCGTGCGACGACGGTGAGCGCGTCGGCGGTGTCGGCGCTCGCTTCCGCAGACTGCCGTGCCTTTTGCCGCTCGAGCAAATCAAGCAGCGCCTTCGCTTCCTTCGCGGAAGGCTCGCGCGAAGTGCAGACCTTGAAGCCATACGCGATGCGCGCCCCATCGCTCGCGCCGTGCTTTTGCATCCGTTCGGCGAGCGCGGCGGCGGCCTCCATGCTCAGCGTTTCGTTCAGCGTCATCAGCGCCTGCATCGGCGTGTTCGATTTCGTGCGGCGCACGCAGCTCGTCTCGCCGGTCGGCACGTCGAACGCGCTGAGGAACGGATAGGGCGTCGAGCGGCGGCGGAACGTGTAAACCGCGCGGCGGTATTTGTTCGCGTCGTTCTCCACCTTCCACGGGAACGGCGCGTAGCTCGCGGGCTTCTCAAAAAGATGCGCCGGCGCGGGCGGCATCACGGCGCGGCCGCCGACGGTTGGATTCAGCAGCCCGCTCGCGGCGAGCTGAATGTCGCGCACGACTTCGCCTTCGACGCGGAAGCGCGGGCCGCGCGCGAGCAGCCGGTTGAACGGGTCGCGCGCCAGCAGCTCGGGCGTGACCTTGCTGTCCTGCTGATACGTCGCGCTCGTGACGATGAGCCGGTGCAGCTCCTTCACGCTCCAGCCGCGCTCCATGAATTCCGCCGCGAGCCAGTCGAGCAACTCGGGATGGCTCGGCGCCTCGCCCTGCGTGCCGAGGTCCTCCGGCGTCGCGGTGAGGCCGGTGCCGAAATACGCCTGCCACACGCGGTTCACAAACGCGCGCGCAGTCGTCGGCGATTTGCGGTCCACGAGCCACTTCGCAAACGTGAGCCGCGAGCCGTCCGCATTTTTCGCGAGCGGATTCAGAACGGCCGGCACACCGCCGGTCACCGCGCGGTCGGGCTTCGTGAAGTCGCCGCGCTTGAGCATCGTCGTCATGCGCGGCTGCTCGCGTGAGTGGAGCACGAGGCTCGTCGTGCCTTCCGGATGGCGTTTCCACGCGGCTTCGATTTGCGCATTCACCTCCGCCCACTCCGGCACGGTCGTGCGGAAAACGGAGAATGCCGGCTTGCCGCCGTAGAGCGGGTCGGCGGCGGCGCCATCGGCGTCGGTGCTGCTGATGCGATAGCGGCCGAGATTCATCGTCTGCAGGTCGTCGCTGTTCCAGCCGCCGTGCTTCATGCTGATGCCGACGGTGAGGTCGTCGCCCGGCTTCACCTCGATGGGTTTCTCGAGCACGAAGACCGCATTGCGCGGCGCGTTGCGGCGGCCGGGCCCGGCGTCGATGCCCCATGCGGTCTTGTCGTCGCCGTCGATGGCATAGCTCACGGGACCGGTCACGCGCTTGTCTTTCGTCGTGTCCTGGTCGCGCGCGAATGGCACGAGCGGCGTGTTTTCCGGCTCGCCGAAATCGGCCGTCGCCTTCGCAAACTTCAGCTTCGTGTCCTTGCCGCCGACTTTCATCGTCACGGAAAATTCCGTGAGGGCCGCCGTGCCTTTCTGCGAACGGCCGGGGCCGTAGGCGGGCAGGTTCGGGTCGTTCATCAGCTCGAGGCGAAAGGCGCGAATCATTCGCGGCGCGTCGAGCTTCACTTGGAATTTCACCTCGCTCTTCGTCGGTGCGTAGCCCTGCGCGAGAATGCTGCCATCCGGCTGGCGCAGCGCCTTCTCACCGCCCGCCGGGTCGTCCTCAAACGCGAGCGTGCTCCACTTCACCTGCGGCAGCGATTTCTGCCACGCCTGCACACGCTGCTCCCAGTCGGGGTTCTCGTGCTTCAGCTTATCCTCGAGCCGCTTGACCTCCGCGAGCACCTGCGCGCGCTGCTGCTGCTCGCTCGCGGTGTAGACGACGCGCCACGGCTCGTTGTCGTTGTTCAAGAACGCGAACATCCGGTAATACTCCTCCTGCGTGATGGGGTCGTATTTGTGGTTGTGGCACTGGCAGCAGTTGATGGAGAGGCCGAGGATGCTTTTGCCGATGGCATCCATGCGGTCGAACATCGCCTCCATGCGGAACTGCTCCGGGTCCACGCCGCCCTCCTCGTTAACCATCGAGTTGCGGAGAAAACCGGTCGCGACGATTTGGTCCTGCGTCGCATTTGGAAGCTGGTCGCCAGCGAGCTGCTCGATGATGAAGCGGTCATACGGCAGGTCGCGGTTGAACGCGCTGATGACCCAGTCGCGGTAAAACCAGATGAAGCGCATCGGGTCCTTCTCGTAGCCGTTCGAGTCCGCGTAGCGCGCCGCGTCGAGCCAGTGCCGTCCCCAGCGTTCGCCGTAGTGCGGTGAGGCGAGCAGCTTTTCCACGACTGCCTTGTAGGCCGCAGGCGAGTGGTCTTTGACAAAGGCGTCCACTTCCTCCGGCGTCGGCGGCAGGCCCGTGAGGTCGAGATGCAGGCGGCGCAGCAACTTCTCCGGCGAGGCCGCTGGCGACATCGCGAGCCCTTCCTTTTTCAGTCGCGCGGCGATGAACGCATCAATCGGATGCGAGGCCGCAGCGTCCGCGGGCAGCGCGGGTTTCACCGGCGGAGAAAATGCCCAGTGCCCGGCGTAAGGCGCGCCGTCCTTAATCCACTGCCGCAGCTTCTCGAGGTCGGCGGGTTTCACCGGCTTCTTTTCCTTCGGCGGCGGCATCACGTCATCGCGATCATCGGTGATGATGCGCGCGATGATGGCGCTCTTCTCCGGCTGGCCGGGAACAATCGCCGCGTCGCCCGACTCGCCGCCCTTCAGCGCCGCATCGCGCGAGTCCAGACGCAGCTCGCCTTTGCGCGATTCGGGGTCGTTGCCGTGGCAATGGAAGCAGTGTTCCGAGAGAATCGGCTGGATGTCGCGGTTGTAGTCCACACTCGCGGCGTGAAGACGCACGATCGGCACGGCGATGAGAATGGCGAGCGCAGTTTTTCTCATGGGGAAATTTACGCGAGGATTGAACGGACAACCCGCGACGGCTCGACGCCTGTGAGGCGAAAATCGAGGCCCTGATGGCGGAACGTGAGCCGCTCATGGTCGATGCCGAGCAAGTGCAGCGCGGTCGCGTGGAGGTCGTGCACGTGTACCGGATTCTCCGCGACGTTGTAGCTGAAGTCGTCGGTCGCGCCGTAGGTCATGCCGGGCTTCACGCCGCCGCCCGCCATCCACATCGTGAAGCAGCGCGGGTGATGGTCGCGGCCTGCCTCGGGGCTGTCCCATTTGCCCTGCCCTGCGACGCCGCGTCCGAATTCGCCGCCCCAAATCACGAGCGTGTCGTCGAGCAGGCCGCGGCGTTTCAAATCCGTGATGAGCGCGGCGCTCGGCTGGTCGGTGTCGCGGCAGCGCGCGGTGCACCACGACGTGAGCCGGCTGTGATGATCCCAGTCGGGATGGAAGAGCTGGATGAAACGCACGCCGCGCTCGATGAGCCGCCGCGCGAGAATGCAGTTCGCCGCGTAGCTGCCCGCGCGCCGCGAATCGGGACCGTAGAGCTCGAACACTTCATCCGGCTCGTCGCGCAAGTCAGTGAGCTCCGGCACGCTCGTCTGCATGCGATACGCCATCTCGTATTGCCGGATGCGCGTCGCGATTTCCGGGTCGCCGGTCTGCGCGAGCCGCATCTGGTTCAGCTCGGCGAGACCGTCGAGCATTCCGCGGCGCACCTCGCGCGGCAGGCCATCCGGGTCGCGGAGATAAAGCACGGGGTCCTTCGCATTGCGCAGCTTCACGCCTTGGAAACGCGACGGCAGAAATCCGCTGCCCCAGTAGTGATCGTAGAGCGGTTGGTCGCTCGGGCGCTGCATTTTCGAAATGAGCACGAGGTAGTCGGGCAGGTTGCGGTTCTCGCTGCCGAGGCCGTAGCTCACCCACGCGCCCATGCTCGGCCGGCCGGGAATCTGGTGGCCGGTGAGGAACTGCGTCATCGCCGGCGCGTGGTTGATCTGGTCCGTGTGCATGGACTTGATGAAGCACACGTCGTCCGCGACGCCTTTCAAGTGCGGCAGCCACTCGCTGATCGTCGCGCCGCTCTTGCCGCAGCGCTCAAACTTCGTCACGGCGGGCTTGATGAGCTGCTTCTGGCCCGACGTCATCGTCGTGAGCCGCTGCCCGTTTCGCACCGACTCTGGAAGCTCCGTGCCCGCGAGTTTCATCAGCCCCGGCTTTTCGTCGAAGAGCTCGATCTGCGACGGCCCGCCCGACTGCGTGAGGAAAATGACGCGCTTCGCCTTTGGCTTGAAATGCGGGAATTGCGGCAGCCCGCCGATGGAATTGCGCGCCGGCTCCGAGGCCGCACGGGCATTGCCGAGCAACTGCGAGAGCGCCATCGCTCCGAGCGAAACGCCCGTGCATTTTCCGAGGAAGTAGCGGCGTGTGATGTTCAGCGGATCATTCATGGGTGATGGCCTCGTCGAGGTTTTGGATCATCGTCGCGGTGACGGCGAAGGCGGCCAGTTCGACCTGCTGTTTCGCGTCGCACGTCGCGGCAGTGGTGTTCGCGAGATACTTCGCCGCGTCGGCGGGATTCGCGCGGTAGCGCTCGAGTGTGCGGTCGAATTCCCGGCGCAGCACGGCGAGTTCGCGTGGCTGCGGGTCGCGTGAGAGCACGCGGCGGAAAATCTTCTCGAGACGTGCATCGGTGTCACCCGGCGTCGCAAGCGTCTGTGCGGCGAGCGCGTGCGACGCTTCGAGCACGGTGCGGTCGTTCAGCAGCGTGAGCGCCTGGAGCGGCGTGTTCGTGCGCGAGGTGCGGACTTCGCACACACGGCGCTGCGCGCTGTCGAAGAGGAACGTCGGCGCGATGCTGCGGCGCCAGAATGCGTAGAGGGTGCGGCGATATTGCGCGGCGCCCTCGCTCGGCTCGTAGGTGAAACGGCCCATGAAGATTTCCTCCCACACGCCGTCGGGCTGATACGGCCGCACCGGCGGGCCGCCGAGCGCGGTATTGAGCATTCCGCCATTCGCGAGCGCGGTATCGCGGAGCATCCATGCGGGCAGACGAAAGCGCGCGCCGCGGGCGAGCAGGCGGTTTTCCGGGTCGCGCGCGAGCAGCGCTTCGCTCGCGGCGGACTCCTGCCGATACGTCGCGCTCGTCACGATGAGCTTCAGCAAGTGCTTCACGTCCCAGCCGCTCTCCATGAATTCCACCGCAAGCCAGTCGAGCAGCTCGGGATGCGTCGGGCGCTCGCCTTGCAGACCGAAATCCTCCTGCGTCCGCACGATGCCCGCGCCGAAAAGCATCGCCCACATATTGTTCACCATCACGCGTGCGGTGAGCGGATTTTCCCGCGAAACGAGCCAGCGCGCGAGACCGAGGCGCGAAGTGTCCGCACCGAGCGGCGGTGCGCCGACCGAGGCGAGCACGCCGCGCGGAACCTTGTCGCCTTTCTTGTCCCACACGCCGCGGACGAGCACATGCGTGTCGCGCGGCTCCTTGCGCTCGGCGAGCACCATCACGTTCAGCTTTTTCGCCGCCGCCTGCACCTCGGAGAGCTGACGGTTCGCGCGGTCGAGCGCGGACTTCGCGAGCTGATACGGCGCGTGGTCGGCGAGGAATTGCTCGAAGAGCTTCCCGCGCAGTTTGGCGTCGAGCTTCGCGACATCGCCGCCCGCCTGCGCGAATTGCTCCATCGGTGCAGTCTCCACGCTGTGCACCGTCACGCCCGCCTGGTCCGTGGCGGAAAGTCGGAAGCGTCCGATGTTCGAGTCGCCGTTGGTCGAGCGTTGCTTCAGTTCAAAAACGAGCTCCTCATCCGCGTCGAGCACCAGCGGCTCGGCGAGCGCGAAGACGCCGACATGCGGCTCGACCTTCGGCGCGCCGACCGTCGTCCAGCCGTTACGCGGGTCGTCGTCGAGCACGCCCTTGATGTCGCCATACTCGCGCACCTTTTTTCCCGACTCCGAAAAGTCTGCAACTGCATCGCGCACGACGATATCGCGAATCTGCGAACTGCCGCGGCGGCGCACCTGCACCTTGATGTCCGTCAAAATGAACTCGCCCGATTTTCCGCGTGAAAATTTTCCGTCCGTGTTCGATGCATCGGGTAGCACCTCGAGCTTCAGCCCCGTGATGCGCCGCAGCTTCACCGGCGCAATGACGCGGTAGTCATCCTGATTCGGATTCGGACCCCGCGCGACGATCGATCCGTCGTCGAGCCGCGCCAGCTCGGTGCCTTCGATGGACTCCAGCGCGCTCGGCTCGAACACATGCCACGCTTTGAATCCACCGCGCACATCTGCCGCATGCTCAGAAAGCCATTTTTCAAACGGAGCCTCCGCCGCCTTTCGCGCCGCGGCCTCGGCGGGCTTGCGCGATTCCACGAGCGCCTGCGTTTCCTTCACTGCGCGCGCTGTTTTGGGCGACTCGTAGGCAAGATACGGCTTCGCGCCGCCGCCGGCCTTGCCGTCCTCGTCGATGCTGTTGAAGAACGCGTTCAGCGAGTAGAACTCCGCCTGCGTGACCGGGTCGTATTTGTGCGAATGGCACTGGCAGCAGTTCAGCGTGAGCCCGAGCCACACGGTGCCGACGGTGTTCACGCGATCGATGACGTAATCGATGCGCGACTCCTCCGGGTCACGGCCGCCCTCGCCGTTTGTCATGTGATTGCGGTGAAAGCATGTCGCGAGTTTTTGCTCCGGTGTCGCGCCCGGCAGCAGGTCGCCGGCAAATTGCTCGATGGTGAACTGGTCGAAGCGCTTGTTCGCGTTGAACGAATCCACAACCCAGTCGCGCCACGGCCAGTTCGTGCGCGTCGCATCGGCCTGGTAGCCATCGGTGTCCGAATAGCGCGCCGCATCGAGCCACCACATCGCCATGCGCTCGCCGAAGTGCGGCGAGGCGAGCATTTGGTCGGCAAGTCTCTCCACCGCCCTGCTCGGTGACTGGTGACTGGTGACTAGTGACTCGTAATCGCGGACGAACGCATCAACCTGCCCGGGAGTCGGCGGCAGGCCGGTGAGATCGAAAGCCATGCGACGCGCGATCGTGTGCGGCGACGCAGTCGGAGAAGGTGCGAGCTTTTCCTTTTCGAGCCGCGCGAGGATGAAGGCATCGATCGGATTCGTAGCCGCCGACGGAAGGAGGCGGGCATTATTGTCAGTTGCTGTCGTCGAATCAGCCTCCCTCCTTCCGTTGGCAGCTACGGGCAGCGGCGCCTTCTCCGGTCGCTCGAAGGCCCAGTGCTTTCCCCACGGCGCGCCGGCTTCGATCCAGCGCGTGAGCATCGCGACCTGCTCGGCGTTGAGCTTCGGCTTGTGCGACTTCGGCGGCGGCATCACCTCGTCCTCATCGGAGGAGACGATTCGGTTCAGCAGCTCGCTTTCCTTCGGCTTGCCGGGGACGATGGCCGCGACGCCGTCGTTCAGCGCGGTCGCACCTTCCAACGTGTCGAGCCGCAGCCCGCCCTTGCGATGCTTCTCGTCCTGCCCGTGGCAGGCGAAGCAGTTGTCCGAAAGAATCGGCAGCACGTCGCGACTGAAATGCGGGACGTCGGTCGCGAGCGCGGCGGAGCCTGTGGCAGCGAGGAGCAGCAGTGTGCCTTTCCGGGAGTTCATCGGGCGCCTTTTATCCCACGGGCGCAGGGAAAATGAAATGGAGCGTTCCGCGAAAGGAGTTGTATTATCCTATCATGCCTAGGACGCGACGCCATAGCCGCTTTCCCGTCTCGCTGTTTGCGACCCCGCATGCCGCGCTGCATGACGTCTTCTACACCGTCGCGCGCGCCGGCCATCTCGTTGGCGGTGCCGACCATCACATCCAGCGCGAGCACTATCCCGGACACGAGTTGCTGCTCTGTTTGCGGGGACACGGGTTCGTGCGCGTGCACGGACGGAGGCACGTGGTGCAAGCCGGTGACTTCGCCTGGATCAACTGCCACCATCCGCACGAGCACGGTGCGGAGAAGGCAGACCCTTGGGAAGTCCTCTGGCTGCGCATCGAGGGGCCGGGGCTGGCAAAAATGTGTGCTATCCTATCCGTGCGGACGGCACCGGTTTTTCCGCGCTTCAACCGCAAGGCTGCCGAGCCGATTTTTCAGGAAATCTTCCGGCTCATGGAGGGCGGCGCACCCGATGCCGCGCCACGCATCCACACGGCGGTCGCGCGGCTCGTGGCGATCGCTTTCACCGCGCGGAAATCGCAGGGCGCGGACGGCGACGAGCGGGAAATCCCGGACGTGCTCGCGAAGGCCGTTCAGCGCATGCGGCATTTCTATTTCGAGCACCACACCGTCGCCGCACTCGCCGCGCACTCGGGCATGAGCGCATCGCATTTCAGCCGGCTCTTCAAGGCTGCGTTCGGCACGAGCCCGATTGACTGGCTGCGCCGCGAGCGCATCAGCCAAGCCAAGCGCCGGCTCGTGGAGACCACCGACGCAGTGAAGGAAATCGCGGAGCAGGTCGGCTACCGCGACCGCTTCTTTTTCAGCAAAGACTTCCGCAGGCTCACCGGCCACACGCCGCGCGAGTTCCGGCAGCGAGAGCGGTCGAGGGAGCGCCGCTAACTGCGGGGCGGCTTCCTCTTTGAAGAAGCGGGAGTGGAGCGGGTGAAGGGAATCGAACCCTCGTATGCAGCTTGGGAAGCTGCCGTTCTACCATTGAACTACACCCGCGTGACTCGGTCAATTCTGCCAGGAGACGACGTCGTCCGGCGCGTCGCTGGAACTCGTCTTGCGCAGGCGGCCTTCGTAGCCTTTGCCGCCGCGCTTGTTGTCCTTGCCCATGGAGAATCCGACTGCGGAGAGGCGCAGGACGTTGTTCGTTCCGCTGAGGTCGGAGTAGAACTGGCTCATGTCGATCGTCTCATTTTCGACGGCGTCGAGCACGATGCAATACTGGGCACCCCAGGGATCCATGTATTGGCCCTGTTTGCTGGCAAAGGCGTTGCCGTCGCAGAAGCCACCCCGGGGATTCTTCGTGTCCTTTGCGACCTTGGTCTGAATGTATTTCTGCTGCTTCTTGTTCATCTTGTTCGAGGCGTTTGCGCCGCGATCGATGGAGCGGAGAATGTCGAACAGATTGTCGTTGGTGACCTTGCATTTGCCCTCGCTGGTGTCGCCGTAAGAATAGGAGTTGCTCGCGAGGGCTGCCGACACGGGCGGGAACTTGCCGTAGTCGCCGCGGTAGCTCTGGCAGGCGGTCATGATCATCCCCAAGTCCGCTTTTGCATCGGCGCGGCGTGCCTGCTCCTTCGCGCCGCTGAGGGCGGGGAAGAGCAGTGACATGAGGATCGCAATGATCGCGATGACGGTCAGCAGCTCGATGAGGGTGAATGCTGCGGTCCGGGTTTTTTGGAGTGGGAAGCGGTCGCTCATTTACGGTGTGGGGACGCGGGAAATTACAGGCCGCCCGCAGTGTGACAACCAAAATCGCGCCGTTCAACGGACTGTCATGCGCGGGAAGAATCCGCTTGCGTGATGCAGGTGCAGCGATAGCTTCGCGGCCCTTTTTTCAACCACCGAACTTCCCATGTCACAGCATCGCAGTCTCAAAGGAGCCGCCACGATCGCGGCAAAGCGCAATGTCCTCAAACGCTTCGAGCGCGTGGAAGTGCTCAAGCGCCGCGGCCAGTGGAAGAGTGGCGACAAGGTGCTCGGCCTGCGCAAGACGAAGCCGGACGCGTAGCCGGTTCGCGCGGACGCGCGGCGGATTTCAACCACCGGTGCGGCGTGCCCAGCGGAGTTTCGCTGGCGCGGAGCGGGGGTTTGCGTTTTGCTCCGCATGGGTTGCGCGGAGCACCCCTTCGCTGATGGCTGAGTAGCTTCCATCCCGGAGGCCTGCATCGAGCGCCTTTTTCACGCGGCGGTCTTCGCCGGAGTGGAAGGTGAGGATTGCGGCGCGGCCCCCGGGTTTCAGGCAGAGCGGCAGTTGGCGCAGCAGGGCGTCGAGGGCTGAGAACTCGTCGTTCACTGCGATGCGGAGCGCCTGGAAGACGCGGCGGATGGACAGCGCGATGTCGTCGGGTTTTCTCCCGGCAAGAGTGGTGCGGATGGCGCCGGCCAGTTCGGTGGTGCGCTCGAATGTTCTTCCGGCGAGTGCGGCGCCGAGTGAATCCGCGTGCGGTTCATCGGAGTATTCCGCGAGAATCGCCGCCAGCTCGGCGGGGCGTGTTTTCCTGAGAAGCGCGGAGGCGGACTGCCCGCGCTGCGGATTCATGCGCATGTCCAGCGGGCCGTTGAGCTTCACGGAAAAGCCGCGCACCGGGTCGTCGATTTGCATCGAGGACACTCCCAAGTCCGCGAGCAGCATGTCAGCTCCCGCGATTCCGTTCTCGTTGAGCGCCTGCGAGAGGCCGGCGTAATTGCTGCGCTTGGCGATGAAGGTGTCCGGGCCGAAGCCGAGCGCGCGCAGACGGGCTTCGGTCTTTGGCAATTCAATCGGGTCCGCATCGAGGCCGAGGAGCAGGCCGCCCGGCTGGATTCCTGCGAGAATCTCCCTCGCATGGCCTCCGTGGCCGAGCGTGCAGTCCACGGCGGTCTCGCCGGGACGCGGGGCGAGAACTTCGAGTATCTCCGCGACCATGATCGGTCGGTGCGAGCCCGCGGGTGTCTTGCCGGAAGCGAGGACCTTCGCGACGGTTTCCCCGTGGCGCTGAGGATCGTGCTCCTTGTATTTGTCCTCGAAGCGGCGCGGGTTCTTCCCCGAGTAGCGCTTGCGCCGCTTGTGCGGCTGCGGGGGCGCAGGTTCCGGAGCGGCGTCGGTCATCGGGATGCGGCCCGCGCGCCGGGTTTCACGCCGGCGGCAGCCCGCGCGGTGGCGTCAGGAAAACTTCATCTGCATCGCCATCCACAGCACGGCGAGCGCGCCGAGGGTGGCGACGATTCCGAGGGCCATCACGGCGATCCCGGCCGTGTCCTTCTTTGCGACCGTCTTCTGGAACGGCGACGCATTCATGAAGTTCGACGGCTTGATGCTTTTCGATGCCGGCGCGATGCCGCGCTCCTCGTTGGACGGCAGTTCCTGCGCACCGGCTTCGGCGTGCTCGGGGTCGAAAAGCGAGTCCACCTTTCCAAAGCGCACGCGGTCGCCCGGCTTCAGCGTGTGCTCGACCTCGGCCTTGAGTTCCGCGCCGTTCACCATCGTGCCATTCGTCGAGCCGAGATCCGTGAGGATGTAGCTGTCGCCGGAAGGCGCGATCCGCGCATGGTGGCTGGACACGCTCACGTCGTCGATGGTGAACACGTTGTCCGGCGCGCGGCCAATCGTGACGACCTCATCGGTGAATTCATGGTCGGTTTGCGAACCGTCGGGGCGAACGAGCTGGAGCTTCGGCATGGCAGGGAGATTATGCGGCGGGAGAGGGGAGGAAAGGAGAAATCCGCGGCGCTATTTCGCGCGGTCGATGAGTTCGGCGAACTGGCGGAAGAAGTAAGTCGCGTCGTTCGGCCCGGGCGCCGCCTCGGGGTGATACTGCACGGAGAAAACAGGCAGCGACTTGTGCGCGAGGCCCTCGACGGTCTGGTCGTTGAGGTTGATGTGCGTGACCTCGACATCGTCCGGCAGCGACTCCGCATCCACCGCGAAGCCGTGGTTCTGCGAGGTGATCGTCACCTTCCCTGTGCGCAGGTCCTTCACTGGCTGGTTGCCGCCGCGATGGCCGAACTTCAGCTTGAACGTCCTCCCGCCGACCGCGTAGCCGAGCATCTGGTGCCCGAGGCAGATGCCGAAGATGGGCGTGCGGCCCATCAGCTTGCGGATGTTCTCGTGCACATACGTGAGCGCCGCGGGATCGCCGGGGCCGTTGGAAAGGAACACGCCGTCCGGCTTCATCGCGAGCACGTCCTCGGCGGGGAAATCCGCCGGCACCACGCGCACGCCGAATCCCTCCTGCCGCAGCCGGCGGAGGATGTTCGTCTTCATGCCGAAATCATACGCGACGATCCTGTGGCGCACGGGCGCGAGCTTCCGGAAGACCTCATGGCCCTCCCTCACCTCCACGCCGCTGCCGTCGCCCTTCACGATGGTCCATTCGCGCGACAGCTTGCTCTCCGGATCCCAGTCGAACGCCGCGCCGGGCGTGACTTCCTTCACGAAGTCGCTGCCGGCCATCGGCGGCGCGCTCTTCGCGCGTGCGACCGCGGCGTCCACGTCGAGTTCGCTCGTGATGCACGCCTGCATCGCGCCGCGCGAGCGCAGGTGCTTCGTGAGCGCGCGGGTGTCCACGCCCTGGATGCCGGGCACCTTCCACTTCGTGAGATACGCGTTCAGATCGCCGGACGCGCGCCAGTTGCTCGGGATGGCGGAGAGCTCCTCGATCACAAAGCCCCGCACATGCACCGCGCTGCTCTCGTCGTCGAGCGCGTTCACGCCGTAGTTGCCGATCTGCGGCGCCGTCATCGCCACGATCTGCCCGCGATACGACGGATCCGTGAGCACCTCCTGGTAGCCGGTCATCGAGGTGTTGAAGCACGCCTCGCCGACCGCCGTCCCCGGAGCGCCAAAGGATTCACCGATGAAGTGACGACCATCTTCGAGAGCAAGGACTGCGCGCATGAGCGCGCGGAAGATGCGCAGCCTCCGCCCGTGTGCGAAGGAAAAAGTCGCGGAAAATGCAGCGCGCCCCCCGCGCTACGCAGTGCCGGCCCCGTTCTCCTCCAGCCACTTCAGCGCCTTGTCGTAGCTCGCGCGCTGGAGGTAATGCGCGAAGTCGCCGGGGAGCGGGCGGGGGAGCGCGGCGGCGAGGGACGTGATCCTCTCCGACACCGCCTTCAGCCTCTCCAGGTGGGCGGCGGGGTCGCGCGCGTAGAACTCACGGTCCGCGATCACGGCGAGGCGTTCGCGCAGGGCGGCGGCGAGTTCGGCGAAGAGGTCGGCCATGGCTATTCGATGCGCACGGCCTGCGACTGCGCGATGAGCGACAGCTCCGCGGCGAGGAACGTGTGCTCCTGCGTCATCGCCTTCTCCGTGCGGTTCAGGCAGTCGAGGATGAGCTGGCCGAAGTAGGGGAACCCGACCTCCCCGTGGCAGCGGATGTGGTGCTCGCCCTTCGCATCCACGAGGAAAAGATGATCGCCCTCGAGGCCCTCCGCCCCCTTCTTCACGTTCACGCCGACATTGAGGTATTTCCGCACCTCGATGTATCCCTCGGTGCCGAGGATGAACGTCCGCCCGTCGCCCCACGTGCGGAGGCCCTGCGGATTCAGCCAGTCCACGCGCACGTAGTTCGTCGCACCGTTGTCGGCGACGAGACTCGCCTCGCCCCAGTCCTCGAACTCCGGCCACTGCTGGTGGTGATAGTTCGCCACGGCGGAATGCACGACCTTCGCGCTCGTCGCCCCGCTGTAGGTGAGGAACTGCTCGAACTGGTGGCTGCCGATGTCGATGAGGATGCCCCCCATCTTCTCCCTGCTCCAAAACCACTCCGGCCGCGTCGCCGGGTTGCTCCGGTGCGGCCCCATCCCCATCACCTGCACCACGCGCCCGATCGCGCCCTGCTCGATGAGCTGCCCCGCGCGCACGCTCGCCTCCACGTGCAGGCGCTCGGAGTAATACACCGCATACTTCCGCTTCGTCCACCGCGCCACCACGCGCGCCTTGGCGAGCTGCGGGATCGTGGTGAAGGGCGCCTTGTCCGTGAAATAGTCCTTCCCCGCATCCATCACATCGCACCCCAGCGGCCCGCGCTCGCTCGGCACGGCCGCCGCGGCCACGAGCAGCACGTCCCGCTTGTCCAGCACCTCCGCGATGGACCGCAGCGGCTGCGCCGAAGGGAACCGCTCCCGGAATTTCTCCACCTTCGCGGGGTCCGGGTCATACACATAGCGGCACTCCGCGCCCGCCTCGGTGAGGCCCTGGCACTGGCCGTAGATGTGCCCGTGGTCGAGCGCCACTGCGGCAAAGACAAATTCGCCCGGCTTCACCACCGGTGAAGGTTTGCCCACGGGCGCGTAGTTCATGCCGTCGGATTTCTGGTGTGCCATCGTGCCGCGGAGAATGAACGCCGCTCCCGTGAAATGCAATGCCCGGATGCGGCCCCGCGCTTTCATCCGGCGCCGCCGAGTTTGCCATTGACCGCCCCCGCCTCCGCAGCCCAGCCTCCGCGCGTTCCAAACCTCAAACTCCACACCACCATGCCTAAAAACCTCGGACCACTCCTCACCGCCGCATTCCTCGTCGTCTTCGGCGTCTCCTGCTTCGTGCACATCGGCTTCCTCATCTACGTCGTCGGCGTCCTCGCCATCGGTGCCGGCGTGGTGACCTTCCTGAACAACAAGCCCAGCTAGGCGGTTCCCCGCCGGGCATCGTGGGCCCGGGCGGGAAGGATGCGGATGGTGATCGGCAAAAGGCGCGCCCCCGCCGCTCGCGGGCGGTGGGGAGAATTCGTGCATTTTCCCATTGACACGCCGTCGGCGGGGCACAGCATTTCGCGCACGGCCTCCCTTATGAACCTGCCCCTCCAGCGGTTTCGTGCACTCCCCGTGGCCACGGGGACGGGGGAGCTTTGCATCTTCACGCCGCCTGCACGCGCCGCCAGCCAACCCCTCCGCCCATGGTCACGCTCCACTTCGACTCCGGCAACCCCCTCGACTGCTTCGACAACCCCAACTGCTTCTTCGATGAAAACGGCATCGGCCGCAGGAGGGAGCCCGGCGACCCCGGCTACGTCGAATGGTATCCCCCCGGCTACACGCCGCCCCGCGTGAGGCGCCGGCAGCACATCCCCTTCATCGCGAAAGCTCCACTCCCAACAAACCTGCCCACCATGCCCGACACCTACCAATACATCACCCGCCCCACCTCCAAGGGGGACGCCACCACCACGCAGCCCGTTTACCGCGGCACCAAGACCAAGGCCGACCTCCTCGCCGAGATCGCCGCACGGCTCGGCTCCACGCCGCCCACCATCGAGGCCGTCATCCGCACCCACCACGAAGTCATCATCGACTGGACCGCGCAGGGGTGGAAGGTCGAGCCCTTCGACGACCTCATCGGCTTCCGCCTCACCGTCGGCGGCGCAAACCCCACCGGCGAGCCCGAGGACTGGAACTTCGACACCATGGCCGCCGACCTGAACTGCCACTGGGGCAACGCCGGCGAGGCCCGCAGCCGCGCCACCTTCACCTCCGAGAAAGTCGGCGAGCAGGCCCGCTCCGCACCGGTCTTCGTGGAAGTCTTTGACAGCGAGACCAAGGAGGCCAACCACTACGAGGCCCTCAAGGGCCTCACCTGCCGGTTCAGCAACCGCAAGTTCGAGTTCGACCCCGGCGCCGGCTGCAAGCTCCGCTTCCGCAAGGCCGACAACACCTACGTGGAGGCCGCCGGCTACCCCCACATCAAGGGCAACACCGTCGTCGGCCTCCCGCCCGCCGGCCTCACCGGCACCGTCTATCTCGAATGCACCGCCCTCATCAACGGCTCGCTGCGCACCTCCGAGTATCCTTTCCCGCTGACATAAGGAGGAACAGCGGGCGACCCGGGCGACCGGGGGACTTGGGGACGAGGGGAAGGGGAGGCTGTCGCTGGCTTGGGTTTCCAGCCTCCGAATCTCCGAATCCCCAAGTCCGCCCGCCCCGCCGGCAGCCCCCGCATCATTCCCCCGGCGCCACCGGCGGACCCGCGGTGCCGCAGGGGAAAACTCCCCCTGGCGCAGGGGCGGGCGCCCACTGCCGCACCGGCGGGCTTGCGGTGCCCCGCCGCAGGTCTTCCCCTGCCGCACCGCGGGATTTCCACCCCCGCACCGGCGCCCCCGCCGTGCCGCCCTGCCGCGTTTCCACCCACGGCCCGCCACCCTTCCATCCCCGGCCCCGGGCGCATGCAGGCCCGCCCCGCAAAACTCCCCCTGCCGCACTGCAGGACTTCCCCAGCGGCAGGGGGAGCCGCCCCCCGCGGGTGGCCAATGTGCGATGCCACGCACCGTCTTCGCGGGTCCGGCCTGTGCCGGAGGAACGATGTCCCCACGGCATGGGAGCTGCTTAAGATAAGGGTTTTTTTAGGGATTTGGGTTGACGGTGTTTCTTGAACCGTGAACAACCAGCGCCCGTGCCCAAACACCACCACAGCCCGGCGGCAATAAGTCACAGCATCCCGCAGCGCAGCAGAGGCGCGCTGAGGGAAGGGAATTAGCCACCCCGCGTCCTGAATCTCCCGGGGAGCATCGCAGCCCAGTCCCACCCGTTATTTCACCCACCACTCACACTCAGCTTCACCCAACGAATCACACCACCATGAAAACCACCAAGACGAACGCCATCGCCATCCGCACCAGCCGCAAGAACCGCGCGGCCCGCAAGTCCCCGCTGCGCCGCAGCGTTCTCGCCGCCTCGATTGCCACGTTCCTCGGGATGACAGCCGCCAGCGACGCCGCGACTCTCAACTACAGCAACGGGGGGAGCACCAATAACTGGGGGGAAGGTGCGAACTGGGTCGGTGGGATCGCGCCGGTCAACAACGACGCTCTCGTGTTCAATGACGCGACAATTTTCGTTTCATCCGCCAATTTCGCCAATCCCCCGGTTGGCACCACTCCGTTTCTGACGAGCGTCGACTCGATTACGTTTGGTGCGGCGAAAGGCGCGGCGGTGACTACCGGGGGGGGGCAGTTGACGATCAACGGTGGCGGCGTCACCAACAACAGTGCGTTTCTGCAGACGTTGAGCTTTGTGGGCACGGGCATCACGCTCGGTGCAGGGCAGACGTGGAACGCTGCCACGAGTTCGCTGAATGTGACGTCGGCCGTGGCCATGAACGGGCAGACGCTCAACCTGACGGAAGGCGCCGGGCGGACGATCACGCTCGGGGGGGACATCACGGGGTCCGGAACGCTGACGCAGAGTGGAACGGGCAATGTGGTCATCGGCGCAGCGACCTCGTTTACCGGCAGCACGAATGTGAACGGGGGCACGCTGACGCTGAACGGCTCGCTGGCGGCGGGCAACATCGTGAGCGTGAACAGCGGCGGCACGCTGGCAGGCACGGGCACGGTGAACGGCGCTGCGAACCTTTCCACCGGAGGCATCATCAATTTCGGTGCGGGCGGCACCATCGCGGGCTCGCTTTCCGTGAACGGCGGCGACTGGAACGGTCTCGGCTCGGTGACGAACGGGGTGAATGTGAACAGCGGCGTTTTGAACATCGGCGCGGCGGGCAACCTCACAGCCACCAACCTCACCGTGCAGGTGGGGGGCACCTCGAGAATTGCGGCCGCCGCTGGGACTTCCACGATCACCGGCAGTGTGAACGTGATCTCGACCGCGGCGGCGGCCAGCGCTCCCTTCAGCGGCGTGATTGCCGGCGCAGCAAGCACCTTGACGGTGAACAATGGCGGGACGGCAGCGGCCTCGTTTTCGATCTCGGGCGCAAACACCTATGACGGTGTGACGACGGTTGTGTCCGGGCACCTGCGTGTGCTTGATGCGGGGACCCTGGGTTCGACGGTCGGTGGGACGGTGATTCAAAACGGCGGCACGCTGAACCTGAGGAACGCCGACATTGCTGCGGGTGAATCCCTGACGATTACCGGAAACGGAACGACCAATTTCGCCTTCTCCACTCTCGCGCTGATCAACGATGGGACGAGCTTCTATCGCGGTGCGATCACGGTGACCGGCGGCAGCGCCTCGATCGGTGCCTTTCAAGGAACGGTGCTCAATCTGACCGGCGGCATCGCGAAGGACGGGCAGGTATTGACCATCCGCTCCACCGGGGGTGGGCTCGGCACGGTGAATATCAGCGGCGTGGGCATCAGCGGCGCCTCGGCGAATTCCGATCTGATCGTGGACGGGGTGATCATGAATGAGGACGTCGCCAACACCTACAACGGGCCGACGTTCATTCGGAGTTCCTTCGCACCCAATGCGGTGCTGAACGTGGGTGTGGCCAACGGCCTGCCGACGGCGAATGGTCGGTCGGCGGTGACGATGGATGACATCGGGGCCGGCGCCTCGACTTTGAACATCGGCGGAACGGTGACGAACCCGGCGGGTGCGAACCAGGCGGTTGCCTCGCTCACGGGTGCGGCGACATCGCTCGTCACGCTCGGTGCGAACACGCTGACCATCGGCTCGGTAGCGGGCAGCACGACGTTTGCCGGAACGGTTTCGGGCGTGGGCAACATCGTCAAGGACGGTGCCAGCACGCAGCAGTTCAGCGGCGTGAACACCTACACGGGCACCACGGTGGTCAGCGGCGGGACGCTGCTCGTGAGTGCGAGCACGGCGGCGGGGAACTCGGCGCTGGGCTTTGGCAACAACACTGCGGGCACCGGCACGACGGTGAATTCCGGTGCTGTCCTCCAGCTTGCGGCGGGGACGAGCATCACGACGGAGTTTCTCACGCTGAACAACGGGGGCAAGCTGCTGGGCACGGCGGGCGGGACGGCGACTTGGGGTGGCGACATCGCGATTACCGGCGGCCCGGGCAGCCTGGACGCCTTGGGCGGGACGCTGACGGTGGGTTCGGTGGACAAGTCGAACGTGGTGCTTTCGCTGGTGAACACCGGTGGTGCGGCGGGCATCATCAATGTCAATGGCGCCATCACCAGCCTGACCGCGGGGGTGGGCACGTTCAACTCGGACCTCGTGGCCAACGGCGCGAACAACCTGACGGTGAACCTCAACGCGGCGAACAGCTACGTGGGCCCGACGTGGCTGACGAATGGCGTGACGGTGAACCTGAACGTGGCGAACGCGCTGCCGAACTCGGCCCCGAACAACTTCGGGGGTCGCACAACGCTGGAGTTTGACTCCGCGGCGACGCCCGGAGTGGGCGTGGCGAGCACCGGCGGCTCGACGCTGAATGTGAATGTGTTCTCGCCGAACGGTTTGGGAACTTCCCCCAATGCAGCGGCGCAGTGGATCGACGGCGGCATCGCCGGGAGCACGATCAACCTGAACGGGAACACGCTGACCATTGGCACCGATGTGGCGGTGCCCCCGGCCACCCCCGGAGGCGGAATCCCGAATTTTGCGGGTGTGATCAGCGACGGGACGGGGGCCGCGAACACCGCTTACCTGTGGAAGGACGGCTCCAACGTCCAGATCCTGAGCGGGGCGAACACCTACACGGGCTTAACCGTCGTGGGAGATCATCTGGCAGTCGGCACGACCGGCGGGACGCTCCGCGCGGGGGTGGCGACGGTGGACACGGGGACGAACCTCGTGAACTTCAACATCCAGTCCGGCGCGTTCGGCAGGAACGCCATCGCGCTCGTGGGTGCGAACTCCACGCTGGATCTCAATGGCTTCAGCAATTTCGTCGCGGGCGTCAGCGATCTCTTCCTCCTCGGAAACGGCGGTGTCATCAACGGCAACACGAATGGTGCGGCGGGCCTCGTGGTGCTGAAGGATGGCGTGGGCGCCATTCCGCTCACCTTCTCCGGCGTCATCCAGGACGGCGGCGTGGCGGGCTCGGCGCTCCGATTCGTGAAGACGGGAAGTGGCACGCAGTTCCTTGCCGGGAACAACACCTACACGGGCGGCACGATCGTGGCGAATGGCGCGCTGATCCTCCTCAACGCGAACAACACGCTGAGCAGCGCGGCGGCCTCGAACGTGGGCGGCGGGGCGGTGAACTTCATGCAGATCAACGACGTGACGGGCATCGGCACGGCGAGCCTGGCGATCGGGAACGGCGGTGCGACCACGCAGCAGCTGGGCAACGGGCTGACGTTCATCTCTGCGGACACCGGGACGGTGGGGAGCGGCTCGTCGGTGGTG
>JBGAPU010000192.1:0-4019 GCA_044221035.1 Chthoniobacteraceae bacterium | reverse complement strand
CGCAACGACGGCATGCCCTCGCATCTCACCACGCTCCTGCCGCGGCATCCCATCGCCGCCGGCCTGCCCGCGCAGTGGGACATCCCGCGCACGGAGATGTATGGCGAGCCCTTCCACGTGCCGCCGCCCGACGAGGTCGTCTTCGAGGAAAAGTGGGACAAGGGCGAGCACTTCCGCAGCGGCTGCGTGTGGCAGGTGGGAAGGGGCCGCGTCTTCTACTTCCGCCCCGGCCACGAGACCTACCCCGTCTTCCAGCAAGCCGAGCCGCTGCGCGTGCTGGAGAACGCGGTGCGGTGGCTGGCAACGGCTCGCCACCCATGAAACCCGCCCACACCTTCCTCGCTGTCCTGCTGTTCGCGCCGCTCGCCGCAAAGGCCGCTGACTGGCCGGCGTGGCGGCACGACGCGCAGCGCTCGGGCGCGACGGCTCATGCGTTGCCGGACGAAATGAAGCCCGTGTGGTCGCGCCAGTTGGAGAAGCCGGATCCGGCGTTTGATTATCACTTCCGGCTGTGTGCGGATCAGGCGAATGAGCCGGTCGCGGCGAAGGGCGTGGTCTTCATGCCGTCGAACACGAACGACAGCGTCACGGCCTACGACATGCGGAGCGGCGCGGAGAAGTGGCGCTTCATCACGGAAGGTCCGGTGCGGTTTGCGCCGGTGGTGAGCGGTGACTTGGTGATGTTTGGCTCCGACGACGGATGGCTCTACGCCGTCGAGGCAGGCAGCGGCGCATTGAAATGGAAGACGCGCGGCGCGCCGGAGGATCGCGCGGATTACCGGATGCTGGTGAACTCGCGGATGTGCTCGCGCTGGCCGGTGCGCGGCGGCGCGGTGGTGCAGGGTGGCACGGTGTTCTTCGGCTGCGGCATCTGGCCCAGCGAAGGCGTGTGGCTCGTGGCGGTCGATGTCGCGACGGGCAAGGTGAAGTGGCGCAGCGGCGAGATCGCGCAGATTGACGACGGCCTCGAAGAACATGGCCGCATGGCGGACATGGGCCTTCCGCCGCACGGGTATCTCGCGATGCTCGCGGGGAAGGTCGCGATGCCGAGCGGTCGTGCGCTGGCAGCGTTCGTGGATCCGGCGACGGGGCATCTCGATCCCTACAACTCGTATTACGCGAAGGTGTATCCGGTGCCGCGCGGCTCGTGGGCGGTGTGCGGGCATGCGGACTTCTGGTTCCAAGGTGGAGCCGTGATGGGTGCGAATGCGGGCGCGCTGGAGAAGCTGCCCGTCGGGCCGCTGAGCGTGGAGGACTTCGCGCGGCTTGCCGGCAAGGATGCCGCGTGGGCGGACGAGCAGATCCGCAAGGGCGTCGTGAAGACGAAGGACGGCAGGGTGATGCTCGATCCGCACGATCCGGCGGTGACGATGACCATCGTCGTCAATCGCAGCTACACGAAAGGCCAGCTCTTTCAGATGGCGGAGCGCCCGGTGCTGAACATGCAGCAGATCGGCACGCGGCATGAAGTCGGCGAGCGCGGCCTGCCGGTGTTCACGGACAAGCTGATGTTTCGCAGCGAGTTCGCGGATCCGAAGGGCATCGAGGTCGAGCGCGGCATGACGCGTGTGACTGCGCCGAAGTATGACGTGCTGCGCGCCTACAAGCTCGACGAAGCCTCGTGGAAGCTCGCCATGGCCGGCGCGAAGAAGTTCGATGCGCCGCGCCGCAACCTGGAGTTCCCCGTCGCCTGGGAGCTGAAAGTGAATGCGCTCACGGTCAAGCTGCTCGCGGGCGACCGCCTGTATCTCGCCGGTGAAAACAAGGTCGTCGCCGTGGACGCGCGCGAGCCGAAGATCGTGTGGCAGCAGGCGGTGAGGGGTTATCCCGTTGGCATGATCGCAGCGAACGATCATCTCATCGTGAGCACGGATGCAGGTGCGCTGTATTGCTTCGGCGCGTCGAAGGAGGAGCCGCAAATCCTCGCGGCGGAGAAGCCTGCGGCGTGGGAGCGCGACCCGCACTGGCGCGGACAAGTGGCGAAGCTCAAGGCGAATTTGAGCGGCGGCTACGGTCTCGTGCTCGGGTGGAACAGCGGCGAACTCGCGAAGGAGCTCGCTTTGCAAACGACTCTGCAAGTCATCGTCGCCGAGCCCGATGCCGGCATCGCCGCGAAGGCGCGCGAGACTCTGGGCAGGGAAGGCGCATGGGCGCGGCGGCTGCGTGTCGTCACCGGAACGAGCGAGGTGATGAAGCTTCCGCCCTACTTCGCGGAGGTCGTGCTTTGCGAAAGCCTCTCGTCACTCGACAACGGCGCGCGGCTGTGGACGCGCATCGCGATGGATGCACTGCGGCCGCACAGCGGTTTCGCGGTGCTGCCGTTGCGGCCGAAGTTGGTCGAGCAGGCGAAGGCATACACCGGGGCGATGGGCGGCTTTGAGTTCGCGACCGAGAGGAACCTCACCACCATCCGCCGCACCGATGCACCGAAGGGCGCGGACGATTGGACGCACGAGGCGGCGGGCGCGGCGAACACCTTTGCATCGGGCGACAGGCTCGCGGTGCCGCCCTTCGGCCTGCTTTGGTATAGCGGCAGCATCGACCGGGACTTCTCGCCGGCGTTTGAGTTCCATCACAACCGCAATCCGTATCCCACCATCGTGCAGGGCCGCATGTTCATGCTCGCCGCGGATGAACTGCACGCGGTCGATGCCTACACGGGACGTCACTTGTGGAAGGCCGCGGTGCCGGAGTCGCCGAAGAGCAGGCGGCGGCTGGCCGATCACCGGCAGTTCTCGCGTCCGACGGATCAAAACCTGATCGCGGCGAAGGATTTCGTCTATGTGCTGCGCGAGAGCGATGCGCAGGTGTTTGATGCGGCCAACGGGGCAGCGACCGGGGTGGTGAGGGTGCCGAATGATGACGCCGTCTGGGATGAGGCGCGCATCGAGGGGGACACCATGTTCGTCGCCATCGGCAGGCGCCTCGTCGCGCTCGACCGCGTGAGCGGCGCGGTGAAGTGGGCGCATGTGGGCGGGCACGAACATGTCGCGTTCAGCCTCGGCGACGGACGCGTCTTCACCGTCGGCTACTCCACTGCGCGCAGCCGGAGCCAGGCGAAGCTCGGCGCGGAGAAGAACGAACTCATCGTGCTCAAGGCCGGCACCGGTGAGAAGCTGTGGAGCGAGCCGCTCGCCGTGCAGGCGCGCAAGGATCAGACCGACCAGAGCGCCGGCAAGCCCTCGTGGAGCGGCATCTTCCAGGACAATCCGCTGAAGCCCACGCTGCACTACAACGCCGCACATGGTGTCGTGCTCGTGATCATGGACCGCCATGACTTCCACGCCTTCAACGCGCATAGCGGCAGCGCCCTGTGGCGCTACGACAGCAGCTCGCGGCTCAGCGACCTCGTCGGCTTCGAGCCGCCGACGATCACCAGCGAAAAGGCCGTGCTCGACGATGGCACGCTGCTCGACATCACGACTGGCAAGCCCGACACGCAGGCCGTGGGCGGACGCGGCACGGGCTGCAACCGCTTCATCGGCAGCGACGCGCTCATCACCTTCCGCAGCGCGCTCGCGTGTGTGATGAATCTCGGCAACAAAGAGCGCACCTACCTCACCAGCACGCGCCCCGGCTGCACGAACAGCATGATTCCCGCAGCCGGCCTGCTCAACGCCCCGAACTACGCGCACGGCTGCGTGTGCAACTACCCCTTCCTCACCAGCTTCGCGCTCCACCATCTGCCCGAGGCCGCGAAGTGGGCGCCGAAGGAGAAGCCGGACGTGAAGTTCCAGAAGAACCCGAATGCGAATTGACCCGGGCAGAAGAGACAAAGCCATGAAACAAACCCTCACCCTCCTAATCACGCTCGTCCTCGCTCTGTCGGCGCTTCCCGCGCTGCACGCCGCCGGTGCGCCGGGGCGGAAGCCCAACGTGCTCGTCATCCTCTGCGACGACCTCGGGCGCGGGGACTACTCGGCGTTTGGCACGAAGGACATCCGCACGCCGAACATCGACCGGATCGGCCGCGAGGGGATGACCTTCCAGAACTTCTACGCGAACTCCTGTGTCTGCTC
>JBGAPU010000191.1:0-4024 GCA_044221035.1 Chthoniobacteraceae bacterium | reverse complement strand
CCGGTGTTGATGAGGAATGCGCCGGGCTTCATCGTCGCGATGCGGGCGGCGTTCACGAGGCCGCGGGTCTCCTCGGTGAGCGGACAGTGCAGCGTGATGACGTCGGCGCGGCGGAAGATTTCATCCGTGGAGGCAAACTCCACGCCGTCCACACTGCGCGGACTCCGCGCGCTGGCGATGACTTTCATCCCGAAGGCCGCGCAAATGCGCGCAACCGCCGCGCCGATGCTGCCGTAGCCGACGATGCCGAGCGTGCGGCCCGCCAGTTCCACGAGCGGGAAATCCCAGTAGCAGAAATCCGGGCATGCGCTCCAGCGCCCGTCGCTCACGGTCTGCGCATGGTGGCCGGTGCGCTGCGTGAGTTCCAGCAGCAGCGCGAAGACATGCTGCGCGACGGACGCAGTGCCGTAGCCGGGGACGTTGCAGACGGGGATGCCGCGGGCGCGCGCGGCGGCGGTGTCCACGACATTGTATCCGGTGGCGAGCACGCCGACGAAGCGGAGCTTCGGCAATGCCGCGATGGTCTCGGCGGTCAAGGGCGTCTTGTTCGTGAGGACGACCTCCGCGCCATCGGCCCGCGCGACGATCTCAGCGCCCGAGCTGCGGTCGTGGACGGTCAGCTCGCCGAGCGCAGCGACGCCATGCCAATCAAGGTCGCCGGGGTTCAGCGTGTGGCCGTCGAGGACTACGATGCGGGTGCGGTTTGCGGGATTCATTTGGAAATGGTCATGCGGAGCGCGGGCGAATCGAACACCTCGGGATTGAACACCCACTGCGGGCGGCGCCCGGCGTGGCAGTCGGCGATGGCGCGCGCGGCTGCCTCGCTCACCCTCGCACCGGTGTCGGTGCCGAAGGATGCCTGGTGCGGAGTGATGAGCACATTCGGCGCGCTCACGAGCGGGTGCGAAGCGGGCAGCGGCTCCGTGACGAAGGCATCGAGCGCGGCACCGGCAATCCAGCCCTCGTGCAGCGCCCGGACGAGCGCGGCCTCGTCCACGATGGCGCCGCGCGAGGTGTTGATGAGATGCGCGCTCCGTTTCATCCGGCGGAGCTGCGCCTCGCCGATGAGCCCGCGCGTCTGCGGCGTCAGCGCGGCGTGCAGGGAGACGAATTCGGATTCCGCCAGCAGTTCGTCGAGCGTGACGAAGCGCACGCCGAGCTTCTCCGCCTCCGGATGCGGCACCGGGTCGAAGGCGAGCAGCCGCATGCCGAAAGCGCCCGCGCGCCGCGCGACAGCCTGGCCGATGCGACCGCAGCCGACGAGGCCAAGCGTTTTGCCGGAAATCTCCGTGCCCCACGCCGGCTCCCACTTGCCCTCACGCAGTGTGACGAACCCCGTGTGCACGCGGCGCGCGGCGGCGAAAAGCAGCACCAGCGCATACTCGGCCACCGCCTCGTTCAGCAGGCCCGGAGTGTAGGCGATGACGATGCCCTCGCGCTTCGCAGCCTCGCGGTCGATCGCATCGCAGCCCACGCCCCAGCGCGAAATCACCTTCAGCCGCGCGGCCTGCGGCGACGCGAGCAGGGCGGCGGTGTATTTATCCACGCTCGCGAAGATGGCATCCACGCCTTCGATGAGCGGCAGCACCTCGGCTTCGCTCAGCGGGCCGTAGCGAGGCGAGTGCGAGATGGAAAAATCCGCGCCGCCGAGGATTTCGCGCGCGCCCTTTCCGACGACGGGATCGGCGAAAGGCGACGACGTGATGAGGACATTCCAAGTCATGGGCCGGCGACGCTAGCGGCAATGCCGCATTTCGCGAAGCGCGATCTCCCCTGCCGCCGGGAGTTTTCCTTTATCCGTGTAGGTCGCATCGAGCGGCACGCCCATGTGGTGATAGATCGTCGCAGCGAGGTCCGCGGGCGTGACGGGCCGCTCGGCGATTTCGCCGCCATCGCGCGACGAAGCACCGATGACCTGCCCGTGCCGGAATCCGCCGCCAGCCATGCACATCGACATGACAAACGGCCAGTGGTTGCGCCCGTCGGTGCTGCCCTGCGTGCCGAGTGTCGGCGTGCGTCCGAATTCGCCCATCGCGATGACGAGCGTGTCGTCGAGCAGGCCGCGGTCCTTCAGATCGCCGACGAGCGTGGTGACGAGATGATCGAAGACCGGAAGCAGCGGGCGCAGGCCGTTCCAGATGCCGCCATAGGGCGGGATGTTGTCGCCGTGCGTGTCCCACGTTCCGGAAGCGGAGTGGTTGCTGAGGTCGATCGTCACGAAACTCGCGCCTCGCTCGACCAGCCGCCGCGCGAGAAGCGCCTGCCTGCACCAGTCGTGCGGGCCGTAGCGCTCGACGGTTCCTGCCGGCTCGCGCGAAAGGTCGAACGCCTCCTGCGCCCGTCCGCCGGCGACGATGTCGAACGCCTGCTGTGAAAACCGGTCCATCGCCTCGACCGTCCCGCTCGCATCCACATCGCGGCGCAGGCGGTCCATCTGCTGCGCGAGGGACTGGCGCTCGTGCAGCCGGTCCATCGAGAGCCCGCCCGGCAGCGTGAATGCCTTCGCCGCGTCGCGCGCGTCGAACGGATCGTATTGCTGCCCGAGGTAGCCGCCGAGCGCGATGTGGTCGCGCGTCTTCAAATTCAGCACCACGGAGGCGGGCATCGCCGGGTGGTTCGGCCCGTGGAATTTCGCCACGAGCGACGCAATCGCCGGATACATGCGCGCCTTCGGGTTCGTGCGCGGCTCGGCATCCCGGTTCGCCGTCTGCATCACCATGTTCGGCTCGTGGTTGCTCTGGCGGCAGTCCACCGAGCGGATGAGCGTGAACTGGTCCATCATCGCAGCCTGCTTTGGCAGATACTCGCAGACGTGCACGCCGGGCAGCTTCGTCGGGATGTCGGCAAACGGCCCGCGGTTTTCGAGAGGGCGCGCGGGCTTTGGATCCCACGTGTCGATGTGCGACGGCCCGCCCGTCATCCACACGAGGATCACGGACTTCCCGCTGCGCTTCAGCGCGGACTCCGCGCGCAGTTTCATCAGCCCCGGCAGAGTGATTCCAGCCAGGCCAGCGAGGCCGGCCTTCAGCACCGAGCGGCGACTGTGGACGACGAGGCCGTCGCGCACGCGCGGGTTCAGGAAAGTGAACGCGTGCCGCTCGGAATGCGAATGGGGTGCTCCGCGGGGCATGACTGGAGAATGACGGGTGCCAACCCGGCGGTCAACCCACCCCTCACTGAAAGACTTGGTCGCCCTTGTGCGGCTCGCCGGAGACGATGTCGGCGGTCACATGCGAGCCGCGCCTTTCCTCGCCCACGGCGAGGATGCCCGTGTCCTGTCCTTCGCGCATGGTCTTGAGCGCGGTGCCGGCATCGGGCTGGGCGTAGCCGTGGGTCTCGATGAGCACGAAGCCGCCTTCCCTGTTCACGAGCAGGACCACTCCCACGGACTTCGGCTGCCGCTTCGTGCCGTCCGAGGTGTTCGTCTTGGGAAACTTCAGCGGCACAGCTTTCGGAACCTTGCTCGTGAACGGCATTTTCAGCGATTTGCAGCCGGCCGACGCGAATACGGCGCAGCAGAGCGCCGCAGCGGAAATCCATCGTGCGAGGGAGCGGTTCATCGGCGCGACGCTAGCGCGAATCCAGCGCGATGGAAGCCGCACGCACGCCCGTTTGCGGCTTGCATCGCCGCGCCGCCCGGCCAGCGTTTCCGCATGAAACGCCAAATCTTCTCCCTGCTGTTCGCCGCCCTCGCCGCATTTGCCCCCGCCGCCTCGGCGAAGGTGAAAACCGAGAACGTCGTTTACAAGGACGGCTCGACGGAGCTGGAGGGCTTCCTCGCCTACGACGACGAGGTGAAAAGCCCGCGCCCCGGCGTGCTCGTCATCCACGACTGGACCGGCCTGCAGGACTACACGAAGTCCCGCGCCACCCAGCTCGCCGAAATGGGCTACGTCGCATTCGCCGCCGACATCTACGGCAAGGGCGTGCGCCCCACGGACACGAAGGAATGCGCCGTGCAGGCCGGCACTTACAAGAGCGACCTCCCGCTGCTGCGCCGCCGCGTGCTGCTCGGCCTCGACCA
>JBGAPU010000190.1:0-4042 GCA_044221035.1 Chthoniobacteraceae bacterium | reverse complement strand
GCGCCCCCGAGCCGGCCACCGCTGTTTTTGATCAATGCGACATCACTCCGAATGAGGTCGTCGTATTCTGGGAAATGCGGCATCGGCCAGATCCGCTCACCGCGGTCCTTCGCGGCGTCGAGCACCATGTCGCGAAGGCGGTCGTCGTTGCTCCAAAAACCCGCCGCGCTTTCGCCCAGCGCGATGCCGCACGCGCCGGTGAGCGTCGCAATGTCCAAGATGGCCGCAGCGCCGTGTTCCTTGCGCGCAAAGCCGATCGCATCCGCGAGCAGCATGCGCCCCTCGGCATCGGTGTTCACGATCTCGACATGCCGGCCGTCGAAGCACGTCACGATGTCGCCCGGCCGGTAGGCCGCGGCGCCGGGCATGTTTTCCGCGGCGGGAATGAGGCCGACGATGTTGCGCTTCACCCCGAGCTTCGCGATGGCGAGCATCGCGCCGAGCACCGCCGCGCCACCGCACTTGTCCCAGATCATTTTCTCCATGTCGGCCGCGGGCTTGATGGAAATGCCTCCTGTGTCAAACGTCACCGCCTTGCCCACGAGCGCGAGCGGAGGCTGAGATTTCGGTCCACCGCGATGCTCGAGCACGATGAGCCGCGGCGGACGAGCGCTGCCGCCGCCGACCGCCGTGATTCCGCCGAAACGCCGCGCGCGGAGCTGCTTTTCATCGAGCACCGTGCATCGCAGGCCGAACTTCCTCGCGTGCCATTTCGCCTCCTCGGCAAGCGTCTCGGGATACACCACGTTGCCCGGGCGGTTTGCCAAGGCACGCGCGAGGTTTGTGCATTGGGCGATCACCTGGGCGCGGGCCGCGGCCTTCTTCGACGTCGCGACCTCCGAAACGCCGACGACAACATCCACCTGCTCCAGCCCGTTCGTCCGCTTCGTCTTGAACTCCTCGTTCGCATAATCCGCGAGCACGACGCCCTCGACCGCGGCATCGGTGAAACGCGCCCAATCGCCGAGCCGTAGCGCAAAGCGCGTGCGGCCGCTGCGCCGCATCGCCATCGCCGCACTGCCCGCGGCAGTGCGGATGTCATCGGCCGTGGCCTTGTCCGCATCGCCAACACCGACGCAGAGCATCTGCTCGCCGTGATGGAAAATGCGCGACCCCGCGCGGAGCGACAGCTCGCTCTCCGAAATTCCACGCGGGAGCTGCGCGCGCTGCGCGGTGGAAAAAAGCTGCGCGGACGGAATCGAGGCCGGGGCCTTGCTGACGACGGAAATTTTCACGGCGCGCGTTTACACGCGGCCACACCTTCCGAGCGAGCGGGATTTCTCGGCGCGTCGCTGCCGGACTAAAGCTGCACCACCTGCGCGGACTTGATGTCCGGCTCGGCGAGCATCTCCTTCAGCACGGCCTCCCCCGGCACGCTGTCGAGGTTCAACACGCCGAGAGCAAGCCCGCCCGCCTCGTTCCGGCCGAGGCTCATGCTCGCGATGTTCACGCCGTGCTTGCCCATGAGGTTGCCGATCCAGCCGACCATGCCCGGGCGGTCTTTGTTCTCGTAAATTACGAGCACGCCTTCGGGGCGCGCCTCGATATGGCGGCCATTCATCTTCACGATGCGCGGCTGGCTGCCGAAGAACGTCCCCGCCACGCTCACCCATCCGCCCTCGCCCGTCGCCGTGAGTTCGATAAGCTCGGCGAAATCGCCACCGCTGCTCTCGCGGCTCTCGGTCACCTTGAGACCAAGCTGCTTGGCAAAATCCGGCGCGTTCACCTCATTCGCCTCGCCGCCGCTGGCCGTGTGCAGAAACGCCTTCAGCACCGCGCGCGTGATCGCCGTGGTGTCGTGCTCGTTGATCTTGCCGGCGAAATTGATGTTCAGCGTGTCGCAGCGCTTCGCCGCGATCTGCCGCAGCAGCGCGCCGAGGCGCGCGCCGAGGCGGATGTGCGGCCCGATGATCGCGAGCGTCTTCGCGTCCATGCTTGGCATGTTCACGGCGTTGCGGACCTCACCGCTCATCAGCATCGCGCGGATCTGCTGCGCGACCTCGATGCCCACATTCTCCTGCGCCTCCGCCGTGCTGGCGCCGAGGTGCGGGGTCAAAACAATGTTCGGCAGCGCGCGCAGCGCGAAATCCGCCGGCGGCGGCTCCACTTCATACACGTCCAGCGCCGCAGCCGCGACCTGCTTGCTCTTCAGCGCCTCGTAGAGCGCCTTCTCGTCCACGAGCCCGCCGCGGGCGCAGTTGATGATGCGCACGCCCTTCTTCGTCTTCGCGAGGCGCTCCGCATTCAGCATGTTCTTCGTCTCCTCCGTCAGCGGCATGTGCATCGTGATGTAGTCCGCCAGCGGCACGATTTCATCGAGCCGCTCAACCAGCTCCACCTGCAGCGACCGCGCGCGGCTCGCCGAGAGATACGGGTCGTAGGCATACACGCGCATGCCGAATGCAATCGCGCGGCGCGCGATCTCCGTGCCGATGCGGCCCATGCCGAGGATGGCGAGCGTCTTCCCGTAAAGCTCCACGCCCTCGAACGACTTGCGGTCCCACTTGCCCGACTTCATCGATGCATCGGCCTGCGCGATGTTGCGCGAAATCGCCATCAGCAGGCTGAACGCGTGCTCCGCCGTCGAGATGGTGTTTCCGCCCGGCGTGTTCATCACCACGATGCCGCGCTTCGTCGCGGCCTCCACGTCCACATTGTCCACGCCGACGCCCGCGCGGCCCACGACCTTCAGGTTCTTCGCCGCGTCGATCACCCTTGCGTTCACCTTCGTCTGCGAGCGCACCACGAGGCCGTCGAATTCACCGATGATCTTCAGCAGTTCGTCCTCCTTCAGGCCGGTCTTCACCGTCACGTCGAGCAGGCCGCCCTCCTGAAGTTCGGCAACGCCGCGCTCGCTCACTGGATCCGCCACTAGGACTTTTGGTTTGTTCATTTGGTCTTTTGAAAATGGGCGCGCAGTCTGCGCAGCGCGACGCCGCTGGCAAATCGAAAGTTGCCCGCGCTCGCAGCGCCGAATGCGCTCGACTCCCCTCCTCCGCTGCCGCACACGGCGCCCGTGCCGGAGAAGCTCGACATCCACTACACCTGCCAGCGCTGCACGAACTGCTGCCGCTGGCCCGGCATCGTGCGCGTGGATGAAAACGAGATCACCCGCATCGCCGCGCATGTCGGGATGGCCGAGGACGACTTCCTCGCGCGCCACACACGCCTGCGCCCGGACCGCCGCGGTCTCTCGCTCATCGAGCGCCCCGACGGTTCCTGCGAATGGCTCGACGGAAACGACTGCCGCCTGCAAGCCGTGAAGCCCGCCCAGTGCCGCGCATTTCCGAACGAGTGGAACTTCCCCGGCTGGCGGGAAAAATGCGATGCCACACCCTCGCTCACGCGCGCTGGCAACTGACACGGCCGGCAACGGGCGCCATCTCCGCAATCCGCAATCCGCAATCCGAAATTGCTAGAGCCAGTCCGACGCCTCGGAACTGATCCACTCGTGCATCCGCACATCGAGCCGCGAAAGCACGAAGGCGAGCACCATCAGCAGCAGCGCGGCAATCTCCCTGCGCCCGAAACGATCCGCGCGCCCGTGGCTGCGGATGAAATTCAGCAGCGCGCCTGTCGGGCAGCCGTAGTGGCAGTAGGCCATCGGCAGGAAGCACGACGCCACCAGCCCGACGACCGCGATCGTGATGGTCGCCCAACCTGCCGTGCGCACCGCATACGCGTCGAACGGCTCGAATGACGCGAGATCGTGCGGCAGCAGGAGCATCACCACGCCGAGAATCATCGCGAGCGTGAGCACCGGCAGCCAGCGCAGCCCGGCAGCGAAGCCCTTTGGCAGCGCGATGCGCCAGCGTTTCGGCGCGATGCGCGAGAGGAGTTCCTGCGCATGGCCATGCGGACAAAGGTGCTGGCAGTAGAGCGGCTTGCCAGAAACCCACGGCACGATCAGCGCCGCCGCGAGCAGGAGCACGAGACCGGGAGCAGTCCGCCACGGAACGCCATTCTGCGACCACCCGACGATGAGCGTCTGCGCGAGCAGGTCCGCATTGATGAATCCGACATAGCCAATCACGAGCACCTG
>JBGAPU010000078.1:0-30722 GCA_044221035.1 Chthoniobacteraceae bacterium | reverse complement strand
GGGTTGCAAACCCGCCCTACCCGCGCACGGGGAGGATGCGGACGACACGAACCTCCCGCTGATGGTTTGGTATGCCGCCGAACCCATCATCGCCGCCTTTGGCTTGCGCCCGGCAGGAGTGCTCGGCGTTGTCCAATGGAAGGAGGGTGTTCCTTCGCGCGTGAACGATAATTTCATGCCGGCGAAGTGTCCCTGCCGACGCAAAACCCGCGAAATGCCCGTGTTTTTGGCTCGGTGGCGCCGCATGCACCGTGCACGTGGCGGCACCGAGCCTCCGTGTCGCCAATTGCACGATGCATGTGGCGTCCCCGAGTCTCAGTGGCGTCATTTGCACGGTGCAGGAACCGGGTGGCAGTGACGGGGACGCCCCGTGCATGGGGCATGGGGTGGCAGGGAGTCTCGGTCCCCATCCATGCACGATGCACGGGCCGGGACCGAGTCTCGGTGGCGGCAATTGCATGGTGCAGGGGCTGGGGAGGAGGCTCGGTGCCGGCATTTGCACGGGGACATGGGGCATCCCCCACTCGGTGCCGCCAATTGCACAGTGCACGGGGCGTCCCGGAGCCTCGGTCGCGCTTCGTGCATGGTGCATGGATGGGGCGGCACACGCCGACCGGATGCGGGAAATCAGACTGCTCTGCGCGCCTTGCGGAAGCCGGCCTTGTAGCCGCGGTGCCAGGCTTCATTCATCAGCACGGTGTATTGCTCGGCGCTGCGTTCGTCGCCGCAGGTGAGGGCGGTGGAGCCGTCGGTGGTCACGATGCGGAATTGCGCGCCGTCGCGCTCGACGCGGTAGGGAGGCGGGTCGTCGGTGTCGGGCATGGGAGGGAAGTAAGGGGGAATGACGAATGACGAAAGCCGAATGACGAAGACGGGCCGCGGCCATTCTGTCATTCGTCATTCGTCATTCGGATTGAACGTCCGCCGCCGGTGCTTCACTCTCGGCGCGATGAAACCCCTCCATTTCCTCCTCACGGCGTCCATTTCCGCGGCGCTCGCATTTTCCTCCCATGCCGAATCGGTGAAGGACCGCGAGGGTGCGGTGCGCAAGGACCGCGCGGCGCTCGAGTATGATGCGCGCTGGAACTACAATGACTTCGAGGCGGGCTTTGCGAAGGCGAAGCAGACGGGCAGGCCGCTGCTGGTGGTGATCCGCTGCGTGCCGTGCATTTCGTGCGCGGGCATCGATGCGCAGGTGCTGGAGGAGAAGTCGCTCGTGCCGCTGCTGGATCAGTTCGTGTGCGTGCGGGTGATCAATGCGAACGCGCTGGACCTCTCGAAGTTCCAGTTCGACTACGACCTGTCGTTCTCGGTGATGTTCTTCAACGGCGACGGGACGACCTACGGGCGCTACGGCTCGTGGACGCACCAGCACGATCCGATGGACAAGACGACGGCGGGCTTCAAGGCGGCGATGGAGGGCGCGCTCGCGCTGCACAAGGGCTACCCGGCGAACAAGGGCGCGCTCGCGGGCAAGCAGGGCGGGCCGATTCCGTTCAAGACGCCGGTGGAGATCCCGACGCTGGCGCAGAAATACAAGACGACGCTCGATTGGGAGGGGAAGGTGGTGCAGAGCTGCGTCCACTGCCACATGGTGGGCGATGCGATCCGCGCGTCGTATCGCGACAAGGGCGGGACCGTGCCGACGGAGTGGATCTATCCTTTTCCAAAGCCGGAGACGATCGGCCTCACGCTGGCGCCGGATCACGCGGCGCGCGTGGAGAGTGTCGCGGCGGGTTCCATCGCGGCGAAGGCGGGGCTGAAGGCGGGGGATCAACTGACGTCGCTCGGCGGACAGCCGCTCGTGTCGGCTGCGGATGTGAGCTGGGTGCTGCACCGAGCGCCAGCCTCGGGAACGCTGCCGGTTGCGGCGGCGCGCGGCGGTGCGGCTTTGAATGCATCGATCACGCTGCCGCAGGGCTGGCGCGAGACGGCGGATATTTCCAAGCGCGTGGGCACCTGGGGCATGCGCGGGATGGCGCTCGGCGGCCTCGTGCTGGAGGAACCGACGGAGGAGGAGCGCGCCGCACTCGGCATCACGAAGGATCGGATGGCGCTGCGCGCGCGCGGCGTGGGGCAATACGGCAAGCACGCGGCCGCGAAGAACGCGGGCTTTCAAAAGGGCGACGTGCTGACGGAGGTGGACGGGATGTCCGCGCGGATGTCGGAGGGCACGCTCATCGGCCGCCTCGTGCAGGGCCATAAGCCGGGCGAGAAGCTGAGAACGACGGTGCTGCGCGGCGGGAAAAAGGTGGAACTGATGCTGCCGATCCAATGAGGATGGCCGAGAGTTGGGAGTTGAGAGTTGAGAGTTGAGTGCTGAGAGGCGAAGAAGCGAGGGAACACCAGACCCCGAACCCACCATGAAGCTACCGAGTTTTCCCAGTGCAGGATTTCTCTGCGCGCCGCTGCTTTTCGCAGCCGTGGCCTGCCATGCCGCGCCCGCGTTTGTCGCGGGAGATCCGGTGCGCGTGACGAAGAGCGAGATGCTCGGCTTCGAGGGGAAGAATTTCCTGCGCGCCGCGAAGGGGCAGGAGTTCACTCTGCTGAAGCACGATGCGGTGAGGAAGCAGGTGTTCGTCTCTTTTCTCAAGGACGACGGCGCGCTCATCGCGCTGACGCTGCCCGACGAGGCGGTGGAGCCCGGCAAGCCCGCGGCGATGCACGATGTGATCCGCGGTGCGGAGGCGTTCCGCGACCAGCGCATCGATGAGGCGCGGCGGCTCCTCGGGCGCGCGGCGCAGGACAAGGAGTATGCGGCCTTTGCCGGGACGATCCTCACGCGCATGAACGGCGCGCTCGCGTCCATCGCGCAGGTGCGCGCAAACCCCGCGGCGAAGCAGGGCGCGCAGACGACGCTGCAGTCCATCCGCGACATGGCGGAGCAGTATGCGAAGGCCGGATTGCCGAGCCTCGCGCTGCCGCTCGACGATGCGGTGGACCGCCTCGGCGCGCAGGCGCCCGGCCTCGCGGTGCCGGCGACGAAGCTGGACCGCGCGGACGTTGCGAAGAAGGCGGCGGCGGCGCAGAAGGCATTCGTCCTCGCGCGGCAGGCGGCGGCGCAGAAGCATCTCGTGACGGCGGCGAAGTGCATCAAGGAGGGGCTGGAGGCGGAGCCCGCGAATGCGGAGATGAAGGCGCTGATGCCGGTGATCCAGAAGGACATCGATGAGGCGGACGTGCTCTGCAAGACGGCGAAGAAGATGCGCAATCTCGACAACGGGGCGATTCACGCGCTGAGCGCGATCGACGACGGGCTGAAACTGTGCGCGGACCACACGGCGCTGCGCGAGCTGCGGAAGGATCTGAGCGCGGCGTTCGAGGAGCGCACGTCGCCGCAGGTCACGCCGGCCTTCCTGTCGCTCGCGAAGGTGAGCACGTCCGCGCAGTCGCTCAACGAGGGGCGCAAGCTTTACACGAACCGCTGCACGGAGTGCCACGACCTCGAGATGCTCGACGGGCGCTCGCTCGGCGGATGGGAGCGGATGGTGTCGGGCATGTCGCGGCGCGCGAATTTGAGCAGCGAGGAGAAGGCGAAGATCATGGACTACCTCGCTGCGGCGCTGGTGGTCGTGGAACGGGGCGGGGCGAAGTGAGCGCGGGAATCCCCGCGCGAGTCCCCGCCGCCGGCGGGGCGGAGTGCAGACCACCCACGCATGGAACGGCGGACTGAATCCCACTCGAAAGCGAAGACGGCGGCGATCACGGCGGTGGCGCTGATCGGGCCGCTCCTTGGCGTGGCCACGGAAGTCTGGCCGCAGGCGCTGCTGCTGCTCGGCCTCGCCCTGCTGCTCATCATCGCGCCGCCGCGCCGCGCGCCGAATGCCGCGCTGTGCGTGGTTTTCACCGCGATCCTCGGCCTGTCGCTGATGGCGTTCATGCCCGCGCAGTGGTTCGCGGTTCCGGAATGGCGGCGCGTGCTGGTGAAGGATTTCCGCATCGAGCTGCCGGGCACGCTGTCGCCGCAGCCGTGGCTGAGCCTCCATGCGGTGTGCCTGATGTTCGGCGGGCTGGTGTTCGCGCTGTATCTGTCCGCGCTGACGTGGGGGCCGCAGTCGCGGCGCCAGGCTGCGCGCTGGTATGCGGGCGGCGTGGCGATCCTCGCGGCCGTGGCGCTCGTCGCGCTTTTCACGGGATGGCGCCCGCCATTCTGGCCGAAGGTGCTCAACGTGGGGAACGGCTTCGGGATATTCCCGAACCGCAACCAGACGGGGAATCTGTTCGCGCTCGCGGGAGTGATGGCGACGGCGCTGGCGTTCGACGCATTCGGCAAGCGCCGCGTGGGCGGCTGGTTCTGGATCGTGTCGCTGCTCGTGCTCGGCGCCGCGATCGTGCAGGCCTACTCGCGCGCCGGCGTGTTGCTTTTCTTCGGAGGCATCAGCGCGTGGGTGCTGCTGTCGCTCAGCGTGTCGCGCTCCGGCAAGCGCTGGTCGGTGGCGATCGCCGGCCTCGCGCTGCTGCTCACGGGCTTCTTCGTCTTCGGCGGCGGGACGTTCGATCGCGTGCGGACATTCTTGAACGAGTCGCGCGGGGACTATCGCGTGGAGATCCAGAAGGACGCGCTGCGTCTCGCGGGGGCCGCGGCGTGGACAGGCCAGGGCATCGGCAATTTCGCGCCGGTGTTTGCAATGGCGCGCGATGTGTCGGCGGATCAGAACCGTGCGATCCACCCGGAGAGCGACTGGCTGTGGACCGCCGTGGAGATGGGCTGGCCCGCTGCGGCGCTGTTCGCCGCGGCACTACTGCTCTGGCTGTGGAAATGCCTCCCGCTTTCGCAGGGGACGGACCGCGCGCTGCGGGGAGCGGGGCTTGTGTGCGGGATCGCGTTTGCGCTCCATGCGTTCGTGGATGTCTCGGGGCATCGGCCGGGCACCGCATGGCCCGCGCTTTTCCTCGCCGGGCTCGCGCTGAAACCGGGGCGCATGCTGGCGGATAGCCGCATGGCCGGCCTGGCGTTCCGGTTCCTGGGAGTGCTGCTCGCCGCGATTTCAGGGTGGTGGATATCGGCGTCGCTGTCGGAACGCGTCGGTGCCGCGGCCCCCACGCCGGCGACCGCGTCGCGGCTGCTCGACCGTGCGAGACAGGAGGGGGAACGCCGGGAGTTCGGGGCATCGATCTCATCCGCGACCGATGCGCTCCGCATCGCGCCGCTGAATGCCGACGCGTATTTCCAGCGCGCACTCGCGCGTGTGGGCGAGGGATTTTCAGTCTGGGGGGCAGGCTGGGATTTTGCGACGGCCCGCTACCTCGAGCCCCACTGGGCGCGGCTGTGCTTCGACGAGGGCAAGGTGTGGTTTGCGGCGGGCCAGCACGGTCTCGCCCGAGATGCATGGCTGGAGGCGCTGCGCCGTGCGGGAAGCGGGGCGCCGACGCTATACCGGGAGATGCTGGACCACGTCCGGGGCCGCCCCGGAATGCAGGCGGCGCTTGGCGCGCTGTCGCGGAGCACGCCGGAATATTTCCTGATCTATCTCTGGCATACGGGGCCAATCGAGCGGCAGTCGCTCATCGACCAACTGATGGAGGCTCAGCCGAAGCTCGAGCAGCTCTCCGCACTGCAGCGACGGGAGCTGTTTTCGATCTGGTTCCGCGGCGGTGACCACGCGCGCCTTTTCGCCGTGCTGCTTGGCGATGCCGAATTCCGGAAGGAGGGCTGGCCGCTGCTCGCAAAGCTCCATGCCGAGCGGCTCGATTTCGAGAGCGCGTGCAGGACTGCCCGGGAATTTTCGAAGCGGCCGGCGATGCCCAAGATCGTGGCGACGCGCACGATCGCGGAATTGGAGCGGCTTTTCCGCCTGCGGTCCGATGATTTTGACATCGGCCTGCAGTTGCACAGCGTGCTGCTTTTGTCCGGCCGCTCCAAGGATGCACTCGACACGCTGAAGGCACTCCAGACTGTGCGGAATCATCCCGCCTACCTCGCGTTCATCGAGGCGGAAGTGCGCGAGGGAATGATGGACTGGGAGGGCGCGTGGAAGGCCTGGCTCCGCTACGGGGCCAAGGAGTTCGAGTGAGCGGCGGGGCGGGGGCGCCCTACTTCAGCGACTTCACCGGCTCGTCCACCTCCGGGTTCTCGCGGTAGGCGGAATACTGGTAGTAGTTGCCGTAGCCGTATTCGGATTCGGCGAGCCGGACATCGTTGCAGACGACGCCGAGCAGGTTTGCCTGGCGCTGCACGAGGAGGTTCACCGCCGTGCGGCTCCTGCGCGCGGAGGACGTCGAGAAGCGGACGATGAAGATGGTGCCGTCGATCTTCGGCGCAAGGCTCAGCACGTCGTCGGCCGCCATGACGGGCGGCGAATCGAAGATGATGTAGTCGAATTCCGAGTAGATCTCCTGGAGGAACTGGTCGGTGACCTTTCCGAGGAAGTGCTCGGCTGGGTGCGGCAGGGTCTTTCCACGCGGAAGCACGGAGAGGTTCGGCGTGGAAGTCGGGATGATCACCTCGCGCCAGTGGGTGCGCTGGCGAAGGACATCCGATAGGCCGACTTCGCTCTCGATGTTGAAGGCGCGGGCGATGCGCCCGAGGCGGAGGTCGGCGTCCACGAGGAGCGTCTTCGCGCCGGAAAACGCAAAGGTGATGGCGAGGTTCGCCGCGACGGTGGTCTTGCCCTCGCCCGGAGTGGCGCTGGTGATGAGCAGCGTCTTCGGGCGCGGCCCATCAATGGGCAGGAAGATGATCGATGATCGCAGCGTCCGGAACGACTCCAGCAGGGCGTGCCGCGGATCGTTGGACGAGAGCAGGGAGACCCCGGTCTTTGAGAGTTCGCGCGGCACCTGACCGAGAAGCTGCTCGGGGAAGCGCTCGCGGAACTCGAAGAAGGAGCCGATGCGGTCGTCGAGCTTGTCGAGCACCACCAGAATGAGCACGCCAAGTCCCAGCCCGATTGCGCCGCCGGCGATGATATACTGCCAGAGCCCGGGGCGGATGGGCTTTCCGGGCGAAGCACGTTCGAGGACGCTGACTGTGTCGCTGGCCGTCACCTTATACACGTCCATGCTCTTCAAATTGCCCACCACGCGGTCGTAGATCGCCTTGGTGCGGTCGATCTTCGAGCGGATCTTGTCAAATTCGGCAATGCGCTTGGCCAGATCCAACGCCTTCACCTCCCAGACCTTGATCGTCTTCTCGAGGTTCTCGATCTGAATCTTGATGGAGTTGCGGCGGCTTTGGAGCGACTCGATGCTGAGCTGCTTGAACGTTGTCAGCAGAGCCTCGCCCTTCGTGATTTGCTCGTCGAGCGCGACCATCGTGGGATGCTTCGGGCGGAGCGTCTTGGAAAATTCCTCCCGGTCGGCCTTCATCTGCTGGAGGGATTGCTTCGCCTTCAGATATTCAGCGAGCGGTCCGGGGGCGCTCGCGAGGGAGTCGAGTCGCGTGACGGATTTTTCGCTGGAACCCGGGGCGATTTGGGGACGGTCCAAGTTCTGATCCAAATCGAGAAGCTGGAGCAGGTCGGACTCCGTCTGCAGGTCCGCGAGCTGGCGGCGCAACTGCGCCAAGTAGGCCGCCGCACTGTTTCCATCCTCGCGGAGGAAGCCGATGTTGTTCTCCTTTTGGAAGGTGTGCATCTCCTCCTCATCCCGCAGCATGTCCTTCTCGAGACGGACGAGTTCGTCCTGCAGTTGAATGACGAGGCCTTCGCGGGATTGGTCTCGCATGTCCTTTTTCTTCGCGACGTATTCATCCATGCAGGCGTCGAGGTAGGCCTGCGCATAAGCGGGCGTCTTTGCGATGACGCGCATCATGAAAATCGCCGCGCGCGGAAGCTGCCCGACCTCGAGCTGGACTTCCTCGGTCGGCAGGTCGGGATGAAGCGCAGTGACGCGGGCTGCGGCGCCTTTGGCGACATCCCGGCTGCGCATCAGCTCGATCTGCGTGCCGAAGAAGTTCATCAGCTCCTCGTTGTAAACGCCGGTGGATTCGCTGCCGATGCGGGTCTGGCCGCTCACCATCATGCGTGCCTCGGATTTATACGACTCCGGCTGCTGCATGATGATCCATGCGCCGGCGAACACCCCGATGCTGACGAGGAGAAGAATCACCCACCAGCGCTTCTTGAGGAGGTGCAGGTAGCGAATCAACTGGACCCTGACGCGGTTCAGCGCAGGGGCAGGTGCGAGCGTGGGTGTCTGTGGAATCGACATGGGCGGGGCGCTAGAAATTGATCAGCCGTTCGGGGACGAAAATGAGATCCCCGACCTTGAGTTCTGGATCGCGGTCGAGGTGTCCGTTTTCGAGAATCTCAACCAAGTCCACGATGATCGTCTCGGTCGCATCGTTTGCCGGGGGCGCCTTCTTGCGGAACGGATTGCGGAGCAGCGAGAATTTCTCCGTCTCCGCCTTTGCCGGCGCGCGGCGAGGCTGGGCACCCTCCTTCTTCCGGATGAGCCGGACGTGCCGCTTGTCCGCAAAGTCGCCGAGGCTTCCTGCACGGAGGATCGCCTGACTCAGCGTGACGGGCTCCCCGGGCATCAGTTCCATCGCCCCCGGTGCCCGCACTTGGCCGGTGATGAACACCTTCCCGCGCGGCTTCGTGCCCACGAGATCCAAGCCGATGATGACGGTGGCCTTCACAAAGTATTCCTTCTCGAAAAGCGGCTTAATCTCGTAGGCGAGCTGTTTGCAGGTCTTGTCCAGCGCCTTCACGCGGCCGATCAGCGGCACCTCCATTTCGCCCGAGTCGGTGACCACCAGAGTGAGGGGGTCGCGCCGGTCCTCGATGATGCGGAAGCTCACGCGATCTCCCGCGCCGAGCTTGGTGGTGTCGTTGAGGACCTCCATGGACGTGGTGAACGGGACGGTGCTGGTTCCCGTGATGGGTGCGGCGCCCCCCGGGCGGTTGTCGCCGTGAGGTTGTGCGGGCTCCTGCCGCACAGTCGCCGGGGGAAGAGCCTGGGCGGCAATCGTGAGCGCGGCGAGGGCGATGCAGCACGTGAAGGCAGGCTGGCGGGATCGGAAATTCATGGCGGGGAGTCTAGCGCGGCTAAAATCGATATCCAAGCGAGATTGTGAAACGGTTCCGCGTGTAGCTCTCCGAGGGACGCTCCGCGATCTTGTTGAGGAAGTCGTAGCTCAACCCAAGGTTGAAATGATCGGAGACCTGGAGCCCTGTGCTCAGCGAGGCGCCGTAGCGCCTGTAGTCGGATGCGACCGTTCCGCCGAGCGCGCTGCCTGCGGCGATCGTCACATCCTCGAAAAAGAGGCCGAGCCCGAGAATGAACCGCGAGTTCACGCGCCAGTTGGCGTTGTAGCGCACGTAGTTCGTCAGCGTATGACCGCCGATGGCGTCGATTTCATCCGTGTGTCCGAGATCCAACCGGTCCGAATAGAAGCGGTTCAGCCGATGGACAAAGGACATGCTGGCGTAATACCCCGTCGGATCTCCACTTGAGGGCTGCGCTGCGGTCGTCGAATCCACCGCGACCGAGCCCGGTGCGGCTTCGCCGGAGAAATACCCCTTCATGCCGCCATTGAGGAACATGTGGGTGTATTTGGTGACTTGCAGTTCAAAGTATGCGCCGCCGGAGAGCCCGGAGTAGTTCGATTCGCTGCGATCGGGATACTCGGAATAGAAGGCCGTGGTCTCGATTCCGCCGATCAATGCCGAGTTCATCTTCACCGCGACGGAGCCGGAAATCTGATCGGTCGAGTGGTCGTAGTTGCTGAGGCTGGCGGCGACAGTCCCTGAACTCGAGTTCGCGCCGCCGAGTGTGATGAACGTGTAGTGGTCATACCCGAGGGTCCAGACGATGTCGTTCGTGTCCCAGAGGATGCTCAGGCCCATCGTGTTTGTGAAACGCTCAAGCTGCGCGACGCCGCTCAGCGTTCCCTGGCTGACCGCCTCCTGCGTCAGCGAAAACTGGTTGTGAAGGTTGATTTTCACATCGCCGATGAACATGTCGAAGCTCAGGGCTGAGTCCGGCGATATGGTCATCTGCTGGCGGTTCAAATTCGGATTGTTGAAGTAGTAGATGTAGCCGAGCGAGGAGCGCAGCCGCAGCGTGTTCATCTTGGTCACCGCCCAGATGGCACTGATGCCGATTTGCGGCGTCACAATCACGTCCGCCTTCGCGACCTTCGACAAATCGACGTTGTCCACGAACTCAGTCTGTAGGCTTGCATCCACGCGGAGAATCACCTCGCCGACCCTGAAGTTCCCCATCGAAGGTTCCACGACTTTCGCCTTCTGCCGCGCATAGGAGGGGCGGGGGATCTCCTGGCCATGAACTGATGACACGAGCGCCGCAGCGAACAGCCCCGAAAACGCCAAGCACGCGCGGGCCTTGGACCCCAGGGGAGGTCGGCTGCGCGGCTGGGGGAGGGGGAGCCTTCGGGTCATTGTGGCGTTCAGGCGCGCAGGTTTGCACGCCGCTGCGGCGGATGGAAAAGCAAATTTGTGGCTTTTGGGTGACGCGCAACGGGAGCGGCCCGCCAAGCATCCCGCGGCACCGGGAGGCAGTTGGTCACGCATCGGTGATTTGCGTCGCTTTGTCGGAGTGTGCGCGCAGGAGAAGCCAGGCGATCCCCGCCCCTCCGAGGAGCATCAACACCAGCGCCGGTGCGCTCAGCGGACCGCTGACCTGATCATAGGGAACCGCCCACGTGGTGAGCAGAGTGATCGCCTGCAGCGCTGCGATCGCGGGAAGCGGCCATCGCCCGGCGCTTTCCGCCACAGCGGAAAGAAGCACGAACATGCCCGTGAACATCGCGTAGGAGCCGACGATCACGCAGGCAGCATTTGGCATCTTCGGCGGGAAAAGGAGCAGGCACCAGACGACGAGCGTCGCCGCGACCCAGACGGCGACTGCAGCAGTGCGGCGCGAGAGCGCGGCGAGGCGCCTGCGGCCGCCGGGTGCCGCGAACGCGGCGAGCAGGAGGGCCGGGGTGAATTTCCACCACGTGAGCGCGGTGCCTGTGAACCAGAATTCCTGGAGCCGCCGATCATACGCGCGCTGCAGGGAGAGGTCCGCGAGCTGCCCCCAGTTGCATTTGAACTGCATGCGGAAATTCTCCGCCTTGTTCGCGGCGATCTCGCCCCACGAGAGCTTCGCATAGGCGCTCCGGATGGTTTCCCCGACGCCGCGCGGATCGACTTCGATCTGGCCGCCGAGGTGCCACTTCAGCAGGCGGTTCCCCGGCGGCGCGTAGAATTTCTGAAACGCCGTCCACGGCATCGCGAGCGCGATGAAGATGGTGCCCGCGACCGCGAAGCTTTTCATCTCACCCCGCAGCGCCCGCCACATCAGCCACGGTGCGAGCGGCACGAGGGAAAATGCGACGCCTCCGTGGGAAAGCCACGCCAGCGCGACGAGCACGCCGCCCGCGAGAATCTGCCGGTGCCTGTGCGGTGACGGCGGCTGCGCCCACAGCGCAAACGCGCCGCACGCGAACGCGGCGGCCCCGAGCTTTGGCCAGGTGAAGGTGGTGTTCAGCAGGAAAAAGCCGTTCATCGCGAGCACCCCGCACCACGCGAGCGCGCGGGCCGCATTCAGGCGCAGCCAGCGGAACAGCCCATACGCTGCGGCGACCCACAGGAGCTGAAACCAGAAGCCGGCGAGGCCCGTGACGAACTTGTCGTTGAGCCGCAGCAGGCTCGCGAGCGGCCACGTGAGCGACTGCCAGCCCGTCTGCAGCGGCGGGCGGTCGCTGTAGAGCCAGTCGAGGAACATCACGCGGCAGTCGCCCTTGCCGAGCTGCACGTTGAACTCATGCGGGATCAGGTTGTCCTGCCCGAGCGAGAAGTGGTCGATGAAGCGGTCATACGCGAGGTAGAGGAATCCCTGCCGCGCGCCGAACTGGTGGAGGATGCCGAGATGAAGCAGGCCGACGATGGCCATCGTGACCGTGACTGAGATCCACTCGCGGTCACGCGCGTCGAACCGCGGACGCGTCCGCAGGAAGAGGCGGATGCCGAAGGCGACTGCCGCGATCGAAAACAAGTGCCCCGCGACGGGATGTGCGAACCACACCCAGAAGGACACGTAGCCGAGCAGAGCGACGGCTCCCCCGGCACCGAGCGCGACCCACGCGGAGGGCATCCACGGCTGGCGCGCGAGCCAGTGTGCGGCGACGCAGTAGAGGCAGCCGAGCAGCACGCCATTGAGCAGCCACATGCCGATGGAGCGGAGCAGGGTGTAAACCATCGGGAAGCCGGGCGACCAACCGGCGATGGCGAAGCTCACTGCGAGCGCCAGCACGATGCCGAGCAGCAGCCTGCGGCTCAGCATCCAGCGCATCGCTGGGGGCCATGCGCGGTTGTCGTCGGCATCCGTCGGCGCGCTCACGTCTGTTGAATTCATTGAGTGTCGGAAAAGGCGGCCACCGTGCAGTGGCTGGCTTCAAGATGGGGATCGGCTTTCCGTGGCTACCGGCGAACTGCGGCGCGGGTCGTGGATCGTGGAGATGGCTGCAATCGCGTTCGGTGATGAATCATGCGGATGTCGAGGAGCGCGAGTTTTGCAAGCAGCCGCGCGACAGCAAAACTAAATCTGCCCGGTTTTCGCGGCGCGCATGATTCCGACGCGGGAATCTCGTGCTAGGAGGTTTCCGCGATGGAGCGCTCGCCACTGGCGGTCGCGTGTGAAATCATCCGCGCAAGACTGGCCGCGCCGAGCACTCCCAGCAGGAACGCCGGTGGACTGAGCGGGCCGCTGACTGCGGGACTGCGCACGGCCCAAGTGGTGAGGAAGCTAGCTGCCTGCAGGGCGGCAAACGCGACGAGCGCCCAACTTCCCGCGGCGTCGATGACGGACGAAAGGAGCACGAAGAGGCCGATCATCATCGCGTAGGAACTGTGGTGAATGTAGGTGGCGCCGGGTAGGAAAATCAGCAGGCACCACACGATGAGGGTTGCGCCGACCCACGCGGTGAGTGCGGAGCAGCGTCGGTGGCATTTGGCGATTTGTCTGCGCCCCGCGGGCGTGGCGAGGGCGAGAACGAGGAAGGCCGGGGCGATTTTCCACCATGCCAGAGCGATGCCCGCGTAGCAGAATTCCTGCGTACGCCGCTCCAGTGCGTGCCCGGCAGAAAGATCGGTGAGCTGATGCCAGCGGCCGTCAAATTGGAGCTTCAGGTTCAGCATTTTTATCGCGGCGATTTCATCCCACGATTTCGCCGCGTAGGCGTCGCGGATGGTTTCCCATGTGCCGCGGGGATCGATCTCGACCTGCCCGCCGAGGTGCCACTTCAGCAGGCGGTTCGCAGGCGGCGCGTGGAATTTCTGGAACGCCGCCCAAGGCAGCGCGAATGCTGCGAACACCGCGCCTGCGGCGATCCACAGTCTCATTTCCCCACGCAATGCGCGCCACGCCAGCCACGGCGCGAGCGGCAGGAGCGAAAAAATCACTCCGCCATGCGAGAGCCACGCGAGCGCGGCGAGGACGGCGCCCGCGAGCACCCGCGCGCGCCGGTGGGGTGATGGCGGCATGGCCCATAATGCAAACGCCCCGCATGCGAACGCGCCGCCGCCGAGCTTCGGCCACGTGAAGACGGTGTTCAGCAGGAAGAAGCCGTTCAGCGAAAGGACCGCGCACCATGCGAGCGCGCGATTTGCGCTGAGGCCGATCCAGCGGAGCAGCCCGTGCGCCGCAGCGACCCAGAGGAGCTGAAACCACACGCCCGAAAGGCCCGCGACGTATTTGTCGCTGAGGTGGAGCACGCTCGCGAGCGGCCATGTGAGCGACTGCCAGCCGGTCTGGAGCGGGGGACGGTCGCTGGTGAGCCAGCCCTCGGCGAGCACTGCGGGACAGTTGCCCTTGCCGATGAGGTAATTCAGCCCGTAGGGCAGCACGTTGTCGCCGCCGAGGTGTTCGATGAAGCGCTGGTGCGCGAGGTCGAAAAACCCGAGACGGGATCCAAAGAGGTGCAGGATTCCGAGATGGAGCAGGCCGACGATGGCCATCGTGACCGTGACTGAGATCCACTCGCGGTCACGCGCGTCGAACCGCGGACGCGTCCGCAGGAAGAGGCGGATGCCGAAGGCGACTGCCGCGATCGAAAACAAGTTCCCCGCGACGGGATGTGCGAACCACACCCAGAAGGACACGTAGCCGAGCAGAGCGACGGCTCCCCCGGCACCGAGCGCGACCCACGCGGAGGGCATCCACGGCTGGCGCGCGAGCCAGTGTGCGGCGACGCAGTAGAGGCAGCCGAGCAGCACGCCGTTGATCAGCCAGAGGCCGATGGAGCGGAGCACAGTGTAAACCATCGGGAAGCCGGGCGACCAGCCGGCGACGGCGAAACTCGCCGCCAGCGCGACGAGGATGCCGAGGAGCAGCCGGCGGCTCAGCACCCAGCGCAGCGAGGGCGGCCACGCGCGGTTGTCCCCGTCGTCCATCGGTGAAATGGCCCCGGTGTGGTTCATCTCCTGGGGAAAGATGGCCCGCATCGCGCGCGCGCCGCCGCGGGCGTTAAATCAACGGCGGGAATCGCGTGGAGAGAGGCGGGTGGGGCGACTGTGCTGCCGCAGCGTGTTGAACAGCGCTGGCAAAAGCGGTCGCGCGGTTTCATGCGTGTGCCGCCCCCGGTTGCCGCTCACGCCATCGCAGCATGAGATAGACGAGCTTTGCCGCGCGCACATAGCGCGGAATGAAACGCGAGGGCGACTGGAAGCAGCGGAACAGCCAGCCGAGGAAGAAGCGGTCTGCCCACGCGGGGATGTTCGCCTGCTCGCCGGTGAGGAAGCCGATCGCTGCGCCCGTGCAGTGAATCGCCGGCCGGTAGCCCGCGTTCTTCTGGAGATAATGCCCGAGCCGCTCCTGCACGCCGCCGCCGACGGCCATGATGATGTGCGCCGGCCTGCGCTGCTGCACCAGCGCGAGGAGCGCGGCGTCCTCCAGCGGCCCCGCGCCGTATTTCGGGGCGATGTGGCAGTCCTCCATCGTCACCTCGCAGCCGTTGGCGCGCAGCCAGTCCACGCTGCGCCGCGCGGTCTCCTCGCCGGGCATCACCCACAGGGTCGCACCCTTTGCCCGGATCGCGGGTTCGCGCAGCAGCAGCTTCAGGTAGGCGAGGCCCGACACCCGCGGGATGCGCTCCCATTTCAGGAAACGCCACAGAAGGATCATCAGCCCGCTGTCCGTGATCGCCATGTCGCTCTCCACCAGCGCCGCCTGCGTCGCGGGATCCTCCGCGGCGGTCACGAGCACCGGGGCCGACGGCACCACCACGAGCCCTCCGGCGAGACTCCGCGCGACAGCCTCCTCGGTGCGGCCGGTGAAAAACCGGACGCCGAGGATCTGGCGGCATTGCTCTTCCGTGCGCTCCATGCGTCGCTTTTGCCCGACTTCGCGGTGCCCTGCAATCCGCAACTTGCGCCCGCCGCAGCGCCCGTGTTCCGGTATGTGGATGCGCCGCCGACTTCACAGCCCCTTGTTCCCCGGCACCCGCATGGCGGCTTTCACGCTCATCGAACTGCTCGTCGTCATCTCCATCATCGCAGTGCTCGCCGCGCTCGCCGTCGCGGTGATGAGCCGCGGAGGCGAGCAGAGCAGGCGCACCGCCTGTCTTGCAAACCTCCGCCAGGTCCACGCCCTCGCCGCGCGCTTCGCTGCGGAAAACGACGGCGCCCTGCCGGTCGGATACCGGCTCGGGCAGAAGCAGTTCAACACCACGCTCTTCTCCGCCAGCAACGGCAAGCATGTCCTCCTCGGGCGCCTGCTCGCCGGCGGAGGACTGGACCCGCGTGTCTTTTTCTGCCCCGCCGAGCGCGACCCCACGCAGGCCTACAGCACCAAGGAAAACCCGTGGCCCATCCAGGCCGGAAAAAACCTCCAGGGCGGCTACGGCACGAATCCCCTCGTGGACTGGGGCACTGCCGAGTTTCCCGATGAGCCGGTGAAACTCAGCTCCCTCGAGCGCGTCCCGCTCATTGCCGACGGCGTCGGCATGCCGAAGCGCGTGGACTCGCGCCACAAGGACGGCGTCAACGTCATCTTCAGCGACGGCAGCGCATTCTGGGTTCCGCGGAAGAAGTTCGACGCCGAGCTTTCCGGCTGCACTACCATCAGCGCCGGCAACAACGCCGCGCAGGACCGCATCTGGCAGATCCTCGGTGGCGCGGGCGGCGAGTCTCCGCAGCAGTGAGGAGCGCTTCAGTTCTCAGTGCGCGGTTGCGCAATCTTTCACCGAGCACTGGGAACTGAGCACTGAGGACTGAGACCACCCCGCGAGAATCCCCTCGATTTCAGCTCCGACCTGCGTCCCAATCCCGCCTCTCTCATGAAACTCCTCCTCGCACTCCTCTCCCTCGTCACCGCCGCCACTGCCGCACCCGTCTCCCTCTTCGACGGCAAATTCCTCGCTGGCTGGAGCGGCGACACTACCAAGACCTGGCGCATCGAGGATGGCTGCATCACCGGCGGCTCCCTCACCGAGAAGGTTCCGCGGAACGAGTTCCTCTCCGCGCAGAAGACCTACCGCAATTTCGACCTCCGCCTGAAGTTCAAGCTCACCGGCACCGAGGGTTTTGTGAACTCCGGCGTCCAGTTCCGCAGCGTCCGCATGGAGAATCCCGCGCACGAGATGTTCGGCTACCAGGCCGACATCGGCGACCCCACCTGGTGGGGCTGCCTCTACGACGAATCCCGCCGCAAGAAAGTCCTCGCCAAGTCCGACATGAACGCCGTCAACAAGGTCCTCCGCCGCAACGACTGGAACGACTACCGCATCCGCGCCGAGGGCAACCACATCCAGATCTGGCTGAATGACGTGAAGACGGTGGACTACACCGAGGAGGAGAAAGACATCGCCCAGGAAGGCCTCGTCGCCCTCCAGATTCACGGCGGCGCCAAGGCCGTCGTTTTCTTCAAGGACATCACCATCGAGGAGCTGCCGTAGCGCGCCATGGGGCAGGGGAGCAAACACCGCGCAGGCATCGCCATCGGTGTCACCCTCGTCGTCGTCTCGGTCGTTGGCGCCTTCTGCGGCTACTGGCTCGGCATGGCACGCGCGCACGCCACCCTCGGCGCTCCGGCGCTCTCCGGCAGCGCACGGGCCGACGCCCTCCATGGCGACATCAATTTCGTCCTCTACTCCCTGATCGCCGCCGGCATCGGCACCCTCGCCGGCATCGTCATCCTCGTCCGCGCACTCCTCGCATGGCAGCGCGCGTCACGCCCCCGAGGCGGCGGAGATTGACGCCGCGTTTTTCCCGCGCCCCTCAGCCTTCGTTGGCGATGATGTCCTCCTTGCCCGGGCTAAGAAATGCAGGCGTCGCGCGGTGAACAACGCGACACGCCTGCCAGCACCGGGCGCCGTTCTCCTCACCGATGCTCTCCTTTCAAGATTCCATCCAAGCCGGGGCCTGCATGCGCCGCCGCGAATTCCTGCGCGTGGGCGGGCTCGGACTCGGCGGGCTCACGCTGGCCGACCTCTTTTCCGCGCGAGCGGCGGCGAAGGCCGCGAAGCTGCCGGTGACGGACAAGTCGGTGATCTTCCTCTTCATGCACGGCGGGCCGTCGCAGATTGAGACGTTCGACCCGAAGATGGACGCCCCGGACGGCATCCGCAGCGTGACGGGCGAGATCAAGACCGCGATCCCCGGCGTCACATTCGGCTCCACTTTCCCGAAGCTGGCGAAGCTGGCGGACAAGTTCAGCATCGTGCGGTCGTTCGTCCCGGGCGATGCAAACCACGACATCAAGACGATCGTCGGCAAGACGACACTCGGCGCGAACATGGGCTCGCTCTATTCGCGCGTCGCCGGCCCGCTGCGCGCGGAGACGACGATGCCCACAAATGTCGCCCTCTTTCCGCGCGCGGTGAGCGAGGAGGCCGAGCCGCACATCACGAAGTTTGGGAACTTCACCTCGTCCGGCGACCTCGGCGCGGCGTATGCGCCGTTCGTCCCCGGCGCCGGCGGCGGCATGCAGGCCGACATGTCCCTTCAGCTCCCGCAGGAGCGCGTGAACGACCGGCGCACGCTGCTCGCCTCGCTCGACGAGTGGCGGAGAAGGACGGACGCAGGCGGCGTGCTGGAGGGCTACAGCACGGTGCAGCAGCAGGCGTTCGACACGCTGTTCGGCGGAGTCTCCACGGCGTTCGACCTCTCGCGCGAGGATGCGAAGCTCATAGAGCGCTATGACACCGCGCCGCTCGTGCCGCGCGACCGCATCAGCAAGAAGTGGAACAACCACCGGCATTACGCCGACCACGCGGCGACGCTCGGCAAGCTGATGCTCATGGCGCGCCGCCTGTGCGAGCGCGGCGCGGGATTTGTCACCGTCACGACGAGCTTTGTGTGGGACATGCATGCGGACAACAACAACGCCACCATCGCCGAGGGCATGGGCTACGTGGGCACGCCGTTCGACCACGCGGTGTCCACCTTCATCGAGGACGTCGAGTCCCGCGGGCTGAGCGAGAAAATCCTGCTCGTGTGCTGCGGCGAGATGGGCCGCAACCCGGCGATCAACAAGAAGGGCGGCCGCGACCACTGGGGCAACCTCGGTCCGCTCATGCTCTACGGCGGCGGGCTGAAGATGGGGCGCGTCATCGGCCAGTCCTCGCGCACCGGCGGCGAACCGGCATCCGATCCCGTGACGATTCCGAATCTCATGGCCACGATCATGCACACGCTGCTCGACACCGGCGAAGTGCGCCTGATGGACGGGCTGCCGCGCAGCCTCGTGGATGCGGTGACCGGCGGGGAGCCGATCAAGGAACTCATCTAGCCGCCCGGCGCGCTACTTCCCAGCGCCGTCGGACGCCTTCAGGAGCGGGAGGTAGCCGTGCATGTTCAGCAGTGCGATCACGCCGCGGTCGCTCGAATCGCGCGCCACATCGGCGAAGGCGTTCAGTGCGCTGTAGATGCCCTCGATGGCCGCCTCGAAGGCTTCGGCGCGGGCGGAAGCCTTCGCACCGCCGGCTTTCCGCGCGCCTTCGAGCGCGGTGAAGAAGTGCATCGCGAACTCCATGCGCTTCGCGTGATACAGGATGAATGGCCGCGCGCCGCCCCTCGCGCGCGTGTTGCCGCGATACATTTCGTTCATCGCCTGGAGGTAGAGGTCCTTCGCCTTCGCCCACCACTCCGGCGGCGCTTCGGCCGAGGCTGCGTGACGAAGGAACATCTGCGGACCCGGCACGGCGAGCGCGGGGTCGTTTGCCGCGACGAGCTTCGCCGCCTGCTCGACGAAATCGAATCCCTTCCACAGCCGCTCCGCCACGCCCTCGCCGCAGATCGGCGCGACGAGATCCTCCAGCGCGCGCTCCGCGGTGAGCTTCGCATCGAACGACGCGCGGCTGGCGAAATGCGCGGCGGCATTCAGGTCACCCGGCACGACTGCATTTGCCACGAAGCCTTCCGCTTTCCCCGCGCAGACTTCCTGAAACTGCGCCGCAAGGGAGCGGAGCGAAAATTGCGGCAGCACGGAAGTCCCCGGCGCGCCGAGCGACAGCACGCGCGTCCCTGCTGGCGCTTCCGTGACAGCCTTGATTCCGACAGCCGCGGCGCGCGCCTTCACTGCCTCAAGAAACTCCGCGGCGGCCTTCGCTCTCGCCGCAGCATCGGCGCCAGCAGGGAGCGACGGACTCTCGAACACCTTCATGCCTTTGAATGCGATGCGCCCGCCGATGTCCCCCGTCACGGGGATGGGTGCAAACTCCGGGATCTTCGCGGGCAGCACGATGTGCGTGAATTTCAGCTTCGCGAGCTGCGCGAGCAGGCGTGCGTGATCGTCGAGGCTCCACGATTCCGCGCCCATCGGCAGACCCGTGAAGGCGCTCCATGCGCGCGTCCGCAGCAGCGGCTCGAGCACCACGTCGAAGCCATCGAGGCGCAGCGCGGGCTTTTCGATGGGGAACGCATCGCCCTGCAGCAGCGGGCGGATGCCGAGGCGGTAAGTCAGTTCATGCGCGGCCCACATCGTCGCCAGCGGGCTGCCGCCACCCGCGACGAGCACCGTGCGGTCACCGGTCTTCGCGCTCTTCAAAACCTGTCCCTGCTCGGAAAGTGCGGGCCAGAACGCGGAGCCGAGAGCGGCGATGGCGGCATTCGTCTTCGGACTTCCGATCAACACCGCCGGCGAACCGTCCATGGGAACCGCCGTTTGAACCTTCGCCTCCGTCTCAAGGAGCTTCCCAAGCTGCGAGGCGAGTTCTGAGGCGGCGGACCTTTCCAGCGCAGGCGCACCTTCGCCGACAACGACGGTGATTCCCGGCGCAGCGATGGCTGCCATGCCGGCGAAGGCAGAAAAGATGAAGAGGAGGACTTTCAACATGGGCGCGCGGGGTCAGTTCTTCGGCTCGCCGATGCAGACGAGGCTCTCTCGCGTGCGGACGTAGATGCGTCCGCCCGCGATGGCTGGCGTGGCGATGATTTCCTCCCCCACGTCGTTCCGCGCGATCACCTTCAGCTCCGGACCCGCCTCCAGCACGACGATAAACCCATTCCTCCCCGCGATGAACACCTTGCCGTCCGCAGCGACGGGTGACGCGAAATAGTCGCCGAGATTCCCCAGCCGGGTCTTTTCCCAGAGCACGCTGCCGTTGCGCGCATCGTAGCAGCTCGAGAGGCCGCCGCTCTTCACCACATACACGCGGCCGTCGTAGAGCAGCGGCGAGGCGAGGTTTGAGGGCGTCTTGTGATCGAGGTTCCAGAGCACATGCGTGGCGGTGACGTCGCCGGTGCCTCCGCCCTTCACCGCCTGGATGGTGTTCCCGCCGCCGATCATGTTGCTCGGGCTCTGGAATGCGGTGTCCAGTTCGTCGCCTTCGATGGTTCCATTCCTGTCCTTGTCCGACCGGTCAAAGCGCTCGTGGAACTCCTTCGGCACCTCCGCGCGGGCGAGCTTGCCGTCCTGGTTTGTGTCGAGCCACTCGAGAAGCGCGTGCTTCAGCGTGCGTGTGGCGTCGCCGTAGCTCTGCACCGCGACGTAGATCACACCGTCGCGCACGACCGGCGACGTCATGATCGTGCGGAGGAGCGTGTTGCACGTCCAGATCTCGCGGCCCGTCTTCGGATCGTAGCCGATGAGCCTGCCGCTGCCTGCAATGACGAGATCCGTGCGCCCATTCGCCTCGCAAAGCACCGGCAGTGAATAGCCCGCGAGCATCTCCGGGCGCTGCACCTTCCACCGCTCCCTGCCGGTCTTTGCGTCCACCGCGACGACGAATGAGGCGAGGTCGTCGTCCATGCAGAAGATCACGAGGCCGTCGTGGACAATCGGGGAGGACGCGGCGCCCCAGTCCATGAGGTATGCGGGCCTTGGCATCGCGTAGCGCCACGCTTCCGCGCCGGTCGCAGCATCGAATGCCATGATCCCGACGGTGCTGAAATACACATACACGCGCTCGCCGTCGGCGGCGGGCGTCGAGGAAGCGTGGCTGTTCGGCGGCGTGATGCGCGGCAGCTTTCCCGTCGCGAAGTCCCTGCGCCACAGCCCGCGTCCGCTTTGTGCGTCCATCGCGAAGACAGTGCATTGCTGCTCGCCCGTCATCGCCGTGGTGAACACGCGCCCCTTCATGATCACCGGCGAAGCGATGCCCTCTCCGATCTTCGCGCGCCATGCCACCTTGCTCTCCGCGGAGAACTCCGCCGGCACGCCCCTGCCCGAGGAGACTCCCGTTCCATTCGCGCCCCTGAACTGCGGCCAGTCCTCCGCGTGGACGGTGAAAACGGCGGCGAGCAGGAGGGCGGAGGAGGTCTTCACGGGGGAGAAGTTCGACTTGGCGCGAAAACCTTTGGCGAAGGTTTTGGATGTCGCGGGCAGATGCGCCGCCGGCGAAATTACGGCAGCTCCTTGAGCTGGATGTGCCGGTATTCCATCTGGTCGCGGTCCGCCTCCAGGCCAATCGGCCCGCTCGCCGGCAGTGGCAGCGCTTCAACAAGCACCTCGCCGTTGCACTCGCAGTGCGCGACGTTGTCCTTCACCGTCACGATGATCGTGTTCCAGTCCTGCGGCTTGTATTTCTTCAGCTCCTTGTAGGGGCCCGCCACGAGGTAATCGCGGCACTGGAGCTGCGGCTTGCGCAGGAAGATTCCGCTGTCGGCATTCACCGCGGCGCGGAACTCGATTTTCAGGATGAAGTTCTTCGGAAACTCCTTCGTCGTCCAAAGGTCGCGCCGGCGCGGTCCCTTCGCCTCGTTGTGCGGGTTCACCACAATGATGCCGTCGGCCTTCGCCGTGAAGCGCCCGTCGCTCGCCTCGGCCTTGCCGTCGAACGTCTCCGTCACCTTCTGCTCCTTGTCGCGGTAGCCCCAGCCCGTCAGATCCTTTCCATTATAGAGCGACACGAAACCCGGCTCGGGCTTCCAGTCATCCGCATGCGCGGAAAAAAGCGCGGACAGTGCGAGGACGGCGGTGGCGAACGGGACGCGGAGGGCGCGGAGGGATTTCATGTGCGCAGCCTTCCCGTTCCGCACCCACCACTGCAAGCGCGAAAAGCGGCATCGGCACGGGTGACCGCGGAATTGGGGAAAAGCATGCACGGCTTGTGGAAAAGGATGAATCCTCCAGTGCGGACGGTTCACGCTCCGAAGGAAATGCTCTCGGGTTTGCCGCAAACCCTTACGGTTTCGCCGCAGACCTTTACGGTTTCGCCGGAGACCCTTACGGTTTTGCCGCAAACCTTTACGGTTTCGCCGAAGACCCTTACGGTTTTGCCGCAAACCTTTACGGTTTCGCCGCAAACCCCTACGGTTTTGCTGCAAACCCTTACGGTTTTGCCGCAGACCTTTATGGTTTTGCCGCAAACCCTTACGGTTTTGCTGCGGACCATTACGGGTTGATGCGACCAGTTGCGTCTAAATTCGGCGAAAACAGCCTGTTTTCGGCTTGTTCCTGCTAGCCCCCATCGAGATGCCCCACTTTCCAAGGCTCCCTTGCATCCGTTGCCGCCCACCTCTGTGCATGATGCGCGCCGCGGCGCTTGACCGCGCGTTTCGCCTGTGGCGCACTCACGCCATGCTTCCGGCACGGGTCATCACCATCGCGTCCCTGCTCTGCCTCCTCCAAATCGCGGTGTGCCTCCCGCCGGCCCGCGCCGCCGAGGAAGGCTGGCCGGAAGGCTACACCATCGCCGAGCATTCCGAGTCGCCGGATGGCCGTTTCGGCATCCTGCTTCCCTCCCGTCTCGTCGCCGATGCGCTCGATGACGACAAAATCCCCAACACCCTCGTCAATCTCAAGACCCACCAGCGCCTCGGCGTCATCCGCACGTCGCACTATTTTCCGGGGCTCAACCACAGCGGACTGAGTGTCGCATGGGCACCCGATTCAAGCTGGTGCGCCGTGACGTTCGAGGGGCGCTACGGCTTTGGCACCATCACGCTCCTCGAGCCCAAGGGCGCCACCTGCACGCAGACCGAAATCGGCAGGCACATCCAGAAGGCGCTCGACTCCGCCATCGCCACGCAGGCGCGCGACAAGTCCGCCGGCGGCTGCGGCAGCGCGTGGTTCCGCCCCGGCCCCAGCCGCACGGTGCTCGTCCGCGCCACCGCATTCACGAACCCGAAGGCCTTCGACGATGTCCCCACCTATCACGCGCGGTTTGCGGGCACCTTCGACCGCGCCACGGGAAAGTGGACCGCCTCCGAGGCGCACAAGTCCGGAAACATCGACGCGCTGGGCACCGCCTATTCGAGCACGCTGGAGGAAGGCACCACATTCACCGACGAAAGCAGCCGCCTCCAATGGCACGACGACCGCCTGAACGAAGTCTATGCCGCCGTCCGCGAAGTCCTCCCCGCCGAACGCTTCGCCGCCGTGAGGAAGGAGCAAATCGCCTGGCTCAAGCAGCTCGAAGCCCCCGACACGACCGCGAAGAAATGCGAACTCATCGCCGCGCGCATCAGGGAACTGCGCAGGCTCGTGTGGTAGGCGGGCGCCGCCGGGGCTGATTCCCCGCCAAAGCTCCTCGATCACTCCCTCGCTAAAAAAGGAGCACGCGCCGGTGGTGGAGCGAAGCGCCACACTGGGCTTGAAAGGATCGTTCGTCCTGTGAGTATCACATCCATGCTGAGCCAATGAAACCCTCAGCCGTTAAGAACGGGACCAAATGAAACTGCTCCTTGCCCTTCTCCTTGTGATTGCGGCGCGACTCGCCGGCGCGTTCGACATTGATTTCCCCAACGGCACCAGCTTCCGCGATGTGAAGATCACCGCCGTTGAGGCGGACGGGCTACGCTTCACTCATTCCACCGGCACCGGGCGGCTCACCTACGAACAACTGCCGCCGGAGTTGCAGAAACAGTATTTCGACCCGGCGAAAATAGCCGCGCTCCGTGCGCAAGAGGCCGCAGCCCGCGAAGTCGTCGCCCAGAAGGCCCGCGCCGAACGCAAAGCGAACGAGGAACGCATCGCCTCCGAGCGAGCGGAAAAGCAGCTTAAGGAATTGGAGAATTTCAAAGCCGGAGAAGCCGCGCGCGCAGCAAAACAAAAAGCTGCGGAGGAGAAGGCCGCCGCCGAAGCACAAGCAAAGACGAACGCATCCATCAGGTTCGGACTCCTCATGGCGGGAGCGGCGCTCCTTTATTTCCTGCCGACGCTCATCGCTCTCTTCACAGTGAAATCGAACTTCCTCGCCATAGCCGCTTTGAATCTATTGCTCGGGTGGACGTTCGTTGGTTGGGTTGTCTCCCTCGTATGGTCACTCTCACGTGACACTGAGAAAGCAATCCGTTCTGCTCTTGCGGATAAGGACCGAGCCGAAGCCGCACGGCATAGGATAGCACAACGTCAGAATGAAACACTAATAGCCGCTCTCCTCGCAAAACAGACAGGTCCGCCAAAACCGAAGGTAATTGAGGCTAAGCCTGTTCCTCAGCCAAAGGTGCTCCGCGGATCGGATGAAAAACACTCCTGATTTCCAATTTCAAGATCCTACCCCGCGGTGATCGCCGCGCGTTCGTCGTCGAGGGCACCGGTCTTTTCCAGGAAATATTCGTAGCCGCCGGGGTAGCCGGTGACTTTGCCATTCACGACGTGGAGGACTTTCGTGGCGAGCTTGCGGATGAAATGCACGTCGTGCGAGATGAAGACGAGCGTGCCGGCGTAGTTCTCCAGCGCGAGGATGAGCGACTCGACGGTGTGGATGTCGAGGTGCGTCGTGGGCTCGTCCATGAGCAGAAGGTTCGGCGGATCCACGAGGAACTTGATGAGGTTCAGGCGCGTCTTCTCGCCGCCGCTGAGGACGGCGGTCTTCTTGTAGATCTCGTCCTTGCGGAAAAGGAATGAGCCGAGGATGCCGCGCGCATCGTTCTCGCTGAGGTCGCGCCCGCTCTCCATCACCTCCTGAAGCACCGTCTTCGCGGGATCGAGCGTGGCGCTGCGATGCTGGCTGAAGTAGCCGATTTTCGCGTTCAGCCCCGGCGTGCGTGTGCCCTTTTGAAAATCGAGGACACCGCCGAGGATTTTCAGCAGCGTGGATTTGCCGGCGCCATTCGGGCCGACGAGCACGGTGCGCTCGTCGCGCTCGATGGTCAGGTCGAGGCCCTCGTAAACCTTCACGTCGCCGTAGGCCATGTGGATGCCCTCGAGCGTCATCGCGCGCTGGCCGATGCGCGGCGGCTGCGGGATTTGGAAGCGGAACGGGCGCTTCGGCGGCAGCGGGCGCTCGATCTTTTCCATGCGCTCGATCTGCTTCAGCTTGCTCTGCGCCTGCGCGGCCTTCGACGTCACCGAGCGGAAGCGGTCGGCGAACTCCTGGAGCGACGCGATTTCCTTCTGCTGGTTCTTCCACGCGGCGAGCTGCTGTTCGTAGTTCGCCTCCTTCTGTTCGAGGAATGCGGCGTAGTTGCCCGTGTAGGCGACGAGCTTCCGCTCATTGATCTCATAAACGCGCCCGACAATCTCATCCATGAACTGCCGGTCGTGCGAGATGAGCAGCACCGCGCCGGAGTAGTTCTTCAGGTAATTCTGCAGCCAGAGCAGCGAGAGCAGGTCGAGGTGGTTCGTCGGCTCGTCGAGCAGGAGCAGGTCGGGCTCCATGACAAGGAGCCGCGCAAGATGCGCACGCATCACCCAGCCGCCGCTCATCTCCTTCGCGGACCGCGCGAAGTCGCGCTCCCGGTAGCCGAGCCCGGCGAGCATCTTCTTCGCCTTCGCCTCCACCTGCGGGTTGCTCAGCGCCTCGTGCTTTGCGTGCGCTTCAAGATACTTCGGGCTTTCGACGTCACCGGCCTTTTCGCACGCGTGCAGCACCTCCTCGAGCGCCGCGAGTTCGCCCGCCCGCCCGGTCGCAATGTCGAGCACGGTCTCCTCGCCGACGGCTTCGCCCTCCTGCGGCAGATAGCCGACCATCGTCCATGCATCGCGCTCGACCGTGCCGCCGTCCGGTTCGTCGTGACGGAGGATGAACGAAAACAGCGTGGACTTGCCCGCACCGTTTGGCCCGACGAGCGCGACTCGCTCGCCATAGTTCACCTGCATCGACGCGCCCTCAAAAAGGACGCGCCCGCCAAGGCTTTTGCGGATGTCACGGATGGTCAGCATTTGGAAAAATGGATGTGGCGCGCGTGGCTTGCGCCGGATTTCGGGCCGGGAAGGGAATGCACTTCCGTGCGGCGCGCAAGCCGCCGTTCCGCCAAACGCTAGAGCCAGCGCTTCCGAATCAGCCACGCCTTCACGAACTGCGTGAGCGTCATGTAGCACAGGAGCGTGGCGAAAAGGATCGGCCAGTAGCTCAGCGGCAGCGGCGTGAAGCCGAAGAACTTCGCGAGCGGCGTGTAGGGCAGCGCGGCGCCGAGGAGCATGATGAGGATCGTGGTCATCGTGAGCTGCCAGCTCGCGCGGCTCTGGATGAACGGGATGCGCTTCGTCCGTATGACGTGGATGATGAGCGTCTGCGTCATCAGCGACTCGACGAACCAGCCTGTCTGGAAAAGAGACGCGTTCTCCGGCGTGTTCGCCCAGCAGCCGAAGCCCCAGAGCATCACCGCATACGTCGTGTAGTCGAAGATGGAGCTGATCGGCCCGATGCAGACGATGAAGCGCGTGAGCTCGCCGATCTGCCAGGGGCACGGCTTCGCAGTCTGCTCGGGGCCGACAGTGTCCGTCGGAATCGGCACCTGGGAGAAATCATACAGCAGCGTGGTGGTGAGCACCTGCAGCGGCGTCATCGGCACGTAGGGCAGGAACGCGCTCGCACCGAGCACGCTGAACATGTTGCCGAAGTTCGAGCTCGCACCCATGCGGATGTATTTGAGGATGTTCACGAAGACCTTGCGGCCCTCGATGACACCCTCGTCGAGCACGTTCAGGCTGTGCTCGAGCAGAATCACGTCGGCAGACTCCTTCGCGATGTCCACGGCGGTGTTCACGGACACGCCCACGTCCGCGGCGCGCAGCGCGGGTGCGTCGTTGATGCCGTCGCCGAGGTAGCCGACCACGTGTCCGTTGCCGCGCAGCGTCTGGATGATGCGCTGTTTGTGCGCCGGCGCGAGACGCGCGAAGATGTCCGTCTCCTCGACGGCCACGCGCAGTTCCTCGTCGCTCATCGTCTCGACCTTCGAGCCCAGCACGATTCTTTCCGCGGGAATGCCCACCTCGCGGCAGACCTTCCTCGTCACGAGATCATTGTCGCCGGTGAGCACCTTCACGCGCACACCGTGCCCTTGGAGCGCGGCGATGGCTGTGTGCGCGGAGTCCTTCGGTGGATCGAGGAAAGCGAGGTAGCCGCGGAGGATCAGGTCGCACTCATCGGCCTTCGAGTAGGCCGGGCGGCGGTCCACATACTTGTAGGCCACCGCCAGCACGCGGAAGCCGTCGGCACTCAGCGCCCGGTATTGCTCGATGAGATCGCCGACGAGGATCGGCTCCATCGGGAAAATCTCACCATCGAGCTCGAAGTGCGTGCACTGCGCGAAGACCGCCTCCGGCGCGCCCTTCGTGAGGAAGAGCCGCTCGTGGTTCAGCGTCTCCACGCACACCGACATCATGCGCCGCACGAAATCGAACGGGATCTCGTCCACCTTCAGATACTCATCGAGCGAGAGCTTCGTGTGCGCGTCGCGGTGCGCGAGCACGGCGCGGTCGAGCACATTGCGCAGCCCCGTCTGGAAATAGCTCAGCAGATACGCGTCGAGCAGCACGCGCTCGTCGTCGTTCTGCAGCACGTTGCAGTATTTCTCGAGGATCACGCGGTCCATCGTGAGCGTGCCTGTCTTGTCCGTGCAGAGCACGTCCATCGCGCCGAAGTTCTGGATCGAGTTCAGCCGCTTCACGATCACCTTGTGCTTCGACATCGCGATCGCACCCTTCGAGAGGCACACCGACACGATCATCGGCAGCATCTCCGGCGTGAGGCCCACGGCGACGGCGACGGAGAAAAAGAACGCCTGCTTCCAGTCATGCTTCGTCAGGCCGTTGATCACGAAGACCAGCGGCACCATCACGAGCATGAAGCGCAGCATCAGCCAGGTGAACTTGTGGATGCCCCTGTCGAAGCTCGTCTCCACCGCAGGTCCGCCGAGCGACGCGGCCATTGTGCCAAAATATGTGCGGCATCCCGTCTCGACCACCACCGCCTTTGCCGTCCCGCTCTCGACGCTCGTGCCGAGGAAGCAGAGGTTCATGAACTCGATCGGCGACACGTCCCCGCGCGTTTCCACCGGGGCATGCTTTTCCGCAGGCAGCGACTCGCCGGTCAGCGCCGACTGCGTGACGAAGAGATCCTTCGAGGAGAGGAGCCGCACATCGGCGGGAACCATGTCGCCCGCGGCGAGCTTCACCACGTCGCCCGGCACCAGTTCGGCGAGCGGCAGCTCGATCTCGCGGCCTCCGCGCACCACCGTCGCGGTCACGCTGATCATCGCCTTCAGCTTTGCCGCCGCGGCATCCGCCTTTGCCTCCTGCACAAAGCGCAGCGAGACCCCCAGCATCACCATGAGCGCCATCACCGTGCCGCCGCGCCAGTCGTCCGTGGCGAAGGAGATCGCCGACAGCACCGAGAGCAGAACTACCAGGGGGTTGGCGATCGTCTTCAGTAGGCGGATGAGGGCGCCGCGTCCCTTTTCCTCCGCGATCACGTTCGGCCCGAACTCGGCCATCCGCGCATCCACCGCCTCCGGCGAGAGGCCGTCCTCCCGCGTGTCCATCACCGCCAGCACCTGCGCGGGCTCCAGCTTTCCCGCCTGCACGAGCCGTTCCGAGACGCGCATCGCTGCGGCCTTTCGTCTCGGTGGTGTCTTCTCCAGATTCATGCGTTGCGCGCTGCCTTAACGGGAAAGCTTTTCCGTGAGTAGAAGAAAGGCATGACAATCGTGCGAAGACGGTTCCCGCATGGCAGAGGCGGCGGACCCCTCCTCGCGGGGGGCTCTGCCTTGGTGCATCGAGGCCTGCGTTGGAAACGAATCGTCCTAGTTTTTGCGCGCCGTGGTGTTCTCCTTCCGCAAATCCCCGCAATCTCCAGCCATGAAAATCCTCCTCGTCTCCCTCCTGCTCGCGCTTTTCACGGGCCTCCCTGCTCCCGCAGAAGCCGCTGCCGGACGCAAGCCGAACATCATCCTCATCATGCCGGATGACATCGGTTACGGGGACTACTCGTGCCTCGGCAGCCCGATCATCAAGACGCCGCACGTGGATGCCTTCTGGAAGCAGAGCGTGCGGCTGACGGACTTTCACGTGAGCCCGACCTGCGCGCCCACGCGCTCGGCGCTGCTGACGGGGCGGCATGAGTTCCGCAACGGCGTGACGCACACGATCCTCGAGCGCGAACGGATGACGCTGAAGGCGACGACCATCGCGCAGGTGCTGAAAGGCGCGGGCTACGCGACGGGCATCTTCGGCAAATGGCACCTCGGCGACGAGGCGGAGTATCAGCCGAACCGGCGCGGGTTCGACGAGGTGTTCATCCACGGCGGCGGAGGCATCGGGCAGACGTATCCCGGCTCCTGCGGCGACGCGCCGCGCAACATGTATGCGAACCCGGCGCTGCTCCATAACGGCAAGTTCGAGAAGACCGAGGGCTACTGCACGGATCTGTTTTTCGGCCACGCGATCGAGTGGATGGATGAGAAGCTGGACAAGGGGATTCCGTTCTTCGCCTACATCACCCCGAACGCCGCGCATGGACCGCTGCAGTGCCCGGAGGAATACGAGCGCCACTGGGCGGGCAAGGTGGCGCCGGATGTCGCGAAGTTTTACGGGATGATCGAAAACATCGACGACAACTTCGGCCGCCTGCTGGAGAAACTCGACGAATGGGGCATCGCGAAGAACACGCTGGTGATTTACCTCGGCAGCGACAACGGCGGCACGGCGGGCGTGAAGGTCTTCAATGCCGGAATGCGCGGCTCCAAGGGCACGCCGTTTCAGGGCGGCACGCGGGTGCCGGCGTTCCTGCGCTGGCCGGCGAAATTCTCCGGCGGGCGCGACATCGCCGCGCTGACGGCGCATCTGGACATCTTCCGCACGCTCGCCGAGGCCGCGGGTGCCACACTCGATGCGGAAGTTTCCAAGCAACCCGACGGCCGCTCGCTCATGCCGCTGCTCACGCAGGACAAAGCGGAATGGCCCGACCGCACGCTGGTCACGCACGTGGGCCGCTGGCCGCGCGGCAAGGCTGCGGATGCGAAGTTTTCCAACTGCTCGATCCGCGACGCGCGATTCACGCTGGTGAACAACGCCGAACTCTACGACCTCGCGGCCGATCCCGGCGAAAAAACCAACGTGCTCGATCAACACCCCGAGGCCGCCGCGAAGCTGCGCGCCGCCTACGACCAGTGGTGGGACGCGACGCAGCCGCTGCTCGTGAACGAGGCCGCGGTCGGCCCGAAGATGAA
>JBGAPU010000077.1:0-30869 GCA_044221035.1 Chthoniobacteraceae bacterium | reverse complement strand
AGATGGAGACGGTCTTCCGCAGGGCCGTCGAGTTGAAGCCCGATGACGCATCGGTGCTCGCGCAGGCCGGGGATTTTTCCGTGCTCGCCCACAAGAACAAGGAGGCGCTCGAATATTACGAGCGCGCGGTGAAGCTCAACCAGCCGGCGCGCGACGAGGCGACGAAGAATCTGCTCGAAAAATACATCCGCGCACTCGCGGCGAGCGGGCGCAAGGCCGATGCGATACCGCTGCTGGAGCGCTTTGCGCGCGACCCGAACCAGTCGATGCGGCAGGATTTGTTCGAGCTGCTCGGCGAGCTTTACGAGCAGAGCGGGCAGGCGGACAAGGCGATCGAGCAATACAAGCGCTCGCTGGTGCTCGATGCGGGTGAGCCGAGGAATCATTTCAACCTCGCCAACATGCAGCTCCGCGCGAAGCGGCCCGCGGAGGCGGTGGAGACAATGGAGAAGGCGCGCCGGAAATTTGCCGACCGCCCCGACGTCACGCTCGGCCTCGCGCTCGCGCTCAGCCAGGCGAACCGCCACGCGGACGCGATGAGGATGTTTGCCGCGGTGGTCGAGGAGGTGAAGGGCCGGGGCGAGGGGATGCTCGATGGCGAGTTTTACTTCAAATGGGGCGCTGCCGCGGAGCGCGCCGGGCAGATCGAGAAGGCCGCGGAGCTTCTCCGAAAAAGCATCTCGCTGAGCCCCGACACGCCGGAGGCATACAACTACCTCGGCTACATGTGGGTGGATCGCGGGCAGAACGTCGAGGAGGCAGGGCAGCTCATCCGCAAGGCGCTTGAGATGAGTCCGGACAACGGTGCGTATCTGGACTCGCTCGGCTGGTATTTTTTCAAAGCGGGGAAATTCGAGGAGGCGAAAAAGGAGCTGCTTTCCGCGATCGAGAAGCTCAAGGAGGAGGATGCCGTGGTCTTCGACCACCTCGGCGACGTCTGCGAGCAGCTCGGGAGTCACGCCGAGGCGATCGGATACTGGGAGCGCGCCCTGAAGCTCAAGCCCGACGAGCCGGAGAAAATCAAAGGGAAGATGGATGCCGCGAAGGCCCGGCAGGGCGCGGCGAAGTGATCGCGGTGATTCGTTTTGCGCCCGGCGCAGCGCGGCTGAAAAATCGCTGAATTTGGTTTTGACAGGCGGGGGCGCGTTGCTAGGTTGCGCGCCCGCTTTTTGGAAAAGAAGCAGCAGAAATTCCCAACTCGGTTCGGCGTCGCGAACGCCGGAGCGGGGCGGGGGTTTTCGCTTTTTTTCCAGTGCGGCTCGGCCCGATTTCGAGAAGGCCGGAACCTGTTCTTTGCATACGCCTCAGTAGCTCAGTTGGCAGAGCACGTCCTTGGTAAGGACGAGGTCACCGGTTCGATCCCGGTCTGAGGCTCCATGTCTCCGGCAGGCACCCATTCAACAATCAACAAACAAACAACAAACAAACCACCTCACGCACCATGGCAAAGGAAGCATTCAAACGCGAAAAACCGCACATGAACGTCGGCACGATCGGCCACGTTGATCACGGCAAGTCCACGACCACCGCCGCGATCGTCCACGTCCAGTCCCTCAAGGGCCTCGCGACCCCGATCAGCTACGCGGACATCACCAAGGGCGGCACCGTGCGTGACGAGACCAAGACCGTCACCATCGCCGTCTCCCACGTCGAGTATTCCAGCGAGCAGCGCCACTACGCGCACGTGGACTGCCCCGGCCACGCCGACTACGTGAAGAACATGATCACCGGCGCTGCCCAGATGGACGGCGCGATCCTCGTCGTCAGCGCCGCTGACGGCCCGATGCCGCAGACCCGCGAGCACATCCTGCTCGCCCGCCAGGTCGGCGTGCCCGCGATCGTCGTCTTCCTGAACAAGGTGGACCTCGTCGAGGACAAGGACCTTCTCGAACTCGTCGAGATGGAAATCCGCGACCTCCTCACGAAGTATGAATTCCCCGGCGACACGACGCCGATCATCAAGGGCTCGGCCTCGAAGGCCCTCGCCTGCGGTGACGCGAAGCACCCCGACGCCGCTTGGGTCGGTGAACTGCTCGCCGCCGTCGACGCCTTCATCCCGCTCCCCGAGCGTCCGAAGGATCAGCCGTTCCTCATGCCGGTGGAAGACGTGTTCAACATTGAAGGCCGTGGCACCGTGGTGACCGGCCGTGTCGAGCGCGGCATCCTCAAGAAGATGGAGGAAGTCGAAATCATCGGTCTCCGCGACACGCAGAAGACCGTCGTCACCGACATCGAAATGTTCCGCAAGCTCCTCGACGAGGCGCAGGCGGGCGACAATGTCGGCGTGCTGCTCCGCGGCATCAAAAAGACCGACGTGGAGCGCGGCCAGGTGCTCGCGAAGCCCGGCAGCGTGAAGCCGCACAAGAAGTTCAAGGCCGAGATTTACGTCCTCTCCAAGGACGAGGGTGGCCGTCACACGCCGTTCTTCTCGAACTACCGCCCGCAATTCTACTTCCGCACCACGGACGTGACCGGCTCGGTCTCGCTCCCCGCCGGTGTTGAGATGGTCATGCCCGGCGACAACGTGAGCATCGAAGTCGAACTCATCAGCCCCGTCGCGATGGAGAAGACGATGCGCTTCGCCGTCCGCGAGGGTGGCAAGACCGTCGGCGCGGGCCGCGTGACCGACATCATCGCCTAAAGAAACGTTTGCCGAAACCCGCGCGGGGTGGAGATTCCCTCCGCCCCGCGCGTCCGGCTAGAATACGGCAGTAGCTCAATTGGTAGAGCAGCGGTCTCCAAAACCGCCGGTTGGGGGTTCGAGTCCCTCCTGCCGTGCCAGTCGAGCAGCCGAAGCCCATGTTTTCCAAGACCGCAAATTTCATCCGCGAGGTTAAGACCGAGCTCCAGAAGGCCACATGGCCCTGGGATCCGAAGGAGAAAGCCTTCGGCGCGAAATACAAGGAGCTCATCGACTCCACCATCGTCGTCATCGTCGCGATGCTCATGCTCGCCGCATTCGTGACCGTGTTTGACTTCGCGCTCATGCAGGTGAGCCGCCTCCTTTTCTAAATCCTCTCCCATGACCGAAGAGCAAAAACGCAAGCAATGGTATGTGGTCCACGTCCTCTCCGGTCAGGAGCAGAAGGTGCATGACAACCTCGTGAAGCGCGTCAAGACCGAGGAGGTGGGCGACTTCGTGTATGAAGTCCTGCTTCCGACGGAGCGCGTTTCGGAGGTGAAGCGCGGCAAGAAGACGGAGACCACCCGCAAATTTTTCCCCGGCTACCTTGTCATCAACATGTGGCTGATCGACGAGAACAAGCAGCTCGTGGACAAGACTTGGTATTTCATCAAGGACACGCCCGGCGTGCTCGGATTCGCCGGCACGAAGGACCGCCCGATCCCGATGCTGCAGAAGGAAGTGGACGCCATGCTCGCGCAGGTCCGCGCCAGCGAGGAGAAGGCGCGCCCGAAGGTCGAGTTCACCGTCGGCGAGATCGTCAAGGTCGCGGACGGCCCGTTCCAAAACCAGACCGGTGTTGTCGAGGAAATCGACCCCGAGCGCGGCAAGCTCCGCGTCAGCGTCAGCATCTTCGGCCGCGAGACGCCGGTGGACCTCGAATACTGGCAGGTCGAACGCAACACGTAATTTTCTCCACGCACTGAACCCACAATCCGGGCGCTGACGCCTCTCTCGCCCACAAAAAACAGACACTCACCATGGCAAAAGAAATCGTCGGACAAATCAAACTTCAGATCCCCGCCGGACAGGCAAACCCCGCGCCGCCCGTCGGCCCCGCGCTCGGTCAGCAGGGCGTGAACATCATGGCCTTCTGCAAGGAGTTCAACGCCAAGACCCAGAAGCAGGCGGGCGACATCCTTCCGGTCGTCATCACCGTTTACAAGGACAAGACCTTCACCTTCATCACCAAGCAGCCCCCGGCCAGCGCACTCATCAAGAAGGCGCTGAACCTCGCGAGCGGATCGAAGGAGCCCAACAAGCAGAAGGTCGGCAAGCTCTCGAAGAAGCAGCTCGAGGAAATCGCCAAGCGCAAGATGCCCGACCTCAACGCCCGCAACACGCAGGCCGCGATGAAGGTCATCGCCGGCACCGCCCGCCAGATGGGCGTGGAAGTTGAGAACTGAGCACGGACATCATCACTCATTTTGAAAGGGGCGGACGAAAGTCCGCTCCTTTTCTTTTCCGACGGACGCGCTAGATCCTGCAAAACCCAGTGCATCGACGGGAGCTGGGCGGAGACGGTCTGCCGGGCTTTACGGCACGATGCGCAGCACGCGGTTGTTGTAGCTGTCGGTGATGTAGAGCATGCCCCCGGGGCCGACGGTCACGCCGTGGGGGCGGTTCAGTTCGCAGGTGAGAGGATCGCCGCCGATGCCGGCCTCGCCCTTCTTCCCGGTGCCGGCGACGCGCGTGATTTTTCCGGATTGGGAATCGTAGCGCCGGATGGTGTGCGTCTCCGCATCGGCAATGAGCACGCTGCCATCCCGGTCGAGGCAGAGGTGTTTCGGGCCATTCATCGTCGCGGAGAGCGCGGGACCGTCGTCGCCGGAAAGCCCCTTCGCGCCAGTGCCGGCCACGGTCTTGATTTTGCCCGAGGCATTCACGAACCGCAGCGCATTTCCACCTCGCTCCAGAATGTAGAACGAACTGTCCGCCGCGACGACGACCGCGCGGGGGTCGCTGAGCGGAGCCTCCTTTGCAAGGGCGCCGTCCATCGGTTTGCCGGACTGCCCGTTGCCCGCGACGGTCTCCACGATGCCCGTGTCGATTGCGATGCGGCGGATGCGCTTGTTGTCGATGTCGGCGACGTAGAGGTGCGTGTTCGATGGATCCAGCGCGACTTGGATCACCGTGCCGAAATCCGCCTGCGTCGCCGGCCCGCCGTCGCCGCTGAATCCCTTTTTCCCCGTGCCCGCAAAAGTGGTGACGACTCCCGTCTGCGCATTGATGCGCCGCACGCGGTAGTTCCACGCGTCGGAGAGAAAGATGTCGCCGTTGGGCAGGACAGCAATGTTGTGGACGCCGTTGAACTGCGCCCTGCGCGCATCGCCGCCGTCGCCGGAGAAGCCCTTCTCGCCCGTGCCGCCGATGACCTTCGCCACACCCGCCTTGTCCACGCGGAGCAGCCGGTTGCCCGTCACCATCTCGATGATCGCGATGGTGCCGTCGGGCAGAAACTCCGTCCCGAAAGGCTCGCGCAGGGTGCATTCCGTGGCGGGGGCAGGCGCATCCTTGGTGCCTCCACCGGCCACGAGTTCGATCTTCGCCGCAATTGCGGAAGCCGCGAGCGCGAGCACGGTGGCGAATGCGGGGATGGTGCGGAATGCTGGGACGAGGCGTCTGTTCATGCCGCGAGGAAAGCAGCAGAGCGCCCCGGGAGTCATGCGGAAAGTGCGCGCCTCACAGCACCTCCACCGCAGCGCGCCTCTATTCCCCGAAGCGCTCCCGCAGCCGGGCGAGCTGCTCGGCGACGCGGCCGTTGCCGCTGGATGCCGGATTCTTCTCCGTGGCGGGCGCATCCGGCTTCGTGATCGTCTTCCGCGCGCCCCCGCCGCCGCTGCCGCCGTAGCTCGTCGCACCGGCGCTGGGCTGCAGGTCGTCCGCGAGCGTCCGGTGCGGCCGGATGTTCAGCTTGTCGAGCACGCCATGATACGCCTTCACCGCCTCCGCCGGCGTGATGACCCCCTCGACGATCCGCCGTAGGAACTCGATGAAAGCGAGCGGCTCCTCCGCGTTGTTGATCTTGCGGCCGAAGAGCGCCACGCGCGCGCCATGCTTCTGCGCGTCGGCGATGAGCTTGAACGCATCATACGTCGTCCCCGCGCTCCCGCCGAGGATGCCCACGATGAGCTGCGGATCGTAGGCGCACAGCTCCTCCATCGCCTTCGGCCCGCGCCACGCGATCTTCAGGAAAAGCGGCCGCCCCTTCGCAGTCACCCCCGCCAGGCTGCGGATGATGTGGTCATTGATGAACCCATCCAGCTTCTCCGGCGGCAGCCCCGTCTCCACGTTCGGGTCGAACACCTCGAGGAAATACCGGAAGTTCTTCCGCTCCGCCTCCTCGCGGAACTCCTTGAACGCCCGCAGCGTCTCGTAGTCCCGCTCCATGTTGTTCGTGAAAGTCACCGAGTAGAGCCCGAGGTCCGCGCCCGTGTGCGGCGCGTCGGTGTCGCAGTCCAGCTCGCCGCACTTGATGTGGTCGATCGTCGCCGTCCGGAACGGCCGCGACGGCTCCCTGATGTATTCCGCGCCCCGCACCACCCAGATGTCCGTCGCATCATTCGCGCGCGCGGCGGGCGTGATGTGCGAGCCCTCGAAGATCCGCTCCCTCATCGCGAGCTGCTCCACGTTCGAGGCCGACATCAGCATGATGTCCACCAGCCCCTGCCGCACCACGCTCCGAATCTGCTCCCGGTATTCCTCGAGCGTCTTCCAGCGAATCTCCGACTTCAGCACGCGCTCGGGATTCATCGGCCGCTTCTGCCCCGGCGCCGTGATGCCAAACGCCATGTCCGCATCCTTCGCATCCGCGATGATGAAGGCCTTGCTGCCGGATGGATTCTTGCGGATGTCCGCGATCTTCGCGTCGAGGGATTTCATGAAAGCGCACGACCATACGCCATGCGGCCCGCGCCGCACTAGCGCGTTTTCTGCCGCCAAGCCCCAGCACCCTCCCCCGATTCCGCGCCGTTCATCGTCTCCGAGTTCGGGCAGGGCGCGGCTTTCTTGCGGATTCGGCGTGCAGCGACCAGCGTCCCGCTCTCCGGCGGAGGCGCAGCGGGGCGGCGAAGGTCTGCGTGAGGCTCTTTCCTGTGAGCGTCTTGTCCGCGGAACCGTGTGCAACGACACGGCCTTCCCGCAGCAGCAGTGCGTGGGTGATGGCGGGGACTATTTCCTCAACGTGGTGTGTGACGAAAAGCAGGGTGGGGGAGTTTTTCCCGCCGACTTTCCCTGCGGCCTTTCCGGCCGCGTTTCGCGACGCGAGGCGCTGGAGGAAGGCGAGGAAGTGTTCGCGTGCGACGGGGTCGAGGCCGGCGCAGGGTTCGTCGAGGATGAGCACGGCGGGCTTCGCCATGAGCGCGCGGGCGATGAGGACGCGCTGGCGTTCGCCCTGCGAGAGGACGCCCCAGTCGCGTCCGGCGAGGTGGGCACATTCGGCGGCGCGCATGACTTTCGCGGCTTCGGCGCGGTCGGCGCGGGTGACGCGGCCCCAGTAGTCGAGCATGGCGTATTTCCCGCCGATGACGACGAGGCTGGCGGGGTCCCAGTCGGGGACCTTTTGCCGGATGGCGGAGCTGACGAGGCCGACGTGCGTGCGGAGTTCGCGCCAGTCGGAATTGCCGTAGGTCTCGCCGAGCAGTTCGATCTCGCCCGCGCTCGGCGTGAGGTAGCCGGTGAGCGCGCTCAGGAGCGAAGTCTTGCCGGAGCCGTTCGCGCCGAGGATGACCCAGTGCTCGCCGCGCTTCACGCGCCAGTCGAGCCGGTCGAGGATGAGCGTGCCATCGCGATGGACGACGAGCCCGCGGATGTCGAGGACTGGGCGTTTCATCATCAGTTTTGTCCGCCTAGCCGCTTGCGAATCACACCGGGATCTTGGCGGAGATCCATCACGCCAGAGATGATGATGCGTCGCCCTTCGAGAGTGTAGAAAATGCCGTAGGGAAATCCGTGGATGAGCAGCCGCCGGTAAGCCCCGAAAAAGACCGGCGCGACCTCCGGGAAAGTGCGCAAGCGCCCGAATGCCACATCCAGATGGCGCATGAAAATCTCGCCCCGCCCGCTCTGACATCCCTCGTAAAATTCGTAGGCGGTCTGGATGTCCGCGTCGGCGATGAGCAGGAAGACCAGCTCACTCACCGCCGAGAGTCCTGCCGAGGATGCGCTGCTGGATGGCCTCCCATGAAGTGACCTGGCTGGGGTCGCGGCGGTATGCCTCCATGCGGCGGTCGAGTTCGGCAATCTGCTCGCGGGACACGGGCACTTCGGTCGGGTGTGCGGCCAAATCATCCCAAAGCTCGCTGACGAGGAGGAGCTTCTCCGCGGGCGTCATCCGGCTCACGTCGGGAATGGTTTCGAGAATCATGTCGGGAGAATATCGCCTCCCGATTTCGGAACAAGGGCGGAAACACCCATCTGCCCGCCGCGCTGCACGCGCCAGTCGAGCCGGTCGAGGATGAGCGTGCCGTCGCGATGGACGACGAGGCCGCGGATGTCGAGGACGGGGTGTTTCACGGGAGAAGATAGGGGTGGTCTTGTGGTGAAAAGTCAGACGGCTTTTGCATGGAGCTTGTAGGTGTCTAGTTCGGCGAGGTCGAGAATGTGTCCCTGTTCCCAAGAACCTAGACCGAGCACGCCGTGCTGTTGTGAAAAATGAACAGCCGAGGCGTAGCTTAACCCGATGTTGTGGATGCGACGCAGTGATGCGGATTCAAAAATGGATACTTGGTCCCGCTCGACGCAGCCGAGCAGGCATTCATCGGGTGACCAGTCGAGCGATGCGCCCGTGCCACCGAGTTGGACGTTGGCCACAGCAGTGACACTTGCCGAATGAAGATCGATGATCTCGAGCGTGGTTGGAGGCGCTCCATGGAGCAGCGCAAGCCGTGACCCCGAAGGCGACAGCGAAATGGCAGTGATATGACATCGCGAAACCGGGAGAAGGCTCGGAGCATTCGCGGTGAACGGCCAGCGGCGAATCACGATGGTTTCAGATGGTGGTTCTCGATCCGAGGACGGACGTTTCGAGATCGTGTAAGCAAACGTTGCTCGGTCTGTCGTTGTTGTCAGTTCGCTTACCATCCCGCCGACTCCCTCCTGAAATGCTATCGTGCCACTCTCAGAAAGCCGCGCCGTGAGCGTGCCACCCCAAGACGCATCGACGAGGCACTGTCCGTCCGGTGAGAAATAGAGGGACGCTCCCTCACCCTCTGCCTGGTTGGCGCAGTCTGTGACTGTCTCGCCGCTCTTCGCATCAATAACGACGATGCGCCCGGAGGTGCTTTTGACTGCTATCCGCGCGCCATCGGGTGAAAAGTCGAGGTTACTTGGGTGAGAAAGTGGGTGAACGGAGAAAAGAGGCTTCTTGCCAAGAATGTCCCAGAGCCGCACGTCGCGGCTGACGGTGGCAACGAGCTTAGCGTTTGGTGAAAACGCCAGGTCATAAGCTCGCTTTAGTTTGAAAGACCTCAGTGATGCCCGTGCCATTTTTCCCAGTGTTCTGTTTACCTATCGGACATCCGGCGGCAGCAGATCCGGCCGGCGCTGGCGCGTGCGTTCGAGGGCCTGCTCGCGGCGCCAGCGTTCGATGTTCGCGTGGTTGCCGCTGAGCAGGATGTCGGGGATTTTCCAACCGCGATACTCGGGCGGGCGGGTGTAGTGGGGGAATTCGAGGAGGCCGGTGGCGAAGCTGTCGTCGGTCGCGCTGGCGTCGTCGCCGAGCACGCCGGGGATGAGGCGCACGACGGCGTCCACGAAGACGACGGCGGCGATGACGCCATTGGTGAGCACGTAGTCGCCGACGGAGATTTCGTCGTCCACGAGGTGGTCGAGGACGCGCTGGTCCACGCCTTCGTAGTGGCCGCAGAGGATGATGAGGTGCGCGCCGTTTTGCTCCGGATCGCCGGGTGCGGCGCCGGAGCCGGCAAGCGAGGCATATTCCTGCGCGATGCGCTGGTCGAGCCGCCGCCCGCACGGGCCCATGAAGACGACGCGTGTCTGCGGTGTGCGGAGCGATTCGACGGCCTCGAAGATGGGCTCGCATTTCATCACCATGCCCTGACCGCCGCCGTAGGGTGCGTCGTCGGCGGTGCGGTGTCGGTCGTGCGTCCAGTCGCGGAGGTCGTGGGACTTGAAAGTGAAGAGCCCCTTTTCCTGCGCGCGCTTCATCATGCTCTCGCCGAGCGCGGCGGTGGCGATGGCGGGGAAGAGGCTGAGGACGTCGATGCGCACGGCAGGGAAGTTGGGAGTCGAGTGTTGAGAGTTGAGAGGCGGGCGCGGGCTGTTATAGGGAGCAATGAACGCCGGGCGTCGAGAGGTGTTTTTTCCTCTCCACTCTCCACTTTCAACTCTCAACCCGCGAAGCGCCCAACCACCCTTGTCCCGAAGTTCGTCCAAAGCCGCGCGCCGCTCGAAGAAGAACAAGCCGCGCCGGCATTTCAGCTTCAAGCGGTTCCTCCTGAAGTGGACGTGCATCGGCCTGCTCGTCGTCGCGGGGGTGCTGGCATTCTACTGGTGGAGGGCGTCGCGGCTGGACGTCCGGCAGGTGGAGCGGATGCGCGAGCGGAGCACGGTGTATGACATGGACGGGAAAGTGTGGAGCCGCCTGCAGGGCGAAAACCGCGTGCCGGTCGCGCTCGCCGATGTGTCGCCGTTCTTCATCGCGTCGCTGCTCGCGCGCGAGGACACGCGCTTCTTTTCCCACCCTGGCGTGGACGCGAAGGGCCTCGTGCGGGCGATGGTGCGCACCGCGCAGGGCCAGCAGCAGGGCGGCTCCACGCTCACGCAGCAGCTCGCACGCAACAGCCTCGACGAACTGGGCCAGCGCCGGAGCCTCGACCGTAAGCTGCTGGAGGTGTTCGTCGCGCTGCGGGTGGAGCGCAGCTACACGAAGGAGGAGATCCTCAGCCACTACATGAACCGCATCTACTTCGGCAGCGGCGTGTATGGCATCGAGATGGCTGCGAAGGTGTATTTTGGAAAATCCGCCAGCCAGCTCACGCTGAGCGAGGCCGCGATGATCGCGGGCATCATCCGCGCGCCGACGAAGGCCTCGCCGTTCACGAACCTCAAGCGCGCCCGGGCCGAGCGCGACATGGTGCTCGACCGCCTGGTGCTCGATGACTGCGCGAAGATCCGCGAGCGCTTCCACATCACAACGGCCTCCATCACCGCCGCGAAGGAGCAGCCGCTGCAGGTGATCGCTGCAAAGCGAGTGGGCACGCAGGAGAACTACGCGATGGACGCGATCATGCGGGAGCTGGACGTGCTGCTCGACGACGACCAGCAGGCGCAGGGTGGGCTGAAGATTTACACGACGATCGATCCGGAACTGCAGGACGAGGCGCAGAAGTCCCTCGACCGCGTGCTCACGAAGATCGAGCAGCGGCCGAACTACTCGCATCCCAAAAAGGCGGGCTACGGTGACGAGGAGCGGAAGATCGAGCTGCCCACGGACTATCTGCAGGGTGCGGTGGTCGTGGTGGACAACCGCACGGGCGCCGTCCGCGCACTCGTGGGCGGGCGCGATTACCGGGACAGCAAGTTCAACCGCGCGATCGACGCGCACCGCACCGTCGGCTCGACGTTCAAGCCGTTCGTGTATGCTGCGGCGTTTGCGAGGGGCCTATCGTCCGAGGCGCTCATCAGCGACGGTCCGATCGAGGCTGGAGAGATCGCGCACGGCGGCGGGTGGCATCCGGGGAACAGCGACGACAAGTTCGGCGGCATGCTCCGCGTGGAGGAGGGGCTCATTCATTCACGCAACACGATGACCGTGCGCGTGGGCAACCGCGCCGGGCTGGAGAATGTCGCGCAGGTCGCGGTGAAGGCCGGCCTGCCGCCGATCCCGATGAACGCACAGAGCTACATCGGCAACTTCGGCGCGACGCCCAAGGATGTGACGATGGCCTACACGGTCCTTGCAAATGGCGGCGTGCGCCGGCAGGGCTACATGATTGAGCGAATCGATTCGGCGGATGGTGAGATCCTCTTCCGTGCAGCTCACATCACCGTGCCGGTGATCGACCGCGGTTCGTGCGCGACGACGGCGCGGATCATGGAGGAGATATTTCAGCGGGGCACCGCGGCCTCCGCGAAGTCGCTCGGCTGGACGAAGCCCGCTGCGGGCAAGACTGGCACGACGGACGGTTACCACGATGCGTGGTTTATCGGCTTCACCAACACGCTCACCTGTGGCGTGTGGGTCGGTCTCGACAAGCCCGTGACGATCATCCCGAAGGGCTACGGTGCGGCGCTCGCGCTGCCCGTGTGGGTGGATGTGATGAAGCGCGCATCGACGGACAAATATCCAGCGGCGCAGTTCAGGAGCAGTGGCGAACGGCCGAGCGCGACGCCGGTGGCGAAGGGCGACGGGAACACGAAGGAGGAGGGCGGCCTCCGGAAGCCGGAGAAGCAGGACGGGGGGATCCTGCGCTCCTTCAGGAAGTTCTTCGGCGGTGACTAGGCAGCGCCACGGATCCGTGTCCGCGCTGCATTCCTAACGAAACTTCACCCAAATGCGGTTTGCTTTGTGGCGGCGCTCCCATCAAAAGCACGCGCTGATTTTCCGAATGAACCCAGCGAGCACGAACCCGTGAGCCTGCGCCTTGACCGATTTGAGATGAAGTTTGCGATCTCATCGGCGCAGCGGACGGCGCTGATGGTGCTGCTCGCGCCGCATCTCCGCCCCGACGGAAACTCCGGGCCTGGTGCGCGCTACCCGGTGGTGAGCCTCTACTACGACAACGCGGAGCGCGACTGCTACTGGGAGAAGGCGCGCGGCCTCCCCAGCCGCCGCAAGCTCCGGGTGCGCGTGTATGGCAGCAGCGACGGCGCGGTGCCGCCGACGTCGTTTGTCGAGATCAAGCACAAGTGCGATGGGCGCGGCGTGAAGCGGCGCGTGCAGCTCCCGCTCTCCGAGGCGCTGCGCGTGTGCGGAGGCGCGCAGCCCGCGGGCGCGGCGCCCGCCGAGGTGGACCGGCGGGTCATCGCCGAAGTGCATGACCTCGTGGTCCAGCGCGGCTTCCTGCCCGTGCTTGTGATGCGCTACGACCGCACGGCCTTCGCAGCGATGGATGCCGGGAGCGATTTGCGCATCACATTCGACGACCGGATTTGCGCCCGCTTCGAAAATCTCACGCCGGTGCCGGACGACAAACGCTTCACGGAAGCGGATGAGATGCGGGGAGGTGACACGACGGTGATGGAGGTGAAGATCACCGGCTGCGTTCCGTATTGGCTCAGCCGCATGCTCGGCGAGACGGGCTGCCGCATGCAGAGCCACTCGAAGTATTCCGCTGCGCTCGAGCAGCGTGACCCGGTTCTCCGTGCGATGCTCGCCCCCCGATGGCGCGCGCGCGTCGCCGTTTCGGAGGCGCCCGAGATCCGCGAATCACCGCTGTTCCCAGCGCCGGAATTCCTTCCAGCGGCAGGCTGATTTCACATGTTCCAATTAGTTACCGGCATCCTCCACTCAACCCTCGCAAACGCGGGTGTGTCCGCATCCGAAAAACTCGGCCCGCTCTCTCGAATGATGCAGGACATTCCCGGATGCCGGGCACTCGTGGATTTCTTCGAAAAGTCGCTCGGCTTTGGTGCCGACGTGCCAGGGCTCCCGGAGATTTTCTTCGCCGCGCTGCTGAGCTTCGCGCTGATGGCGCTCATCGCCGCGCTCTACAAGAGCACATTCCGCGGCCCGAAGCTCTCTCAGGATTACGTCCACACGCTGATGATCCTCGGCATTGTGGTGTCCGTCGTCGTGATGGTCATCCGTGGCGGCGACGGCAGCCACGCGATGGCGACGGGCTTCGGCATGTTCGCCGCGTTCTCGATGATCCGCTTCCGCACTTCGCTCGGCGAGGCGCGCGACGTCGCGTTCATCTTCTTCGCGATGACTGCCGGCCTCGCCGTGGGCGCGCGGCAATACGGCCTCGCTGCCGCCACCACGGTCCTCATCTGTGCGATCATCTGGTGCTTCTCGCGTGGCAACTGGTTCGCGCCGACCCGTGCGAGCCATTACCTGCGCATCCGGGTGACCAATGACATTAACTACGACATCGCATTCGACGATGTCTTCGGAAAGCTCCTGGAGCGACACGACCTCGTTTCCGTCGAGTCCATCCAAGCCGGCATGATGACCGAACTGCGCTACAACATCTCGCTCCGTCCACAGCACAAACCCGGTGAGCTTGTCGCCGCCATCCAGCAGGTGAACGGCAACAACCGCGTGCTGCTGACCTCCACTGCGCCATCGCGCACGCTGGGTGTTGATTGATCCAAGTGCTCAGTTCTTCAAACCACGCACTGGGCCGCATCGACGACTAGCACTGGAGGCTGAGCGCTTTTCCACTCGGAAAGCGCGTGCTCCGCTGCAAACCTCCGCGCGATGCCCGACGCGTCGTCATCCCCGCATTTGCCGCTCCTCGACCCCGAGGCGATCCAGCGCACGGAGTATCTCGGCATGCAGGCATGCACGATCGTGGAGGGTTACATGGCCGGCGCGCACAAGTCGCCGTTCCGCGGCTTCGCCGTCGAATTTGCGCAGCACCGCGAATACGTTCCCGGCGACGACACGCGGCATCTCGACTGGAAGGTGCTCGGCCGCAGCGAGCGCTATTACATCAAGCAGTATGAGCAGGAGACGAACTTCGTCGCGCACCTGCTCCTCGATGGCAGCGAGAGCATGCGCTACGGCTCCGGCGGCGTGACGAAACTCGGCTACGCGAAGGTGATGGCCGCGTGCCTCGCGTATCTCATCCTGCTCCAGCGCGACGCCGCCGCGGTGACGGTCTTCGACGAAAGGCCGCGTGAGCATCTGCCGCGCACCGACAACCTCGCGAAAATCCACGCGATCTGCGCCGTGCTCGCGGCGTTCAATCCCACGCAGCCCACGGCAATCTCCGAGACGCTCGACGAACTCGCCCGCAAGACGCGCCGGCGAGGCATCGTGATCCTCATCAGCGATCTCTTCGACGACGAGGAGAAGCTCGTCCGTGGCATCCAGCACCTGCGCTTCGTCGGGCACGAGGTCATCGTCTTCCAAGTGCTCGACCCGCACGAGGTGTCGTTCCCCTTCCAAGGCACGGTCGAATTCATCGGTCTCGAAAATCAGGGCCGCAAGCTCACGCGTCCCGCGGAAATCCGGAAAAGCTACCTTGAGGAGTTTGGCGCATTTCTCGACCGCATGCGCCTCGCGTGCGAGCGCTGCGGAGCCACGCTCGTGCGGATCACCACCGATCAGCCGTGGGCTGAAGTCCTCACCGCCTACCTCGCCACCCGGCAGCACCGCTACGGCTGAGCCATGTCCTTTCTGAATCCATGGCTCCTGCTCGGCGTCGCCGGCATTGCCTCGCCGATCATCGTCCACCTGCTCGCGCGGAAGCAGGTCAAACGCGTGGTGTGGGCGGCGATGCGTTTCCTGAAAGTCACCGTGGATCGCAACCAGCGGAAAATGCGGATCGAGGACATCCTGCTGCTCGTGATGCGCTGCCTCATCCTTGCGCTGCTCGCGTTTGCGCTGGCCCGGCCCTCGCTGCGCGAAGGTGGCATCGGGCTGACCGGTGGCGATGAGACGGCGATTCTCCTCTTGGACAACTCAGGCTCCATGTCCACAACGGACGGTGCTGTGTCGCGTTTTGAAAAGGCGGAGAGAGCGGCGGGTCAGATTCTCGATGGCCTGCCCGCCGGTTCGCGTGTCGCCGTGTGGCTTGTGTCGGACACCGTGCATGAATCCGTTTCCGAGCCTGTGCGCGATCTCGCGCTTGCGCGGAAGAGCATTCGCGAGGCAAGGCGCAGCGATCAGGGGACCGAGTGGCAGCCCGCGCTTCGCCGCGCGGTGGAGGTGCTGAAGAAGCAGCCCGGTGCGAGGAAGAGCATCTACGCCATCACGGATGGCCAGGCCATCGGCTGGAAGGGCATGGGTGAAATCAGCCGCCTGCTGGAGCTGGCGAAGCGCGAGATGCGCGCCACGCTCGTGCTCGTCGGCGAGGGGGAGGAGCGGAATCTCAGTGTCACCGATGTCCGCCTCGCGACGGCGCTGCCGACGGTGAACCAGCCGCTGCGCTTTGAGGTGTCGGTCGCAAACTTCGGCCCCGCTGAAGCGCGCGGGGTCTCCGTCGCCCTCGCGATCGACGACGAGCCGCCCGCCGACGAGCAGATGCTCGACGCGATCCCGCCCGGTGGCGCGCCGAAAACCATCTCGCTATTCGCCACCTTCCGCGAGCCGGGTTTCCACACGGTAACTGCCCGGGTGCACGCGGACCGATGCCCGTTCGACGACCAGCGCTGTCTCGCGCTACGCGTGATCGACGAGGTGAACGTGCTCCTCGTGGACGGCGCTCCCGGCACCGAGCCGCGTGACAGCGAGGTATTTTATCTGCGCAACGCGCTGGTGCCTGTGCCCGCCGAACTGCGCGACAAGTTCTTCATCAAGACACGCACGGTCACCGGTGCGGAATTTGAAAGGGCCGCACTGCGTGATTTCGACGCTGTCGTCCTCGCGAACCTCGTGGACATGTCACCACTCGCGGCCGACGCGCTGCAAAACTTCATCCGTGCCGGTGGTGGCCTGCTTGTTTTTCCCGGTTCGCGCATCAACGCCCGGCTTTACAACGAACGTCTGCTCGGCGAGCGCGGCCTGCTGCCCGCGGCGTTCGGTCCTGCGCGCGGCGAGGTTTTCGATGAAGCGATAGCCGAGCGCCCGGCGAGATTCATTCGGCTCCAGTCGAAGGACTACGCGCACCGCATCGTCGAGCTTTGGAATGATCCCGCGAGCGGCACGCTGGGCACGGCGCAGTTCTACCGCGCGATCTCGCTCCAGCCGGCGAGGAAGAGCGATGTGCCCGGCGATGCCGGCCTGCCCGCGGTCGTTCTCAGCTACGCCGACGGCGAGCCCGCGGTGATGGAGCGGCCGTTCGGGCTCGGTCGTGTCGTGCAGTTCAGCAGCACCGCCGACGGCGCATGGAATGACCTCCCCGTGCGCCCCGTCTTCCTCCCGCTGATGCACCGCACGCTCGGCTTTCTCATCGGGCGCACCGGCGACCGCCTGAACGTCCGTGCGGGTGTTCCTTTCGCCGAAACCGTCCCGGCTGAGCGCGCCGGGAAAAACTATGTGGTGACAGAGCCTGGCGCGAAGCCCGGAGCCGGACGCACCCGCGCCGTCGTGGTGAAGAATGGAATTCCACAGGTCGAGCATGCGGACACCTCGGCCGCCGGTGCATACTCAGTCCACTTCACCGATGAAACCGGCACGACGTTGCGCTTCGCATCGGCGTCCGATCCGGCCGAAAGCGATCTGCACGAGTTTTCCACCGCTGACTTTGCCTCCCTCGGCAGCGTCGCCCGCATCGTCCGCTGGACACCCGCCGTGGATTTGCGCGGACAGATGGAACGCACGCGAAATGGCACCGAGCTTTGGCTTCCGCTCGCATTCCTTGCCATCGGCCTCGTCGTCGCCGAAACCCTGCTGGGCAACCGCTTCAGCCGATCGAAATGAGCACGCAGAACGAACCACCACGCGCGACAAAGGGGGTCGCCGCCATGCTGCTTCTGGCCCTCTGCTGCTGGCATGCCGCGTTCCTCGTCTTCTCCATCATCCCGCAGCGCGCGGGCCAGGACGATCCCGGTGCGCCGGCGATGGACGCCTACCGCCTCGCCACCGGGTCACGGCAGGTCTGGAACATGTTCGAGACGATCCCGATGTTTCATTCGCTCGACGTTCATCTTGAGGGAAGCGGCCCCGACGGGCGGCAGACGACAGCCGGCTGCGTGCTTCCCGGTTTCGCAGCGTATCCGCAGCCCGAGCAGTCCCGCTTCTATGTTCTCTTCCACCGTCTCCTGCTCACCGACCACGGCGCAGTTTTCCGGGAGGCCTATCTGAAGAAAGTCGCTGGGCAGATGCAGTCGCGTGCGGACATTCCGGGTGGCAAGGTGTGGTCGCTGGTGATGGATGCGGAGTTCATCCGCACGCTGACCCACAGCAGGCGGGACGGCCAGTTGTCGCTGCCGTTTGTAAAAAAATTCGGCCCCGCCGGGTCGGAGACAGCTTCGCCCTGATCAGCCGCATGTCCCCGCTGTCAAAATGGCTCCGCCTTCCGTCCGCGGTCTTCTTCGGCCGCACGGATGAGCGAATCTACGCCGTCATCCGCATCGTGTTTGCAGCGCTGGCGCTGCTGAACCTGCTGGCGCTCTGGCCCGCGAGACACGCGCTCTTTGCCGACACCGGCATGCTCGACGCGACGATCGCGAAAGATCTCTCCCGCCCGTTCTATCCATCGGTCTTCGCATGGATTCACAGCGAGACGGCGGTGACGTGCTACCTCGCCGCCACAGCAGTGGCCGCGTTGCTTCTGATGGCCGGCGTCGGCGCCCGAGCGTCGGCGCTGTGGGTGTTCGTCTGGCACATTTCCTACACCGCGCGCGCTCCATTGGCGCAGACGGGCTGGGATGTCGTCCTCCGCTGCTATTCGTTCCTCGTGCTCGTGAGTCCGCCCGGCAGATGCTGGTCGCTGGCCACGCTGCTCCGCGGCGCGAAGGCGCTTCCGGAAGCGGTCTCCCGCCACGGCATCCTGCTCATGCGCCTGCAACTGCTCGTCATCTACTGGCAGGCCGTCATGCGGCGCCTCGTGAACCCCGCGCCCTACTGGGGCAACGGCGAATTCCTCAGCTACTTCTTCCTCTCCCATCACGCGCGCTGGCCCGGCCGATGGGTGCTGGAAAATGAGAGTCTCTTCGCCATCGGCACCCACGCAGTCCAGCTCGCCGAAGTCGCAATCCCGGTTCTGCTCTTCGTCAAGAGGACACGCTGGTGGGGGATGCTGCTCGGCTTCCTGCTCCACGCCGGCATCAGCCTTTTCGCGCGCGATCTCGGGCTCTTCTTCCTCGCGATGATGATGACGTATCTCGCCTTTCTCCGTCCGGAGGACATGGATGCATTCGCGCGCATCCTCCGCCGTTTCAGTCGGCGGAATAGCGGAGGCTCGTCACCGTAGCGGGGCTACTTCCCGAGCCCGAAGGCCTCGTGCACCACGTTCGCTCCGTCGGTGAGCTTCGCCTCGTCGATGATGACGGCGGTTTTGATCTCCGAGGTGCTGATCATCACGATGTTGATGCCCGCCTTGCTGAGGGCCTCGAACATCTTCGCCGCGACGCCGCTGTGGCTGCGCATGCCGACGCCGATGATGCTGAGCTTGCCGTAGCCGCTCTCGATTTCGAGTCCGCGGGCGCCGATCTCCTTCACCACCGAGGCGAGGCCGGGCTCGACTTTCGGGAGCTCGTCCTTGTTCAGCGTGAAGCTGATGTCCGTCGTGCCGTCGTGCGAGACGTTCTGCACGATCATGTCGATGACGATGTTCGCGGCGGCGACGGCGGTGAAGACCTTCGCGGCCACGCCCGGCTTGTCGGGCACGGCGCGGACGGTGACCTTTGCCTGGTTTTTCTCGATGCTCACGCCGCGGACGACCACGGCCTCCATGCTCTTGGTTTCTTCTTTCACGATGGTGCCTGGGTTGTCGTTGAATGAACTGCGGACTTCGAAGACGACGCCGAATTTTTTCGCAAACTCGACGCTGCGGGACTGCATGACCTTGCTGCCGCTCGACGCCATTTCGAGCATCTCGTCAAAGCTGATCTCCTCGATCTTCTTCGCCGTCGGGACGACGCGCGGGTCGCAGGTGTAAACGCCGTCCACGTCGGTGAAAATCTGGCAGAGGTCGGCCTTCACCGCGGCTGCGAGCGCGATGGCCGTGAGGTCGCTGCCGCCGCGGCCGAGCGTGGTGATGCGCTTGTCCTTCGTCTCGCCCTGAAAGCCGGCGACGATGCAGATGTAGCCATCGTCGAGGTATTGCTTGAGCTGCTTCGGCGTGATGTCGGCGATCTTTGCCTTCGTGTGGACGCCGTCCGTGACGATGCCCGCCTGCGCGCCGGTGAGCGACACCGCCTTTTTTCCGAGCGCATTGATCGCCATCGCGGTGAGCGCGATCGTGGTCTGCTCGCCGGTCGCGAGCAGCACGTCCATCTCGCGTTCCTCGGGGGCAGGGGAGACGTCCTTCGCGAGCTTGATGAGCGAATCCGTCACGCCGCTCATCGCGGAGACGACCACGACGACCTGGTTGCCCTGCTCCTGCATGGCGACGACGCGGCGCGCGACGTTCTTGATGCGCTCGGGATTCCCGACGCTGGTGCCGCCGTATTTCTGGACGATGAGGCTCATTGAAAAAAGGGCGCGGAGATTTGCGCGGGGAGCGTGTGCTGTCAATGGCCGCGGTGCGGTTGGCACGGTTGCGGCTATGCCTTCAACCCCGCGGGGAAATTCGCTCCTGCGAAATCCTGCGAACAATCTCGAACCGCCTTTGCCCTATGCCTACCATTCGACTCACCGTGATCTGCTTCCTGCTCGTGGTGCTGATCATCATGAAGCTGTCCCCGAAATTCTCGCGGAAAGTCACCCTGCTCGTGCTCGGTGAGCGCGGCTGCCAGGACCTCGGGCGCCGCTCGCTCGCCGACCAACCCGACCGCATCACGCTCGTGCCCTGTGTTGAAGGCCCCGGTGCGAAGGCGTTCGAACTCGTCGTGAAGCTCTCCGCCGAGGGCTTCACCCGCGCGGGAAGTTTCACCATCCCCGAGATGGGCGGGCTGCCCGTGCATTTCTCCGTGAAGCCCGCGGAAGCCATGTGCGCCGTCGTCTATGAGCACCGCAAGGCCGGCGTGTGGATGGACATTTTCACCAGCTATGAAGACGGCACGAGCTTCACCCTCGCGACGACGAAGGCCGGCGGTGCGCTCGACGAGCGTCCCGGCCATCCCGTCCTCCGCGCCGCCGGCATGGAGCCCGCGGCAGCCGTCGCGCTCTTCCTCTCCAGCCGCACCCCCGGCCAGATGAAGCAGGTCAGCGTCGATCAGATCGCCGGCCTCTTCACCGACGCCTACGCCGACGCGATCGCGTGGCGCAAAGCGCGCTCCATTTCCGCGGAGGAAGTGCAGCGCATCGGCGTGGAAAAATACGCCTGACGCTGCGGCGCTCCGCCTCCCGCCGTCCCGTCTCTCCGCGGCACCGCTTCGCCCGTTCTTGAAATGAGCGCGCCGCCCGCGTGCGGAAGCGATTGCCCCGCATGCCGGGATTCACGGAGAGTCCGCGCTTCATGAAAACCGTCCTCTGCTTCGGCGACTCCAACACGTGGGGCTACGACCCCGAGGCCTCCTTCGGCCAGCCGTTCCCCGTGCGTTTCGCGCATGACGTGCGCTGGACCGGCGTGCTCGCGCGCGAACTCGGCACCGGCTGGCGCGTCATCGAGGAAGGGCAGAATGGCCGCACGACCGTCTTCGACGATCCGCTCGCGCCGTGCCGCCGCGGGCTCGACTACCTGCCCGCCGCGCTCGAGAGCCACAAGCCGCTCGACGCCGTCGTGCTCATGCTCGGCACGAATGATCTGAAGGTCGTCTTCTCCGCGCCCGCCGGCCAGATCGCGGAAGGCGCGGGCCGCCTTGCGAAAATGATCCTCACCAGCGACGCCGGACCTTTGTCGCAGGGAGCCGATGCAATCGTCACGCCCAGCGCCCCGAAACTCCTCCTCGTCGCGCCCATCGCCGCCGGCTCCTTCGCCCTGCTCCCCGACCTCGCGGAAAAATTCGCCGGCGCCGAGGAAAAGTCGCGCCGCTTCCCGATGCTCTACAAGCGCATCGCCGCCTCCCTCGGCTGCGCCTTCCTGAACGCCCGGGATCACGCAAAGCCGAGCCTCATCGACGCCCTGCACCTCGACCCCGCCGGCCACGCCGCGCTCGGGCGGGCGATCGCTCCGGCAGTCACGCAGCTTTGATTCCTGGTGGTCTCAGAGGCTCGGAATCATCGGGAACATCGGGAGCGTCATCATGACGGAGCCGTGGCCGTCTGCGTTCATCTTCACCGTGGTGCGCAATCCCTCGCCGAGATTCAGCAGGCCGGGGAGCATTTCGAGCTGCGCGTGATTGGCAGGGAGAAGCGGCGTCACGCGAGTGGCGAGATCCTGCATCGCGGCGGTGCGCTGCTTTTCTCATGATGCCTTCTCCGCCTCGGTCCGCTGGCTCACGGTCAGGCCGGAGGCTTTCAGTTTCGCAAACTCCGCTTCGAGCATCGTGTTGACTTTGCGGGCGGTTGCTTCGTCGAGGCCGTAGACATCCTGCAGCAGCGCCGCCTGGTAGCGCGCGATTTTGCCGGGATTGTCCTCCATGCGCTGGAGTTCGGGAATCTGCCCGAGGTGCTTTTGGAATGCATCCATCATCTCCCGCTGTTGCTCCTCGGGCAGCTCGCCGGCATCCGGTTTGCCCGTGGTCAGTTTTCGGAAGGCGTCCGAGGTGAAAATGCGGACCAGCTTCGCGCTCGCCTGGCCCATCTGCTCGATGCGGCCAAAGGAAACGACGATGTCGCCTTCCTTCGTCGGAAGCTTCGCCGCGAGTTCCGTGGCCTTCGTTTCCATCGCGGTGCGCGCGGCGGTTTCCTTTTCGAGTTCGGCGCGGAGTTCGGCGAGGCGCGTGCGGGCAGAGGTTTCGTCCTTCGAGGCTGGAGGTGGTGTGGATGCGCTTTGCGGAATCGCAGATTGAGAAAGGGATGGAGCCTGTGCTCTAGCGGCCCGGAGGAGTTCATTTTCCGAATGCAGCCGCCAGCCGGTGCGAGCGAGCAGCGCGGCGATTTCGAAGGCAATCGGCAGCACGAAAACGGGACGGTTCAAAAGGGAGCGCTTCATTTGCCGCTTTCGCTGTCGGCGCCATTCGAGAGCCACTCGCCGGTCGCGAGATCCATGAGCTCGGAGATGGACGACTTGCCGTCGCGCTTGTTCTCGGGCAGCGCGGCGAGAATGGTGTCCTGGAGGTTCTTGAGCGCGCGCTGGCGCGATGCGATCCACGCCGAGTCTGCGCTCGTCGGTCGTCGGTCGTCGGTGACTCCGAGCTGGCGCATGTCGACGAATCGTTGTGCCACGACCTTTGCGATGGCTTCACGCTGCGCGGAGTCGATTCCGGCCTGTTCGCCAACCATCGTCGCGTAGAAACGCCCGGCGAGCGCAGGGTCCGATTCGATCTTCGAAATCTGTGGATTCATCGCCATGATCTCGGGGAAGCTGGCGGTGACTTTTTCGATTTGCGCTTTCGTGACTTGGCCGGCGCCGGCGGTGCCCGCGCCCTTTTTCAGATGCTCGACCTCCTGCATGGCCCGGGCGAACTCCACGAGCTTCCGCGCCGTCTCCTCGACCTGTCCGAATGACACCACGACTTCGGTCTGCGCCTGTTCGATCTGCGTGTTGAGCGCCGCGACCTTTTCCTCGGCCTGCTTCCGCCGCGACTGCTCGGCGGCGATTTGATTCCAGACCGCTGCTGCTTCGCGATTCAGCCCCGCGAGATCCGTGGCTGGAGTGGATGAGGCACCGTGGGCGCTGACGTGCGCATCGGCGCTTGAGCGATGAATGGACGCGCTGACCTCCACGCGCAGCCGTTCATTTTCCTGGTAGATGAATGCGGCCGGAACCGCGGCGATGGCGATGGCAGCCGCGCCGATTTTCAATGCGGTATGGGACATGAGCGTGTGAAAAACGAGCGCTGCGGGAGCGGATGTTCCTCCTGCGGCGAGCGCGGCTGTCGCGAGGCCGGCCTGTGCGGGGAGGGCTGTCTGCAATGACGCGGCGCCGGCGAGAAGCGTGGCGCAGACGCTGGCCGAGGTTTTCCATCGCGCGCGACACGCGCTTGCGCACCGCGGGTTCCGCGAGTCCGAGCTGTGCCGCCATCTCGGGATAGCTGCGGTCCTCGAAAAAATGCAGCAGCAGCGCCTCGCGATCATTTGCGCCGAGCGCCGCGAGCGCATCCTCGAGCGCGGCCCAGCGCTCTGCATCCGGCACGCGCGCGGGTGCGGACCTGGCCAGCTCGCCGTGCCGGGCGCGGGCGCGCGCTTCGCAGCGGACGGCGCGTGCAGCGAGGAAGTTTGCCGCGTGGTGGAGCCAGCCCGTGATGCTCTCTCGATCGGTGAGCCACGCCGCCTTCCGCGCGAGCAGGGCAAAGACCTGCTGCGCGACATCGCGCGCCATCTCCGGGTCGCCGGTGCGCCGCGTCGCGGCACCGAGCACGAGCGATTGGTGTGCATTCACGAGCTGGCCGAACGCAGCCTCATCGCCCTCGCGGACGAAGGCCGCGAGCAGCGCGCGGTTGGAAAGCTCGGTGGAAGTCGTGGACATTCACCTCCATCTTCCCCGCGCTACCGCATTTTGTGACGCAAATTTTTGCGTCGGCGCCGCCGCAGCTACGGCGTGAGCGGATGCTCGCGCGCACCCTCGGCCTCGACAATGGGCCAGCTTGCGCGGTCGGGGCTTTTGTAGGGGCCGATTTTCTCGACGGGGATTTGCTGGAAGCCGAGGGCGAACGCGGGGCTGTCGGGGGCGAGGCGGTAGTCGTCCTTTTCCGGCGCGAGGAATCTCGGATCGGCGATCACGCTGTGCTGGTCGCCGAGCGCCTGCCAGCTCTGCCATTCGTCGCGCGACTCGGTCTCCTGCAGCGAGACGTCGGTGACGAAGAGCGCGCCTTCCTTCTCCGGCCAGTCGATGCGCACGCGGAACTTTTTCATCTCCGGATGCCAGCCCTTCTCGCCCTGTTTCGGAATGGCGAAGGCAAACTCGAACGTCTGCCACTCGCGCGTGACCTTCGCGTTCGACGGTGAGCTGCCCCAGAAGTGCCCCGGCTTGCCGTCCTTGGGCCCGACGTAAAATTGCAGCATCAGCGCGGCCTTGCCGACCTCCGCGCGGTCGGTGCGCATGCGCGCGCGGAGGAGATACTGCGCGCCCAGCTTCAGCTCGACGTCGCGCGCGACGACGATGGGAAAATTGTCGCGCTTCTTCGTCTCATCGAAGGCGGCGTCGATGCGCAGCACGCGCTTGCCGCCGTCCTCCACCACGCCGACCTTCGCGTCCTTCGGGCGAATCTGCCACTGCCACAGCTCGGGAAAGTGCGTCGCATCGCCGCCGTCAAAGGCCGGATTCGGCGCGAGGTTTTCGCCGATGGGTTTGCCGGCCTTGCGAATGCCGGTGAGCATCGGCTTGCCGTGGTGCCAGTAGAGGTTGTGGTCGAAATGATTCCGCGCGGGATTAAAGTTCACCACGTTCAGCGCCTTCGCCTCGTCGTTCTTCCACGCGATGATGTTCCGCTGGAAGACATTGCCAGACATCACCCAGCCATCCGCGTCGGGAATTTTCTCGGGCGGCACTTCCATGCCGCGCATTCCTTTCCACGCGGGCAGATGCGCCACGGACTCCCAGCCCTTCTGCATGTTCGCGATGTGATCCACCCAGAAGTGCGCCTGCGTCGTCCAGCCATTGAACTCCCACTGCCGCAGCCCGCCCTCGACGAAGATGTTGTTTTCCACGCGCGAATCGCGGGCACTGTGGCCGTGCATGAGCGAGCGTCCGCAGCGCGCGACGATGTTGCCGATCACGTCCACGCCGCCCGAGTTGTCATCGAGATAAATGCCCCACGCGAAGTAGGGCGACGTCCACTTGCCGTTCCAGCCGTAGCCGAGCACGTCGTGGATGAAATTGTAGCGGATGACCGTGCCGCGCGGCGAAATCCAGTCGCGCCCGCCGCAATAAGTCGCGCCCACGTCCTCCGTCTCGAGCGCGAGATGGCGGAGGTGATTGTATTCGAGGATGTGGCTGTTCCCCGTGAACATGATGCCGAAGCGCGGCGTGTCGTGAATGAGGCAGTGCGACACACGCTGGCCGACGCCGCTCAGTGAGACACCCACGCCCTGTTTGTAGAAGACGCCGACATGATGAATGTAGCAGTTCTCCGCGAAATGCCCCGCTGCGGTGAGTGTCGGCCGGTCGCCGCCGCCGAGCGACACGCCGTTGCTGCCCGTGAACGAAATGTCGCAGCCGATCACGCCGTTGTCCTCGCCCTCGTTGATGCCGATGCCCGTGCCGCTGAAGTCGCCGACATTCCGCACCGTGCAGCCGACGATGCGATTGTGGCGACCCTTGCGCACCACCACCGCGGCGCCCTCCGCGCATTCAAACGTGAGCCCGCGCACCGTCATGTGCTCGGTGCCTTCGAGCGCGAAAATATCGCGCGTCGTCGGCGCATACACTTTTGCCGATGCGATGTCCGCGGGCGGCATGAAATAGACGACGCCCGCCTGCTTATCGAGATACCACTCGCCCGGCGCATCGAGCTCCTCCAGCGCGCCCTGGAAATAGAAGCGGTCATTCGCCCGCATCGCGTAGCTGCCGTCCTTCGCCGTCGTGATCGTGTAGCTCGCCTCGTCCGTGCTTTTCACCGGCAGCAGATCGTTCCACCAGTTGTAGCGCGGGAAGACGAACACCTGCACGTCCTGCGGCCGCGCCCACTTGCGCCAGTCGAAGTTTTTCACCTTCAGCGTGTGTTTGTCCTCGCCCTCCTTGTCCGCATACATCGGCCACATCTCGCCGTCCGCGTAGGCCCAGCCGCCGCCGTAGGGATTCTTCGGATCGAAGTTCGGATACCGCGCAAGAATCTGCCGCTGCCCGGCGAAGAGCAGTTGCCGGAACGCCGCGCCCTTCCATCCCTGCGCGCCGAGGTCCGCCTGCAGGATGCCGTTCTTCCAAGGCTTCCATCCGCCAATCGCGCGCCCGCCAATCACCACCGGCTTTTCATTTTCAAAAGCCCGCCACACCACCGGCGCCTCCGCCGTCCCGGAATCCTCCGGCCCAAATTTCAGCCCCGTCGCCACCTCATGCAGCCCGCCGCGCAGGAGCACCGTCCGCGCCTCGCCCTTGTGCTTCCGCACTTCATCCCGAGCCCGCGCCAGCGTGGCAAAAGGAGCGTCCTTCGTGCCGGCATTCGCATCGTTTCCATCCGGTGCGACGAAAAACTCCGCTGCGCCAAGCGGAAGGCTGAGGACGGCGATGAGGGCGGCAATCGGGACGGGGAGCGGGCGTTTCACGGGAATCATCTTCCCGGCATGAAGCCCGCATCCCTCCGTCTCCGTCGAGCCTTTGTGTGCCGTCTCGAGGCAGGAATCCGCAGACGTCGCGGACTTGCGCAGAGTGGAGCCGGTCTATCTGCGACCCTCTGCGGAATCTGCGGATAGAAGTTCTCTCCTTCCGGGTTCTCGGAGGGTTTTCTCAGATTTCGTATTCCGGCTTCTTCGGCCGCCCGTAGGAGATGCGGTTCCACAGGCGCTCGTGGAAGTAGTAGAGCCCGATTTTCGTGAACACCTCCACGAACCCGATGGACAGCGCCAGCTTGAGTTTCCCCGTCACGATGAGCGACACGACGATTGTGTCGAGCGTGCCGGTGATGCGCCATGACACGGCCTTGAGGATGCTGCGGGAATGGTGGTCGCTCATGGGTTTTCGGGGAAAATGGCCCGCGAGTGAAGCCGCCTCCGCGCGTCGTGTCAGCGTCTTTTCTAGCGAGGCCGGCACGTCCTCCGCGCTTGCCTGTGTGCGGGCAAAATGCTCCGTCCTCCCCGCATGGGGACACCTCCACCAGACGCCGCCGCCATTGAGCTGATGAACCAGGGCCGCTTCGGCGAAGCGGAGGATGCCTTCCGTGGTTTGCTCGCGCACCGCCGCGCGACGCTCGGCGCGGAGCATCCCGACACGCTGGAGACATGGCACGCGCTCAGCCGGTGCACCGCCATCAACGGCCGGGCCGACGAAGCCGAGCGGGAGTTTCGGCAACTCATCCCGATCCGCGAGAAAGTTCTCGGTCCCGAGCATCCTGAGACCCTGACGAGCCGGAGCTGGCTCGCGAACAGCATGGACATGCAGGGGCTTCATGAAGAGGCCGAGGCCGGGCACCGCGCCGTGCTCGCCATCCGCGCCCGCGTGCTCGGCGAGGCGCACCCCGACACGCTGGCCAGCCGCAACAACCTCGCGATTGCCCTCCGCGCGCAGGGCCTCCATGCGGAGGCGGAGGCCGAGCACCGCGCCGAGATCGCCGTGAGCGAGCCGCTCCTCGGAGCCGATCATCCGGACGTCCTCTCCAGCCGCAGCAATCTCGCCGCCGCGCTCGCGGACCAGGGGCTCTTTGCGGAGGCCGAGGCGGAAAACCGAGCCGTCCTCGCCGGGCGCATTCGTTCACTGGGCGCGGAGCATCCCGACACGTTGGCCAGCCGGAACAACCTCGCCAACGTCCTCCGCGATCAGGGCCGCGACGCCGAAGCGGAGGCCGAGCATCGCGCCGTTCTCGCGGTCCGCTCGCGCATGCTTGGCGACGATCACCCCGAGACACTCTCCACTCGGAGCAACCTCGCCGTCGCAATCCAGGCTCAGGGCCGCGATGCCGAGGCCGAGCCGGAGCACCGCGCCATTCTTGCGCTGCGCATCGAGGTGCTCGGGGAAGCTCACCCCGACACGCTGGCCAGCCGCAACAATCTCGCCATTGCACTCCAGACGCTCGGCCGGCTCGCGGAGGCCGAGGTCGAACATCGCGCGATCGTCGCCGCCCGCGCCGGTTTCCTCGGTGCCACGCACCCCGAGACACTCTCCAGCCGGAACAACCTCGCCGTGACCCTTCAGGCGCAGGAGCGCCACGCGGAGGCGGAGGCGGAGCACCGTGCGATTCTCGATGCACGCCTCTTCGCTCTCGGCGGCACGCATCCCGACACGCTTTCCACGCGCAACAACCTCGCCAACACCCTCCTCGCGCAGCGCCGGCATGCCGACGCCGAAGCCGAGCACCGCGCCGTCCTCGCCGCCCGCCAGCGCGTCCTGCCCGCCAGCCATCCCGATATTGCGCAAAGTTTCTACAACCTCGCGCGGACCCTCGACGCGCAGCTCCGCCAAGCCGAGGCGCTCGAAGCTGCTCGCAGCGCCCTCACCGCATGGCGCGACACCCTCGGACCATCGCACCCCGACACCCGCTCCGCCGAATCGTTCGTGGCCATGCTCGAACTCTCCGACCCGATGCAGGGGATCCGCGTCTGAGCCGTCGGCTGCCGGCGCGATGGGGATTGGGATCGGGGGCCAGCGAGCAGAAGCGAACCGCAGATTGCGCAGACTTTAGCAGGGGAAGATGCACGGACCTGCGCGGGCCGTTCGGTCTGCTTTTCCAAATCTGCGTCTACCTGCGCAATCTGCGGATGACCTGCCTCAGCAGATCGATCCTGTTTCCGCGGAGGCGGAGGCGGTTGATGGAAGCACGGCTTAGACCGCGAGCTTCGTCCAGCGCGCGTTGCCTTTCGACGACTTAACGACCGCCTCGATGAAGGCCATGCCGCGGACGCCGTCCTCGATCTTCGGGTAGTCGAGGCAGAGGTCGTCCTTCGCGAGCTTGCGGCCTTCTATGCGGGCGCGGATGTGGTTGGCGAAGTTTTTGTAGATGTTCGCGAAGGCCTCGAGGTAGCCCTCGGGGTGCGCAGGCGGCGTGCGGCCGGCGGCGAGCGCGGCCTTGCCGAGGTAGCCGAGGCCCGTGCGGAAAATCTGCTGCGGCTGGTCGAGCCACTTCACATACATCGTGTTCGGGTAGCGCTGGTGCCATTCGAGGCCGCCGAGTTCGCCGTAGACGCGGATGTTGAGGTTGTTCTCCTCGCCGACGGAAATCTGCGAGCTGTGGAGGACGCCTTTCGCTCCGCCTTTGAAACGGAGCAGCACGTTGCCGTCATCATCGAGCTTGCGGCCTTTGACGAAGCTCGTGATGTCGGCGGCGAGTTCCTCGATTTGCAGGCCGGTGATGTATTCCGCGAGGTTCTCCGCGTGCGTGCCGATGTCGCCGATGCAGCCGGCGGCGCCGCTGCGCTTGGGGTCGGTGCGCCAGGCGGCCTGCTTTTGTCCGGAGGCTTCGAGGCGCGTGGCGAGCCAGCCTTGCGGATACTCGACGACAACCTTGCGGATTTTGCCGAGCTTGCCGGTGGCGACCATTTCGCGGGCCTGCTTCACGAGCGGGTAGCCGGTGTAGTTGTGCGTGAGGCCGTAGAGCTGGCCGGTCTTTTTCACGATGGCGGCGAGTTTCTTCGCCTCGGCGAGATTGAGAGTCGCGGGCTTGTCGCTGAGCACGTGGAAGCCGGCTTCCAGCGCGGCTTTCGCCGGTGGAAAATGCATGTGGTTCGGCGTGACGATCGCGACGAAGTCCATGCGCTTGTCGGCAGGGAGGGCCTTCTCCTTCGCGATCATTTCCTCGAACGTGCCGTAGCAGCGGTCCGGCGGGAGGAAGAAGTCGCCACCGCTCGCCTTGCTGCGCTCGGGGTCGGAGGAAAATGCACCGCAGACGAGTTCGATCTGCTGATCAATGGCTGCTGCGATGCGATGGACCGCGCCGATGAATGCGCCGCGCCCGCCGCCGACCATTCCGTAACGAATTTTTCTGCTCATGATTTTTTGGGAGTTTGAGTGTGGGAGTGTTTGGGAAAAATGCCGCGCGAATTCGCGGGCGGGCGAGCGTGTTAGTGCCGCGCGCAGGGGGCGGCAAGCGCGAAGCGACGGGGCGGGTTTGAAACGCAGGGACGCGGAGACGCGGAGAAGAATTCGGATGGCGCAGTCGGTGTGGTTCGCTCGCGGTGCAATCTCGTCTGGGAGACCGCAGGCGGCATCCCGCGTGTATGTTTCCTCCGCGTCTCTGCGTTTCAAAGTCACCGCTGTGAGCGCGATCGCATGGCCGCTTGCATTTCCAGGCGCGCTTTGCGAAACGGCGGCACATGAAGCTCTTCCTCCTCGCCGCCGTGGCGCTCTCTCTCAACACGCTCCTTTTTGCCGACGAGGCTGCTGACAAAGCGGCGGTGGCCGCGCGGGCGAAGACGATGGTGGAGGCGACGCTGAAGGGCGAGGGGAGCGAGGTGCTGAAGTTCATGCCTGCGGGCGTGGTGCAGGCGATGGGTGGTGAGGAAATGCTGAAAAAGGCCATCGAGCGGACGATGGCGGAGATGAAGAAGATCGGGATGGAGTTCGTCTCGCTCGACGTGCAGCCGCCCGAGAGTTTTCACCGCAGCGGCGGTAAGACGTTCGCCATCGTCAAGACGAAGAGCGTGATGCTCGTGCCGGGGAAGGCGCGCATCACCGAGGAGAGCGCGATGATTGCGATTCAGGAGAAGGCGGGCGCGGAGTGGACCTTCCTTCGAGTCAACGAGGCGATTGCGAACAACCGTGATTTGCTCAAGCGGCTGCTGCCGGACTTCCCCGACGTTGTGAAGCTGGACCCGCCGACGCGACCGCAGACGGTGCCGGTGGGGAAGTAGCGGGGCTACTTCTTGAGTTCCTTGATCGCG
>JBGAPU010000189.1:0-4106 GCA_044221035.1 Chthoniobacteraceae bacterium | reverse complement strand
GAAGGACGAATCGAGCGCGACCATCACGATTCTCACCGACCCGCTCGCGGGCACGACGTCGAACCTCTACAAGAACGTGATCGTGAAGCGCGAGAAGGCCGCCGTGAGCACGATGCCGCCCGGCCTGCTGTTCACGCTGAGCGCGGAGGAAGTCGCGGATCTGCTGGCGCTCTTCGGGGCGAAGTAGAGGCGGCAACTCTCGCTGTTGCAATGTCAGTTCAAACGTCGGAGCACACAGCGGCGATTCAAGTAACCGCCGCAATGTGGGCAAGTCTGCCGAGGCTGCTGTGCGACAATTTCCCAATAACGAACCTTTCCAATCCCGAAAAATCCTGTGTCAGGCACAGCACACCAACCAGCGTCCTTGCTGCAATGCTCACAAATTGATTTTTCGAGATGAACCCAAATCCACTCGCCGGCAACCAGAAGCGCAACTCCCCGAATCTGTGAGGTGGCGCTCTGTTGCACGCACTTGCTGAGCTCGGGATTTCGCGACACGACTGCCGCCATTGACTCTTCGAGCGCTGAGCGCGGTTCCCAATCAACTAAACTGAGCTCACCGACATGCATGTGCCCTTAATGGGATAGGTTTTTCCCGCTCTGAGCGACTCTTTTCCCTCTGCGAAAACCTGCGCAATCTGCGGATACCCCGCGGCGCTATTCCTTGAACGTGATCTGGCTCGCGATGCCGCGCCATTCCTCCTCGGTCAACTTCGCCTTCAGCGCGCGGAGCATGTAGCCGCCGACGGCTTTGCCGTCCTCGTTGAACATCCAGTCGCAGAGGTCCGCGGGCGGGAACGAGACGCGGCCGTCCTTTGCGATGCGATGCCGCGCCATTCCTCCTCGGTCAACTTCGCCTTCAGCGCGCGGAGCATGTAGCCGCCGACGGCTTTGCCGTCCTCGTTGAACATCCAGTCGCAGAGGTCCGCGGGCGGGAACGAGACGCGGCCGTCCTTTGCGATGCCGCTGCCCTGCTGCGCGGTGTTGTCGTCCACGCGGCCGTGGAGGAGCGTGCCGTCGAAGGTGAGGTCCACGACCCAGAGGATCTGCTGCTTCGCGTCCTTTGCGGGGAAGGCCTTGCGCACCATGAACTGCTTCTGGTTCGGCGCGGGCTTCTGCAGCGCGGCGAGGAACTGCCCGGAAGTGGCGCGCGCCTTTTCCATCGCGGCGCGGATGTCGGCGTCGTCCGTGAGCCCGTGCATGAGGGCGCGGAGGTCGGCCTTGCGCTGTTCCTTCGCCTTGTCCTTGCAGCCGGGTAGGGCGAGGACGGCGAGTGCGGCGGCGGCAGTGAGGATGAGTCTGCGGAGCATCGCGCGCGTTTTCGCATGGGCGGCGGGCAGGCGCAACCGCGGGAAAGGATGGGATGTCGAATGCACCGCCAACGGCACCCTTGTTCACTACGAAGGACTCCAAGTGCACGAAGGCGGGCCGGGTGAGCATCCCGAATCCCAATCTTCTCCTCCGTGTCCTCCGTGTCCTTCGTGTCCTTCGTGGTTCAAATCAAACCGATGCCAATGCGCGGCAATCCCTTTGCATGGCGCTGCGGACGCGGGCATGGTGCGCGCCTTCCATGCGCTCCCGCATTTCCACACTGCCAACGCTGCACCGCCGGCGCAGGGCATGATGCCGCTCGGGGAAATCCTCGGGCTCGGCGCGGCGGCGGCGGCGGCGGGGGCGATCAATGCAGTCGCCGGCGGCGGGACGCTGCTGACCTTTCCGGTGCTGACGTTCTTCGGCACGCCGAAGATCATCGCGAACGCGACGAGCACGCTGGCGCTGGTGATCGGGACGGGCGGGAGCATCTTCAGCCTGCGGAAGCAGATCGGCGCGGTGCGCGCGTGGCTCGTGCGCTTTGTCCCGGTGAGCATCCTCGGCGGCTGGCTCGGCAGCGTGCTGCTCACGCGGACGGGCGAGAGTGTGTTCGCGCGGCTGGTGCCGTTCCTGATTCTGTTCGCGACGGTGCTCTTCCTCTCGCAGGGGGCGTTCCGGCGCTTCGCCGGCTTTGGGGAAAAGGGCGCGGCGCATCCGCATCACCGGGCGGTTTGGGTGGCGGTGGTGTTCCAGTTCGCGGTGTCGGTGTATGGCGGATTCTTCGGCGCGGGCATCGGCATCCTCATGCTGGCGTCGCTCGGCTTCCTCGGGCTGCGCGACATCCACGAGATGAACGCGCTGAAGAATGTGCTGAGCTGTCTCATCAACGTGGTGGCCGCGGCGTGGTTCATCTGGGCGGGGCTTATCGACTGGCCGAAGGCGGGCGTGATGAGCGTGGGCGCGCTCTGCGGCTACTTCCTCGGCGCACACTATTCGCAGCAGCTCCCGCAGCGCGCGGTGCGCCATCTCGTGACGGCAATCGGGCTGATCATCTCGGCGATCATGTTTTACCGGCAGTTTTTCAGCTGAGCGGTGGCGCGTGGTTTTCCGCTGATGCTCCATCCTTGACCCGCTGCGCGGGCTTTGAAACAAGCACCGCTCTCTCTTCCACAAACACCCATGTCCATTCCCACCGTCACCGCGCTGAAGGCCGTCAAAGGCAACACGAAGTCGAAAGTCGAAGCCGAGATCTCGAAGACCGGCGGCTTGCTGCGTCTCGCGCCGTGCTGGGTGCCGCGTTCGTTCCTCCAGCCGGGCAAGCGGCTCAAGCTGCACCCGGATGATCTCTACGCCTACGGCCTGAACCGCGGCGGCATCGACGAGCGGTGGTTCGCGAGCACGACGCCTGCGGCGAATGAGAACCGCACGCCGGACGAGGGCCTGAGCTACGTGGTCGTCGGCAAGGAGAAGTTCACTTTGCAAAAGGCGGTCGCCGACTGCGGCGCGACGCTCATCGGCAAGAGCATCTGGAACAAATACAAGAAGTGGCCGGTTTATTCGAAGTTCTTCGACAACATGGGGCCCATTCCCCACCACATGCACCAGAGCGCGAAGCAGGCGAAGCTCGTCGGGCAGGAGGGCAAGCCGGAGTCATATTATTTCCCGCCGCAGCACAACAACGTGGGGAACAATTTCCCCTACACGTTCATGGGCTTCGAGCCCGGCACGACGAAGGAGCAGGTGCGGCAGTGCATCGCGAATTGGAACAAGGGCGACAATGGCATCCTCGATCTCTCGAAGGCGTATCGCCTGAAAGTCGGTAGCGGATGGCTGATCGATCCGTGCATTCTCCACGCGCCGGGATCGCTCTGCACCTACGAGCCGCAGTGGGGCTCGGACGTTTTCGGCATGTATCAAAACCTCGTCGAGGGCCGCGAAGTGCCGTGGTCGCTGCTCGTGAAGGACATGCCGAAGAGCAAGCACAAGGACATTGATTTCATCGTGGACCAGCTCGACTGGGCCAAAAATGTGGATCCGAAGTTCAAGGACCACCACTACCTCGAGCCCGTGCCGGTGGCCGACACGCGCAAGGAAGGCTGGGTGGACCGCTGGATCGTTTACGGCAAGGTGGACGGCGAGCAGCTCTTCACCGCGAAGGAGCTCACCGTGGATCCGGGCGTGACGGCGTTCGTGAAGGACAACGGCGCCTACGGCCTCATCTGCGTGCAGGGCAGCGGCAAGATCAACAGCCAGCCGCTCGTCTCGCCGAAGCTGATCCGCTTCACCGAGCTGACGGAGGACGAATACTTCGTGACCGAGGACGGCGCGAAGCAGGGCGTCACTTTCACCAACACCAGCGAGACCGAGCCGATGGTCATCCTCCGCTACTTCGGCCCCGAGGTGAACCCGAACGCCCCGGCGATGGGCGCGTATCGGAAGAACAAGTTCAACTGAGCCCGATGGCGGGAAAACAACCACAACAACAAACACACACATCCATGAAAGCACTCCGTGCAGTCCTCGTCGCCATCGCCGTGGCGCTCACCTCCACCGCCACCGTGCGCGCCGACGCAGCGCTCGACGGCTTCAAGAAAGACATGGCGGCCCTCGAAGCCTCCGTCAAACAGCAGGAAGCCGCACTGAAAGAGAACCCGATGGGCGGCATCGCGATGATCCGCGACATCGTCGGCAAGCTGAAGGCCATCAAGACCGACGGCCTGCCCGACGACCTGAAGGCCGGCTACACGGACTTCGTCACGGCGATCTCGAAGATGGGCGAGATGTTCAAGGACTGG
>JBGAPU010000076.1:0-31733 GCA_044221035.1 Chthoniobacteraceae bacterium | reverse complement strand
ATCGCCTCCACCACCAGCCCAGCCATCACCGCAACCGCATACATCGGGTAATGCCCCGCATCCACCACCACCACAGAACTGAACACCACCAGCCCGGACAAACCCAGCACCACGCTCACCAGCACCAGCTGGCTCAGCAGTAAAGCCCCCTGCAGCCCCCTCGTCCGTTGGCCAATCATCGCGGGCTTTTTCGCATCTGGGATTCCGTTCGTAAAGAAGGCGCCTGTTACATTCCTGCTTCCATTCGTCATTTCCCCGCCGATGGCCGGCAGTTCCGGATCCGCCTGCGCTCGCGGTAGCCGATGAGCGCGCACAGCGCCACCGCACCGATGAGCGCAGTCGTCGCAGGCTCTGGCACCGGCACGATCTCATACTGGCCGCCGAACTGCACCGCCATGCCCGGGCCGAAACCGGTGAAGCTGATGCCGGTAATCGGCACGCCGAGCGTGAAGCCGGGATCCGAGCTGAACAGCAGCCGATCCTGCGTGAGGTCGCCGTGCGTGTCCGTGGTCTCGCCGGGATTGAACATGGATCCAGTCCAGCCGCTGATCGTGAGCGTCAGCGTGCCCGCGGACAGCGCCGTCATCGTCGCGCCGTTGAGCGAGCCAAAGAGCAGCGAGTTCGTGGTGCCCGTGCCGAAGTCCAGCACCGTGTTCGCGCTCAGCGTCATCGAGGCGAAGGTGTTCGTCCGCCCCGTCTGGCTGTCGTCCACCTTCAGCGTTCCACCCGCACCGGTGAAGTCTGCGCTCGTGTTGATGATGTTGTCCGCCGCCGTGCTGCTATTGAGCAGCAGCGTGCCGCCGGTGTTCACCGTCACCGCCGTCGTGCCACTCAGGCTGCCCGTCACCGCAAGCGTGCCGGCGTTCACCGTGGTGCCGCCCGAGTAGCTGTTGCCCGTGCTGCTGAGCGTGGTCGTGCCGGCGCCCGCCTGGACGATGCCTCCGCTGCCGCCGATCGTGTTCGAGAAGTCCGTCCCCTGAGACAGCGCATTGCTGCGGTTGAAGGTGAGCGTTCCGTTGTTCGTGATCGCGCTGCTCGGCGACAGCGAGCCCGTTGCGCCGCCGATGCCGAGCTGCAGCGTGCCCGCGCTGATCGTCGTCGCGCCTGTGTAGGTGTTCGCACCCGTCAGCGCCAGCGTGCCGGCTCCCTGCTTGATCATGCCACCGCCGGTGCCGTTGATGCGCGCGCCGATGAGCATGTCCACCGCCGCGGTGCCGTTGTTGATGTCGAAGGTCCGCGTGGTCGCGCTCAGCTCAAGCGTTCCGGCGTTCGTGCCGGCGCTGCCTAGGTCGGTCCACGTGCCGTCACCGTTGTCCTGGAGCTTGTTGCCATTCAGGATGCTCGCCGTGCCGGAGCTTCCGGTGAAGCTGAGGTCGGCGTTCAGGAACAGGATGCCTGCGGCGACATCGTCGGAGCTGAGCGTGAGCGTGGGGCTGCCGGTGCCGGCAAACTCCAGGCCGACGTTGCCCGGCGCCATCTGGACTTCCACGCTGCCGGAGCCGAAGCCGCTACCTTCGTCGCCATGGATGATGTTCGTGCCGCCGCTGATCGTCAGCGCCGCGGAGGGATAGACATTCGCGAAGCTGCCGTAGATGTCCGTGCCGAGGATGTGGTTCGCGCCGCCGGACCATGTCGGGTCGGTGACGGTGAATGTGCCGCCGCGGCCGCTGAGGTAAGTGCCGCCGGAATTGGTGAACTGGAAGATCGTCTCCGTCTTTCCGTTCCGGTTGAAGACGCCGGAGGTGAGATCGATGAACACGCTGTCGTCGATCTGGTTGTTCGCCAGCAGCCGGAGTTCGCCGCCGTTGATCAGCACGTCCGGCGAACCCTTTGAGGAGACACCGTCGCCGATGATGGCGTTCACGCCCGCGGGCTTGTTCAAATCCACCCGTCCGGAACTCACAGTCGTGAGCCCCGAGTAGGTGTTCGCCGCGGCGCCTCCCAGTGTGAGCACGCCGTTCGCGGTGTCCTTCACCACTTCGCCAGTGCCGCTGATCACACCCGTGAGCATCTGCGCGGCGCTCGATGAATACTGGAACGTCCCGCTGTTGGCGATCGCGCCCGCATACGAGCCCGCGCCGAGCGAACCGGCGCCCGCGAGCCGCAGCGTGCCAAGGCTGATCGTCGTGTTGCCCGTGTAGCTGTTCACGCCGGAGAGCGTCTGCGTCCCTGCTCCGACCTTCGTGAGCGAGAGGGCGTTCGCCTGGTTCGTGATGCTCCCGGTGAAGGTGGTGTCCGTTCCATCCGCGCCGAGCGTCAGCGTCTGCGCCGCACCGGTGTTCGTCACGACACCGCCGCCCGCGAGAGAGCCGATGGTTTCGGACAAGCCGTTGAGATTGAAGAAGCCGCCGAGTGCCACGACGACCGCGGAGAGGTCCGGAATCGAGCCTGCGGCACCGAGCTGGAGAATCCCCTCGTTCACGGTCGTGCTTCCACCGTAGTCGTTCGTCGCGTTCTGAAGCACGAGCGTTCCAGGCCCGTCCTTTGCGAGGTCGGTCCCGCCGGTGAGCTTGCCGGTGATGGTGCCGGTCATGAGCAGGCCGTTCACAGTGATGGTGTGCGGCCCCGCCGCGAGCGTCACCGTGCCGGCGAGCGTCAGGTTGTTGGTCGCGTTCGCAGTGGCGTTATCCGCGGCCAGCGTGCCAAAGGTGAAGTCCCCGGCGACCGCGATCGCGTTCGCCGCGGGCACCGTGCGGGCCGCTGTGCCGCCGCGGATCGCCACGCCGCTGGCGAGCGATATCGTGCCGGTGCCGTAGGGGTTCGTGCCCGCGGTGTCGTCAAACACCAGGGTGCCGGCGCTCACGTTCAGGCCGCCGGCAAGCGGATGTGCGGTGCCGCCGTTGAGGATCAGCGAACCGTCACCGGTCTTCGTGATCGTGCCGCCGCCCGTCGTTGTGAGCGGAGCTGTGATGATGAGCCCGCTCGGCGAGAGGCCCGCGTTCACATTGATGACCGGGGCCGCATCGCTCAGCACGAGGGCCGTGCCGGAGATCGTCGGCGTCGTGTTGAGGTTGTCGTTGGTCGAATTCACAGCCGCCGCTGCGGAGAGAGTGAGCGATGTCGCCACCGCCACCGTCGGCGTTGCGGTGCCACCCATGTTGTCAAACGTGAGGCTGTTCAGCGTGTTGCTGCCCACCAGCGTCAGGACGCCGCCCCCGTTGATCGTCACGTCGTTGCTCGCATCGATCTGCCCGGAGTTGGTGCTCATGGTCAGGTTCGCGTTGTTCAGCGTGACGCCGCCGGCAGGGATGACCACCGTTCCTGCGCCCGCCGTCGCATTGATCGTCAGCGTGCCGGCATTCACCACCGTGCCGCCGGTGTAGGTGTTTGCGGCGGTCAATGTGGTGCCGGCCGGGCCTGCCTTCACGAGTTTCGTCAGGTTGCCGAGGCCGTTGTCGGCGATCACGGAGTGGATGGTGACGGTGTTCTGGTTGTGCCATTCGACCAGTTCGGTGGTGCCCGAGGTCGCGGTGCCGCCCGACGTCAGCTTCCCGCGCAGGGCGGTGGTGCCGATGTTCGCCGCGTTGTTGTTGTTGTCGCGCAGGAGGCCGCCGAGCGCGAGGTTCAGCGTTTCAGTTCCGGCGGCGAACGTGATGTTGCGCGTCGCTGCGCCGGTGAGGCGAAGCGCGCCGATCGTGGTGTTCGCCGAGATGGCGACATCCGCGCCGGTGCCGGAGATGTTCGCCGGCAGGTTGTTCCCGCTCGCGAGCGCCGCGCTGTAGGCCGGGAACCCAGTCTGGCCGTAGCGGCCAACGCCAAGCGTGGTGTTGTAAACGCCATACTCGCCCGAGTTGATGATCACGCCCGCACCGAGGAACGCGTTGTTCACGGGTGCCGCACCGTTGATCTGGCTGATGAAGATCCGCGCGCCATTCTGCGTCGTGATGCCGGGGTCGGAGGCAAAATGGATCGTGCTGCCGTTGTTCGCAGGCCGCACGAGATTGCCGATGGAGAGCAGGTTCGTCGCGCCCGCATTGCTGAGAACATTGACCGTGATCGTGGAGGCGCCGCCCAGCACCGTCAGCGTGTCGATCATCCCCGTCGTGTCCACGGAGCCGCCCGCAAACTGCGAAAGCGTGCCGCCGCGCAGCGTGACCGGCACCGAGGCGGGAAGGCGCGTCGGATTCAAGTCAGCCAGCGTCGTGAGGTTGTTGTTCGCAAACGTGAGGCCGCCGAAGTTCAGCGTGACCGACGCGTTCACGAGGCTGCCGCTGCTGTAGAGCGCACCCTTGTCCTGCAGGGTGACCGTGCCGCCGCGGATGATCGTCGCGCCAGTGTAGGACTGTGCATCCGGGAAGGTGAGGTTGCCCGAGCCGGACTTCGTGAAGGCGAGGTTCCCGGTGAGGTTTGCGCCGAAGGTGGACGATGTCGTCGTGGCGCTGGTGAGGATTGCAGAGGTGGCGCTCGAGTTCGTGATGACTCCGCCGGCGAACGCGAGCGTGTTGCTGTTCAGCAGCGCGCCGAACGCCTGGTGGTTCCCGTTGAGGTCGAGCACGCCGCCGTTCACTTGGATGTTTCCGACCGTCGCCGTGAGCGTCGGAGCGACGAGGATGGTGTTCGCGCCGCCCGCGAGGATCATGTTGCCGGAACTCAGCGCCGTCTGGCCTGTGTAGGACTGGCGTGTGGAGAACGTGAGATCGCCGTCGCGCGTCTTCGTCAGCCCGGCCGTGCCGGTGACGCTGGAAGCGACGTTCAGCGAATCGCCATACACGCGGATGACGCCCTCCGTCCCGCCGAACGCGAGGACCGGCGCGCTGATCGTGGCGTCGTTGCCAGTCACAATGATGCCGCCGCTCGTGACGGTGAGGCCCTGCGTCGGGAGAATGAGTCCGTCGGAGCCCAGCGTCACATTGTCATCCACCACCTTCAGTGCATTCACGGTGCGGGCGAGGGTGATGTCGCGCACAGTCGTGGTGGCGTCCACGTTCACCGTCTCGGTCGCTGCGCCCGTGTTGATGTCCGTCCGCGTGGTGTAGCCGGTGAATGCAACGATGCCGGTGCCCGCGGAATAGGTCGCGAAGTCCGTTCCCACCGCGATGCGCGCAAGAATGCCGGTGGTCGCGGGGACGAGCGTCGGCGCTGTCGTGAAGATCAGCTTTGTGTCGGTGCCGAGGTTCGTGCCGCTCACCGTGGCGGTGCTGCCGCCCTGCTGCGCGAGGCTGGCGAACGTCACCACAGCGGTGCCGCCTGCACCAGCCGTGAGCGTGATCGTCGAGGCGCTCGGGCCGAGCGTGAGGACTCCCGCAGTCTCGGTGGAGGCCGTGGCATCGCGGCCCAGGTATTCGAGCGCGCCGCCATTCAGCGTCAGTGCGCCACCGCTGAGGCGGTTGTTCACGTTCGCGGAACTGCCCAGATCGCTGTTGTCCAGGCGGAGCGTGCCGCCCTCGTTCACCGTGTGGGCGGCGCTCAGGAAGTTGCTCGAGCCGAGATCCGTGTAGGCGACCACGCCGCGGTTCACGCTGAGCTGGCCGCGGGAGGTGCTGCTGGACGCCGGTGCGGTCAGCTTCATCGTCCCCACGCCGATCTTCGAGAGGTTGAGAGTGTTCGCAGTCGCGTCGTTGAAGCGGAGGAACGTGCCCGAGAACGTCGAGTCCGTTCCGTCAAAACCGACCGTCAGCGTCTGCGCGGTCGTGGAAGCCGACGAATTCATGACGTATCCGGAACCCGCCAGCGAACCGAGCGTGGTGCTGATGCCGTTGATATTCAGGCCTGTGCCGCTCTGGAGTGTGAGCGCCGAGAACCGCGAGCCGGCGTTCGTCGCGCCGATTTGGATGCGCCCGTCCGTCACTGTCGTCGGGCCGGTGTAAACGGCCTGGCCGTTGAACTGGAGCACGCCGTCGCCGTCCTTCGTGAAGCCGCCCGCGGAGCCGACGACGCCCTGGAGGCTGAAGTCGGAGAGAAGCGCGGCGAGTTCCTGTCCGTTGAAGCGCGTCGCGCTGATGTCCACCGACCGCAGCGCGCCCCCGAGGTCCAGGCGGCCCGCGACGGTCGAGGTCGAGGCCGGATTGGCCGTGGTCGAGACGAGGTTGCCGTTCAGCGTGAGAACACCGGTGAGCGAATTCACCACCGAAGCGCCGGTGCCGCCGCCGTCGTCGCGGTAGATGAGGCCGGCGAGCGTGTTGTTGCCCACGAGGTTCAGCGATGCGTTGCCGTTGATCGTGACGATGTTGCCCGAATCAATCAGGCCCGCCGCAGCGAGCGTGACCACCGAGCCGTTACCGCTGATCACGAGGCCGTTTGCCGGCGTCGCAGCGAGCGGGATGTTGCTGGTGGCCGCGACCGTGAGCGTGCCCTGGTTCACCGTGGTGCCGCCGTCGTATGTGTTGGTGCCGTTGAGCGTGAGGGCGTTCGCGCCGCTCTTCACGAGCGTGACGCCGGTTCCGGTGATCGCGCTGTTGATGATCTGCGGCCCGGTGCCCTGCGTGTAGATGAACAGCTCGGGGCCGCCCGAGGTGATGGAGCCCTGATTCACCGCGGAGCCGATGACCTGCGACGCCGTGCTGAAGAACAGCAGGCCGCCCGAGGTGAGCGTCAGCGTTTTGCCAGCGGCGATGTTGACCGTCTGCGCCGCGATGTTGCCCATGCGCAGGCTGTTGATTGTCAGGTCGTCGGAGACCGGCAACACGTTTCCAGTCACCGCCGTGTTGATGCTGATGTTGTCCGTCGGCGAGGCCGCGTTGAGCGTGCCGGGCGACGACGTGAGGTTCGAGTATTGCAGGGCGCCGTTCGCGCCCATCGCCGCGACACCGAGGCCGGGAATGTAGGTCGCGAAGTCGCTGGTGCCGATGATCGCCCAGCCGCCGATGATTCCATTCACGAGCCCGCCACCGACGGTGGCAGTGGATGCGCCGTTGATGGTCGGAATGAGAATGCGCGCGGCGCTCCCCGCCTGGCCGCCGGTGGCCGCGGTGAAATTGATCGTCCCGCCGCCGACAGCGCGGGTGAGGCTGGTGAGCGTGAGATCCGCGGAGTTCACCCCCGTGCCGCCGAGCGCGGAGCTGATGAAGGAGTTGCCCTTCACGAGCGTCACATCTCCCAAAGTCTCGGTGGAGGCTGTCTGCGCGCGGCCTAGGAAGTTGATCGTGCCACCGCGCAGGGTGATCGGCGCCGCGTCATTGACGCGGTCCGTCAAGTTGCGGACGCCGTTCGTGTTGTCGATGTTCAGCGTGGCATAGACGATCTCGATGTCCGACGTTCCCGAGAGCTGCGCACTGTCGCGCAGGGCGGTGGTGGCGCCGGCGAGCAGCGTCTTGCCCGTGTAGGTGTTGTCGGAATACATCGTCAGCGTGTTGTCGCCGGTGCGCAGGAAGCTCATCGCGCCCTGCATCGATCCGGCCCAGTTGCGGCCGACGTTGTCCTGCACGGTCACGAGGACGCTGGAGGCGTTGCCAGTCACGATGCCGCCGCCGTTCTCCACTGCGGCATCCGTCATCAGGCGGCCGAGCTGCGAGTTGCCGTTGAGGTTCAGCGTGCCGTTCGGCCCGAGGATGATGAAGTTTGTCGCGGCGAGCGTGTTGTTGCCGCCGTTGAGGACAACGGTGCCCTCGTTGATCGTGGCGTTGCCCGAGATCGTGCTGGCTCCGCGCCCTGCGATCGGGCTCGACGGCGGCGAGAAGGTGACGGTGCCCGGCCCGGTCTTCACCCAGCCCGCCGTGCCGACGATGGCGCTGGTGATCTCCAGCGTCGTGCCAGCGGTGACGTTGTAAAAGTTCTGCACCGCCACGTTGTTGAGGACCGGCACGGAGATCGTGTGCGTCACACCGCCGTCGGCAATGATTGCGCCCGCGCTCAGTGTCAACTGCGCGGGCGTTGCGCCGCCTGCAATGAACGCTGCGCCGGTGGCCGCCAAGTCCAGGGGCGCGGCACCGCTGAACTTGATCGCGTTCACCGTCCGGTTCGCAGTGAGGGCGGTGGGCGCCGCATTCAGGAGCATCGTCGCGGTGGCTCCCGCGGTGTTCGGGTTGACACCGCCGCTGTAGGCGGTGAATGCCGCAACGCCGGTGCCCCCCGCGTGGGTCGCAAACTCCGTCCCATTCACCGTGGCGCGCTGGATGATGCTGTTGGTCAGCGTGGGCGCGGTGGTGAAGATGATCTTGTTGTTCGCGCTGCCGAGTGCCGCAGTGCCGCTGACGAAATTCAGCGACGCGTCGCCGTTGAGCACGTTGTTGGCAATGCTTCCGAAGGTGAGCGTGCTGGTGCCCCCATTGCTGTCGGCGATGATGGTGCTGCCGGGCCGCGCGACGGTGAGCGTGCCGAGGGTCTCGGTCGAAGTCACGGCGTTGCCCAGATAGCTGAAGGTGCCGCCGACGAGCGACAGCGCCCTGCCGCCGAGGCGGTTCGCCGTGGCCGAGGCGGTGTCATCGACGGACACCGTTCCCGTTCCGTTGATCGTGACAGTGCCGGTGATGCCAAACTTCACGCCAGCCCCGGCAATGTTCAGCGAACCGGCATTGACCGTGATCGCGCCAGTGAAGGCGGCGTGATTCACCGTCACATTCAGCGCACCGGGACCCCATTTCGTCAGTGCGCCGCCCGCGCCGCCATTGCCGAGGATGCTGTTGAGGTTCACGACACCACCCGCCCCCGTGTAGAATGACGCGGTGTTTGCGGTGGCGATGTTGCCGTCGATGTTCAGCGTGGCGCCCGCATCGGCGCCATAGGTCGCCGCATTGCCCGAGGCCTGCGTGATGAGACCGGCGTAGGTGTTGACACCCGAGACGCTCTGGATGCTTCCACCGGAGTTGATGCCCGAAGACTGGCTGTTGGTCGTGAGAGTGATCGCGTTGGAGATGGTGACTCCGCCCGAGAGCTGCAGCGCCGAGCCGACCGCGTTGTTGATCGCGATGGCGCCGGAGCCGAGCGCGTTGCTGTTCTGCGCCTGAATGGCACCGCCGTTGATGGTGATGGCGCCAGTCCACGCCGGACCAGTCACGTTGTCCGCGTTGATCGCGAGGATGCCGCTGTCGTTCTTCGTCAGCGTGTTCGTCGCGGACGACAGGGAGAATGGCGTGCTCAGCGTCAGCGTCGTGCCGGCGACGACCTCGAACGCATTGTTCGCGGCATTCAGGTTGAATGTGCGCGCCGTGCCCCACGATGCCCCTGTCGCTCGGAAGCCGACACCGGTCGTCCCATCCACCTCGAGCGTGACGGTGTTGTTGATGTTTCCGAGCGCGCCGTCCGAACTCGCGGACAGGATGCCATTGAGAACGTCGATCGTCTTGCCGGCTCCGCCAAATGTGTTTCCGCCGTTGGTCAGCGCGAGCGTTCCGAGACCGGATTTCACGAGATCAAAGCCGCCCGTGTCCGACACCACGCCGCTCAGCGTGAGCCCCTGCACGAGGTTCGACGCCGTCGCATTCGAGACCGAGAAATGCGATGCGCCGGTGAGGGTCGTCGTTCCGGTGAACTCCAGCCCGTAGCCGCTGACGTTGTTCACCGCGAGGATGCTGCCGTTGTTGGTGAGGTTCACCTTCTGCAACTGCTTGTTGCGCGCATTCGGCGCGCCGCCGGACCGGTTCACCGTGACCGCAGTGTCCGCGGTCAGCACCAAGTTGCCGCCGAGACTGACATTTTCGACGGTGCCAAGCTCATTGCCATCCGCGAGGAAGATGAGGCCGCCCGCGATGTTGATTGTGCCGTTGTAGTTTCCAAGGATCAGCGTGCCGAGGCCGGACTTGTTCGTCACGTCGGTCCCAAGCGAACCGATCACGTTTCCGATCGTGACGGTCATCTGCGGAGCAGTGACGGTCACATTCCACGTCGTGGGGAGCGTGGTGTCGCCGTTGAGCGTGAGATTCTGCGTCCCGTTGAACACCGTGTCACCGAGGAACACGAAGTTGTTCGAGACCGTGTTTGCGGCAGTGGAAACCAGCGACGTGTTCGCAGCCATCGTCACTGTTCCGGTGCCGAGCGGCCCCGTGACGACCGGATTGCCAAGCCCGGACGGCGTGCTGCTGGCCGCGACGACGAGGCCGCCGCCGGTGACGCTGAGTCCGCCGGAGACGGTGCTCTGCCCGCTGAGCTGGAGCAGGCCCGCACCGGACTTCACGATGCCCCCCGCGGGGTCATTCTGGATCACAGAATTGATGATCAGTCCCGCCTGCCACGGGGCGACATCCACGCCGTTGACGATGGTCGCACCGACATCGATCGAATAACTGCCGGCACCGCCATTCAGGTCCAAGGTTCCAGCGCCGATTGTGGCGACATTGCCGGCGTTCATTGTCGTCGCGGTGATGCCGCCCGTGAGCGTGAGTGTCCCGGTCGGATTGAGCGTCGGGGCACCGCCGCCCAGATTGTTGACCGTGAGGGTCGTGAGGGTGTTGTTGCCCGCGAGCGTCACCGTGGCACCACCGCCCAGCGTCAGGGCCTGCGTGGGGATCGTCGCGCCCGCCGTCTGCGTGAGGGTCGCCTGGTTGACGGTGAGGCCGCCGGTGCCAAGCGTGCTGGTGGCACCGAGGATGAGTGTGCCCATGTTGAGCACCGTCCCACCCGTATAGCTGTTGTTTCCGTTCCACGTCATCACGCTCGCGCCGGTGTCACCCGAGGTCTTGATCACGCGGACCGCGCCGCCGTTATCCGTGATGCTTGCATCAATGCTGACAGTCCGGTTGGTGCCCGAGAAGTTGGCGTGCGTGATGTAGAGGTCGCCTCCACCGGAGGGACCGGTCAGATTTCCATTCGTGATGGCGAAGTTCACGTTGTCCGTTCCCTGCCCGAAGAGGACGCCATTGGTCGCCAGCGTGTTGCCACCGAGATCCAATGTCGTGGCCGCGTTCTGCTGGCCAAAGTTGAGCGTGTTCACAGCCACGCTACCAGCCAGCGTCGTCGTGCCCGTGGTCGTGAGGCGGATGTTGTCCGTCACAAGCGGGTTGCTGTTCAAGCCGTTGCCCGAATACCCGGCGAAACCCGTGCCGTTGAGAGCGCCGATTCCGTAAATGGCATCGTAGCTCGCGTATTCGCGATCCACGATGGCCCATGGTCCGATGATGTTGTTCGTGAGCGTCGGGGCTGCGGTGAAGACGAGGCGCGCGGAGCTGCCGAGCTGTCCGGTCGCGTTGAAGCGGATGGTCGCCGTCGCACCGGTGCGGGTGAGCGAAGCGGCGGTGACGTCCAGCGAGTTCACGTTCGTGCCGCCCGCGTTCGTCGTGAACTGGTTGTGCCCGTCCGCAATCGTAATCGCACCGAACGTTTCCGACGACGCATACTGCTGCCGGCCGGCGATGGTCAGGACACCGCTCCTGAGCGTGATGGGCGCGGTGTCGCTCACACGGTCTGTCACGTTGTAAAGGTTCCCGTTCGCGAGCGAGAGCGTGCCGAAATTGATGTTGATCGGCTGGCTCGTGTTCGGCAGGGAACCATTGTCAGCCAGCGTGATCGAGCCGCCTGTGATCAGCGTCGGTCCGGAATAGATCTGGGCGTTCTGTAGGTTCAGTGCACCGGTGCCCGTCTTGTTGAGGTAGATGTTGCCCGAGATGACGCCTGCAAAGTTCGTGTTGCTGTTGATGGTAAATGTGGACTGCCCGGCACCGGAATTGATCACGGAACCGCCGGCGACACCGGAACTGCCACCCGCGCTGGCGCTGGAGAGGCCAGCGACAAACTGGTTATTGCCGTTGAGATCAAAGATGCCGCCGCCATTCACCACAAGGCCCTGATTGTAGAGCAGCGGGTTCGTGATGCCGCTGGTGGTCAGCTTCAGAAGTCCGTCGTTCACAAAATGATTTCCGCTGACAAACTGCTGGGCGTTGATGTTCAGAGTGCCGCCGAGGTCCTTGGAAATGCCGCCGGTGCCGTTCATGCCGCTGTTCACCGTGAGGGACTGCCCGCTCTGCACGTGGATGATACCCTCGGTGCCAAAGGTGACGACGGGAACATTCAGGAACGCTCCGCCCGAACCGTTGACCAGAATCGAACCGCTCGTCAGCGTGAGTGCCGCAGGCGGATTGCCGCCGAGCCCACCCACGGCCGCCGTGTTGTTGATCGCCAGCGCGTTGAGTGTCTGGTTGCCGGTCAGGGAATTCAGTGTGGAGGTGGTGGCCTTGAAAGTCTGCGTGGCCGTGGCGCTCAGGATGTTGGTCGCAACCGAGTAGTTTGTGAATGCCACCACACCGAGAGACGCGCTGTAGCTGGCGAACTCGTTCCCATCCACGGTCACGCGGTTCAGAATTCCTGTGCCGGCGGGTGTCAGCGCGGGATTGGCCGTGAACTTGAGGAAGTTTGTCGCCGTGCCGTAGTTGCCAGTCACGTTCAGGCTGCTGCCGCCGTTGCCGGTGTAGGATGCAAATGTAAGCGCCGCGGTGCCGGTGCCCCCGATGTTGATTGTGTTCGAGCCCTGATCGGAGACGAAAGCGCCGGCTGTTTCCGTGGTGTTGTTGCTGACAAAGTCGAGCGTGCCGCCCTGAAGGGTCAGCGCCCTTCCGGTCAGGCGGTTGTTCGTGCTGGTGCCGCCGTTGTCGAGGCGCATCGTCGCACCCTGATAAACAAGGTTGACGGCACCGTTGGAGTTCGTCGTGCCTGCGCCGCTCAGGACCAGCATTCCCTTCTCCACTTTCACACCGCCCGTCGTGATGGTGCCTCCGAAGAGCGCCGAGGTGATGGTCAGCGTGCCCGCTCCGAACTTGTCGAAGCCGAATAGCGCGCCCGTCTCACCTCCTGTGACGTTGATGTCGCCTTCCGCGTTGAAGATCAGGCGGTGCGTGCCCGTCGCGGTGATCAGACCGGTGATGTTCAGCGTGCTGCCCGCACGCGCGCCGATCGTGGCATCGAACGCCATGGCCACCCCGCCCGAGTAAGTGTTCGTGCCGGACACGTTGTCGAGCTGGCCCTGGAAGTTGATGCCGCCGATCAGGAGGTTGCCGACACTCTGGAGGTTCAGGGGGTTGCTCACTGTGACGCCACCTGCCAACTGGAGCGCGGAACCCACGACTGTAGCCGGCCCAGTATTGATGGTGCCCGTGCCAAGCGGATTGGCCAGTGCGCTGTTGTTAATGAGAATTGCGCCCTCGGTGATATTCACAGCACCGCTCCAGCCGGAGTTTGAGGCATTGACGATCAGGGTGCCGAGATCCTGCTTGTTCAAGCTCGCAGTGGCACCCGCGCCGGCGTTGAGATCAAACGCGGTGTCGAGTTGCAGAGTCTTCCCATTGGCGACTTCGATCGCGCGGGTGTTCGCCGTGTTTGCGAGCTGAATGGTGCGGCTCGTCGTGATGTTCTCCGTCGCGCGGAAGGCAGAAGTGCCGGTCGTGGGGCTCAGGATCACCATGTTTGCCGCATTGCCGAGCTGGGCTGCGTCATTCACCGAAACCACGCCCTGGTTGATGTTGATGTTGCCGGTGAAGGTGTTGTTGGCAGGAGTGGGGTTGTCGATCACCACCGTGCCGCTTCCCGTCTTGTTGAAGCCAGTCCCCGTGAGGTCGCCCGCGAGGTAGAGGCCCTGAGTAACGTTTGAAGCCGTGGCCGTGTTGACGAAGAACGTCGGCGTGCCGGTGAAGGCAGTCGCGTCGGACACCTTCAGGCCATATCCGCTGTTATTCGTGACCGTGAGGCCGAGGCCGGTGTTGCTGATGCTGGCCGGGGCGAGAATCTTGTTCGCAGCTAGCGGGAATGGCAGCGACGCGCCGCTGCGGTTCACGGTGATGTTCGGCACGATGCCGGCGTCGAAGATCACATTCCCCATCGCGAGAGTCTGGACGGAGCCGGTTCCGTCGCCATCGTTGATGAGCGTCACTGCGCCGGGGTTTCCAAGGGCGGTCGCATTGAAGTCACCCGTGTAACCCGTGGCGTTGAAAATGAGCGTTCCGAGGCCGGTCTTGTTGAAGCTGGTGATCGTGCCGATGTTCGGGATGTTTCCGAGCAGGGCGACGGTGAGGAACGGATTCGTGATCTCGATGGTGGGCGTGGGGGATGCCATTCCAGCACCGGTGAGGCTGCCGTTGAGCGTCAGCGTCCAGACAGTGTTCGCCGTGCTGTCGAAGGTCGGCGTGCCCGCAAAGCTGATGTCGTTGCCGACAGCGCGCGAGCCATCGACGAGAATCGTCGTGCCCGAGGACATTGCCACCGCTCCCACCCCCAGCGGACCACTCGTCAGCCCGCCGCCACCCTGCGTCGGGGTGCTGTTGCCGCTGAGGAGGATGCCTCCGCCAGTCACGTTCAGACCGTTGAAGATGCTCTGGCCGCTGAGCTGCAGGATTCCGGTGTTGGACTTCGTGATCGACCCGGAGCCGATAATCGCCGAGGTGATGTTCAGCGATGGAGTGAGGTTCGTGTAAACGGTGCCGCCAATGTTCGGACCTTCAACGCTGAAAGTCTTCGCCCCGGAGCCGAGCGCGAGAATGCCGCCGCTGATCGTGGCGACGGTCGGCGCGCTGTGATCGGTGACCGTGACGGGGGCCGAGGCATTCGAGAGCGTCAACGTGCCGCCGACCGTCACCGTCGGATTTCCCGTGCCTCCGTTGTTTTCGAAGATGAGGCTGTCGAGCGTGTTGCTGCCCACGAGCGTGAGCGTGGAGCTGCGGCGGATCGTGACGACGTTGCTCGGATCAATCTGGCCCGAGTTGGTGATCATCGTCACCGTCGCACCGCCGATGACGAGTCCGCCCGCGGGAATCACCACGTCGCCGGGTCCGCCGTCGAGCCGCAGGGTGCCCTGGATCACCGCCGTGCCGCCACCGTAGGTGTTGACCGCCGTGAGGCTCACCGTGCCGGCGCCCGACTTGATGAACTTGGTCGTCGCGCCGTCAATGAACGAGTTGATGGTGACCGTGTTCTGGTTGTTATACACGATCAGCTCGTTCGTGCCGCTGGTGATATGGCCGCGGATCGCCGCGGTGCCGATGCTGGTGGCGTTGTTGTTGTTGCTGCGAAGGATGCCGCCCTGCTCGAGGTTCAGCGTGTCCGTGCCGGCCGTGAAGGCGATGTCGTTGGTGAACCCACCGGAGATCCTCAGCAGCCCGGTGGTCGTCGCACCCGAAAGCGTCGTCGTCAGCGCGGCGGTCGCGGGAATGTCCGTGATGTTGCCAGTTGCGAAGGTGCCATCGTAGCCGATGAACCCACCCTGGCCCACGACACCGATGCCGAGCCCGGTGTTGTAGGCAGCATAGTCCGTCGTGTTGGCGATGGCCCACGCGCCGAGCGCGCCATTGAGGACCGTCGTGAGCGGCGTGGTGAACACAATCCGCGCATTGTTTCCCTGCTGGCCGAGGCTTGAGCCGGTGAAGTTGACCGTCGTGGCGGCATTCCGCGTGAGGCTGGCAAAAGTCACGTCCGCCGATGTCACGGCGCCCGCCGTGCCCGTGCCGCCCGTGTTGACCGTGACGGTGTTGGCGCCCTGCGCGGATGTGAGCGCCCCCAGGACCTCATACGAGGGATCGGACACTTTCCCGTCGAAGCGGATGGTTCCGTCACGGAGAGCGATGGGCGTCGTGTCGCCGACACGATCATAGACCGCGCGCTGCAGGCTGCTGTTGTTGTTCAGCTGGAGCTGGCCGCCGTTGATGTCGATGGCGGATGTGAGGAGGATGGTGGAGTCGTCCTGTAGCGTGATGCCACCGCCGAAGATCGAGGTCGTGCCCGAATACGTGTTCACGCTCTCGAGCGTGATCGTGTTCGTGCTGGCCTTGGCGAAGTTGAGGCTCCCGTTGAGATTGGTGGCGACCGTCGCAGAGGTGCCGCTGTTGGCCACGAGCGTGCCGGTTCCGGCACTGCTAGTGATGATCCCGCCCGCCTCGGGCAGGACGCCCGGATCACTCATCTGCCCGATGAGCTGCGCGCCCCCGTTCAGATCCAGCGTGGCGCCGTCGTTGATGTTCGTGAGCTGATTGATGAAGAAGGTGTCCACCCCGCCCGAGATCAGCTTGGTGGTGCCGTTGAGCAGGTTGTGCGTGCCGGTCACGAAGCTCCGGGTGTTCATCTGCAGTGTGCCGGGCAGCGCCTTGATGAAATTCCCGGAGCCGATGAATCCACTGTTCACCGCCAGCGTGGTGCCGCTTGCAACCTGGATGACCGGCGTGTTGGTGAAGCTGATTGAACCCACATCGAGGCTGTTGTTGCCGCCCGTGTTGATGATGCCGCCGGAGGTCAGCGTCAGCCGGTAGCCGTTGGCGCCACCCACGCTCAGGCCCGTGCCGTTGATCTTGATGGCGTTCACCGTGCGGTTCGCAGTGATGCTGCTGCTCGCGGTGAGATTCATCGTGTCGGTCGCCGCCGCCGTGTTCAGGTTGTTGCCCGCGTTATAGTCGCCGGGCGCGAGCGCGACGACACCGTTGGTCACGTCGTATTTGGCGAAGTCTGTGCCGCCAAGGTAGATTCTGGGAATCACGCCGGCGCCGGCGGTATTCGTGAACACGATCGCAGCTCCGCTCGGGGCCGCGGTGAACCGCACGAAGTTGCTGGTGCCGAGGCTGGAGACGCCGGCGAGGTTCAGCGAGGAGCCGGAGTTGGCGAAGTTCACCGACGCGAACGTGAGGTCCACGTTGCCGCCGGACATGGTGATGTAGCTCTGCACGCTGTTCAGCGTCATCGCTCCGGTGACCTCCGTCGTTCCACCACCGTTGCCGATGATGTTCAGCGTGCCTCCCTGGCCGACAAATGCCCCCGCATCGGCGAGGCGGTCCGCATTGCCGCCGCTGTTGTCGAGGGTCAGCGTGCCAATCGGGTTCAGCGTCACCGTTCCCGCCCACACACCGCTGCCGCTGAGTTCCACCGTGTTGCGGTTGACGGTCAGCGCGCCGGTGGCGGTGTTCGCTCCCGTCAGTTTCAAGGTGCTCAATCCCGAATATGCCAAACCGCCCGCGCCGGTGCCGCCATTCGCCACGACGCCGCTGATGGTCGTGTCGCCGGCTCCACGGACGGTCAGGGTGCGCGCCGTGTTGTCGTTGCTCAAGTTGACCTGGCCCGAGATCGTCAGCGTCTTGCCGGAATCCAGTTCATTGCGAAGGAAGCGGTTGCCGCCATTGTTCTCCAAGGCGACGGCGGCGCCGAGTTCGATGTCAAAGGCACCGTTGATGGTCGCCTGATCGCCGTTGAGCACAACCTTGGTGTTGATCTTGTCGGCGCCTGTCAGCGCCAGCTCCGAAGTCAGCACGCCACCCGCAAAATTAAACTGCGAGCTCGAGCCGAACTGCGCCACTCCGGAGTCCTTGCTCAGGATCAAGGTCCCCTGCCCCAGCGTGGTCGTGCCCGTGTAGCTGTTCGGAGTGGATCCCTCGAACTTGAATGAGGCGTTGTCGGCAATGCGGATGTCCCATGCGATCTTGCCGCCCGCGGCGACATTCTCAGTGATCGCACCGTTCCAGATCGTAGAGCCCATGCCGCGGATGCTGATGGTCTGGGTCGCGGCGGTGCCGCCGGCTTCCAAGTTGACGAAGTTTCCGTTGACCGTCAGCAGCGCGCCACCCTCGAGGTTGTTGCTGATCGTCCACTGGTTGTTGCCGGCGGTCTTACGGACGTCGGTGTTCAACGTGATCGCATTTGAACCAGCAAACACCGCGGTCGAGTTGTTGCCTTGAACGATGGTGGATGTCGTCAGCGCCCCCCCGTAGGCAAAGATGCCACCGTTGTTGAGGTTGATGGCCGATGCGCTGCCGATGCCGTTGGCCGTCAATCCAAGCAGACCGCCCCCGACTGAAATGGCGCCGGTGAAGGTGTTCGGTGTTGCTGGATTCAGAATCCACACACCACCGTCATTCTTGGCGATAGCCAGCGTGGGCGTGTTTGTTCCGGAGCTGTTCGTCAGCACCGAGGTGATCATGTTGGCGTCCGTGCTCGCACCGCGGAGATCCAGCGTGAGAATCCGCCCCGCGGCACTCCCATTTGAGCTGAAGGTGAACGTGCCCCCCATCTCCAGCGCGCCGCTGCCCGTTGCCTCCAATCGGTAATTGCGATTTGCGGTGAAATTTGCGCCGGAGAACGCCCATGGCCTCGTTGCCGACTCCCCGGTGCCGACGTAGATCAACCCGTTGAGATCGCCGTCGGGATTGAGGATCAGACTGCCGCCGCCGACATTTGTGCCGAGGCTGCTCGACGTGGACCCGGCGCCACCGAAGGAGGTCACGACCAGCGCGCCACCGTTGAACGTGGTGTTCCCCACATAGGTGTTGGCGTTGCCGAGAATGAGCGTGCCGCCGCCGTTCTTCGTCAGGGCACCCCCAGCACCACCGCTGATCACGCCCGAGAGGATGCCCGCCGTGACCATGGCGCCGGTGTTGCCGTTGTTGTTCACCGTGACTGTTCGTGCCGCGGTGCCGAGGTTGATGTCGTTCGTGATTTCCGTCTCGCCGAGTGCGGTGCTCGAGCCGAGGACGAGCGAAGTGGGCGCAAACGTGGCGCTGCCCCACGCGAGAGGGCTGCCGCCGTTGTCGATGCTGACGACAAAACGGTCCGTCGAGGCTGACGCGAATCCGGACGCTCCGCCAGTGAGCTGGACGTTCCCTGCGGCCGCACCCAGCGTTCGGGTGAAGGTGCCGGAACTCTCGAGAACGCCGCCGTTGATGGTCAGCAGGCTTCCCGCCGAGATGCCGACCACAGGCCCGGAAGTCAGCGCACGGAGCGCCCCGCCGGAAATGGTGGTCGTCCCCGTGTAGTCGTTCGACGCGGCGGGGTTCAGAATCCACAGGCCACCGCTCGTCTTGGTGAGCGAGAGAGCCTCGCCCGCATTCGGGTTGTTCGTCAGACGAATGCGCATCTCGTTGTCGCCGATCGAATCGCCCGTCAGCGTGAGGGTGCGGGCACCCGCGCCGCTGAACGACACGTCCGCCGTGCTGGTGAAGACGATCGAGGCATCGTTGCGATTGCGGGCCAGGACGGCGTTGCCGAAGCTGCCCGAGGAGTCGATTGTGCCGTTGGCCGCGAGGGTGAACTCGCGGTTGGTCGAAATCGACGGCGTCTGTGTGGCCGAGTAGATCGTGGTGTTTGCGCCAGCGTATTGCAGCGTGCCGCCGTTGAACACGAGGTCGGCTGCGGTCGCTCCGTAGCCGATCGGGCTGTTGGAGGCAGCGTTCATCGTGGTCGTCCCCTCCGGCAGCGCAAAGGCAACCGTGCCCGCGCTGATCGTGAGGGTGCTGAAACTCGAATTCGTGTTCGTGAGCGACAGGGTGCCCGAACCGTTCTTCACCAGCGCCATGTTCGTGCCTGTGATTTCGCCCGTGAAATAGCCCGCGGCGTTGTTGTTGCCCACGCGCAATGTCGCGAGCGCGCCGGAGTTCGTGATCGTGCCCGCGCCGTTGAGTGCATTCACCGAGTTCGTTCCGGAAGCGACGGTGCCCACATTGATGCCGGCGAGGTCGAACGTCGCGCCCTGGCGGACGTTGAGGCTGACGTTCGTCGCACCGATCAGACCACCCGTCGCCATCTGGAGCGTGCCTTCGTTGACGTTGACCGTGCCGGAGTAGGTGTTCGCGCCCCCGAGAATGAGAGTGCCCGCACCGCTCTTCGTGAGCCCCGCTGTGCTGACGGTCATCGGCGTGTTGATCGTGAGCGAGTTCGCGCCGCCGTCCACTCGGACGACGAAATCATTCCCCGCCGCCGAAGCCGCGAGCGCCGTGCCGCCGCTGATCGTGCTGCTGCCGCCCGCCTGAAGAATGCCCGCACCCAGAGTGCCGGTGCCGACGGTCAGCGTCTGGGCGGCGGCAAGTGTGAGGTCATTCGCGCCGTTGATCTTCAGCGAGTTCACAGCCAGCGAGGTCTGGGCGGTGATGGCGCCGTCCACGGAGTTGTGGCTGCCCGCCGTCAGCGTCGCGACCCCGGCAGCCGCGCTCACGAAGCCCGCATCCGTTCCATACACCGGCGCGCGCAGCGTGGTGCCTGCGCCTGAATATGCGAAGTCGCCGCTGGCGAAGTAGGTGCCGGCATTCAGGAAGCCCGCGGTCCCGGTGACATTTACGACACCGGTATTCGACACATTCACCGTGGCGCCTGCAGTGCGTGCCGCGAGCGAACCAAAGGTAAGCGTCGTCGCGCCGCCACCCGGCGTCACAGTGATGATTCCATGGCCCGCAGTTTCGGTCAGCGCGCCGACCAGTTCCGTGCTGGCTCCCGCTCCGCCGACGTAGTTGAACGTGCCGCCCGCTGCCTGCGTGAACACATCGGTGTTGAAGATGACCGCTCCCGCATCGGGCAGCACATTCACAGACGCGCCGGAGTCTTTGATTTTCAAAGTGCCACCGGAGACCGTGGTCGCGCCCGTGAAGAGGTTCGCGCCGGACAACTGCCACGTTCCGACGCCGATCTTCTGCACGTTCAGCGTCGTGCCACCGAGCGGGATGGCCGACTGGATTTCGTTGTCTCCCGTGTTGGTGCCGCCGAGGACGAGGGTCTTCGCGCTTCCCGCCACCGCAGTGATCGTGCCGTCGATCGTCAGGGCTCCAGCGCCGCTCGCGTTGATGTAAACATTCGCCGTCGTGGTGTTCAGGTTGATGGGCCGGCTCAGCGTCGCCACAGCGCCCGTGTATGTCAGCGCGCCCGAGGTCGTCGTGGCGTTGCCGATGTTGATGACCGAGGTGTTTGCGAAGCCGCCCACATCGCTGAAGGAGAGCGTGCCGGCGCTGATGTTCGTCGCGCCCGTGTAAGTTCCAGCGGTCCCGCCGTAGTAGAACGTGCCCGTTCCGCCCTTCGCCAGCACATGGGCGCCGCCCGTGGCGAGAATACTGCCTGTGATCGCCGTGTCGCCATTCCCCTGCACCGTGAACGTCGCAGCAGTCGCGTTGTTCATGTTCCACACGTCGCCAAAATAGGTGACCGTGCCGCTGGAGTTGTTCGTCAGCGTCCAGCCGCGCCGATCACCGGCTGCACCGAGGATGCTGGAGAAGGAGACGCCGTAACCGTTGCGTCCGTTGTAGGTGAAGTTCGTGTTGTTGACCCCCGTGTCGCGGGTCAGCGTCCCAAATGTCACGGTCTGGTTTTGCATCGAGCTTCCGATGCCGAGCGCACCGGACGTGTCGTGGTCCACGAAAATCGTTCCCGTGACGTTGTTGCGGAGCCTCACGCTCCGGCCCGCGAATCCGCTCGCGGCATCCGTGCGCACTTCCAGCGTGCCGTTGTTCAAGTCCACGGAGCCCGTCCCGACATTCTGTCCGAGGGCGCCGTTCGCGTTCACACGGAGCGTGCCGCTGTCCACGCGGATGGAGTCGGTGAAATTGTTCGCCGAATTCTGGAGCCAGAGGGTCGTGCTGACGAGCTGTCCCGTCTTGATAAAGCGATCGCCCGCGTTTTCCGACCCGGTGACAACACCGCTGACGATCCAGTTGCCATTGCCCTGGAAGATGTTGCCGACACCGCTCACGCCGATATCGAGGCTGCCGCTGATGGTCGTCGCTCCGTGCGTGGCCCAAGCGCGGCTTTCCGCGACGCCCGCGGCGCCAAACGTGAATCCGCCCGCGATCGTGTTGTAGCCGATGCTGACCAGACCGCCCGTGTTGTTCACCGCATTCGGGCCGCGGCCTGAGATCGACAGCTCACGGTTCAAGGTGATGCCAGCCGCGGAGGCGGACGCGGTGGCGCCCTGCAGCATCAGCGTGCCGCCCGAGTAGCCGGGGTTCCCGGTGTTTGCAAATCCGGTGACAGAAATCGCAGTCGTGCCCGTGCCGAGTTGTCCGGCATCGGTGACCACCAGCTGGCCTTCCTTGATCGCGATGTCACCGGAAAAGCTGTTGGAGCTGTTCGTGAGCACGAGCGTGCCGCTCCCGACTTTGGTGAACCCCGAGGTCCCCGCGACGACCGAACCAATCGTTGCGCGCAAGCCGATGCCGGCCACCGAAACCACCGGCGACAGAACGGACGGCGCTGGCGCGAGCGTCAGCGTGCCGCCCGTGAGAAGGTAGCCCGAGGTGTTGAACGTGAGCCCCCCGGCGGTGATGCCGCCCGACAAAGTCACCGTCCCCGCCGTGCCGGTGAAGACTGCCGTGTCGAAGTTTGCGTTGTTCCATTGGACCTCAGACGGACCCACCGGATCCCACCAGTTGACGGTGCTCAGGTTGTCCCACGTGCCGGTTCCGCCGAGATTGGTTCCGTCAACGTTGTTGCCAGTGGCATTTGCATCGCTGTCCCAGTAAAAGGTCGCGGATCGTGCAGTGGACGGAGTAGCCAGGGAAAGTGCCGCGACGACAAGCGCGCCGATGGATCCGCTGAGAAGCATCTTTCTGGATGCTGGATTCTTGCGGGCGGGGCGCTTGCGGGGCTTGCGGAGGAGGGATGGCGTGTTTTTCATGATGTGGGGCAGTTGCTGAGTCTCGGAATCCCGTGCGCGTCACGCGTCCACCAAGGGCGCGATCACCTTAGGCACGGATGCTTCTTTCCCCCGCAGGCCAGCAGCCATTTGCACCAGGGCAAGCGGAGTGAATTGGGGGAAATGCATGGCCGCATCATGCGGAAACCGTCCCTTTCTTACAAAAGGCTGCTCAGGTGGCGAAAATCATCCGGTAACGCCTAAACCTAATGCGATTAGCGTCGCTTTTTCCGCCACATCGTTTCGGCGCATCATTCCACCGCTTGCCCACCCTCCCCAGCCCCTCTCCGCGAACGACTGCTCCTACACCGCTTGCTCAACAACCCACTGGGCTGCCCTGCGATACAGGGCCGCAGCATTCTTCAGCCCCATTTTTGCCCGGATCCGCTGCCGGTAGCTGTCCACCGTAGTTACCCCGAGGTTCAATTTCTCGGCGATCTCGCGCGAATTCAGCCCCTTGCCCACGAGTTGAAAGACTTCAATCTCCCGGTCCGTGAGAAGCTCAATCGGCGACTGCACCTCCAGCTTGTCCCCCCTTCCCAGCCTCTCGAGCACCGCGCCGGTGAACTCCTCGCTCAGGTAGATTCCTCCCTCGACGACCTTCCGGATTGCCGCAATCACGTCGGCAGGCGAGGCATGCTTTGAAATATATCCCCTCCCGCCGGCCCGGAGGACGCGCTCCGCGTAGAGCTTCTCCTCGTGCATCGACACCACGAGGATGGGCAGGGCGATGTTCCTCGCCTTGACATCCTTGATGAGTTCGAGCCCGCTCGATCCCTGCAGGGTAAGGTCAACGAGCGCCACATCGGGCTTCAACCTTTCAATAATCGTCATTGCATCCCGGATGTTATCGGCCTCGCCGCACACCTTCATTCCCAGCTCCTTGTTGATCAACTGAACGAGCATCCCGCGGAACAGCGGGTGATCCTCGACGATCAGAATCTTCTTTTCTTCCAAGGAGGCGGATGGGTTCATGATGGTGCTGTTGAGGAGGTTGGCAGGGCGCGGGGGATGCGGCAGGAGATCATAGTCCCTTCGTTGGGACGGGACTCGATCGTCAACTCACTTTTCAACGCATGAGCACGGTATCGCATGGATTGCAAGCCCATACCCGGCGATGCAGCCGCGGAAGGGCTCATCCCTTTGCCGTCATCGACGATGCTCAAGTTGAAGGCTCCGCCGTCCTCGCTCAGGATCACGGAAACATGCTCCGCCGCCCCGTGCTTCAGCGCGTTGTTCACCGCTTCCTGAACGATTCGATAGATATGCGTGGCATCGTCCGGATCGGAGAATTGGACGTTTCCCGATGAGCAGACTGTCACCGATTTTCCCGTGGTCTTCGAGATGTTAGCCGCGAATTCCTCAAGCGCGGCGGGCAGTCCCACGCTGTCCAGGCGGGCTGGAAAAATGCCCCTCGCGATGCCGCGCGTGAGCGAGGCGGCGTCGCCCGCCATCGCCTGCAGTTTCTCCGCTGTCTCCGCCTCGGGCAGATTACGCTTCCCGAGTTCCTGGGCGAGAAGCGTGGCCGCATAGCGGATTGCTGCCAGGTGAGGCCCGAGCCCATCGTGCAGGTCACGGCCGATGCGCCGCTGCTCCTGCTCACTTACCCGGAGGATTTCGCGCTCCAATTTCCGCTCGCGCTCCAGCGCACCGATTCGAGCGCGATCCTTCTCCTTGGAAGCTTTCACGGCTGAGACCGCCACCACGACGACGAAGAAGTAGAACAAGCGGTTCAAGCCTCCCCAGATGAGCCCAAAGGTGGTCTGGAATAGACTGTCGGGAATCTGCGCGATGCCCCATGCGAAGCTGCACAGCACCGCGAACAGAAAGCCGGCATGCTGATTGACCCCCCAGACAACCAGGGCGATCGGCAGCGCGTAGAAGACGAGGAAGCTCAGTTCCCACCGCGTGATATAATCCAACCATCCGATCAGCCCCAGCAAGAGGAACCCTTCGAACAGGATGAGCCGCTTCGGCTGCTCCCAAATGTCTTTGAGCGAGAACATTCCCCTCGCTACGGCGCAACTGGCGGAAACACAACCGCGATGATCCCGGCCGGCGGAAAATGCGGCGGCAAGCGGTTCTTCCGGCGGCCTCCGGGAGCGGCCAATGTCCCGAAGCCGCAGGCTAAGTCCGCGCGTTCACCAGGGCCTTCCGACATTATCCAGTGACTAACCAACGATAGGATGGCTATCCCGTCACTCGGGCCGCGCGCTCCGCTCCGACGCCCGCACGATCACTTTGCAGGCTTCATCTTCAAAATGCGGCGGACCTCGTCGATGGCCCGCGGGTCGCGGTGGGCGCCGTGTCCGGAGGGGATGACGAGCTCGCTGCGGGCACCGTCGAGGCGGCTGCTCCAGTAGGGGACGACTCCGTCGCTGCGCACGGGCGGTGTGCGGTCGGGGTTCCCGCCTTTTCCACGGTCGCCCATGATGGAGTGATACGGGACTCCCGGCGTGAGCGGGAGTTCCTGGACGGCGCGCACGAAACGGTTGTCCGGCGCGAGCGTGTCCACGCTGTTGGGGATGTGCTTCACCTTGATGGCGCTGTCCTGGAAGGTGAGGAGCTTGACGGCGTCGTCGCCTGCGTTGAGCAGGGTGAAGGGGCTGCGGATGAGGCTGGAGGCGAGACGCCCGAGCCAGTTCCCGGCAAGGTCGCTGCCGCGGAGCGGGGCGGCGATGAAGATGACGCGCCCGATTTCGGGACGGTGATTGAAGACGAGCGCCTCCTTGAGGATGTCCTTGCCCGCGGACGGCAACTGCACCTTCGCAGGCGGTTTGCCAAACGTCTTCATCCAGAGCGTGTCGCCGCTGTCCGTGATGAGCAGCCGGGAGATGCAGCCGCCCATGCTGTGGCCGATGACGATCATCGGCTTCCTCAGCGGGAACCTCTTCTTCACCGCGTCCAACTCGCGGCGGAGTATTGCCGCAGAATGCGGATACGGGTAGCCGCTCGGATAGCTGTAAAACCAGAACTGGTAGCGCCGCCGAATCTCAGGGTCGCCTCGCAGGGTGTTCAGCAGCGGTGTCCACGTCGCAGGCGAATCCATCAGGCCGTGGATGACAAGCACGACGGTCTTGTTCGGGTCATATGGCTGCAGGCGCGTGATGTGTGCGGTCTCCGCGTATTCGCCCGGTCGGAAGAGGCGCGCGATTTCCATCTTTTTCGGGTTTTCGCGGGCCAGCATCACCGCGAGCGGCACGGTGAAATCCGCGGCGAGCGGGAATGTGTGGCCGCAGGCGGTGACGTTCTCGGTCGAGAGCGGATCCGCGAATGAGAGCACGCAGCGCTGCCCCTCGACTTGCGCAAGCGCGGTCACGCCGTAGTAGATGCGCTGCATCACGAAGTCCTTCTGGAAATTTTCACGCGTCCCGCGGCTCACTGCGACCGCCGGCGCGCCGATGCCCTCCTTCGTCGTGCGCTCCTGGATGTAGGCGCCGCTGCATTCGATTTCATCCGCCGGGATGAAGTCGTAGAGCGACGGATGGTTCTGCGGGCGCGGATCGGGCCGGTGCGTGAGGACGTATTCGCCGCCGCCGGGCGCAGGGACGCGCAGGGGCTGCGTCCACGGGTCGAGATTCGCGGTCCGGATCGTCTCGAGGATCCGGGAAAGGGCGAAATTGTAGTCGCGCCGCGCCGCGGTGTCGGCGGGGTTCTTCCGCAGCGCAAGCGAGGTGTCGCGGACGACCTGGATGTAGCCGCCGATTGCAACGAGCGGCTTGCCGCGGTCGCGGACAAACACCTTCGCGGCGAGTTTGCCCGGAATCGTCGCAGGCTCGAAGCGGGGCGAGTGAATCCTCACCGTGGAATACTGCTCGCAGCCCGCGAGGGAGAATGCGGCCGCGGCGGCCAGCAGCCGGCCAAAGGTCAGACTGCGCGCGGCGGAGACACGCCTGTTTTTGGGAGATTCAGGAAATGCGGACATCGGATGCCGGCGTTCGCCAGCGCGCGCACCATAGCGCAAGGAACACCGCCAGGGGGAGCACAAATGCCACCACGCCGCGGAGCGGGAAAAGCCATTCGGGCCGGCTGCCCTCCAGCCCGAGCGTGAGGTAAAGCGTGAACGCGCCCGCCGAGAGGAGCATCGCCAGGCGCGCCGGCAGGCGGCCAGGCGCGAGCGCGCCGAGGGCGAGCGACCAGTTCACATACCACGGCCAGATCTCCGTGATGATGAAGAAATACGACGCGATGAGCGATGCGCCCGACCACACGAGGAAGTCGGCGAAGCTCCGCGTGCGCCATGCGGCGAACAAACCGAACGCCGCGAAGCCCAGCCACGTCACGATTCGGACGATCCCATTCGCCGTGCGCACCGTGCGCTGCTCCAGCACAGGCTTCTCCAGTTCGCGTGCAACCCCGTCGCTGTCCGCCGACGCAGGCCGCTTCGATTCCTCCACCGCGGCATCCATGAACCACTCGGTCCGCCGCGTCACGGGATCATACGCGCGCATCCAGCCCTTGGTTCCCGGCGTGATGACGAGCAGATGCTCGCCAGCCTCCGCGCGGCGCAGGACCGGCGAATCCGCCGATTTCCCGCGGCGCAGCTCCGCGCCCTCGCGCAGGCGCACCCAGTGCGGGTAGAAATACACCGGCACCTTCGCGCCCTCGGCATCCTCCCCGACCGCGACGCGCAGGCGCCGGAAGATCACCTCGTGGAAGTTGTTCATGTAGAACTCCGGCGAAGTCGCGGAGTGCGCCACCGGCACGTCGGTGTCCGCCTTGGAAAAGTGAAAGAGCGCGAGCGCCACCGCGCAGGCCGGAATCCCGCTGCGCAGCACGAAGACCGCGCGCTCGCGCCACGTCGCTGCCTCGCGGATCACCAGCAGCATGTAGAGCGGCACGAGCATTCCGGTGAGGAACTTCACCAGCGCGGACAGCGTCAGCGCGAGCACGGCCAACTCCCTCCTCCCGCGCAGATGCAGCCACACACCCGCGGCGACGAAGACGAGCATCACCGAGTCATTGTGCCCGCTGAATCCCGTCTCCATCACCAGCAGCGGATTCCACAGGAAGAGCACCAGCCCGCGCGAGGCATTCTCCGGCGCATGCCGCCGCAGGCTCGCGAGGATGAAACCCGACGTCGCGAGCGCGCACGCGATGGCGACCAGCCGGAACGCGAGCACCGTGACGCCGAGATTCTCGCCGGTGAACCACGTCACCCCCGCGGAGACAAACGTCCACACCGGCCCATACCACGACGGCAGGTAGTCCTGGCCGAACTGGACGTAATACGGATCCGTGTTCGGCATCGGCATCGTCGCGGCGTAGGGATTGCCGCCGTGGACCGACATCGCGCGGCCATACATCGCGTAGGCGAAGATGTCCGAGGAAAACATCACCGGCGAAAACACGTAGCTGAGCATCGCCACGGCGCCCGCGATGAAGACGAGCCTCCGCACCGCTGCCGGCTGCTCCCCGCGCATCGCGCGCAGCATCCACGCATACACCGCGAAAAGCCCCGCGCACACGAGCGTGAACGGACCGCACGCGCCCCACGGCCCCGCCGCCTTCTGCACGACATCGATCTTCTCCCCCGTCGGCACCGGCAGCCACGGGAACACCCTTCCCGCGAAGCTCGGCTCCGTCTGCGAGAGCGGCGCGGCGACGAACGGCAGCAGCACATGCAGGCCGACGAAAAGCGCCGCGCACAGCCAGAGCGGCGCGCGCGGCCTCCCCGCGGCCGGTGTCATTCCCGCGCCGCCGCTCACAGCTTCGTGCCCGTGACCTTCGTCCACGGCGTGAACGCCCCCATCGCGTGATGCTGGATCTTCCGCTTCCAAATCTTGTTCCCGCAGAACGCGAAGAGCGTGTCCTTCTCCGCGCCGCCAATCGCCACGCCCGTCACGCGCGCCTTGTCCGGCGTCGGCAGGATGACCTGCGTCGGCCCGTCGTCCGCGCTGATCTGCACGCCGCTCCGCGTCGCGATGAACTGCCGCCCTTCGACCGAGTAGCACACCGTCTCCGCGCCGGCATCATCCTCCCAGTCCTCCACGTGCAGCGGGAAAAAACGCTCCTTGTTCACCAGCGTGCCGTCGTCCTTGATCTGGTAGGAATAGACCCACTTCGACCGCCCGTCGGCCACCGACAGCAGCCATTGGTCCGGGCGATACGCGAGGCCCGTGGCGAATTTCAGCCCCGCGTCCACCTGCGTCTTCTTCCCGTCCTTCACCCACCACACCGAGCCGAGAGCGCTCCCCTTCCCTTCGTTCGTCGTCACATAAAGCCCGCCATTCGGCATCGCGAGGACCGACTGCCCCGTCAGCCCCTCGAGCACCACGCTGCTCGCGCCGCTCGGCTCGTAGCTCAGAATCTTCCCGGTCTTCTCGGAAACCGAGTAGAGCTTCCCGTCCGCGCCGATCGTCAGCCCGTGCGCGTTCCCCGTGTTCCCGGCAAAGACGCTCACCTTCCCGTCCAGCCCGATGCGGTGGATCTTGTCGCTCGATGTGTCCGCAAAGAACACCTCGCCCGCCGCGTTGCACGTCGGACCGCGCGTGCTCTTGAAGCCCTCCGCCACGAGCTGCCAGCCCTCGCCGGGAATCAGAATCTCCTGCGCGCGCGGCGCACTCGGCCCCGCCTTCACCCGCTCCGGCCAGCCCTTCCACAGATACGCCATCCCCTCGCGCCAGTTCTCCGCGTAGCCCGCCACATGCCGCCCGTCGATGATGCGGAAGATGTAGTCGTAGCCCGAGAACTTCAGCGCCTTGTCCATCTCCTGGTCGAGCAGGAACCAGTCGCCCGCCGCATTCTCCATGTCGTGCGTCGCCGTCGTGAGGAACGCCCGGATCGGCTTCGCCTCAAACTTCCGCACCATCGTCGGGAACTCATGCCCGCCGCGAAACGCCACCCAGCTCCCGCTCGCCGCATACACGCGGCTGAACGCCTCCGGCCGGTGCCACGCCGCCGTGAACGCCGCGATGCCCCCGCTGCTCCCGCCGGAGATGCACCGGTCGTTGCCGTCCGTGGAGAGGTTCAGCCCGTATTCCTTCGCGACGAATGGCAGCAGCTCCTCGGTGAAGAAGCGCACGTTGTTGTCGCTCACCCCGTCGTATTCAAAGCAGCGGTTCCGCCGGTCCAGCGTCCCCTTCATCGGCGCCGGCAGCGTGCCCGGCTTCACAAACACCCCCACCGTCACCGGCATCTCCTTCGCCGCAATCGCCGCCTCCATCAGCGCCTTCTCGCGCGGATTGTAGCCGTCCGTCTTCACGTAAACGCACAGCGGCTTGGCCGGGGAAGAATGCGTCGCAGACGCCTGCGCCGGAATGAACACCGTCACCTCGCGCACCGTGCCGGGGAACACCTTGCTCTGCGAAAAGACGAACTGCTTCGTCGTCCCCGGCAGGATGTCCTCCGGCTTCACCGCCGGCGGCACGTATTTTGGCGCCGCGTCCTGCTGCGCCTCCGCGATGCCGACGAGGCTGAGAGTCAGTAGTGTGAGGAGAATCGTGAGGCGGATGGTCTTCATGGGAAATGAGGGCAGGTGGTTGGCGCGGAAATGCCTCATACGTGGAGCCGCGCGCACGCACAATCACAGGAACAACCCGCGCCCATCCGTCCGTTTGACATCGACGCCTTGAATAGCGGGCCTTTCGAAAATAGCCCAGCGCTTCAGCGCTGGGAACACCGGGCATCAAGCGAACAAAGTCCCGCAGGGACGAAAGAACCGTTCTGCCGTCCCTTGCGGGACTTTGCCTTTCTCGCATCCCAAGTCCCAGCGCTAAAGCGCTGGGCTATTCTCAAAAACCCTTCCGCGCCTCTCATTGCCCACCACTCCGGCAAACACCGCACACCCTTCCACCTCCCGCTCTTTCCCCAGACTCCCCGCAAATGAATCGCCTCCCCGCGAGTTCATCCCTACGCTCCACATCTTCCACTCAGTTCCCACGCACCACATTCCCCAATGCTCAAATCCCTCTGCTCCCTCATCCTCGCCGCCGGCATCCTCTCCACCCCCGCCCGCGCGCTCGACCCCGCCGCAGACCGCATCGTCGTCCTCATCAGCGTGGACGGCCTCGCGCACTACTACCTCGACGACCCGAAGGCCGACATGCCCACCATCCGCCAGCTCGCCGCCGAGGGCGCCCGCGCGAAGAGCATGCAGTGCTCGCTCCCCACCGTCACCTGGCCGAACCACACCACCCTCGTCACCGGCGTCCACCCCATCAAGCACGGCGTCATCGGCAACAACTACTTCGACCGCGCCAAGGGCCAGATCATCCCCCTCATCCCCGACCCCCACTTCGACAAGGAGGAAATCGTCAAGTCCCCCACCATCTACGACGTCGCCAAGGCCGGCGGCATGAAGACCGCCGCCATCATCTGGCCCGCCAGCCGCGGCGCCAAGACCCTCGACTGGACCGTCCCCGACGTCTTCGAGGACAAGCTCTTCCAGGGCTACGCCACCCCTTCGCTGCTCACCGAGTGGAAAGCCGCCGGCATCCCCTTTGAAAAGCAGCAGGAGTGGTGCAGGACCGGCAGGGGCGAGGACCGCGACCGCATGTATGTGCAGATGCTGAACCACGTCATCCGCACCCACCGGCCAAACGTCGCCCTCCTCCACCTCGTCGAGGTGGACCACGTCGAGCACGCGAAGGGACCGCAGACCCCCGAGGCCTACGCCGCCGTGAAATTCGCCGACGACCGCGTCCGCGAAGTCTGGGACGAGCTGAAGAAATCCTTCCCCGGCAAGGCCACCCTCATCGTCTCCGCCGACCACGGCTTCTTCCCCTACCAGCAGCAGATCCAGCCGAATGTCCTCTTCCGCAACGACGGCCTCCTCACCGCCGAGGGTAGCAAAATCACCAGCGCCCGCGTCCGCTGCGTCGGCCAGGGCGGCGCCGCCTTCATCTACGTCCTCGACGAAGCCAGCCGCGAACCCCTCCTCGCCGAACTCGTGAAGAAACTCCCCCGCATGGAAGGCGTGGACCTCCTCATCGAGCAGAAAGACTTCGCCAAGCACGGCCTCGCCGACCCCCGCAAGGATCCCCGCATGCCCGACCTCGTCCTCTCCGCCCGCAGCGGCTACTCCTTCTCCGACTCCCTCTCCGGCAACCTCGTCGTCACCCCCAAGTCCGACACCATCAAAGGCACCCACGGTTACGACCCCGCGCAGCCCGCGCTCCACGCCACCTTCGTCGCCTGGGGCGCCGGCATCCGGCCCGGCGCCAATGTCGGCACCATCAGCAACACCGACGTCGCCCCCACCATGGCCGCCCTCCTCGGCCTGAAGATGCCCACCGCCGACGGCAAACCCCTCGAAGCCGCCCTCGCGAAGTAAGCCGCAGCGCCCCGCGACATGGAAAACGAGGAGTAAGAGGGACGAGGAGAAAGGCAGTTCTCAGTTCTCAGTGCTCAGTGCTCGGTGCTCGGTGCTTGGTTGCTGGTGACTGGTGACTGGTGACTGGTTGCTGGATGCTGGATGCTGGTGACTCGTGACTGAGGACTGAGAACGGAGAACGGAGAACGGAGAACGGAGAACTGGGGACTGAGAACTGAGCACTGAGCACTGAGCACTGAG
>JBGAPU010000188.1:0-4295 GCA_044221035.1 Chthoniobacteraceae bacterium | reverse complement strand
CCCTCACCGGCCTCCCGCAGCCGGCGCAGAAGCACGACCGCGACGGCTGGGAACCCAAGCCCCGCACCGCCTTCCACGAAGGCAGCCAGAACGGCGACTCCACCTGGCGCGTGCTGGAGATGGTGTGCGGAGCCGTGCGGGATGGGAAATGAGAAATCCCGAGATGGCTGGAAGACGCCATGGGACTGAGGAGCTGAACGCCGGATCAATGGGCCAAACAAAACAGAAGGCTTTCCCCGGCAAATAGACCACTTCTGCGGCGGGCAGGCTGCCTGCCGTGTGCATGGAGCCTACCCGCGACCTGCACATAGCCTACCGGCAGCCCGCAGGTAGCCTGCCTGCAGCCTGAACATACCGGATCCCCACACTCGGGTAGGCTACCTGCAGCTCACACGGAGCCTTCCTGCCACCTGCACCTAGCCTACCAGCAGCCCGCAGGTAGCCTGCCTGCAGCCTGAACATACCGGATCCCCGCACTCGGGTAGGCTACCTGCAGCCTACATGGAGCCTACCTGCCACCTCCACCTAGCCTCCCGGCAGCCCGCAGGTAGCCTGCCTGCAGCCTGAACATACCGCCCCCCGCCCCGCACGATGGCAGCCCATGAGCCGCCCGACCGATGGCGCCGGGCGAACCGCACATGCCGGTTCCCGCCTTGCCATCCTCATGCAGCAACGCGGGCACCCTGGGCTGGCTCTTTTCGGGGGACGGCTACTTTTTCTCCGGGAAGATCTCGGCGAGCAGGGCGGCCATGCGGTGGCCTGCGATGACGACGCGGCGTCCGGCGATGTCGCGGGCCTGCCGGGCAAACTCAAGGCCGATGCGCGGGGCCTCGGTGTTGTCCGGATGGGGGCCGGGCGGATAGGCTTTCGTGCAGCCGAGCATGTGGCTTTCGCGTGCCCACGTCTCGGCGCCGCCCTTGGCGGCCAGCTCGGGGAGCTTGTCCTTCGGATAGGCGCGCATGAGCTCGCGGGCCTCCTCGGCGATGATGCCCTCGCCGGGCTTGGGGCGCGCGTCCACTTTCGGCACTGCCCAGAGCTCGACGACGGCCTCCTCGCGGACGTCGAAGCGGAAGCATTTGTCCCAGAAGGTGTGGAGGTTCGCCGTCATGCCGGGCATGAGGTCGCTGAAGTGGACGCCGGAGATGAGGTAGCCGTTGCCGCCGCGGTCATTCCACGTGGTCGCGTGCAGCGGCTGGTGAATGTCGCCCACCCAGTGGAAGAGCATGCCGAGGGAGCGGGCGCGCTCGTCCCCGGGGGTCGCGGGATCGCGGAGGGACTTGAGGGCCTCGCCGATGGCCCAGACGACGTGGGGGCCTTCGGGGAATTTCTCCACTTTGCCGTCGTCGGTCTTCTCGAGGTCCACGTAGTGCCACGCGGACCACTTGTAGTCCTTCTTCGGCATGGAGCGGAGGTCGTCCATCCAGCAGGAGATGGTGGTGAAATTGTAGGGCCGCCCGGCGTTGTAGGTCGTGTCGATGGTGGCGGTGAGTTTCTCGACGGCCTCGCGGACATGCGGCGGGCTGAGTTCCCATGCGACCTGGCCGACGAGCATGTGGCCGCCGGCGTCCCACGCGGAGGCTGCGGCGGTGCCGAGGGCGATGGTGGCGGCGAGGATGGGGAGTGTCTTTTTCATGCGGGAAAGCGATGCGGTGGCGGCTGCGGGGACTCAGGGGAGGAGCTTGAGCTGGTCGAGGCTGAAGACGCGGATCTGGAGGGCGCCGCTGCGCTCATCGAGGAGGCCGCCGATGTGGACCTTCCGGCCGACGAATGCGTCGAGCTTTTCCTTCGTGAACTGGCCCTTGCCGTCGCCCGCGAGGAAGACGAGCGAGACGGACTCGCGGTAGTTCCTGGTGAAATTGAGATACGAGGTGGCGCCGCTGCGGCTCCTGCCAGCCGCAACGATCGTGCCCTCGACGACAACGCGGCGCCCGATGCGCGGACGGAGCTTCGCGAGGTCGGTGGGGGAATAGACGGGCTCGGCGACGGCGGGCGCCGACGGGCGGACGCGCGCGGCCTCCGCACGGACCACGACGGGCGCGAGGATGCCGGGGACGATGCAAGCGGCGAGGATGGCGCGGTTCAGGAGGGCGCGAAGACGTGCGGGGATTCTCATGGGGCGCGGGAGTAATGCGGAAGAACGCGGATCGCGCGAACGATTTGTGCGCGCGAAGGCGCGGAGTGCGTGCAGGCCCGGCGCCGCCGCCGGCTCAGAGCTTGCGCCAGCGGATGTCCTTGATGGCGCCGCTCGTGCGCCACGTGGCGATGCCGAAGGGCATGGAGCTCTCGATTTCGCCGATGCGCATGTCGAGGTTCTTCCCGTCCGTCTCGAGGTCCACGACCTTGTCCTTGTCGATCCACGCCTCCAGCTTGTCCTTCGCGACGCGGACGCGGAACGCATACCACTGGTCCTTCTTGAAGTTGCGGTAGGTGGTCGTCTCGTTCTCGCTCGCGTTCTCGCCGTTCACATTCGAGATGCCGACGACGCTGCCGCCCCATCCGCCGGCGATGAAGGTGACGTGCTTGTCGCCGACCGGGAAGGTGAGCGCGCCGAAGAAGTCGTCGCCCTCCACGCGCTTCGCCAGATACTCGACCTCGTAGCCCATCGTCGCGGGCGCCTTCTCAAGGTTGATGCCCGTCATGTCGCCACCCTGCGGGAGGAGGATTTCGCCGTTCTTGACGGAGACATCGGCGTGGCCGGCGAAGTCGGTCGTCTTCCACTTGCCGAGCGTCTTGCCATCGAAGAGCGGCTGCCAGCCGTCCGCAGCCGCCGCGGCCTGCGCGGGAGCGGCGGCGGCGCCGGCGAGGACGCCGCGGAGATCTGCGAGGACGGGCGGGACATTCTGCCAGGGATCGGTCTTCTCCTCGAACTCCAGCGCGACCCAGCCCTGGTAGTTCGCCGCGCGGAGGATGCCGGCGAGCTTGGCGAAGTCCGCCTTCTCCATCTCCTTCGCGCCGCGGCGCTGGAGCTGAGTCTTGATCTGCACGTTCACCGCGTATGGCGCGATCTTCGCGAGGTCGGCATACGGGTCGTCGGTGTGGAAATTGCCGGTGTCGAGATTGATGCCGACCCAGGGGCTCTTCACCGCGCGGATGATTTCAATCAGCGCCTCCGGCTCGGCGACGATGCCGCCGTGGTTCTCGATGCCGAGGAAGATGCCGCGCTTCCCCGCGTAGTCCGCGCATTCCTCGAGCTGCTCGATGCACGCCTTCTTCGCCGCCTCGATGGTGCCGCCCTTCTGCATCGCGCCCGCGAACACGCGGATGTGCGGCGCGCCGAGCAGCGCGGCGCGGTCGATCCAGCGCTTCACATCGGCGACCTGCTTGTCGCGCTCCTCGCCCGCGGGATGCGTGAAGGTGTTCCCCACCGCTGTGCCGCTGACGCTCACGCCGCGCAGATGCGCGTGGCGGCGGATCGCGATGAGGCGCTCGTCCGTGACGTCCTTCGGAAAATAGTAGCTCGTGAGCTCCGCGCCGTCGCACTGCCACTCCGCGCAGCGGTCAATGAACTTCTCCATCGTGAGCGCGCGATCCGCCGGGATGTCCGCCTTCGGCTTCGCACCCTCGGTGAAGAAGTCGCGGAACGAATAAGCCGCGAGGCTCAGGCGGAGGCGCGGCGCTCCGCTGCGGGCAAAGGGCTGCACCGCACCGGCGAAAGGCGCGGCAAGGAGGGCGAGCGATGACGTGGCGAGGAAACGGCGGCGGGAGAGGGACGGCATGGGCGCAGTCTGATTCGCCTGCCGCTCGGCGCGCAATGCGAATGTGTCCGCCCGCACGATGACGCGCGCGAAAGAGCGTGGCCGCTCAGTTTTCCGCCCGCGCGCTCAGCCAGGCCGCGCGGAGGCGCGTGAAGAACGTGCGGTCATTTTCCGGCATCGCCTCCCGCTGCTTCAGCCACTGGAGCTGCTTCTCCTTCAGCGATGCGCGCGCCTCGTCCTTCAGTTTCGCCGTGAGCCTCTGGTAGGCGGCGTTCAGCTCGTCCTCCACCTTGTCCTCGCCGACCGGCTCGGGGATTTTCTTCCCGCTCACGAGCGTCAGCTTCGGCTCCTTGCCGCCGGCCTTCACCTGGAACTTGAGCCGGTAATTGTATTCCGGCGGCTTGTTGATCTGCGGCCGCGCGCGTCCGTTGATCACGAGCACGCCGTCCGGGAGCAGCGCCGGCAGGTTGAACGACACTTCCCCCGCGTCCTCTACCTTCGCCGCCTTTTTGAGAAAGGCCGAATACGCCTTCACCAACTGCGGGAGCACATCGATGAAGGTCCGCGCCTTCGCGTCCACCCACAAGATTGATTCATCAC
>JBGAPU010000075.1:0-32354 GCA_044221035.1 Chthoniobacteraceae bacterium | reverse complement strand
CCACGACTGCCATGATCGCTCCGCTCTTCCCCACTTCCGGAATCCGCCCCCGCTCCGCACCACTCGCCCCGCCCGCACGGCCCGCCATCACCCGCGTGCTCGTGGTGGACGACGACCCGCTCATCGCGGAAATCACGACGGCGCTGCTCCAGAACGACGGGTTCGCCGTGGAGATGATGACGGACAGCACGGCGGCGCTGGCGCGCATCGCGGGGGAGCCGGCGCGGTGGGATGTGCTCGTGTCCGACCACGACATGCCGGGGCTGTGCGGCAGCGGGCTGATCGACGGCGCGCGCGCGGCGGGCTTCCGCGGGAAGGTGGTGCTCCACTCCGGCAGCGTGGGCGGCGAGGGCGCCGCGGAGAAGGTGCGCCGCGCGGATGCGATCGTGGAGAAGCCCTTCGGCGCGCAGAACCTCGCGCCGCTGCTGCGCTCGCTGGTGGGGCGGCGGGCGGCGTGACTAGTGACTGGTTGCCCGGCCTTCGACCTTCGTCCCTCGACCTTCGTCATTCCCCGCCCGCTCAGCGGGCGAGAATCTCGCTGAGCACGCGGCCGTCCACATTTGGGAGCGGGACGCCGAGGAGTTCGGCGATGGTGGGGGCGACGTCGATGTTGCGCATGCGCCCGAGCTTCACGCCGGGCTTGATGCCGTAGCCGCTGGCGAAGAAGACGCCGTCGAGCTCGGGGTCGGAGTTCGGGTAGCCGTGCGTGCCAAGGTAGGTCTTCGATTCGCGGACGACTTCGGCGCCGTCGAGGCCCTGGAAGAATGCGTAGCCGTCCTTCGCGTAGAGGACGAGGTCGCCCATGCCCTGGTTCTCCGCGGGCGTGGGCATGCCGAGGCGCGGGCCGTCGGCGCCGTCGATGACTTCCTTCACGCCCTCGATGCCGGCGCAGAGGGTCTTCAGCTTCGGGAGCAGCTCGGCGCGCTTCGTCGGGTCGGTGACATAGACGAAGCAGAGGCCGCCCTGCGGCATCGCATACGCGTCGCAGCTCCCGGCCCTGCCGCCCTTCACGCGGAGGAGGCCCGCGTCGCGCAGCGCGACGTTCATGTGGATGACCTTCTGCACTTTCTTGAAGCCGTGGTCGGTGGAGACGATGACGGTGGCCTTGTCGCGGAGGCCGGCGCGGTCGAGCGAGGCGAGGAGGTCGCCGATGAGGCGGTCGGCGTAGGCGTAGGCGGTGTAGCTCGCGGTGGTGCCGGGGCCGTTGGCGTGGTTCACGGCGTCGGTGGTGAGGAGGTGGAAGAGGAGGAGGTTGGGCTTGTGCTTCTCGATGATGTGGCAGCCGGCCTTCGGAGGCGGTCGGCGTAGGCGTAGGCGGTGTAGCTCGCGGTGGTGCCGGGGCCGTTGGCGTGGTTCACGGCGTCGGTGGTGAGGAGGTGGAAGAGGAGGAGGTTGGGCTTGTGCTTCTCGATGATGTGGCAGCCGGCCTTCGTCCAGATGTCGTCGCGCCAGACGATGGTGCGGTTCTTTGTCCAGTCGCGGATGTCCTCGGCCTTCACGAGGCCCGCGGCGATCATCTCCTGCTCGGTGGCGCCGCCGGGCTTCGGGATTTCGAGGAACTCGTGCGAGATGGTGCCGGAGTTCAGGATGGCGACCCAGTCCACCTGCGCGGTCTTCAGCCCGGCCTTGAACGCGGAGTCATACACCGTGGGCGCGTGGACGAGGTCGGCCTTGTCGCGCCACGGCTCGAGCGCGAGCGGGTCGGTGGGGCCGCCGCGGATGAGGAGGCCGTTGAAGAGCACGCCGTGCTTCCGCGGGTTCACGCCGGTGACGAGCGTGGTGTGGTTGATCCAGGTGATGGAGGGGTTCGAGACCGTCATGCGCTCGGCTGCGGAGCCGGCGGCGGCGAGCCTGCGGAGGTTCGGGATGACGAGGTTCGGGTCCTTCCAGATCCACGCCGGGAAGCCGTCGATGCTGATGAGGACGACGATGCGGTCCTTCGCGGGGATCGGATCGGCGGCAGAGGCCGGGACCGAGCAGGCCAGCAGGAGGAGGAAGGAGAGGAGGCGATTCATCGCGCGCACCCTACCGCAGCGCGCCGCAGCGCCGCCACTTCTCTCTCGCCCCCCATTCAATGCACCGGATCACGCCGGCCACAGCACGAGCAGCGCGACTCCCGCGGCGAAGGCTGCGAGGAAGAAGACCGCGAGGTGGCGGAAAAGGCGCGCGCCGCCGAGCGCACCGGCGATGCCGGCCTTGAACACGAGGTTCGCCATCGAGGCGATGAGCACCGCGCGCCACGCCTCGCCGGGGGCGAGCCGGCCATTCTCCGCGAGGCCGGTGACGGAGAGCGTGATGGCGTCCATGTCCGTGAGGCCGGAGAGCGCGGCGACGGTGTAGATTCCCGAGACGCCGAGGCGCTCGCGCGCAAATGCGACCGCGAGGAGCACCACCGCGTAGAGGCCGCCGAAGAGGATCGCGCTGCCGAGCTCGGTGGGGTTTTTCTGCTCGGGCATCTGCCGCGTGAGCCGCGAGCCGAGGCTGAGCGCGATGAGCGAGAGCAGGGCGAAGACACCGGCCATGACTGCAATCGGCGGCCCCATGGCCGGCAGCATCGACGGACCCGAAGCCGCGACGAGGATGAGCACGCGGATGAAGACGACCGTGGAGGCGATGACCATCACGCGCACCGCGAGCGTGCGGAGTTCCGGAGTCTCGCGCGTGCGCCGGGCGTAGCCCGCGGTGGTGGCCGTGCTGGAGATGAGGCCGCCGAGGACGCCCGCGAGGAGCGTGCCCGTGCGGTGGCCGGCGAACTTGTAGATCACATAGCCCGCGAGGCTGATGCCGACGATGAGCACGACCATGAGCCAGATGCGGAAGGGGTTCAGCACGCCGAAGGGATCCAGCGGGCGGTTCGGCAGCACGGGCAGGATGATCAGCGAGATGATCACGAACTGCATGATCGCGGTGAAGTCGTGCCGCCCGATCGCGTGGGCCATCGCGTGCATCTGCGGCTTGAAGAAAAGCAGCACGGCCACCGCGCTGCCGAGCACGATGCCGACGGGCAGCGGCCCGGGCACAAGGTAGGCGCCCACGCCGAACATCAGGAGCATCGCGACTTCCGTCGTGAGGCCGGGATCGATCTTGCCCGACCGCACCTCGGCGAAATTTCCGATCACCACCATCGCCGCCATCGCCGCAAAACCCGCGACAACGACCCAGCCGCCGAAGCTCTGCGCGAGCAGCCCCGCGAGCGTGCCGAACAGCGTGATCAGCGGGAACGTGCGGATGCCGGCGAGCTTCGACTCGGTGCGCTCCTTCTGCAGGCCGACGAGCAGGCCGAGCCCGAGGGAGATTCCGAGCCTGAGGAGGATCGCTTCGGTTTCCATGGCCCGATGCTAGCAGAACCGCCGCGCGCGCGCCGAGCGGTTGTTTTTCCCGCTGCTAAAAACCGTCCTCGGCGACCTCGTCGGGCAGCTTGTCGAGCCGCGGGTCGAGGCCCGGAAGCGGGCGCGCCTTGTCGGCGTAGCGGTCGAAGCGGTTCGAGAGGATGAGGAGCGTCGGCGCCCACAGGCCGATGAAGATGCCGAAGCGCTCCGCGTGCGCGGTCGCCTCCGGCGTGCTGCGATCAAGGAACCACCAAATGGCGATGGAGCCGAGGATGGAGAACATCCCGGCGATGAAGCAGATGGTGGACAGAACTCGGCACACGTAGGGGTTCATGGCGGGCGCAACATGGAGAACTGCCACGCTTCTGGCTACACAAGACTTGCGCACGTTTGCGCATGCATTGCCAGGGGTCCGGAGGCGTGGAGTGCGAAATTGGATTGCCGCGCGCGGGATGAACACTTCCCAATCCCGCGGCACCGAATCATGCCGCACCTCTCCCACTCCCTTCCGAAAAGCTCCGGCTGGCCCGGACGCGCCGTCTCCGCGGCCGACGCGGTGTCGCTGCTGAAGAGCGGCATGCGCGTCTTCATCCACGGCGCATGCGCGACGCCCACGCCGCTCCTGGAGGCGATGGTGCGGCGCGGCGACCTCGAGGATGTGCGCCTCTACCACCTGCACCTCGGAGGGCCGACGCCGTTCGCGGAGCCGGAGCACTCGGGGCGCTTCCGCTCGATCTCGTTCTTCACCGGCGCGGCGCAGCGCAGGCCGATCGAGGAGGCCCGCGCGGACTTCATCCCGATTTTCCTCTCGGACATCCCCGGACTTTTCCAAAGCGGGCAGATCCCGCTCGACGCCGCGCTGCTCCAGCTCTCGCCGCCGGATGCCCACGGCTGGTGCTCGCTCGGCACGTCGGTGGACGCGGCGCGCGCGGCGGCGGACACGGCGAAGATCATCATCGCGGAAATCAACGGGCAGATGCCCCGGACGCACGGCGCGGCGCTGGTGCCGTTCGACCGCGTGGCGGCGTTCGTCCACACGGACCGCCCGCTCATTGAGCACGCCGGCGAAAGGGGCACCGAGGTGCATGCGCGCATCGGCCAGTTGATCGCGGATCTCGTGGAGGACGGCTCGGTGCTGCAGCTCGGCATCGGCGCGATCCCCGATGCGGTGCTCGCGCGGCTCGGCGACAAGCGCGACCTCGGCATCCACACGGAGATGTTCTCCGACGGCGTGGTGGACCTCTACGCCACGGGCGCGATCACGAACCGCCTGAAGGCGGTCCACCCGAAGCGCCTCGTGACGAGCTTCGTGAGCGGCACGCGGCGGCTGTTCGACTTCGTGCGCGACAATCCCGCCGTGGAGTTCCACCCGTGCGACCGGACGAACGACACCGGCCTGCTGCGCAAGCTCGACAAGCTCGTGGCGGTGAACTCCGCCATCGAGATCGATCTCACCGGCCAGGTGTGCGCGGACAGCTTCGGCCACCGCATCTTCTCCGGCATCGGCGGGCAGATGGATTTCATCCGCGGCGCCGCGCTCTCGCGCGGAGGGAAGCCGATCATCGCGCTGCCCTCGACCGCTGCGGGCGGCACCGTGTCGCGCATCGTGCCGGTGCTGAAGCCCGGCGCGGGAGTCGTGACCACGCGCGGGCACGTCCACTGGGTGGTGACGGAATTCGGCGCGGTGAACCTGCACGGAATGACGCTGCGCGAACGCGGCGAGGCGCTCGTGGCGATCGCGCATCCGGACTTCCGGGCGGAGCTGGCGCGCGAGTTTGCGGTGATCCGGCGGTGCGAGATTGCGGCGCCCTGAAGCTTAGGGGAAACAGTTTCGCGACTTCGCCGAAGCCGCGTTGACCGCGGCGCGAAAAAATGAACGGTGAAAGCGAATGAAGAGCGAGATTTCCCAATTCTGCACGGTGTGTTCCCAGAGCCTCGGCACGCTGCCGCAGGCGATATTGAAGGCGGCGAACCAGTTTGAGCGCGGCGGCGCCCCGCTCCAGGGCTCGCTGGCGACGCTCAACGACTTGCGCGCGCGGCTGCGCTCGCTGACGGACAAGCTGGAGAGCCAGCACGCCTACCTGCTGATTTTCGGCCCGCTGAAGAGCGGCAAGAGCACGCTGATGAATGCGATGAGCGGCGCGTATGTGAGCGAGGTCACGTCGCTGCCTGGCTACCCGTGCCTTGTGTTCGTGCAGCACTCGGACAACGCGCGCTACGCGGTGACGCGCTACAACGGGCGCGAGACGGTCTTCTCCACCGGGCTCGAGCTGAAGGCTGTCGTGGAGGACGCGCACACGGTGCTCGCGCGGCAGATCCGCGCGGCGGAGGAGCGCGGCGGCGGATTCGATCCGGGCACCGATTTCCCCGAGGCGATCCGGCGCGTGGACATCAAGGTCTCCGTGCCTCCGCTCGGCGAGTCGGCGATGGTGCTCGTGGACACGCCCGGCCTCTACAGCCGGATGAATTTCGGCTACGACGTGCTCACGCGCGAGTTCCGCGACGGCGCGGCGTGCGCGGTCTTCGTGGTGAAGACGGACAATCTCTTCCTCGAGCAGGTGTTCGCGGAGTTCAACCAGCTCCTCGATCTCTTCAGCCGCATCTTCATCGTGGTGAACGTGGACACCAGCAAGCGCGACCTCGCGCCCGACGGCAGCCTGCGCCCGAGCGCGGAGAGCGAGAACCCTGCGCGCGTGCTGGAGGCGTTCCGCACGCTCTCGATGGCCGGGCCGCTGCGTGCGGCGCACGACGAGGGGCGCGTCCGCATCCACGCGGTGGACCTGCTGAATGCGGCGTCGGCCAAGCTCTCCGGCTCGAACGGGTCGGCGGAGCCGCGCACGGCGTTCGACGAACTCACGTCATTCGACGCGTTTCAGGACGACCTGATGGATTACCTGAACAGCAGCGACTACACGCGCGAGTTCATCCGCGACAGCCTGCGCCAGTCGCACACGCTCTGCGGCGAAATGCAGGAGGTCGTCGCGGGCGAGGAGGTCGCGGCATTGCGTGCAAAGCAGGAGGCGCTCGGCGGGGAAATCCGCGCGCTCGATGCGCAGATCGCGGCGACCGACCGGCTGCTGCGGGCGGACTGGACCGCGCTGCTCCAGCCGATGCGCGAGGAGCACCGCCACGGCGCCGAGGATGCGACCTCGGCCAGGACCGCACAGCTCCGCGAGGAAATCCGGCAGGGCTTCACGCGGTGGATGGCGGGAAGCGACAGCCTCACCGCGCTCACGCACCTGCACTGGAACCCCGCGCTCACCGACACCGCGCGCACACTCGCCGAGGAGAGCCGCGCGCGCCTCAGCCGGCTCGCCGGCACGGAGCACGCGGGCACGCGGCCGACGGCGGAGATTCTCGCCGACCTGAGGACGGCTGGCTTTTCGCTGCGCGAAATCGGCCAGCGCGCGCTCGCGGCCGCGCGCATGGACGACGACCTCGCAGCCTACAAGATGGCGCTGCGGGCCGACGCGCTGCCGGTGAAGAAGACCTTCGTGGACTGGCTGCTCTTCCGCAGCCGCGCGAAGGTGCGCCAGCGGCTTTTCGGCGCGGACGGCGGGCGCGACATCACGCCGCTCGAAAAGGAGAAGCGCCTGCAGGCGGAGAGCCGCGCGGAATTCGAGAGCCAGTGGGAGACCGCAATCCGCGAGCGCTTCCCGTCGCGGCCCGTCGCGTTTTCCGAAAAGATCGCCGACGCCTATGTGGCCGCCGCTGTCGAAAATATCGGGTCATCTCTGCGCTCGCTGCGTGCGACGCTGGCCTCGCAGCGCGACGCGCGGCAGGCGCCGTTCGACGTGCAGGCAGCAATCCTCGGTGCAGCGGACGACCTGCACCAGCAGGCCGGGCGCGTGGCGAAGGACGTCGAGCTTCTCGCCGAAAAGGATCAGGCCGCATCCACGCCGCCGCCGATTCCCGCGGAATGTGCACCCCGCGATGCGGCATCCGACGCCGGGCTGCTCCCCTCCCCCGCCGCGTTGCTGCCGCTGCTTGCCTGATTTTCCGACGCACAGCCGCAACTGCACGCAGGCGGCACCACTGAAACACGCCAAGCATTTCGACTGTTGCCATTCGGAAAATCCGCCTAGGCTTCCCGCACAAACCAGCCACTGCCATGAAACCTCCAACATCCGTCCACAAGGCCATCAACGCGCAGATCAAGAACGAGCTCCAGGCTCACTACAACTACCTCGGCATGTCCGCGCATTTCGAGGACTCGCCGTATCTCGGCTTCGCAAAATGGATGCGCATGCAGGCCGCCGAGGAGCACGACCACGCGATGAAGCTCTTCGATTTCCTCCGCGAGCGCAACGTGACCGTGAGCCTCAGCGCGCTCGACGCGCCGAAGACGCAGTATGGCGACCACCCGCTGGAGGTGTTTGAAATCGCCCTCGCGCAGGAGCAGGGCGTGACGCAGCAGATCAACGCGCTCTACGAGCTGGCGCTGCAGGAGAAGGACTACTCCACGCTGCAGTTCCTCACGTGGTTCCTGCAGGAGCAGGTGCAGGAGGAGAACACGGTGTCCGATTTGATCGACCGACTCCGCCTCGCCGGTGACAACGCCGCGGCGCTGCTGAAGCTCGACGACGAGGCCGCGCGGCGCGTGGCTGCCGAGGGCAGCGCGAAGTAGCCGGTTTTCGCCACGCAGCTCCCGCATTCGCGGAGCGTTCCTCGAAAAAGCAAACCGCCGCGCCCATTGCTGGACGCGGCGGCTGTGATTGGATCCGCGCTTGGAAGCGCGGGTGATTTTTCGGAGCGGAGCTTAGAACTCGCCGCCGCCGTGACCGTGGTGGTCATGGCCGCCGGCTGCGGGCGCCTTCTTCTCCGGGACCTCGGTGATGAGGGCCTCGGTCGTGAGGAGCAGGCCGCTGATCGAGGCGGCGTGCTGCAGCGCGCTGCGCGTGACCTTCGTGGGGTCAACGACGCCGGCCTTCACGAGGTCCACCCACTCGCCGTTGGCGATGTTCAGACCTTCGTTGCCCTTGCGGCGCTTCGCTTCGCTGACGATGAGCGCGCCCTCGAGGCCCGCGTTGTCGGCGAGCTGGCGGAGCGGCGCCTCGACGGCGCGGCGGACGATCTCGGCGCCGATCTTCTCGTCGCCTTCGACCTTGAGGTTGTCGAGGGCCTTCTGCGCGCGGATGAGCGCGACACCGCCTCCGGGGACGATGCCTTCCTCGACGGCTGCGCGCGTGGCGTGCAGCGCGTCTTCCACGCGGGCCTTCTTTTCCTTCATCTCGGTCTCAGTGGCTGCACCGACGTTGATGACGGCGACGCCGCCGGCGAGCTTGGCGAGGCGCTCCTGGAGCTTCTCGCGGTCGTAGTCGCTGGTGGTCTCCTCGATCTGGCGGCGGATCTGCGACACGCGGCCGCTGATGTCGCTCGGCTTGCCGGTGCCTTCGACGATGGTCGTGTTCTCCTTGTCGATGGTCACGCGCTTGGCGCGGCCGAGGTCTTCGAGGCCGAGGTTCTCGAGCTTGAGGCCGAGGTCCTCGGTGATGCACTTGCCGCCCGTGAGGATGGCGATGTCTTCCATCATGGCCTTGCGGCGGTCACCGAAGCCGGGCGCCTTGACGGCGGCGACATTGATGGTGCCACGGAGCTTGTTCACGACGAGCGTCGCGAGGGCTTCGCCTTCGACGTCCTCGGAGATGATGAGGAGCGGCTTGCCGGTCTTCGCGACCTTCTCCAGCACGGGGAGGATGTCCTTGAGGCTGGTGATTTTCTTCTCGTGGATGAGGAGGTAGGCGTTCTCGAGGTTCGCTTCCATCGTCTCGGCGTTCGTGACGAAGTAAGGGGAGATGTAGCCCTTGTCGAACTGCATGCCCTCGACGACGTCGAGCGTGGTCTCGATGCTCTTCGCTTCCTCGACGGTGATCGTGCCGTCCTTGCCCACCTTGTCCATCGCGTCGGCAATGATGTTGCCGATGGCGGTGTCCCAGTTGGCGGAGACGGTCGCGACCTGCGCGATCTCGGTGCGGTCCTTGACCTTCTTGGAGATCTTCGCGAGTTCCGCGGTGATCGCCTCGACGGCCTTGGTGATGCCGCGCTGGAGCGAGGTCGGCACTGCGCCGGCCGTCACGTTGCGGAGGCCTTCGCGCTCGAGCTCGATCTCCTTCGCGACCGTCACACCGTCCTTGGTGATGGTCGGGGAACCGAATTTCTTGTCGAGGATGACGTTGCGTCCGGCCGGCCCGAGGGTTGCCTTGACTGCCTTTGCGAGTTTCTCGACGCCGCGCAGGAGGGCCTGACGCGCCGTCTCGTCGAATTGGAGTTGTTTAGCTGCCATTGTAGTTGGTTTCTGGTTTCTAGTTTCTGGTTACTGGGTGTGATTAGCCGATGATGCCGAGGATGTCGTCTTCGCGCATGATCAGGTAGCTCTCGCCGTCCACCTTGATCTCGGTGCCGCCGTATTTGCTGATCAGCACCTTGTCGCCGGCCTTCACGGTGAAGGGGATGAGCTTCCCGTCTTCATCGCGCTTGCCGGTGCCGAGGGCGACGACTTTGCCCTCCTGCGGTTTCTCCTTCGCGGTATCAGGAATGATGATGCCGCCTTTCTTGACTTCCGCTTCCTCGATGTGCTGGACGAGGACGCGATCCCCGAGGGGACGAACGTTCACTTTTGCCATGGTATGTGTGGTGTTGTGGGTTTGTTGTTGTTTGTGGGTTTTTAGCGAGCCCAAGCCCGTGTTGCGGCTTGGGTTCGGTAAATTGGTGTGTGCCAGCGCCGGCATCGCAAAAGCGAGGCAGCCAATGGCGAGAGTAAGACGGCGCTTCATGGGGACGAAGGTGCCGCGGGGCGGGCACAGCGCCCGCACCGCGGCGGAGAGTTATTTCTTCTTGTTTTCGTCCACAACTTCGAACTCCGCGTCCACGACGTCGCCGTCGGGCTTCTTCGCGGCACCGGCGGAAGCTCCGGCCTGGCTTGCGCCTTCGGGCTGGGCTCCGGCTCCGGCGGAGGCGTTCTTGTAAAGGTCTTCGCTGGCCGCCTGGAATTTGTTCTGCAGGTCGGTGTAGGCAGTCTTGATGGCCTCGGTGTCGTTGCCCTTCAGCGTCTCGCGAACGGTGGCAATCTTCGCCTCAATGTCCGCCTTCACATTGCCGGGGATTTTCTCGCCAAGCTCCTTGAGCTGCTTCTCGCACTGGTAGGCGAGGTTGTCGGCGTTGTTGCGGACTTCGGCGGATTCCTTGAGCTTCTTGTCCTCCTCGGCGTGCGACTCGGCGTCGCGCTGCATCTTCTCGACCTCCTCCTTCGAGAGGCCGCTGCTGCCGGTGATGGAGATTTTCTGCTCCTTGCCGGTGCCGAGGTCCTTCGCGCTCACGTTGAGGATGCCGTTCGCATCAATGTCGAACGTGACCTCGATCTGCGGCGTGCCACGCGGGGCCGGCGGGATGCCGTCGAGGTGGAAAGTGCCGAGCTTCTTGTTGTCCTTCGACATCGGGCGCTCGCCCTGGAGCACGACGATTTCCACGCCGGGCTGGTTGTCCGAATAGGTCGAGAAGGTCTGCGACTTGCGCGTGGGGATGGTCGTGTTGCGCGCAATCATCGAGGTGGCGACGCCGCCGGCGGTCTCGATGGCCAGCGTGAGCGGCGCGACATCGAGCAGGAGCACATCCTTCACGTCGCCCTTCAGCACGCCGCCCTGGATGGCTGCGCCGATGGCAACGACTTCGTCCGGGTTCACGCCCTTGTGAGGCTCCTTGCCGATGATACCGCGCGCGGTCTCGACGACCTTCGGCATGCGGGTCATGCCGCCGACGAGCACCAGCTCGTTGATGTCGTTCTGCGCAATCCCCGCGTCCTTGATGCACGCGCGGGTCGGCGCCAGCGTGCGCTGGAAGAGCGAATCCGTGAGCTGCTCCAGCTTCGCGCGGGTCAGCTTCTTCTGGATGTGCTTCGGCCCGCTCTGATCCGCCGTGATGAACGGCAGATTGATCTCGTATTCCTGCGCCGAGCTGAGCGCGATCTTCGCCTTCTCGCACTCCTCCTTGATGCGCTGGATCGCGTCGGGCTGCTTCGTGAGGTCAATGCCGCTGTCGCTCCTGAACTCCGCGAGCACCCAGTCCATGAGCGCGTGATCCCAGTCGTCGCCGCCGAGGTGCGTGTCGCCGTTCGTCGCCTTCACCTCGAAGACGCCGTCGCCGATTTCGAGCACCGAAATGTCGAACGTGCCGCCACCGAGATCATACACCGCGATCTTCTCGTCCTTCTTCTTGTCGAGGCCGTAGGCCAGCGAAGCCGCCGTCGGCTCGTTGATGATGCGGAGCACGTCGAGCCCCGCGATCTTGCCCGCGTCCTTCGTCGCCTGACGCTGCGAGTCATTGAAATATGCCGGCACAGTCACGACCGCCTGCGTGATGGTCTCGCCGAGCTTCGCCTCCGCGTCGCTCTTGAGCTTCGCGAGAATCATCGCGCTGATCTCCGGCGGCGAAAACGTCTTCGGCTCGCCGTTCACGACGACCTGGATGTGCGCATCGCCATTCGCCGCCTTCACGACCTTGTAGGGCACGCGCTTCAGTTCGTCCTGCACTTCATCAAACTTGCGCCCCATGAAGCGCTTCACGGAGAACACCGTGTTGGTCGCATTCGTCACCGCCTGCCGCTTCGCAGCCTGCCCGACGAGCCGCTCGCCCGTCTTGGAAAAAGCGACGATGGAGGGCGTGGTCCGCGCGCCTTCCGAATTTTCGAGGACGATCGGCTCGCCACCGTCCATGACGGACATGCAGGAGTTCGTAGTGCCGAGGTCGATTCCGAGGATTTTTGCCATAAAATTGGGTGTTGCTTGAAATGGGTTGGCCCTTTGGAGGCCGGGTTGGGAAATTGGTCGCCTCGCCTCTTGCAATCGGCACGCCACGGGGGTGTGAATCTTCAAAGCCCTAATTTACAGCGATTTACTACGATTTCACAGCGCTAAACCCCGCGGGCACGCCCCATTTTCTGGCGCATTTGGCGCACCGAAGTGTGCCAATGAGACACAAAAGCTGCCGAACGCCCGCCGAACGCCCAAACGCGAGGCTTTGACCCTTGCGCGCAAGGTTCCCGGGCATGCTGGCGGGCCTCTGCGCCTCTCCCGCGACCTTTTTGGCTTCGCGGGAGGCGCTTTGAGCTTCGCGCGCCACCATCAGAACCTCGCAATTGGCAGTTCAAGGGTCACATCGCGACCTTCAGAGACCCAAATGCGGCAGTGCGAGCCTCGCGGATGAGGGTCTGAGCTTCGCGCGTGACAGTCGGAGCCCCAGCCTTTCGCAGTTTGGACCCCAAACGCGAAGCCAAAAGCTCCAACCGCGAAGCTCAGAAGCCCGTCCGCGAGGATCTGACGCTCGCGGGCGAAGGCCGACGCTTCACGAACGAGGCCTGACCGCCGCCGTGCTCACTCGTCCCTATCGCCCGCATCCCATCAGACGCCTTCGCTCTGACCTTCTCAAACCACGACCTCATCACTCATCCTATCACCCAATTCTGGCCCAACAGTCTGGGGAAGCTCATTCCGGTGGATGAAATGCCTTTCGTCGCTGCGGGCGCGCAGATTAGACAGGCTCCGGTTTTCCACATCCCAATGAAGCCCCTGCTGCTGTCACTAATCGCGCTCACCTCCGTCACCACCGCCGCAGAACCTGTGCGCCAAGCCGGTGTCATGAATATCAATGGCGAGCGTGTGCGGCTCATCAGCGGCACACGGTCCGCCGATGGCCGCTACGCCGGCGCCTGCACGATCCGCCCCGACAAGGGCAAGCCGCCGGTGGACTGGGACGGGATCGCGAAACGGGAGCGGGGGGTATCCGAATACGCAGGCGAAGAGGGTTACAAATTAGGCAACGTGATCGTGGACCTTGAGCGCGGCGCGATCGCCGTGCGGCTCGATTTCAGCGACCCTTATTTTCCCAGCAAAAACCACGGAGGCTTCGGCGTCGCCTACGGGCCGGAGAAGGACGGACGCCGCTTCATCCTCGCGGGAAGCGCCGGGAAATGGGAGCCGAAGGACATCCGCCTCGTGGAACTCAGCCAGGCCGGCGCAAAGCAGATCGATCTCCTCAAAATCCTCAATCCCGCCACCGCCAAGCACGTCGCCAAAGTGCGCGGAAGTGCGAAGCGTTACGTCTCCGACTATTGGATCACCGAGCTGCCGGAGGCTGGACTGCTCACCGGTTTCTCCGACGCCACCACCCTGCGCGTCCCCTGCATCGCCCAAATTCCCATCCAGGAGGCCCCGACTGTTGAGGCCATCGTCGAGCTGCGCCTCACCCCCGGCCCGCATGCCGAAGTCGTCTCCGTGCGCCCGAGCAAAGCCATGCCTCCCGAGCCGGCGGAGGATCACCCGCTCGTCGCCGCCGCCGACAAGGAACTCAACACCGCCTACGCCGCGCTGCGTGACAAATTGGACGCCGCGGGCAAAGCGCAGCTCCTTGAGGAGCAGCGCGGGTGGATGCAGAGCCGCGGCGAAAAAATCGAAGCCTCGCTCGACGACGGAGACGATGAGCTGGCCAACCCGCGCTTTGCAAGAGACCGCGGCCTGCTCCGGGTCACCCGCGAGCGCACAGCCGCGCTCCGGGCCAAGGCGAAGTAGCGCGGAAGGCTCCCGGCAGCAACGACACCGCTGCCGTGCTCATCAAGCCGTCCGAACGCCCGCAGCCGCAGCCGCAGGCGTTTAGTTTGACGCAAGCAATGCAAACAGTTCATCTCCTGGCCACATGAACAGGCGCATGTTCCTCTCCACCGTCCTCGCCGGAGTCACTCTCTCGGCGTCGGCTCCCTTCGCGCAAGCGACCTCCAACTACGTTTACAAGCGCGATGAGTATGTCACCATCACGCGCGGGCGCTCGCCGGATGGCCTATACTTCATTGCCGCGCACGGCGAAGGCGACATCGGATCAGATAACTTCAACCTGCATCTCATGGATGCAAAGACCGGCAGGAAGATCGGCCCAATCACGGGAGATCCCGAGAACACCTGGGGGGCCGACACTCTGGCAGGCGCATACCATGCAAACTGGTCGGCGGATTCCAAGTCCGTGACGATCTCCTACCGCTCCGACCGCCGCACCGTCTCCTGCATCAAATTCAAGATCGAAAACAGGCGCGTCTCCCGTGTCAGCGGCCCCACGCCGATCACCGACCGTCAGGCAAAGGAGTTTGGCTGGCCCGATCTCCGGAATTGACCCGTGCGGACCCTTCATCCGGCTCCCAGCGTGACCCCCCTTCTCAACCGCATGACAACAGTCCGTTCCCTTCTCATCACCCTTTGCTCCCTGCTGCTCCTCGGCACGCCCGCATCAGCGACCATCGACTCACTGGCCTTCGGCGACAGCCCGGAGGTGATGGTCTATCTCTTCTGCCTCCAGGAAGTGGGCCAGTCGCCCGACTCGCCTGACACGCTGAAGCGCCTCAACAAGGGGATCGCCTTTTGCAAAGGCAAGCTGGGCGACGACCTAGTCACCCAGCTTCAGAACTTCGCGAATCTGATCAAGGTGAAGAAATACGCCCAAGCTAGGAAAGCCGCCAAGGAACTCCGCGACGAAATCTACGGAGAGTAAGGGCAGGGCCGCGATCGGCAGGTCTTGGCGCCCCGATTCATGCCCCGCTCCAAAGTGCGTCGCTCACCGCCTCCCCCATGACTCAGATTTCCCGATCCCAACTCAAGGTGGCCTGTGAACAGGAGAACTGGGATCTGCTCGACCTGCTGCTGGCAACGGATGCGACGCACATTGATGACAATGCGCTCTTCACCGACACTTGGGGCGACTGGTGGGGGCTGCTGATGGAAGTCATCCACCGTAAGTCGAGCGATGGCGTGCGCGTGCTCCTGAAACACGGCGCGAACCGGAACGCGGGCCTGTGGGGCGATGGAATGCCGCAGACGCCGCTCGAAGCCGCCGAGGGCCAGCTCGAAATCGTCGCCCTGCTGCTGGACCCCGCACGGCCCGCATATTCGCGCAAGACTGATCCTCCTTTGCCAGCCGTCGATCCGGCATTCGATGCACTCGGCTGCATCCGCGATGAGACGGGGCTGGCGTTTCAGGCGCGACAAGTCGATCGACCGCCCAACTGAAACTTATTCCTTTCATGATCACACTCCGTCACTCCATTGCCATTCTTCTAACCACAGCCTTCGGAATCGCGCTGCCACTTCACGCGGCGGACGCGCGAAAGCCAGTGCCGGGCGTCACGTCCGAGCCATTCGGCAAACTCGCACTCGGTCAGTCCGCCGCAGAGGTGGTGAAGCTCCTGGGCAAACCTGAATCCAAGGGAAGGGAGATGCTGCAGGAGGCCGACGGCACTCGCGTGCAGGATTGGCAATATCCCACGGGCGGCCTCACGCTCGTGATGCAGTCGCTCAAGCAGAATGGCGTTCAGAAAGTCTTCATGATCCGAGCGAAAGCACCCTGCTCGCTCGTAACAGCGCGGGGCATCGCCATCGGCAGCACCGAGGCTGCCGCGACCAAAGCCTACGCCAAAGAACGGGACAGGGGGAACAGCAAGACCGGCAAGTCCTTGCTCGCCGGCTCGCTCTACGACGGCGTGGAGTTCACATTCACCCGGGGCAAAGTGAGCGAGATTGTGATCGGCGTCACCGCCGAGTGAGCCGCTTTTCATCCCGGCAGTTTGGCGCGGCGGAGTTGCCCCACCGCTGTCGTGGCCGGGGGCACTCGATGTATCAGAGCGCCTTTACCACCACCCACGTCCTCACCATTTCCCCCGACCGCGGGTCGCGGGCGGTCAGCTCGTGCCGGCCTTCGGCGGCCACGGCGAAGAACCGCCCGGCCTTTTCCTGAAGGGCCAGCGTGCTGCATTCCCAAACCAGCCGGCCCGAACCGCTCGCGACCAGCGGGACGAGACCCGACGACGGAACATCGGGGTCCACAAGGAAGGTCGAGCCGGGCTGCGGGGAGATGAGGTGCAGCCGGCCCGCATCGGCGAGCGCCACACGGTCGCGGAGCTGGTTGTCGGCGCTGGCGGCCCACTCGGTGTATTCCGCGCCGAGGCGCACGCGGCCCGCGGAGTCGAAGTCGTCCGCGCCGGCGGGCGGCGGCGGATTGCCGGCGGCGAATTTTTCCACGACCGCTTCCGCACGGGGCGGCTCGCCGTCTGCCGGTGCGCGGCCCGTGAGCGGATGGACTGCGCGCTCCACGATTCCCTCCGGCCTCTCAAACCACGTCGTGCCGAAGCGCCGGTGCAGGTGGTCCATGATGTCGTGCATGATCGGCGCGGCGCCAGTGACGCCCGACACTTCGCGCATCGGCGCGCCGTCGAAGTTGCCGACCCACACGCCGACGGTGAACTCGGGCGTGTAGCCCATCGCCCAGTTGTCGCGGAAATCGGTGCTCGTCCCCGTCTTGCACGCGACGGGGAAATTGAACCTCAGCGCCGAGTTCGCGCCGAAGCCCGGTGTGCGGGCGGCGTTGTCCGAGAGCATGTCGGCGATGAGCCAGCAGAGCTGCGGGTGCGTGACACCGCCCTGCAGTTCCAAACTCAGCGGCGCGGGCGCGGGCGCGGCGCCGGCATCCGCGAGCAGCCGATACGACCGCCACTCGCCCATGCGCGCGAGCGTGGCGTAGAGGTTCGCGAGTTCGAGCAGGCGCACCTCGGCGTTTCCGATCGTGAGGCCGAGGCCGTATTCGTCCGCGGGCTTCGGCAAAGTGGTCACACCCCATGCCTGCAAGCGGCGCTGCAAAGGCGCGGCGCCGCCGAGCGACTGGAGCACCCGCACGGCGGGGATGTTCAGCGAGCACGCGAGCGCCTCGCGGTAGCGCACGGGTCCCTGGCAGTGGCGGTGGTAATTCTCCGGGCGATACGGGCCGGTCGGCGTGGGAAATTCCGTAGGCACATCGGGCACGACCGTTGCCGGCGTGTCGCCGCGCTCGAGCGCGAGCAGGTAGGTGACGGGCTTGATCGTCGAGCCTGCCGAGCGCGGCTGCGTCGCGCCGTTCACCATGCCGCTGCCCGGCGCAAAATAATCCCCCGAACCCACGAGCGCGAGCACCTCGCCGGTGCGGTTGTCGAGCACCACCGCCGCCGCGTCGCGCACGTTCTGCGCACGCAGGCTCGCGAGCCGCTCCGTGACGCTGCGCTCGACGAAACGGTTCAAATCAAGGTCGAGCGTGGTGCGCACCTCGCCCTGTAGCCGCTGACGGAAGGAGGCGGGCTCTTCTCCACTCGCATCGCTCGCATCAGCCACGCCCGCAAGCTCTCCGCTCTCGCGCTGCAGCACGAGATCCACAAAGTGCGGCGCATTGAAAGCCCGCCGCGCCCTTTCATACCGCAGCGGCTCCGCAAGCGCGCGGTCGAACTCCTCCTGCGTGAGCCAACCCGACTCGAGCATCCGTTTCAACACCGTCTCCTGCCGGCGCTTCGCCGCAGCGGGATTCGCGTGCGGGTTGAGCCGCGTGGGATTCCACGGCAGCCCGGCGAGCAGCGCGGCCTCGGCGTTGCTGAGGTCCGCGAGCGGCTTGCCGAAGTAGTAGCTCGCCGCCTGCGCGACGCCGAAGTTGAGGTTCCCGAAATCGAGCCGGTTCAAATACGCCGCGAGGATTTCCTCCTTTGACCAGAGCTGCTCGAGCCGCAGCGCCGTCGCCATTTCGATGAGCTTCGTCTTCACCGTCCGCGCGCGCGGCACGGAGAGCTTGATGAGCTGCTGCGAAATCGTGCTCGCGCCCGAGGTCTTCCGCCCCGCGCGGATGCTCGTCACCGCGGCGCGCCCTGCCGCGAGCCAGTCCACGCCCGAGTGCGAGAAGAAGCGCTTGTCCTCCGCGGCGAGCATCGCGTGGATCACGTTCTGCGGAATCTCCGCATACTTCACCTCACGCCGGAACCGCTCACCCACGCGCGTCTCGCGCAGCGTCTTGCCGCCGCGGTCCGTGAACTCCACGCTCACCGGCGGCGTGCGCAGCAGCGACTCCGGCACGGGCACGAACTTCAGCCCGATCCACGCGGCGAGAAAAAGCACCGCCAGTGTGAATGCGGTGCGCTTCAGCCATCGCACCCAGCGGCGTTTTTTCTGCGGAGTTTGCACAGCGGGATCAGCGGCGCGCACACGCGCCGCGGCTCATTTCAGCGCGCTGCCTTTCACCACGAGCGACGCGCTCAGGCCGAAACGGTCGGGGTGATACATCTCCTCGATTTTCGCGGGCGGCGCGGTGGCGGTGCCGGTCGCGCGCACGCGGGCGAGGTAGCGGATCTGGTGTTTGCCGGGCCACATCGAGTTCGAGAAGAACAGCGCGCGGTCGTCGCGCAGCTCGGTGAAGTCGGACGCGAACACATTCGACAGTTCGCGGCCGGCCATCGCCTGCGACTTGAATTCCGGGTTCACCGCCTCGAACACGGCGGGCAGCGGGTCGTCAATTGCCACGTAGCTCGCGCGGCCGGGCGCGACGAAGTCCAGCGTCACAAGCACACGGTCGCCGACGCGCGCCTCGTCGAGCGGCGAGAGCGAGCCGTCGTCGTTGATGCGCTGGTAGGTGCGCGTGATCGAGTAGCCGCGGTCCTTGCGCTCGGCGACGAGCGTCTTCGGCTGCGACTCCACTTTCACGTGCGTGAAGATGCGGCCCTTGCCGGGATTGCGCAGCGTGATCGCCTTTGCGGCATCGAAGGAAAACTCCTTCTCGAAAAACGCGCCCTTCGCCGCGAGGTCGAAATTCGCGGGCTCCGCACCGGAAACGAGCGAACCCTTCACTTCCTTCCGGTTCGTCTCCGTGCGGCGGATGTATTCAGCGAGGCCGAGGACGGCCCAGGCGTTGCCCTGCGTGGTCATCCAATGGCCGTCCGTGCGCGCGTCGAAGAGCGCCGCGGCGATCGCATCGGTCCCAGCGGATTTCGGCGCGAGCTTCGACCACGCGAGCAGGCGCACACCCTGCGCGCGTGCGACGGAGCCGAACCAGAAATCCTCCTCGACCGCCTTGTCCTGCATCTTGAGCAGCGTGTCGGCCATCTTCGCGCCGCCCTTCGTCTCGAGCGCGGCGAGCGCGAGCAATGCGCGGCTTTCCTGCGTGAGCAGGTCGCGCTTCTTGAACAGCGCCTCGTGATACGCCGCCTCGGGCCGGCCCGCGAACGCAAGCGCGTAGCACGCGAGCGCGCGCGGCGAGAGCTGCCACTTGTCATTCGAGTCCGCCGCGCCGCGCAGCTCCTTGCTGAGGTAATCGAGCAACCGCTTGAGGTCGCTCTCATCCACCTCGACGCCGGCCCTCTGCGCCATCACGAGGCCGAGCGCGCCATACGCGCTGCCCCAGAAATCCGCCGTGTGCCCGCCGGGCCAGTAGGCGAGTCCGCCGTTCGAGGTCTGCATCGAGAAGAGACGCGCGACTCCTTTTTCCAACACCGTCTCAAACTCCGCATCCGTCCGCTTCAGCTCCGGCAGCACGTCGCGGAAATCGCGCAGCCCGAGCCACGGCAGCATCGAGGAAGTCGTCTGTTCCACGCAACCATACGGATAGTGCAGCAGTTCGCCCACGCCCTCGCGCAGCTCGAAAATGCGCGAGTTGGAAATGCTCACGCGCACGACGCCCTTGCCCTGCATGAGCGTCGGGTCGAAGCCCGCGAGCACGTTCGTCTCCGCGGCGTCCACGCGCTGCTGCTTCACCTCGCGCAGCAGCGGCGCGGGGAAAGTGATCTTCAGCGTCGTCTCCACCGCGTCGCGGAACTTCGCGCCGCCGCCGGTGAACTCCGCATTCCACACCCACTTCGCCTCGCCCGTCTCGCGCAGCTCGATCGGGAAATCCACGGCGACCGATCCCTTCGCGGGAATGCTCACGGTCTGCTCGGTCTCACCCGCGCTCGCGGTGGCATCGAGCTTGATGCCGACCTTTGCCTCGCCCGCCTGCTCCGTCGTGTTGTGCACCACCGCGCGCAGCACGATGCGGTCGCCGACATTCGCAAAGCGCGGCACCGACGGCTCGAGCATCACCGGCTTGTTGATCTCGAAAGCGCCCTCCGCATTTCCAAACTGGTCGCGCTTCGTCTGCACCACCGCCATGATGCGGTAGCGCGTGAGCCCGTCCGGCACCACGAAGCCCGCATGCACCTTGCCCTGCGCATCGCTGCGCAGCGACGCAGCCCAGTAGGCGGTGCCGAGGAAATTGCGGCGCACGCTGCCGTCGCCGCCCTTGCCGAAGCCGCCGACGAGGTAGCCCTTGTTTTCAAACAACCCCTCCGCGACTGCGTCGCTGCCCTCGCGCAGCAGCTTCTCGATCGTTAGGCCCGTCGTCACGTCGAGCCGCAGCAGCCTGCTGAAAAACGCGAGCGGGTCCGGCGTCTCGAATCCCGTGAGGCTCAGCACGCCCTCGTCCGCGGCCCACAGCGTGACCTCCGCGTTCGCGACCGGCTTGCCGTCCACGTCGCGCACCTCGCACGTCACCTCCGCCTGCTCGCCTGGCTGATACGCCGCACGCGACGGCTTCACGTTCACGTAGAGCTTCGCGTCGGGCCGCGCGATGCGCACCTGCGTGTAGCCGATGCGATACTCGGGCATTTTGAATTTCTTCGGGCTGTCCTGCGAGCCGCGCAGCACGAGCACGGACACGAACACATTCGGGGCGTCGCCCTCCTCAATCGGCACGCGCACCGCGGGCGCGTTGCCCTCGAGCTTCGTGAAAAAGTAGCGCTTCACATTCTCGCGCTCGACCGTCACGAGCGCCGGGCCGTTGATCGGCGTCTTCACCAAGATCACCGCCTCCTCGCCGCCGCGATACTCCGGCTTGTCCGCAACGAGCTCGACCTGGAAGCGGTTGCGGTAATTCCACGTGAGCGCGTCCTTGCCATACACGCTCACCGTCGTCGTCGTGATCACATCGCGGCCCGCCGCGTCGCGCGCGACGGCGGAGATGACGTAGAGGCCCGGCTTCTCGAGCGTGAAGGACGAGTCCTTCTTCTCGGGCTCCGCGAACAGCCACTTGCCGCCGTTCTGCACGAGCTTCGCCGTCTTCACCTGCGACTGCCCGATGAGCTGCGTGATGGGCTCGCTGCGGAAATTCTCCGCCTCGTCCGCGTCCTCCATGCGGTTCGTCTGCCAGTCGAGGCGCGTGAGCTTCACCGTCGCCTCGACGGGCTCGGGATTCGGCGTGCCATCCGTGCGCACAGCGATGAGCTGCAGCGGCAATTTCTCGCCCTCGCGCACCACGTCCGGCATCCGCGCGATGCCGAGGTAAAAGTCCGAGCTGTGCGCGAGGAACTCCGTGCGCTCCGCGACCGTCTGCTGGTTGATATCCGTGATTTCCGTGAGGAAGCGCACGCGGCGCGGCTGCGGCATGCGCGAATTCTGCGGCACGCTGAACGCCACTTTCACCGCGCCGTCCGCGCCGATGTCCGCGCGGCCCTGAGCCGAGAAGCGCGGCTCGCCGCCGAGCTTCTGCTGGAGCCGCCAGTCGGCCAGCGCCTCGGTGAACAGGAAGTCCTCGAAGCCCGTCGGCGCGAAATGCTCGTCCATCGCGCGCACGGACCACGAGAGCTGCGCCTTCGAGAGCGACTTGCCCATGTAGTATTTCGCCGTCACCGGCAGCTCGATGGGCGCGCCGAGCAGCGGCGTCTGCGGCGGCGTCACCTTCACCTCGAACGCATTCGGCGAATACTCCTGCACCGACCAGCCGCATGAGATGTCGCTGAAGTCCTCGTCCTCGTTCGGCGGGAAGTTGAGCTGCGCAAAAAAGCCGCCCACGGTGTTCTTCGGGAGCTGGATGTCGGCGTTGAGCGCGCCCGTGTCCGAAAGGGTGATCTTCTGCGTCGAAAGCACGCGGCCGCGCGGGCCCTTGATTTTCAGAATGCCCTTCGCCCCCGCCGCCATGTGCGACTCGCCCGGCGTGTAGCTGCGCACGATGCCCTTCAGATGCACCATCTCGCCCGGCCGATACACCGGACGATCCGTGAAGAGAAATCCGCGGCGCTTGCCAGCGTCCACGAGCTCATCCGTGCGGATGTCCTCCTCCTCGCCGAAGACATTGATGCGGAAGCGGCCGAACTCCAGCTCGCCGCGCTCCGAATCGAAGCGCATGAGGTGCTGGTCGCCGCCCTTCGAGACGAGCAGCCATTTCGCGTCCCCGCCGTCTTCATTCTTCGGAATCCGCACCGTGCCGTCCGCCGCCGTCTTCACCTCCGTCATCTTCGTGCCGTCCTCGGCGAGCAGGCGCACCGTTGCGCCGCTCACCGGCTGCGCCGTCGTGAGGGAGAAGACGTGGAGGAAATTGTCCGCGCCCGTCTTCCAAACCACGCCGAGGTCCGTCACCTGCACGAGCGCCTGCGTGCCCACGCGCTTCACATTCGGCGCCGGCTTCGTCGGCTGCTCCGCCGTGAGGAACACCGCGCCCGTCTTGCCCGGCCCGAGGATTTCGTCCCAGTTCAGATTCGTCACCGCACGCGAATCCACCGCCGCTTCCGGAGCAACATCGCGCTGCCACACGACGGCACCCGGCACCGTCTTCTCGTCCACCTTCTGGTAAAACTCGTCGTCCTTCTGCTCGTCCTTCGTGTATTTGGCGTAGGCGTCGAACGCTGCGAGCACCTTGTCCGCCGGGATCACTTTCGCGGCCACGTGGAACTTCGGCACGTTCACGCTCATGAGCCCGAACTGCCGCGTGCCAGCCCGCTGCTGCTGCGCCGCGAAGCCCTGGAAATACAGGCGCGACGCGACCGGCGCAAAGCTCACCTTCCGGCTCGCCGCCTGCCCGAGCGTGAACGGCTCCGCCGCCGCCGTCTCGCCCGCCACGGTGATCGTGTAGTCCGTCCCGAGCGCGAAGTCGCCGCGGATGACCAGCGAGCGGTCGTCGTCGAAAAGACTGTCGCCCTTCTCGATCTTCAGGTTCGCCGGTGCGGGCTCCACCTTCACGAATTTCGCCGGCTCCTTCCGCACCGCCTTGCCGAGCTTCTTGTTGAAGGAAATCGCCGCCTTCTTGCCCGACACCGCAAAGTTCTCCGACGAGACGCTCACCAGTGAAAACGGCTGCACATCGCCGATGTCCGTCGTGTGCGCGGCCGCGAGCTTGAACGCACCACCAGCCGCGGGCGCGCCCTGCGACACGACGATCTTCCATCCTTTGCCGGGAGGCAGCGGCTTCACCGGGGTCACGACGAGCTGGTTCCTGTAAACCGGCACGGCCTTCGGCGCCGACGCAGCGTCCTCATCCTCGTCCTCGTCCTGCACCTTCTTCGGCGGCCCGCCCGCGAGGTGCTCACGCACCTGCCCCTCCCACGTGAGCATGCTGCGGTCGTCCGCGCGATACACGGGGAACGAGCCTTCGTCGCGCGTCGAGCGCCGCACGACCGCGTCCACGGTGAGCTTCGCCGCATCCACAAATTTCACGTGCGCCGCGAACGTCGCCGGATCCACGTCCGCGCTGAAAAGGAACATCGCGCGCGGCTGGGCCACGGAATCCTTCACGTCGCAGTAATCGAGGAAGTTCACGCCCTTCACACGGAAGGCCGGCGTGAAATAGGTCTCGTTCAGCGCGCCGCGGAACGCCCTGCCGTCCGCCGTCTTCAGCCCGGGCGCGAGCGAGACTTGGAATTTCCCTCCCATCGGCGGCGGCTCGCTCGGCTGGAAGACGCCGCTCTGCGTCGAGACCCAGCGCCACTGCCCCGCGATGGCCGGCTTGATCACGAGCGGTGACTCCACATTCGCCTTCCCCACCGCACCGTCCGCGACCATCGGCTCGGCGAACCGCAGTTCAAAGGCCGACGACGGCTTCAGCGTGTGGTTTTCCAAGGCGTCCACCTGAAGCGTCACCGGCGCATCCTTGGGAGCGGCGGAGAGCGAAATGGCGAGTGACAGCAGAAGGGCGGCGGACAGTTTCATGGCGGCGTGGAGATAAACGTTTGGGACCGGGCGAATCTTTCAACGAAATGAGAAAAAATCGAGAATCGTCTTCGGACTGGAGGGGCGCGCCGCAACCTTTCCGCGAATGCCGTGTTTCACCCGCATCGCCGCGAAAGCCGTAACTCCAAGCGGGCCGCGTGCGTCATCTGAAACACACACTTACTCACCATGAACCCGACGAACCCGCTCCTTCCGAACACCTGCGGAGACATCACGCCGCTGCTCACGCGCCGCTCGGTGCTGCAAAGCCTCGCGTGCGGCTTCGGCTGGCTGGCGTTTGCGGGGCTCGCAGGGCGCAATGCGGTTGCCGCGGATGTGAATCCGCTCGCGCCGAAGCAGCCGCACTTCACGCCGCGTGCGAAGCGCGTGATCTTCCTCTGCATGCGCGGCGGGCCGTCGCACGTGGACACCTTTGACTACAAGCCGAAGCTGACCGCGGACAACGACAAGGCCGGCAAGCGCCCGGGCACGAAGCTGCTCGGCTCGAAGTGGAAGTTTTCGCAGCACGGGAAGAGCGGGCTGTGGATTTCGGAGCTGTTCCCGGCGCTCGCGAAGCATGCGGACGAGATGTGCCTCGTGCGCTCGATGCAGACGGACCTGCCCGCGCATCCGCAGGCATTCGTGAAGATGCACACGGGCAACTCGCAGTTCGTCCGCCCGTCGCTCGGAGCGTGGACGACCTACGGGCTCGGCACGGAAAACCAGAACCTGCCGGGTTTCATCACACTCTCACCGCCGCAGGGTTTCGGCGGCGCGCAGAACTACGGCAGCGCGTTTCTTCCCGCGATTTACCAGGCGACGAAAATCGGCTCGGACAACCGCTCGGTGGCAGGCGCGCAGGTGCGGAACATCCAGACGACACTCGGCCCCACGGCGCAGCGCACGGAGCTCGAGCTGATCCAGACTTTGAACCGCGAGGCGCTGCGCCGCGACAAATACAACCCAGACGTCGAGGGCGTGATCGAGAGCTACGAGCTGGCCTTCAAGATGCAGAGCCAGATGCCCGCGGTGATGGATCTCGAAAAGGAATCCGAGGCGACGAAAAAGCTCTACGGCATCGGCGGCAGTTCGCGCGGCGCGGGCAGCTTTTTCGGCGGCGGCGGGCCGGGCGGCAGCGGCACGGATGACATGGGCCGGAAGTGCCTGCTCGCGCGCAAGTTCATCGAGGCCGGCGTGCGCTTCGTCGAAATCTGCCACGGCAACTGGGACCAGCACTTCAACCTCGGCCGCGCCCTGGAGGCGAACTGCCAGTCCATCGACGTCCCCATCGCGGGCCTGCTCACCGACCTGAAGCAGCGCGGGCTATTGAAGGACACGCTCGTCGTGTGGAGCGGCGAATTCGGCCGCACGCCGCACGCGCAGGGCGGCGACGGGCGCGATCACAACAACAAGGGCTTCACGCTCTGGATGGCCGGCGGCGGCGTGAAGGGCGGCCTCAGCTACGGGCAGACGGACGACTACGGCTACGAGGCCGTGGAGAACAAAGTGCAGATTCACGACCTGCACGCGACCATCCTCGCGCTGCTCGGGCTGAACCACGAGAAGCTCACCTTCAACTACGCGGGCCGCGACTTCCGCCTCACGGACGTCGAGGGCAACGTGGTGAAGGCGATCATGGCCTGAACCGCGTAGCGCGGCGGCTACGGCTTCGCGTGAATCTCGACGATCAGCGCGACGGTCTCGCCGTCGTCCGTCTTCACGGTCACGACTTTCGAGAGCGGGAGCGGCTTCTTCTCAAAGTCCACCTTCACCACCACCGCGGCGCCCTCGCCGGGCGCGAGCTTCTTCTTCGTAGCGTGGGCCGCGGTGCAGCAGACGCACACGCCGCGCACGCTCTCGATGCGCACGGGCGACTTGCCCGCGTTGCGGCAGGCGAATTCGACCTTCACCGATTTGTCCTCCTGCCGCGCCGCGATGCGCTGCGTGGTGCGGTCCCACTTCAGCCCTGCGGCAAATGCGGACGGCGCGAGGAAAAGGAGTGCGAGGAGAAATTTCATGCGCGCGAGCATGAGCGCGGCGCCGGTCGCGGCGCACGGAGAAAAATCACGGCATCACGAGCATGCAGCCGCCAAACGCGATGCCCGAGTTCACCGCCGCCACTGCGAGCGCCATGAGGATCACCCACACGGTGCGCACTTCCCACCGCGGATGCGGCCTCGTGAGAAAGAACGCCGCGACGAAGCACAGCGGGATCGCGATCACACAGCCGACGACGGCGCCTTCGAGGCCGACGAGCATCCGTCCGCCGCGCGGGATGAGAAATGCGTCGTATGCCGTCGCCAGCAGAACCACGGCAGCGGGCACGAACTGCAGCGCCCATTCCCACCACCGGACCGGAAGGCGCACGTTGCTCATTCGCTCAATGGAACTTCGGCCCGCTCAGGAGGAGGCAGCCGGCGAATGCGATGCCGAATATCACGCAGGTGATGCCGGCGATGATGCCGCACCCGAGGGCGAAGCCGAGGAGCATCTGCACCGGCACGCTCGTGGTCTTCCTGCCGGCGAGCTTGAAACCCCAGATCATCGCGGCGATGACCACGAGCCCGGGAAGGGCGTTCAGGAACTCCCTCATGCGGCCTCCTTCCGCGGATACAGCGCGACATACGCCGCCATGATGAAGACGGCGGCGAAAATCCCGAACGACGCCTGCTCCCAAGTGACGAGCTGGCGATAAACGCACATCGCACCGAAGACCGCCTCGAGCAGGCCGCGCGCGATGGCCATCTGCACCCAGAGCACGTTGCGCCGCGGCTCCACGGCGGCGAGCAGGTAGCCGGGGCCGAGCGTCGCGAACACGCAGCCCCAAAGGCCGATCATGTAGTCCACGCCGGCGGGGAGGCTTTGAAAATGGAACATCGCCTCCACGCGGCGCGGCACGGTGATGAAGAGCACGCCGAGCCCGGTGAGCACGACTGCGTCCATCGTCATGAGCATCCGGAGCGCGCGGATGCGCGGGGTGTCTTCCTGCGGCATGCGGCGGAGGTTGGCGCGCAGCGCAGCGCCTGTCGAGCGGGGGAATTCACCGCCGCGCGGCGGGCGCGGTCACTTCTTCCGCGTGAGCACCATGAGGAAGTGGCCCTGCTTCGGGTCCGTGCGCAGCGCCGCGGGGCGGGTTTTCGAGCGCTCGTTGCACGAGCACCACTTGAGCGTGTCGCCCTCGATGGCGAAAAGGCCGAGGTAGGTCTTCCCCGTGTATTGCTGGCCCGCGGTGCCGGTCGCATCGATGTGCCTGCCGCTCACCTTGTAGGTGCCCTCGCCCATCGGCTGGCCCTGGCCGCCGCTCGCGCTGATCTTTTTGTCGGTGATCGTGACCGTGATGTTCATGCGGCGCTGGGCGGCGTTCGAGCCGTCGCCCTCGACGATGTGGCCCTCCCACTCGCCGACGATGGATTTATCCGCCGCGCCCTGCGCGAGCGCGGAGTCCGGCGGCATGGCGATGCTCAAAATGACCGAGGAGAAGAGAGCGAGGGAACGGATCGTTTTCATGATGCGGACAGCTTGGAGCATCCCGGATGAAAGGCCGTCGAAAAACTCCGCGAATTCTTCGTTATCAAATCCGGCACCGCGGAGAGCCGGATCACGCAGCCGGCGCGGGCTGCTACCTCCCCGCCGTCGCCGGGGCGCCGAGCTGGATGCAGGCGGCTTCCTTCGTCGAGCGGATGAAGACGCGGCCGTTGCTCAGCACGGGCGTGGACCAGCACTTGCCTTCGAGCGCCTTGAAGCGGCCGAGCTCCCTGTAGGCGGCGGGCGAGGCCTTGAAGGCGACGAGTTCGCCCGCGTCGCTCAGCGCGAGGACGTTGCCGCCGCCGGTCAGGATCACATTGCCGGGGCCGAAGCCCGCCTGCTCCCACTTGATGTCCCCATCGGGGAGCTTCACCGCCTTCACCGGTCCCTTGCCGTATTCCTTGAACTGGAACATCCCGTAGAGGTGCCCCTCGAAAAGCACGGGCGTGCTCCAGTGGTTCGCGAGCGGCTTCTGCGGCACGCGCATCACCTGCTCGGCCTTCCACTCGCTGCCCGTCTTCGTGATCTTGAATCCCGCCGCGCCGACATTGTAGCCCGCGCTGCAATACACGTAGTCACCCGCGACCACCGGGCTCGCCGCGGTGCTGACATTGAACGGAAAATCCGCGTGCCAGAGCTGCTTCAGCGTCTTCGGCTCCACGGCGGTGAGGCCGCTCTTCATGAAAAAGATGATCTGCCGCTGGCCGTGGATCGTCGCCGCGGTCGGCGTCGCGTGCGTGATGGTGTCGTCGCCGCTCTTCGCCACCACGGTGCCCTTGATCGGGTCGATGGCGAGATACGTCTGCCCCGCGCCGCCGCCGGCCACGTAGATGAGGCCGCCCTCGAAGAGCGGGCTCGCGGCGTTCGACCATGTGATGTTCTTGCCGGCGTGCTCCTTGATGAGGTCCAGCTTCCAGAGCGGCTTGCCGGTCTCCGCATTGAACGCGTGCAGCACGAGGTTCGTGTGCATCGCCAGAATGACACGCCCGGCGAGCGTCGGCGTGCTGCGCGGGCCGTCGCCGCCCTTGTTGTCCGGCGCTCCATCATCGCCCCCGCGCCCGTAGTTCGCACCGGAGCCGAGGCTCTGCTTCCAAATGTCCTTTCCCGTGTCGGTGTTGCGCGCCACGAGCACCTCATCGCCGCCCTGGCCCTCGATGGTGAAGCAAAACTTCCCGCTCACCGTGAACGAGCTGAATCCCGTCCCGCCCGGCACCTTCCAGAGCACCTTCGGCGTGGCCGGCCACGCGGCGGGCAGCGTCTCCGAAGTGCTGCCATCGCCATTCGGCCCGCGATACTGCGGCCAGTCGGCGGCGGTCGCGACGGCGGCGAAGGACAGGATGGAGAGGGAAAGAGCGGCGTGGAATTTCATGGCGGAGCGGCTGTAGGCGTTTGCGGTGCGGAAGTCAAAGCCGCGGGCGCGGGATTCTTAGCCTCCTCGTCCGGCACATCGGGCATCGGAGGGAAAGCGGATGCCCGGAACGGCAGGCACACCCGGAGCGAGAGCCGGGCACCGGAACGGCAGTCTTCCGGGCAAGCCCATCCGGTTGTCTGACCAAACGCCGGAAACCGGTGGCCGGTGGAACGCGCGCTCCGCGCGCGTTTCTTCCCTTCGGAAATCCACCGAAGCGTGCGCAGGAGCGCCCGCCGGCTCCGCAGTTCGGGTTGCCCCTGGCCGGGGTCGGTTCTGGCATTTCCGACCTCGGCGATGCATGTCCGTGCCCGGTTTTGGAAAATCCGCCCCCGGATGCCCGCTGCCGAGGTCGGATTTGCCATTTCCGACCCCGGATGCCGGTTGCCGAGGTCGGATTTGCCGTTTCCGACCTCGGACGCCGATTGCCGAGGTCGGTCTTGCCGAATCCGATCTCGGACATCCGCGGCCGAGGTCGGATTCGGAAATTCCGGGATCGGATTTCAAAAATCCGAGGTCGGATTTACAAAAACCGAGGTCGGATTTGGAAATTCCGAGGTCGGAATCGCAAAATCCGAGGTCGGATTTGAGAAATCCGAGGTGAAAAATGGCGTTTCACCCCTGTTTTTTTGCGTTTTCTTTAAATGGTAACAGAAAGGGCCATTAAACGACCTTCTCCCCGTGGAATCTGCCTTCACCCCCTCCCTGCGGGAGCACAGGCCCGGTGCCGCCGGGCAGCGTGCATTCTTCGTATCGCCGAAGATCACAAAAACCCTCTGGCACGCAGCCGCGCGCATCGCGGTCCCGATCATCCGGATGCCCCTCGCCGCCGGAGAGCGTTCCCCTGAACCAAAGGATGATTCCCTTTTCATTGGGGAAGCATCCCCAGCCGCAGGGGAAACACCCCTTTTCACCCAATCGCCATTCTCACCCCCATTCGCCGCCTTTTGCCCCGCCGGACACCCTCAAAGCCCCCGACCGCCGCCCCAACCACCCGCAAAACCGCTCGACCCCCGCCCATCACCCCGCTACCCAACTGGAATGCTCCCCAGCCACGCCTCCGCAACTGTCCCCAACAGTTTCAAAATGCAAAATCGCGCCTTCCCGCTATCCGGTTCGCGCTTCCGCACCAGTCGTGTAGTGGGAAATTAGGCCGCTATGTCTGCCCCACTTCCATTCACGGTATCCGCCGAAGCGGAGGAGTGGCTATCACAAATTCCGCTGCGCCCAGGCAAGGACCCCGGATTTTCTTGTTCGCCCCGTTACGGTGTCTACGAGGGTAACGACCTTGTGGAGGAGTTCAGGGGAGAGCATTATTCAATCGTTCACACGTCGTCCGAGGCTTGGCTTTCCGTGCACGGCATCCAGGTGGTTATTGCCACACGCACGTTTTGGGTCCCGCGAGACACCCTCGACAAGCTCCGTGGCAAGACGTTGACCGTGATCGAGACCAACGTAAGTCCCCAACAGCATGAGCCCAAGATTCGAGCATTCCTGGTCGCGTCCTAACCATGCGCCGCAGCGAACCCGGCGGGAGCGTCGCGGTTGCAATCGTTGCGTCCCGTGCGCCGGGTCGCTGAGCTTGGGTCGTTCGGCGATGCTACGCGCACTCCGTGAATGAATGCTCATGGCTACGTTTCCTTTCAAGACCGATGCCGACTCGCAGCAATTCTGCGAGTCAATCGCTTCCGAAATGACGCGCCTCTTTGGCATCGCCGAGGAGGAGGCTCTCCTGCGTATCTGCCGGTTCTGGGCTCATCTGCCGGAGTTCGTCGGCTCGGACGACATCATCTATCACGAGGACGAGAGCTACTGGGCGAACACGATCTACTTCGGCGGCGATTCTTTTTGGTGGATTACTGGCGAGGATCGGACACGCCGGAAACTCCCGCCGCTAACGCCAAAACCACTCTGATGTCACGGGCCTCAACGCCGAACCCCTATGTAGGGTGTCAACGGTTGAACTGAGAAAGTTGGTTTTTCTCACATGGGGTGTCGGTCGCTTGGGGTTGGCGGGATCTTTGGGACGCTTCCGCTTCGACGGGCGCGCCGGGCTTTGGCGGCTGCCGTGAGGCTGAGGGGCGTCCGGCTCGCAATTGTTTGGTTTCCCTCCTTGCGCCCGGGGGCTTCCGTGCTCACGGTCCCGCTGCCCGCGCTGCCCGTGGGAGTGGGCGAAAAATTCTCCATGTCACCCAAGCTCGCCGTCGCGCCCCGCCCCGAACCCAAGCACTACATCCTCGACACGAACGTCCTCATCCACGACCCCGCGTCGCCGTTCCATTTCCAGGACAACGCCGTGTGGATCCCCGTGGAGGTCTTTGAGGAGCTGGACCGGTTCAAGAGCGAGAGCAGCACGCGCGGCGCGAACGCGCGCGAGGTGCACCGGCGGCTGAGCGAGCGCTTCCTCAGCGCGGGCGACATGCAGGCCGGCGTGAAGCTGGAGAACGGCGGCACGCTGCGCGTGTGCATCAACCCGACGGCTCGCTTCAACGGCGACGGCTGGCACCTCGTGAGCGACTCGCCGCACTTCAAGGCGCTGCGCGATCTTTTCTCCGACCTGTCGCACCCGGACAACCGCATCCTCGCCGCGGCGTGCGGCGTGGCGGACGCGGAGAAGGGGCCCGTCATCCTCGTGACGAAGGACCTCAACATGATGCTGAAGGCGCGCGCGCTCGGGCTCGAGGCGGAGGACTACCGCACGGACCGCGTGGAGGATGTGGACATCCGCCTGACGATGCGCCGGAGCGAGGAGGAATATGAGACGCTCGACGTGGCGCCGCACAAGCTGCAGGCCTACGCGAGCCAGGAGACGATCGTCATTCCCGAGGCGAAGGATTTCCTCGCGAACCACTACCTGCTGCTGCGCAACGAGGAGGAGCCCACGCACGCGATCCCCGCGCGGCACGGCGGCGCGGGCGAGCTTCACAAGCTCCGCCGCGACCGCATCGCCATCCGCGGCGGCCGCACGCTCACCGCGCTGAACCTCGGCCAGCGCTTCCTGTTCGACGCGCTCTACGACCCGGCGATTTCACTCGTGACCGTCTATGGCAAGGCCGGCACGGGAAAGACGCTGCTCACCGTCGGCGCCGCGCTGGAGCAGGTGCAGACGGGTGTCTTTGAGAAAATGCTGATCACCCGCGTGATCATGCCCACGGGCCGCGACATCGGCTTCCTCCCCGGCAAGCTGGAGGAGAAGATGCAGCCGTGGGTGCAGCCGGCATTCGACGCGCTCGAGCTGCTGCTCACGCGCCCGCGCCGCCCGGAGCAGTTTGAAAACAAGCGGCAAAGCCAGCGCAAGGCCGGCGACATGCAGCCGCAGCAGCAACC
>JBGAPU010000074.1:0-33126 GCA_044221035.1 Chthoniobacteraceae bacterium | reverse complement strand
TGAACAAAACCACCATCACCATCGCAGCGTTCGCGGCGGCCTGCTTCGCAGGCACCACTGCCTACGCTGGTCCCAAGCCCGCGAAGAAGATCGTCGAGCCCGCGCAGGAGTCCTGCATCACGGGCGACATCGGCGTTGACATCGCGAGCCAATACGTGTTCCGCGGCATCATCCAGGAAAACTCGGGCTTCATCTTCCAGCCCTGGGCGAACCTGCACTTCCGCACCTACAAGGGTTCGGGACTGATCGAGTCGCTGACCGTTGACCTCGGCATCTGGAACTCCATCCACGACAACAGCCCCCGCAACTGGTTCGAGTTCGACTTCCAGGCGGGCCTCACGGCGAACCTGAGCAACAAGGTCAGCCTCGGCACCTACTACAAGCTGTATAACAGCCCCGGTGGTGCTTTCGAGGAGACCAATGCCATCGGCCTCTCCGTCAGCTACGACGACACCGACCTCCTCGGCGTGTGGGCGCTGCATCCGTATGCGCTCGTTGAGTTCCAGGTCCAGGGCAGCTCGGGCAACAACTTCCCGCCGACCGCGGCTGGCGTGCACTCGCACGGCCGTGGCCAGTATTACGAGATCGGCATCACCCCGGCGCACAGCTACGGTGATCTGACGCTCTCGCTCCCGATCAAGGCCGGCTTCGGCACGGGTGGCTACTACCTCGCCGACGACGCCTTTGGCTACTTCTCGGCAGGCCTCACCGCCAGCTACGCGCTGAACTTCGTGCCCGCCTGCCTCGGCAAGTGGTCCGTGAACACCGGTGTCACCTACTACTACATCGGCGGCAACAACAACGCCACGAGCCGCAGCGGCGCGGCCGGCCTCAGCCCCGCCCACAACTCGGTCAACAGCAGCAATGTCGTTGTCCAGGGCGGCCTGAAGGTCGCGTTCTAACGCACGCGGTCATTCTGACCTGAATCCACTCCCCCGGGGCGGCAACGTCCCGGGGGAGTTTTCTTTTCCCTGAATCGTCCACATCCCGCTGGCACAACGAGTGCTATTTCACCCACTCACAAACGGCCCATCGCATGAACTTCCTCGTTGTTGACGACAATCGCCTCCTCAATCGCTTCCTGACGACCTACCTCCGCGGCAAGGGCCACGGATGCTCATCCCTCGCTGACAGCTCCAAAGTCATGAGCTGGCTCGACCTCAACCCCTGCGACGCCCTCATCCTCGACATCGGCATGCCGAAAATCGACGGCATCTCACTCACCGGCCTCATCCGCGAAAAGCACCCAAACCTCCCCATCGTCATGTTCACCGGCCTCGGCTACGACGAGGAAGCCATGCAGGCCGCCCGCAAAGCCGGCGCCAATGGCTACGTCAGCAAGGGCCTCGGCCCCTCCGAAATCTACTCCGCCCTCATGCGCGTCCTCAGCCAGACCACCGCGCAGAGCGGCCAGGCCGCCTGAGCCGCCAGCACCCTTCCCCGAGCCAGCGGCGGCAGGAGCAGGACAAAGATTCGGAGGTGCCAGTCACAAAGTTGCCCACGGCCCTTTCCGGGGCTCGACGCTGGCACGGAGCCCGCTATTGTCCGCCTGCCCAACCATGTCCGATTCGCCCGACCCGGCGCTGAAACGCGTCCTCATTTTTATCGTCGCCTACAACGCTGAGACCACGATCACCAGCGTGCTGAACCGCATCCCGGCCTCGCTGCGCCGGCCCGGCGTGGAGGTGCTGATCATTGATGATTCGTCGCCGGACTCGACGTTTGCCACGGGGCTGAAGCACGAGGACAAGGCGGGCGATTTCCGCATCCATGTGCTGCGGAACCCCGAGAACCAGCGCTACGGTGGGAACCAGAAGCTGGGCTACCGCTATGCGATCGAGAACGGGTTCGACATCGTGGCGCTGGTGCATGGCGACGGGCAGTATGCGCCGGAGAAGCTCCCGGACCTCATTGAGCCGCTGGCGAAGGGTGAGGCAGACGCGGTGTTTGGCTCGCGGATGATGCACAAGCACGACGCACTGGCGGGCGGGATGCCGCTTTACAAGTGGATCGGCAACCAGGTGCTGACGGCCTTTGAGAATGCGGTGCTGGGGACGAAGCTGAGCGAATTCCACAGCGGCTACCGGCTCTACTCGGTGGCGGCGCTGAAGAAGCTGCCATTCGAGCGGAACGCGAATGACTTCCACTTCGACACGGACATCATCATCCAGCTCCACTTCGCCGGGATGCGGATCAAGGAGCTGCCCATCCCCACCTTCTACGGCGACGAGATTTGCCGCGTGAACGGGATGAAGTATGCGTGGGACTGCGTGAAGGCGGTCGTGCGCGCGAAGCTGCACAGCAAGAACCTGCTGTATGACCGGAAGTTCGACGTGGGCCCGGTGGAGGAGACCTACGACCTGAAGCTCGGCTACGACAGCTCGCACGAGCGCGCGATCCAGAGCGTGACGCCCGGCGCGCGCGTGCTGGATATCGGCTGCGGCCGCGGCTACGTGGCGGAGCTGATGGCGGACAAGGCCGCGCATGTGACGGGGCTCGACCAGTATTCGCCGGACAAGAGCGGCAAGCCGAACGTGGACTACCGCAAGTGGGACATCGAGGCGGAGCCGGTGCCGGTGGACATCTCGGACTACGACCAGATCTTCATGCTCGACATCATCGAGCACCTGAAGGACCCGGAGGCGTTCATGGAGATGCTGCGCGAGAAGGCGGTGCACAAGCGCCCGGAGATCGTGCTGACGACGGCGAACGTCGCGTTCCTTGTGACGCGCATGATGCTCTTCTTCGGCCAGTTCAACTACGGGCGGAAGGGCATCCTGGACCGCACGCACACGCGGCTCTTCACGTGGCGCTCGCTGCGGGAGCTCTTTGAGCAGACCGGCTACAAGATCATCGAGATGCGCGGCATCCCCGCGCCTTACCCGAAGGTGATCGGCAACGGGTGGTTCGGCAAAATCGTGATGGGGATCAACAGCTTCCTGTGCCGCATCCCGATCATCCGGAGCCTGTTCAACTACCAGCTCTACGTGCGCGCGCAGGCCCGGCCCACGGTGCCGAACATCCTCGATCAGACGATCACCTCCAGCGCGAAGCTGCGCGAGGAGATCAAGCAGCAGGCGGCGTAGGCGCGTGGCTGCGCCGCGCCCCTTGTAGTGCGGTGGGAAGCGCTGCGCTTCCCGCCGCACTACAAGGCTGCCGCCTTTCTTGCGCGTGCCAGCGGGACCTCCTACGCTCGCGCGCATGAGCCAGACTCCGATCGATCCCATCGCCATGCTCCGCCCGCGGCGGCGCATCGAGGGCTTCTCCGCCATCCTGCTGCCCTTCCTCGCGAACGGCGATGTGGACTGGGAGGGCTTCGCGGCGCACACGAGGCGCACCGTGGAGGCGGGCCTCGGCCCCGCGGTGAACATGGACACCGGCTACGGCAACCTCATTGACGAAGCGACAAAGCGCCGCGCGCTGGAGATCACGCAGGCGGAATGCGCGGGGCGCAGCTACGTCGCGGGGGCGTTCGTCGGCGACCAGCCCGGGGCGGCGTTCGACTTTGACGCCTACGCGCGGCAGATGGACATGATCCAGCGGCACGGCGGCACGCCGGTGATCTTCCAGAGCTACGGGCTCACGCAGCAGAGCGACGAGGCCATCGTGGCCGCGTATGCGAAGCTCGGCACGGCCGCGGAGCGCTTCGTGGGCTTTGAGCTGGGGACGATGTTCGCACCGTTCGGGAAGATCTACCCGCTCGATGTCTATCGCGGGCTGATGGGCGTGAAGCAGTGCATCGGCGCGAAGCACTCCTCGCTGCGCCGCGACCTCGAGTGGCAGCGCATTCAACTGCGCGATGCCACGCGGCCGGACTTCCGCGTTTACACGGGCAACGACCTCGCCATCGACATGGTGATGTATGGCAGCGACTACCTGCTGGGCCTCTCGACGTTCGCGCCGGATGTCTTCGCCAAGCGCGACGCCGCGTGGCTCGCGGGCGACCCGGCCTTCTACGAGCTGAACGACCTGCTCCAGTATCTCGGCTTCCTCGCCTTCCGTCCGCCCGTGCCCGCCTACAAGCACAACGCCGCGATGTTTCTCAAGCTGCGCGGCTGGCTCGGCTGCGACGACACGCACCCGAAGTCGCCGAAGCGCCCCGACTCCGACCGCGAGATCCTCGCGGACATCGCAAAGCGGCTGGCGCAGTAACGCGGAGCCTTTACCCGACGCACGCGATGTTCACTCCACGCATCAGCCGGCGCAATTTCCTCCAGGGGATGTCCGCGCTCGCGCTCGGCGCAGGAACACGCGGGCTGCATGCCGCGGAGTCAAAGATGGAGGATGCGGAGGTGCTCGCGCGCATCGAGAAAAGCCGCCCGGGCCGCGGCGCGACCCTGCCCGCGGATTTCAATGCGCGCTACGGCTCGACGCATGTCGCAGGGAGATACTGCCTGACGAAGAAGCCGTTCCTCATCGAGGGCGCCGAGCGGCTGATCCAGTTCGGCACGCGGCTCGGCAAGTTCTGGTTCAACTGCGAGACGACCACCGAGAGCTACCGCTTCCACAGCGAATGGCCGCGCTGCCGCACGCTGCTCGAACTCGCCGAGACGGAATATTTTCACCAGCTCTTCGCGCAACCCTTCGAGACCGTCGTGCTCGAGGCCTACTCGCCCATCGAGCGCGGCTGGGACAAGCCGGGCCGGCCCGCGGATTTCCATGCCGCCATCGAGAATGAATACCGCGAGGTCGCGCTGCACTTCCTGCGGAAATTCCGCGACCGCAGGCTGACGATCGTGCTGCAAAACTGGGAGGGCGACTGGATGCTGCGCGGCAGCGACAAGAAGTGGTCGCCGCCGCCCGCCGGTTGGGAGCAGCGCGTGGAGGCCATGCAGCGCTGGCTCGCCGCACGGCAGGCGGGCGTCGCAAAGGCGCGCGCGGAGGCCGGCGCATCGAAGTGCACCGTGGCGCACGCCGCCGAGGTGAATCGTGTGGATGATGGCTTCAAGGGCATCCCGACGATGACGCGCCACGTGCTCCCCGGCGTGGAGGTGGACCTCGTCTCCTACAGCGCCTACGACGGCACCAACGGCGGCCCGCTGCATTTCTGGAAATGCCTCGCGGAAATCCGCGCGCACGCACGCACCGGCAAGCTCTATGGTCCCGGCGCTCTCGCCGTCGGCGAATTCGGCATCCCGGAGAACGCGTCGCCAAAGAACATCACCGAGCGCTACGATGAGATGCTCGGCGTGATGCTCGCAGCGGATGTCCGCTACGCCGCGCACTGGCAGCTCTACTGCAATGAGTTCGCCGACCCGAAGGCGGCGAAGGACACGCCCGTGACCGACCCGAAGCAGATGCGCGGCTTCTGGCTCGTGAAGCCCGACGGCTCGCTGAGCGAGGGCGGCGAATATTTTTCCCGTCTCTGGAAACGCGCGAGGTGAGCACGCGAGCCTAACGCATTTCCGCCATCGTTCTTCTCCTCTCCATGAAACTGCGATTCGTTCCTCTCCTCTTCGCTGCCGCGCTGCGCCTCTCCGCTGCGGATGACCCGCTCGCCCCGTGGCGCAGCGGCGTGAAGATCAGCGAAGTCGCGCCGAAGCCGGGGCGGCACACAATTCACTCGTATTTCAACACGTGCCCGGAGAGTCCCGACGGGAAATTCGTGCTGTTCTATTCCTCGACCGCGCCCGACGCGCATCGTGGCGAGGTGGTCATCCGTGACCGCGCCACTGGCGACGAGAAGGTGCTCGCGACGAACATCAACGCCGAGGATGCGCACCGCGTGGCCTGCCAGCAGTGGGTGTCGGGTGGAAAGCGCGTGGTGTTTCACGGCGAGCGCGACAAGCAGTGGTTCGTCGGCTGCGTGGACCTCGACACGATGAAGGAGCGCATCCTCGCGAAGAACCGGCTTGCCGGATGGGGGCAGCCGAATGCCGACATCGTCCCGCTCTACAGCCCGCACTGGAATCCCGGCGAGCACCGCGACCTCGACCTGATCAACGTCGCGACTGGCGAGAAGCGCACTGGCGTGACGGTGGACGCGCTAAAGCAGGCGTATCCGGATTGGTTCGCGAAAACGTTCGGCGAGCAGAAGCCGTCGATCTTTTTCCCGATCCTCAGCCCGGACCTGAAGCGCGTGTTCTTCAAAATGGCGCTCGCCACAAGCGATGATCCACGCAGTTCCAAGGCGAGCGCGCGGCAGGGCCTCATCTGCTACAGCCTTGAGGAGAAGCGATTCCTCTACATGAATCCGAAGTGGGGGCATCCATCGTGGCAGCCCGACTCGCGGCACATCACCGAGGTGCATTACACGGTGTTCGACAGCAACGACGGCAAGGCGACGGTGAACCCCGGCATGCCGACGAAGGCCGCGCGTGCGAAGGCGGCTGCCGAGGGAACTCCCCTGCCCGAGCTCCCCCTGCGCGATGTGAGCGGCGATCATCCTTCCGTGAGCCCGGATGGGAAAATCGTGGTGACCGACACGATCATGACCAGCTTCGGCGGCGCGAGGAACGAATGGGGTGTCGTGCTCGCCGACACAAAGGGCACGGGGCAGATCATCATCCATCACTTCGACAATTCGCGCGGCGCGAAGTCGTGGCGCGTCTCACATCCGCATCCCGTCTTCAGCGGGGACGGACGGCGCATTTACTACAATGTGAGCGACGGCGAATTCACGCGGCTCTTCGTCGCGGAATGCGGCACGCCATCCGCCGGCCGCTGAACGCGCACGTCATTCTCCCAAACCACTCTTCTCCCGCTCCACCCACGTCCATGAACCTGACTCCTCGCTTGCCCTCAAAAGCTTTCCGCACTGCGCTCGTCGCTCTGCTCGCTCCGCTCGTCACCGTCGCAGCCGAGCCGAAGTGGGCGCCGTGGGTCGAGCCGGAGTTTCCGTTCTTCTCATCCTCGCTCGATCTGCGCGATGCGGGGCCGAAGTCGGTGCCGATGAACATCACGCCCCGGGGACTCATTCTGAACCTCGGCCACGAATGGTGGGCGTGTTTTGACACGGAACTGCTGCGCATTTCGGCGATTTGGAAAGGCAAGGGCGTCACGCCCGAGGCGCTCGGGCCGCTGTCGTATCAGGAGTCGGGAAACTTCAAGACGATGGGCGGACAGGGCAAGCTGCCGAAGCCCAATGGGGAACTGCTCCTCACGAACGGCGTCTATCCCGGCTGGCAGGTCGGCGAGAAAATTTCGCTCGAAGATCCGCGCGAACCGCAGCCAAGCCCCGAGGAGCCGGGCCGCGGGCCGCTGAAGGATGCGCGCTTCAAGGCAGTGCGGCAGACGGCGAGCGGCGTCGTGCTTGAATATGAGGTGGCGGGCGTCGCGATTCAGGAACGGTTCCTCGGAGGGGAAGTTCTTCGACGCCACATTCGCGTGGCGCCGTCCATGAACGCGCTCGTGCTTCTGGTTGCGCGGAAGAAGCCGGATGGGAGCGGCGTGACGGGCGTCACGATTTCAGTGGGGCAGAGAGGAATGGAAAGTCTGTCTAGCGTGGAAAGTGACGTGCTCGTCGTCCGCATACCGCCACACAAAGAGCCATTCGACGTCGCTCTCGCTTTCGGTGCAGGTGCGGAGGCTAGGACTCAAGCACCTATCGACAAGCCTGCACCGAAACGCTGGCTGCAAGAAATCACGACGGAAGTCACCCCCGCGAAATCGCCGGGCGTCTATGTCGTGGACACTGTTGCGCTGCCTTTCAACAACCCGTGGCGGCGCAACGTGCGGCTGTGCGACATCGCGTTCTTCAAGGACGGCACGGCCGCGGCTTCCACCTTTGATGGCGACGTGTGGATCATCCGCGGTTTGGGCGAGCCAGCCGGCAAACCGGTGTGGCGGCGCTTCACCTCGGGCCTGCACGAGCCGATGTCGCTCGCGATCCGCGACGAGGAGATTTTCGTCCACGACCGCAACGGGATCTGGCGGCTGCGAGACACCGACGGCAACGGCGAGGCCGACGTGCATGAGCTTTTCTCGAATGCCTTTCCGCAATCAGCGGAGACGCGCGAGTTTCCCAACTCGCTCAAGCTCGCGCCGGATGGCTCCTTCGTCATCGCCAAGGGCGGCCAGCAGGACACGACTATCAGCAAACTTAACGGCAGCGTGCTCCGCGTCGCGGCGGATGGACGCAGCTACACAGTGCTCGGCTATGGATTCCGCCAGCCGTATGCCGGCGTGGACCCGCGCACGGGGCTCGTGACGGCAGCAGACCAGGAGGGCAACTACACGCCGACCTCGCCGCTCTACATCTTGAAGGAGCCCGCCGAGTTTCACGGCTTCCTCAGCGCAAAACTGCCGAAGGAAAAATACCCCGCGCCCATTGCTGACCCGCTCACTTGGATTCCGCATCAGGTGAATGCCTCCGCCATCTCGCAGACGTGGCTCTATGGCGCGAAGCTCGGGCCGCTGAACGACTCGCTCGTCCACGTCGGCTTCAACCGCCCGGAGCTTTTCCGCGTGATGCTGAACAACCGCTCCGCGAAGCCGCAGGCCGCGGTGGTGAGCATCGCGCGCGACTTCGACGTGCCCGCGCTGAACGCCATCGTGAACCCCGCCGACGGCGCGCTCTACGTCACCGGCTTCCAAGTCGTCGGCTGGGGCACCACGTCGAAATCGCTCAGCGGCCTCGCGCGCCTGCGCTACACCGGCGGGCCCGTCACCCTCCCCCGCGAGGTCGTGCCGATGGACAAGGGCGTGCTCGTGCGCTTCGACGTGCCGCTCGATGCGAAACCCGCTGGCGACCGCGCGAGTTTCACGATGGAGAGCTGGCACTACCGCCGCACTTTTCAATACGGCTCGCCGCACTTGAAGACCGACGGCACGCCGGGCCAGGACTGGCTCACGCCTAGCGCCGCGTATCTCTCGCAGGACAAGCGCAGCGTCTTCGTCGCGCTGCCAGGAATGAAGCCCGTCGCGCAGATGCGCCTCGGCTGGTCGCTCGCGACGACGGACGGCGCGAAGTTCGAGGGCAACACGTGGTTCACGCCCCACGAACTCGCGAAGTTCGATCCGGAGAAGGAGGGCTTCGGAAAAATCGAGGTGGATCTCACGCCGAAACCGTCGCTCGCCCCCGTCACGGCGCCTGCAAGCGTCGAGGAGGGCAAGCGCCTCTACCAGCTCATGGGCTGCATGGCGTGTCATTCGCTCGACGACGCAGTGGAGAAGAAGATCGGCCCCTCGTGGAAGGGGCTCTACGGCAGCAAGCGCGAGATTTTCAAGGGCGGCAGCATCGAGGCAACCGACGACTATCTCCGCGAGAGCATCCTCACTCCCGCGGCGAAAATCGTGAAGGGCTTTGAGAAGATCGAAGCCGGAATGCCGGTCTATTCCGGCGTGCTGAACGACACGCAGATCGAGTCGCTCATCATGTTCATCAAGACGCTGCGGTGATTTGTCCGCGCGGGACGTCCGTTGAGCGGCGCGGGCAACCTAGGCTCCGCGGATGCGCGTGACGACCCACCAGACGCCCATCGCCGCGATGGCGAGCGAACCGGGAATCACGACGCACTTCCGGTAAATCCTCGCGTCGCGGATCCAAAAAGTCGCGAGGAGCGCGCCCACGATCACGGCAAGTTGGCCGAATTCAACGCCGAGATTGATGCCGAGCAGGCCGATGATCAGCGAGGCGGTGGAGTCGAGACGGGTCGCCATCGCACCCGCGAAGCCAAGGCCGTGGATGAGTCCGAAGACAAAGACGATGAGCAGACGCCAGTGCGTGTAATTCTTGTGGACTACATTCTCGAGCGCGATGACGACGATGCTCGCCGCGATGATCGGCTCGACGATGCTGGCCGGGACTTTCACATAGCCCGCAGAGGCGAGCCACAGTGTGAGCGTGTGGGCGACTGTGAACGTCGAGATTTGGAAAAGGAGCGGCTTCCAACTCCGAGTCATGAGGAACACGCCGAGGACAAAGAGGATGTGGTCCAACCCCTCCGGAACGACATGGCCGAACCCGCGCTTCATTTCGGACCAGAAGACCGCGAGCCAGTCGCCGGAGGTAGCCGTCACGCCGACCGACCCCTCGGTCCGTGTGGCCGGTTGCGTGGCGATCCCCTGCTCGGTGAGGTCGAGCGTGAAGCTCGTCTCGCCGGGATAGAGCACGCCGTAGCGCTCGACCTGTTTGCCGCGGATGAAATTGACGAACATCACGTTGAGCGGGACGCCCATCTTGCCGGGCGCCAGCGGGAGCGCTTCGATGCGGTAGCCGCTCATTCCGGCGATGACCTTCGTCTTCCATGAGCCGACGAGGACAGTCTCGTCGCCCTTCAGGAGCGTCTTGTCATCGGTCTCAAACGGAATGCCGCCATCGCCAAGCTTCTTGAAATCCCAGACGATGTTCGGCTTCACCTCGCCGATGGGATCGAAGAAAAAGCGGAGCCGCTGCGCCACGAAGAGGTCCGCCGTGGCCTTCATTTCCTTCACCTTCTCGGCGGGCAGGCTCTCGATGGCCGAACGCTGAAAATAATTGATTCCCTCCGGATTGTCCGAGAAGGCGCGCGGATCCACCTCGATTCGGATTTCCGCGCTTCCATCCGCCGCAAAATGGGAGCGGACCGGAAGATCAGGGACCGGATGCGGCCATGCAGCGGGTGCGAGGAGGAAGCCGAACAGCACCGCCAGAAGGAGCGACGGGAGCCGTGTGGGTGGATGTTTCATGCAAAATGAGCGGGTGAGCCAGAGGCGGCCACGTTATCGGGGCGGTCAGTAGTGTGAATGCGATGCGAAAGCGAGCGCCGTTTTTCCCACGCGCATGATTCAGGGGGAAAGGAACACTTGCCGGGATTCGGCCGCCACCGACATGGGACTCCGAAAACCTGCCGAAAATTTGAATTGCTAAGGAACGGTGGATTCCAGCATCTTCACCGCCAGTGGGGGGAAATCCCCTCCCACATAACCCCAAGTTCAACTCAACGAAATCCATGAAAAAACTCCTCACCTTCGCAGTCGCAATGATGATCGCCGGCGCCTCCTACGCCGGATGCGGCATCAAGATCCCCGTCTCGGGCGAAGCCAAATCTTACGACGCCGAGAAGAAGCAGCTCACTGTCGGCACCGAGGCAATCACGCTCGCCGCGACGGTGAAAGTCACCGACGCCGACGGCAAAGAAGTGAAGATCACCGACGTCATCGGCAAGCAGGTCACCGTCTCCACCGACAAGCACAACAAGAAGGGCGAGTCGGTCACACTGAAGAAGTCGTAGGCCTTTTCGGCTCCGACTGAACCAGTCCATTTCAGAAAGACCCGGCGGTAGCTCCGCCGGGTCTTTTTTTTCCGTGGCATTGCACGGGCATGTCCGCCCCGGAGTTGTTGCGGCATGCCGGGCATCACCGAAGCACGCGCTCGACACGCGGATGGCAAAACGAAGAGAAGGGGCGGATGAAGCCGTCCATGCGACGGCATTCACCTCTGCCAATCTATGCCTGAACCCTTCAAACTGACCCGCATTCCCTCGCTGAAGACTGTGGACGAATTCCGCGCCCACTGCGCAGCACTCGGCATCGAGCTGCCGTGCGACGACGCCCTAGCCATCGGGGCAGCGTCGCCGCTCGTGGAGCCCATCGAGGGCGTCCGAGTGAACGGCAAGCGCATCGGCAACCGCATCGCCATCCACCCCATGGAGGGATGGGACGGCACCACGGGCGGCGGGGTGACGGACGAGATGCGCCGGCGCTGGCAGCGCTTCGGCGAGAGCGGCGCGAAACTCATCTGCGGTGCGGAGGCGATGGCCGTTCGGCCCGACGGCCGCGCAAACCCGAACCAGCTCATGATCGTCGAGCAGAACCGGGCGGGGCTCGCGGAGCTGATGGGCATTTTGAAAAGAGCGCACGCCGAGCGGCATGACACCGCGGAGGATCTTGTCGTCGGCTTCCAGCTCACGCACTCGGGGCGCTTCTGCAGGCCGAACGACAAGAAGCGCTGGGAGTCGCGCGTGGCGTTCCGCCATCCGATTCTCGATGCGAAATTCAACGTCACGAGCGACGCGCAGGTCTTCACCGACGACGAAATCGAGCAGCTCATCGCCGACTACGTCCGCGCGGCGCGCATTGCCTGGGAGGTCGGCGCGGACTTCGTGGACATCAAGCACTGCCACGGCTACCTGCTGCACGAATTCCTCGGTGCACACACGCGGCCGGGCAAGTTTGGCGGCAGCTTTGAAAACCGCACGCGCATCCTCGGCGACATCATCGCCGGCATCCGCGCCGACGGGAACCCGATCGAATTTGGCGTTCGGCTCAGCACCTTCGACAAGGTGCCGCACCGCCCGGACCCCGCGCTGAGCGTCCCCGGCAAGCTCGGCCCCGGCATCCCCGAGGAGCATGCGCACGCGCTGCCCTACCGGTTCGGCTTCGGCGTGAATGAGAGCGACCCCACGCAAATCGACCTCGCGGAGACGTTCCGGTTCGTCGAGCTCGGCGCGCAGCTCGGCGTGAAGATCCTCAACACCACGGCCGGCTCGCCCTACTACACGCCGCATCTCCAGCGCCCCGCCGCCTATCCGCCGAGCGACGGCTACCAGCCCGCGTATGACCCGCTCATCGACGTCGAGCGCCAGGTGCAGGTCGTGCGGAAGCTCCGCGCGCATCTCGGAGAATGCAAGGTTCAGAACCCATCGCTCGGCATTCCCGTCGTCGTGGCGTCGGGACTCAGCTACCTGCAGGAATACCTCCCGCACGTCTCGCAGTTCCTCCTTCGCAGCGGCTGGGCGGACATGGTCGGCATCGGCCGCGCCGTGCTCAGCTATCCCTCCATGCTCGCCGACGCCGCACAGCGGGGCGCGATCGAGAAAAAATTCATCTGCCGCACTTTCAGCGACTGCACCACGGCGCCGCGCAACGGCCTCATCTCCGGCTGCTACCCGCTCGACAAATTCTACACGGCGAAGCCGGAGAACGCGCAGTTGAAGGAGATCAAGAAACGCGTCGGCGCGTGAACGGAACGCCGCAGGGCTACTGCACCGGCTGCCTGAACTTGCGGATGATCGCGTAAACCACAATCGCGAGATACACTAGGCCGACGGTCCAGTTCTTCACGACGAACTCCGTGAAGATCGTCACCGCTCCGAGCAGCGGCTGCAGCATGTGGTTCACAAGCTGCATCACTGTCGCCACGAAGCCGTGGCTGGGCATCTCCTTCACCGGGAGGCTCTGCTGGATGATCGATGCCACCACATACGCGATTCCCAGCACCATGAGCGGTGTGATCACCTTCGCAAAATCCGCGCCGAGGAAATCCTTCAGGAATTTCAGCATTGGAACCACGAGATATGCACAGATGAAGAACGCCGCCCATAGCGCCGCCACGAGTGCTGCGAGGAACTGCGCCAGCATCCGCCTCGCGAGGAAATTGTCCCGGCCCTTCTTCTCCCATTCGCGCGAAGCCTTCGCCGTCTCGTCACGCCGCTCCGCGTTCTTCTTGTCGATCTCCGCATTCTCCTTGTCGATGGCAGCGCGCGTGTCAGCCGAAGCGGAAGCTGGGATCTCCTTGTGCTCGATCGCCTCGAATTTCGGCCCTTCCGGCGAGGGGAAATATCCGAAGATGACGAACACTGCGAGAACCACAGCGATGATTGCGTGGAATTTCACATCCCGCTGAATCTTGCGGCTGATGCCGCAGGCTTCGTTGTTCTCGGCGGGAGCAGGCGGCGTAATCTCGTTCATGGCTCTTGGGATAGATTGAACCTGCATGCTGTCCAGAAGCAATCCGGCATTCGTGCCGGCGCATTTTTGCGCCATGCGAACTCCCCCGCACGCATCGACGCGCTTCGGGCTGTCTCCACCGCGGAGCGACTGCTATTTGCGGGCGGGCAGCGTCTTTCCGGCCGCGCCATTCGGGGTTTCGGCATTCGTGCCAGGCACAGCAAAGATTACTTTGTTCACGCCCATCGCCGGTTCGGGCTGGCCGGCGGGCCTCCATGTCTGGCCGTCGGGGGAATAGCTCATCTTGCCGGGCCACGACGTTCCGATGAAACGCGTGCCGTCGGTCCACACGGGCGTGCCCTGAGGCTTGAGTGCGTGGGGCTGCCATGTGAGGCCGTCATTTGATGCGTGCGTCTGGCGCCCGTCGCCGGTGAGGAATTCACGGCCGGTCCAAAGGATCCAGCCAAGCTTCTCGTCGGCGGAGCGCTCCTGCTTCGCCCACTCGCGGCCGTCCCGCGAGGTGACGATGACGCCATTGCCCACTGCCACGAAGAGGCCGGCCCCGAATGCAAGCACGCGAAGCTGCGGAAGGTCGCGGCGGAAATCCGCGGCCACGCCATCGCGGGAGGTGATGCACCAGTAGAACTCCTTCTTCGCACCGCCCTCACCCATGAAGACGAAGGTGCCGTTGCCATAGGCGCCGTTGCGGAACCACATGGCCCAGCCGGGGAAACCGTCGGCGGGAACTTGCGCGCCGTGCTCCCATTTCTCGCCGTCCTCGGACCAGAGAAGCGTGCGGTTTGGCCCGCCGGCGACGAAGCGGCTGCCGCCGAAAACGACCGGGTTCACCCGGAAGGGTTCCTTGTGAACCTCGCGCCATGCGACGCCATCGGTGGAGACGAGGATGTGCCCGCCCTGCGTCTCGCGGGAAAACCCACCGCCGCCCACGCAGACGAATTTTCCCTTGCCGAAGGCGAGGCCCATGAGGTTGTTCGAGTCGTCGGCGCCCTTGTCGGCCCACTGCTGGACGTGCTCCCACGTCTGCCCGTCGCGCGACGCCATCCGCCGACCACCGTAGCCGACGGCGACAAAGATGCCGTCAGCGGCCGAGGCGTGGCACACGGGGAGCGCGAGTGATGCGGCGAGGAGAAGGAGCGGAGCTTTCATGGCGATGAATGCAGGAACGGAGGCGTGCTGCGGAGGAGACATCGCGCGGAGGATCGAGTCGAGCACGCGGGCGCTCTGAGTTTTTCCGGGAGCGCTGGTGATTCCCGCTGGCGGAAGCGGTGAAACCGGCAACCACTAGGCGCGATGCACGACATTTCCCTGATCACGACGATCGCACTCGGCCTGAGTGCGGCGCTGCTTTTTGGGACGGGGGCGAAGCTGCTCGGCTTCTCGCCCATCGTGGGCTATCTCCTCGCCGGCATCGCGATCGGGCCGCACACGCCCGGTTTCACCGGGGACACGAAGATCGCCGCGCAGCTCGCGGAACTCGGGGTGATCCTGCTGATGTTCGGCGTGGGCCTGCATTTCAGCCTGAAGGATCTGCTGGCGGTGCGCTCCATCGCGCTGCCCGGGGCGCTGGGGCAGAGCGCCGCCGCGACGCTCGCGTGCATGGGGCTCGCGGTGGCGGCGGGGTGGACTTGGCAGAGCGGGCTCATCCTCGGCGTCGCGGTTTCCGTCGCGAGCACTGTGGTGCTGCTGCGCGCGCTGTCGGACCACGGCACGGTGGACAGCCCGGAGGGGCACGTGGCCGTGGGCTGGCTGGTGGTGGAGGACATCATCACGGTGCTCGTCCTCGTGCTGCTGCCGCCGCTCGCCGGCGGGAGCGAGGGCGCGGCGGTGTGGAAAACGATCGGCCTCGCGGTGCTGAAGCTCTCCGTGCTCACGGCGATCGTGCTGCTGGCGGGCGCGCGCATCGTGCCGTGGCTGCTGCTGCGCGTGGCACGGCTGCGGTCGCAGGAACTTTTCACGATGGCGGTGCTCGTGATGGCGATCTGCGTGGCGACGGTGTCCTATGTGGCGTTCGGTGCATCAATGGCGCTCGGCGCATTCCTCGGCGGCATGGTCGTGGGACAGTCAAAGGTGAGCGACCAGGCATCCGCCGATGTGCTGCCGATGCGGAATGTGTTCGCGGTGCTGTTCTTCGTGGCGGTGGGGATGCTGTTCGACTTCCGCGCGCTGCTGGAGGCTCCGCTGCTCGTTCTCGGCGTGGTCGGAATCATCCTGCTGGTTAAGCCGCTCTTCGCGCTGCTGATCGTGCTGCTCTGCGGGCATTCGCTCCGGACCGCGCTGACCGTCGCCGCAGGGCTCGCGCAGATTGGGGAGTTCTCCTTCATCGTGGGCGATGTGGCGAAGTCGCTCGGCCTGATGTCCGGCACCGGCAGCAACGTGCTCGTCGCGGGCGCCATCATTTCCATCAGCCTGAACCCGCTCGTCTTCCGCTGGGCGCTCGCGCTCGAACCGCGCCTCTCGCGCTGGAAGCCGCTCGCGAAGTGGATCGCTGCACGGGGTGAAAAGCGCGGCACCCACGCCAACACCGAGGCGGCCAGACACTGGGAGGACCCCGGCGCGATCGTGGTCGGCTACGGTCCCGTGGGTCAGACGGTTACGCGACTCCTCGGGGAGTTTGGCATCAAGCCGACCATCGTGGACACCAACGTGGAGGTGATTCTCGAACTTCAGCAGCGCGGACAGCAGGCAATTTTCGGCGACGCCACCCGCGCCGAGATCCTCACCGCCGCCGGGATCACCTCGGCGGCCTACCTCGTCGTCAGCATTCCGCACGCGGAGACGAGCCTCCGCGTGATCCAGACTGCCCGTGAACTCGCTCCCGTGATCCGCATTCTCACCCGCGCGGAATACATCAACCAATACGAGTCCTTCGCACAAGCCGGCGCCGCGATCATCCGCTACGACGAGGCGGAGTCCGCCGCAGCGCTCGCGCAGGCGCTCCTGCAGGACATCGACGTGCCCGCGGACCGCATCAAGGAAGTGGTGAACGCCGTCCGGAAGGAACTCACGCCGCGCCCGAAGGCGAAGAGAGTGGAATAAGCCGGCCCGCCGCGCTACGGCACCGCATTTCCGCCCTTCACAGGCACCGCCTGCAGCAGACCGATCATCGCCCAGCCGCTGCCGAAGTAGGTGTAAATCGCCGTCGTTTCCTTGAACGACTTCACCTTGTCCGGCGCGCTCCGATCCTTTCCGCTGATGTGCGTGATGTCGATGGGCCAGCTCCCGTCGTCGCGCTGTGTGCGCACGAGCCACTGCTGGGCGCGGGCGATGGCATCAGCCGCCTTCGGATCGGCGGCGGACGGCTGCAACGCGTAGAGCACCTGCCCCGTCGCAAGCGAATCGCTCAAGTTTGCGCCGAGATAGGACGCCCAGCCGCCGTCGCCGCGCTGCCGCCTGAGAATGTCCGCACGCAGCGCATCCACGTCCGCCCCGTTCCCGATGCTTCGCGCATAGAGGATGCGGAAAACGAGCGACTCCATCGAAGTCGGCACGTCCTTCTTCGCCAGCGCTGCCGCAGCCTTTGCCCTCGCAGCATCCGCCTCGGGTGATGTTCCAGTCGTCGCGAGCGCGGTGAGAAAAAGGCGCACCGCGCTTGCTCGGGCGTCGGCCTCACCGCGCCGTTGCAACGTCGCAAACTGCCCTGCCGGTTTCCATGTCCCGTCGGCCTGCTGATCGCCGATGATGAGCTTGGTCAGTTCCGGAGAAGGCCGGTCTGGAAGCGCGAGCTTCATCAGCGCAATCGCCTCCAGTCCCGGCCGCTTGTCCTTCGCACGCTCCTCGGCCCACTTCAGCCATTCCTCGAACTTCTTCTGATCGATTTCAAAGCCGCGCCGCTTCGCCTCGCGGAAGCTCCACAGCATCTGGGGCAGGTGGTGGCAGCCGTTGCAGTCCTTGACCTCCATCCAAGCCTCCCCGTCCTTCGCGAGGAAGCCGAGTCCCTTTGTGATCGTCGCGCGCAGTTCAGATTCCGTCGGCGGCTTCACCGGATTGCTTTTCGCCGGCTCGTTCTTGGCAGGGTCCGCCGGGTTCGCCTCCGCCGGCTTCGGCCTATCATCCGCAAGGAGCGGGAATACACAGGCAGCGAGAAGCAGCGCGACACACGGCAGGGAAAGGCGTGGCGTGTTCATGCGGAGGAGGTGTTACTTGAGACAAGCCTGCACCGCCGGCCTCGCAAGATGAAAGTTTTCCGCCATGACGCGGCGGGAAATACGCCGGCGCTACGCCAGGACTTCCTTCACCACGCGGCCGCCTTGGTTGTCGGTGAGCGAAAGGTCGGCTCCGTTGCGCTTGAAGGTGACCTTTGCGTGGTCGAGGCCGAAGAGGTGCATGAGCGTCGCGTGGTAGTCGTGGTGATTGACGACATCGACGGCAGCCTTGTGGCCGATCTCGTCGGTCTCGCCGAAGGTCGTGCCGCTCTTGAATCCGCCGCCGGCGACCCACATGGCAAAACCGTTCGTGTTGTGGTCGCGACCGACGACATCCTTGCCGCCGTCGTATTGAATGACGGGTAGCCGTCCCATTTCGCCGCCCCAATGCACAACGGTGGAGTCGAGCAGGCCGCGCGATTTCAAATCCATCACGAGGCCGGCGGCGGGCTTGTCCACGTATTTGCAGGCGGCGGGCAGGCTGCCGATGATTCCCTTGTGGTGGTCCCAAGTCTGGTTGCCGGTGTAGAGCTGCACGAAACGGACGCCGCGCTCAACGAGGCGGCGCGCGATGAGGCAGCGCGTGCCAAACTCGGCGGTCGCGGGATCGTCGATGCCGTAGAGCCGCTTCGTCGCCTCGGTCTCACCGCTGATGTCGAGCACCTCCTTCGCGGAGGTCTGCAGCTTCGCCGCGAGTTCGTAGCTGGCGATGCGCGCCTCGAGGTCGGTCTCGCCGCGGTGACGATCGAGATGGCGCTGATTGAGGCCGCCGAGGAAGCCGAGGAAATTCTCCTGAACTTCGCCGCGCAGATGCGGCGCGGGATCGAGATTCGGAATGCGCGGTTCCTTCGGGCGCACGACGGTGCCTTGGTAGAGTGAAGGCAGCCAGCCATTGCTCCAATGCTCGACGCCGAGCACGGGCAGCCCACGCGGATCGGTGAGCGCGACGAATGCGGGCAGATTCTGCGCCTCGCTGCCGAGCGCATACGTGAGCCAGCTCCCGAGCGTCGGGCGTCCGCCGAGGATGCGGCCATTCTGCATCGCGTAGATGGACTGGCCGTGGTTGCTCACGCCCGTCTGCATGCTGCGGATGAGCGTCACGTCGTCCACGATTTTGGCGAAGTGCGGGAGCAGTTCGCTCACCGCCATGCCGCTCTGGCCGTAGCGGCCGAATTTCCACGGGCTCGCCATGAGCTTCGTGCTCGCGTGCGCGGCGTCGTCATACTTGATGTCGCCGGTGAAGCTCTGGCCGTTGCGCTTGTCGAGTTCGGGCTTCGGGTCGAAGAGGTCGATGTGCGACGGCCCACCCTGCATGAACATCGAAATCATCGCGCGCGCGCGCGGCTGGAAATGCGGCTGCTTCGGCAGCATGTCGAAGTGCTGCTGCTCCAAATCGATCGGCTTCGCGTAGCCGTCGCTTTTCAAAAGCCAGTGGAGACCGAGGGCGCCGAGGGCGAAGGCGCTGTGGTTGATGAAGTGACGCCGCGAGAGGCAGCCGCAGGAGTTCGGGTTCATGGCATCAGTCAACGTAGAGGAACTGGTTCGAGGTGAGGAGCGCCTGGCAGAAAGTGGCGAGCGCCTGCATCGGCGGCTCGGCGGGCGGCGCTTCCTTGCCCTTCGCCGGTGCCGCGGGCTTCACAGGATTCCTTTGAAACGACGCGGTCTGCTTCACGATGAAATCCACCGCGGCTTTCACATCCACGGCGGCCGGCTCGCTGCCGAATGCGAGGTTCCACGCGCGCTTCACCTGCGCATGAGTGTCGCCGCCCGCGTCCTTCGCCACGCGCTCGGCGAAATACTTCGACATCGTGACGGTGAAGTCGCCGTTCATCATCGCGAGCGACTGCGTGGCGACGGTGGATGCATTGCGCAGCTCGCAGTTTGGCTCCATGCGCGGAAGGTCGAATGCCTCAAGCATGCCGACCGGCTTCGTGCGGCGCATCTGGATGTAGAGGCTGCGACGGAATTCCTCGCCGTTGAGCGGCACGAATTTCCCGCTTGGTCGGCCCGCCGTGTCATTCGTGTCCACTCCGACGACAATCTGGCCATCCTCATCCGTCATGATGGGCACGGGCGGGCCGAACATCTTCGGGTTCAGCTTGCCCGTCACCGCGAGCATCGCGTCGCGGATTGTCTCGGCTTCGAGACGCCGTGAGTTTGCGCGGCCGAGCAAGCGGTTGTCGGGGTCCATGCGATCCTTTTCGGCGCTGCGCTCGGACGACTGGCGATACGCCGCCGAGGTAAGGATGAGCTTGTGCAATTTCTTCAAGCTCCAGCCCTGCGCGACAAATTCACTCGCGAGCCAGTCGAGCAACTCGGGATGCGTCGGGCGGTCGCCGATGCGGCCGAAGTCGCCGAGCGAGGCGACGATGCCGCGTCCGAAATGATGATGCCACACGCGATTCACGAGCACGCGCGTGGTGAGCGGGTGCTTGCCGTCGGTGATGCTCTGCGCAAATGCGAGGCGACGTCCGCTCGTCGCGACGGCAGTGGATTTTTCCGCAATCGTGCTCGGGTGAAAGGAGGCGAGCACCATCAGCTCGCCTGGCGTCACTTTCTCACGCGGCGCCTCGACGAGTCCGCGGTGGAACACGTGTGTCGTCGGCAGCTTCGCGGTCGCGAGTTCATTGAGGATCGGGATGAACTGCTCAACCGGCTTGCGTTTCCGGATTTCCGCGGCCTTCTCGGTGAAGACCTTCAGCTCCGCCTCGTGCTTCGTCTTGTAGGTGCGGTCGTAGAGGTAAAGCGAACCGCCGCTGAGCTGGTTGATCGTCGGGTGCTCCTTCAGCAGCTTCAGCTGTTCCGGCGTGCGCTTTTTCACCTCGGTGCGATATGCGGTGCGCAGCGGCTCGCGCAGCGCCTCGGGCTTTTTCTCCAGCTCCCACGTGAGCACTTTCTCGATGAACTCGTCCTCCTTCACCTTTCGCGCGTCGTCCACGACCTTCGCCTCCTTTTCCACCTCGGCGGCCTTCGCGCGCTCGGCGTCGGTCATCAGCGAAACGAGGCGCGCGGCGGGCACGCGCCAGTTCTCCGTGTCGAGCGCAGGCTCGAAAATCGCGCGCATCCGATAGTAGTCCGTCTGCGGAATTGGATCGAGACGGTGGTCGTGGCATTGTGCGCAACCGACCGTCATGCCGAGCAGGGAGGACGAAACGACCTTCAGTGTTTCGGCGACGACAGCGTTGCGCGCGGTCTTCTGCTCGCTCGTCGCAGCGCTCGCCGTGCCGTCGGGCACCATGCGCAGGAACGCAGTCGCCGTGAGCTTCTCCGTGTCCTCTGGCGAGAGGTTCTTGTAGGGCTGCTTCACCATCTCGTCGCCGGCGAGCTGCTCGCGGATGAACTGATCGAACGGCTTGTCCGCATTCAGCGAGCGGATGACGTAGTCGCGGAATTTGTGCGCCCACGGACGCACCGGGTCGGCGTCTGTATAGCCGTCCGAATCCGCATAACCCGCGACATCAAGCCAGTGCCGCCCCCAGCGCTCGCCGTAATGCTCCGAGGCGAGCGCACGATCCACCATGCGCTCGTAGGCGTCGGGATTCTTGTCGTCGCGAAAGGCGGCGATCTCCTCCGGCGTCGGCGGCAGACCCGTGACATCGAGCATCACGCGGCGGATCAAAGTCGCGCGGTCGGCCTCGGGGTTGTAGCCGAGCTTCTTCTCCGCGAGCTTCGCGAGGAGGAAGGCATCAATCGGATTCTGAATATTGGATTTTGAATTCTGAATGGATGGAACCGCCGGCCGCTTGATCGGCTGAAACGCCCAGAACTCCCGCTCCTCCTCCGTGATGAAATACTTCGGCACCTCGGCCGGCTCGGCGCGCGCGGTCTTCGCACCCTGCGCGATCCATTTCTCAATCGTCGCAATCTGCTCCGCCGTGAGCGGCTTCCCCTTCTCCGGCATCTCGCCGTGCTTGAGCACGAGCAGGAGTTCACTCTTCGCCGGATCGCCGGGGACGAGCACCGGGTCGCCGTCCTTCGTTTTCCCGCCTTTCAATTTCTCGCCCTCGCCGTGGCACTGGAAGCAGCTCGTCTTCAAAATCGGCCGCACGTCACGCTCGAAAGTCAGTTCGGCGGGGGACGCATTCACAGCGAGCACCGAGGCGATGCACGGAAACAGTGGAACGCTTTGGAGAAGTCGGGGCATGAGGAAGTTCAAAATCCGCACTGTGGCGGCTGCGTAATTCCATCCCCCATCGCCACCTTCGTTAGAGCCGCTCTCGGCCCGCCCGGCGAGGCTCAGACCGTGGCTGCGACAGACGGCGTGATCTTTTCCAGCGAGGCGGCGGTGCCGGTCACGTTGAGGAGGTTTTTCGCCTCGAACTCCTTGCACCAGCCCTTGATCTCCGTGTCGTTGAAAATCTTCCCGATGACGCGGCGAAGCAGGCCCTTGAGACTCGCGTTTTCGAGGTCGCGCAGCGAGCGGATGGCCTCCTCCTTGTAGCGCTCGAGCAGTTCGCGGCAGCGCTCGTCGGCTTTCACCTCGCGGTAAAGCTGCTCGACTCGCGCGACGGTCGCGCCGGCGGGCAGGCGGCGCTCCCACAGCGCGCTTGTGAATTTCCGATGCTCGCACTCCGCGCGCTCGTGCGCGGTCGCGAGGAGCAGGCTCGGGCGCAGCCCCGCGATATCGCTCGTGTCGTCGGTCTGGCCGAGGTCGGCGAGGTCGTCGCGGATTTGATAGGCGATGCCGAGCGCCTCGCTGTAGGCACGGAGCACGCCGGCGACTTCATCGTGATGCTCGCAGCCCGCGAAGATCGCTCCAATGCGCAGCGCGACCTCGAAGGCGGGCGCGGTCTTCTTTTTGAAGATATCGAGCACCTGCAGGCTTGTGAGCGGCTCGGGCTTGCGCGCCCAGAGGAGTTCCGCGCCCTGGCCGCGGCTGAGTTCCCGCTGGCCGGCGGATGCGACTGCGACCATCGCAGCGCGCTGCTCCGCGCTCACATTGGCTGCGGCAAGCAGGCGGTAGCCCTCGCCGATGAGCAGGTCGCCGACATTCAAGGCGACAGCGACGCCATGCTCGGCGTGCAGCGTGGGCTCGCCGTATCGGGTCGAGTCCTCGTCCTCGATGTCGTCGTGGATGAGCGACGCCTTATGGAAGCACTCCACGGCCACCGCGACTTTCCTCAAATCTTCCGGCATCGCGGCATCCACTCCCGCGAGCGCGCGCCACGCAGCGACGGCGAGGAACGGCCTCCAGCGCTTGCCCGCGCGTGCGAGCCATTCGCGGCCGATGCGCTCCGTCTCGTCGGCAGGCGCGCCCATGATCGCGGTGAGCGACTCGTCGGAAAACCACGCGTCCACTTCGTCGCGCAGCGAACCGAGATCGAGCCGGCGCGTCTTGTCGTCGGCGGTGAGGTGGATGTAGTCCCACACCCAGTCGAGATCCACAGTCGTGTCGATGCAGTCGTCCTGCAGCAGTGGCACCGCCACGCCGGGAATCGCCGCGGCCTCCATGTAAGGAAAGCTCCGTTCCAGCACGCTCAGGCAGCTCACGCCCACGATGGCTTCGATTTGCCCCGTCTGAATGAGCGACATCACGATCGCGCTGCCCTCCGCCACGAGCACCGCGTAGCCGAGTCGCTCGGCTTCATTCTGCAAATCCTGAATCGAGCAAAGCCCGCACTGCTTGCACAGCAGGCCGAACTCATCGAACGGCGCGGGGCACTTGCTCTCCACGCGCAGGCACTTCGGCATCAGCAGCAGGCGCCGCTCGAAAGGCACCGCAGCGAGTTGCTCGCGCCACAGCTCGTTGTTGATGAGCACGCCGATATAGTCGCGGTAAACCGCCGCGCAGCCCAGACGCTGCACCACTCGGTCCGCGTGCTCACCCAGCTCGGCCAGCGGCACCGGGGGCGTCGGGCAGAATTCCGCCACGTAGTTCCGGACCGCGTGCAAAATTTGTGTCCGCTCCTCCGGCGTCTGCGGGATGTTTTTCTTCGGCTGGCGGTAGCGCGCCGGAGCGATGGGCTTCGGCAGCGACAGGGAGATGGGCGGCACCTCTTTGCGGGGCAGGTCGGACATGCGGGGCGAGGGTAGTGATTGGGTGAACCAACCGCAAGGGCCGAGGTTTCTTTGTTTCCTCGGGAAAATGCGGCGGCGACGCCGCTGAGGACCGCAAAGCACCTGCTAATTTCAAGATGCGCGGGGGATTTTCCCGGAACCTATGCCTTGCCTTCCCCGAATGTTCCGCCTCGCCGTGCTTGCCGGCTTCACCGTTCTCGCTGCGGCCGCCTCTGGCGAGCAGACCGGCCCCGCGCGGCGTGTGCTCGCGGGCGATGACTCGACCCGCCGGCTCGCGATCGTCGCGGCGGACGGGAAGCTCGAATGGGAGATCAAAATCGGCTCCATTCATGACGCGCACATTTTGCCGAACGGAAACATCCTGATGCAGCAGGGCTGGACGAAGGTGCAGGAGGTCACGCCTGACTTGAAAGTCGTGTGGGAATACGACGCGGCGAAGGCGAATGCCGGGAAGCGCGTCGAGGTGCATGCGTTCCAGCGGCTCGACGACGGGCTCACGATGGTCGCGGAGTCCGGGCCTGCGCGCATCATCGAGATCGACAAAGACGGCCAGGTGCGGCGCGAGGTGAAGCTCAAGACGGACCGCCCGAATGCGCACAGCGACACGCGGCTCGTGCGCAAGCTTGCGAATGGAAATTACCTCGCGGCGCAGGAGAGCGACGGCTTTGTGCGCGAATACGACGCAACGGGAAAAATCGTATGGGAATATGAGGTGCCGATGTTCGGCAAAACCGCAAAGGGCGGCCACGGGCCGGAGTCGTGGGGCAACAAGCTGTTCAGCGCCATGCGCCTGGCAAACGGCAACACGCTCATCGGCGCGGGCAACGGACACAGCGTCCTCGAGGTCACGCCCACAAAGGAGATCGTGTGGAAGATCGAACAGAACGACCTGCCGGGCATCACACTCGCGTGGGTCACGCGCGTCGAGCGGCTGGCAAACGGCAACACGCTCATCGGCAACTGCCATGCGGGAAAAGACAACCCGCAGATCATCGAGGTGACGCCCGACAAGAAAGTCGTGTGGACGTGGAAGGACTTCACGAACTTCGGGAACTCGATGCCGGTCGCAGCCGTCCTCCCCGACAAAAAGTAGCCGCGCTCCGACGCCGTGGTTTCCTTCCGCGCCATCCTCGCGACTTCGATCGCAGCCGCTGCGCTCGACGCCTCATCCTCATGCGCAGCGCAACCGTCGGCGGCAGATGCGGAGTTTTTTGAAAAGCGCATCCGCCCGTTGCTCGCGGAGCGCTGCTACAAGTGCCACAGCACGACGGCGGACAAGGTGAAGGGCGGCCTCCTGCTCGACAGCCGCGCGGCTCTGCTGAAAGGCGGCGACAACGGCCCTGCGCTCGTGGCGGGTGATTCCGAGGCGAGCCTGCTAATGAAGGCCGTGCGCTGGACCGACGAGGATCTGAAGATGCCGCCGAAGAAGAAGCTCACCGACGCGGAAGTCGCCGACCTCGCTTCGTGGGTGAAACGCGGAGCGCCGTGGCCGGGCGGCGACAAGGCGCCGATTGCGGCAGCAAAGAAGGAATTCACGATCACCGAGAAGGACCGCGCGCACTGGTCGTTTCAGCCGGTGAGGAAACCAACGCCGCCGACAGTGAAGAATACGGCCTGGGTCGCGAACCCGATTGATGCCTTCGTCCTCGCGAAGCTCGAAGCGAAGGGGCTCGCACCGAGTGTGCCGGCCGAGCGGCGTGCGCTGATTCGCCGCGTGAGCTACGACCTCACCGGGCTGCCGCCGACGCCGCAGGAAATCGAGGCATTCGCCGCCGACCAGTCGCCGCAGGCGTGGAAAAACCTCGTCGAGCGACTGCTTTCCTCGCCGCGCCATGGCGAGCAGTGGGGCCGCCATTGGCTCGACCTCGTGCGCTTCGCCGAGACGAACAGCTACGAGCGCGACAGCGTGAAGCCGAACGCATGGCGCTACCGCGACTACGTCATCCGCGCATTCAACGACGACAAGCCGTATGACCGCTTCATCCGCGAGCAGCTTGCCGGCGATGAATTCGCGGAGCCGACCGCGGACAGCATCATCGCCACGGGCTACTATCGGCTCGGCATCTGGGACGACGATCCGGCGGACAAGGAACTCGCGCGCTACGACATGCTGGATGATGTCGTCGCGACGACCGGCCAGGTCTTCCTCGGCCTCACGGTGGATTGCGCGCGCTGCCACGATCACAAAATCGATCCCATCGGCCAGCGCGACTACTACGCTCTGCTCTCGTTTTTTCACAACGTGAACCAGAACGGCAAAGGCGGCCCGTCCGACCAGGTGCCGCTCCCGCAGGCATCCGGCGCCGCCACAGGCCCGGCTGATGGCGATGCCAAGCGCCGGGAACTCGAGGCGCAGATCGAGGAATTGGAGCAGCACTTTCGCCAGCTCACGCAGCGGGAGAAGACTCCGCCAAAGCAAATCCCCGGCATCGTCCGCAAGGAAGGCGAGCGCGTCCTCGGCGCGGAGGCATTCAGACGGTATCAGCAATTCAGGGCTGCGCTCACCGCGTTGGAACGGGAAGGCGGCCTCGCCGGCAAGGCGCTCGCTGTGACAGAAGCGGGCCCCAAACCACCGGAGACATTCATCCTCCAGCGCGGCATCCCGGCGAACAAAGGCGACAAGGTGGAGCCCGCATTTCTGCAGGTGCTCAACCCGCCTCCACCAAGAATTTCGGCGCCGGCCTCCGGCAACTCCAGCGGTCGGCGCAGCGCCCTCGCCGACTGGATCGCGTCGCGCGGAAACCCGCTGACAGCGCGCGTGATCGTGAACCGTGTCTGGCAGCACCACTTCGGGCGAGGGCTCGTGCGGTCGAGCAGCGACTTCGGCCTGCAGGGAGACGCGCCGACGCACCCCGAACTGCTCGACTGGCTCGCGGCGGAATTCATCGAGCGCGGCTGGAGCCTCAAGGTGCTGCACCGGCTCATCCTTTCGTCGAACACCTACCGGATGTCATCGCGCCCGGGCGCTGCGGCGCTCTCGGCGGATCCCCGGAACGATCTGCTTTCGCATTTCGACATGCGCCGCCTCACCGCCGAGGAAATCCGCGACTCGCTCCTCGCGGTGTCCGGCACGCTGAACGACAAGATGTTCGGCCCCGGCATCTACGTGGACATCCCGAAGGAAGTGCTCGCGGGCCAGTCGCGTCCCGGCAGCGGCTGGGGAAAATCTCCGCCGGAGGAGCAGGCGCGGCGCAGCATTTACATCCACGTGAAGCGCTCACTCATCACGCCGATCCTCGCGAGTTTCGACGTCGCGGAGACGGATCGTTCCGCGCCTGTCCGCTTCGCTTCCACGCAGCCGACACAGGCGCTCGGCATGCTCAACAGCGCATTCGTGAACGAGCAGGCCGCCAAGCTCGCGGAGCGGGTGCGGCGCGATGCGGTCGGGAATGCCGCGCAACAAGTGCGGCTCACCCTGAATCTCACCACGGCGCGCCCGCCATCCGACGCGGAGGTGCAGCGCGGTGTGAAACTCATCGCGGCGATGCAGAAGGACGATGGCGTTTCCGCAGATGCCGCGCTCGTGTCGTTCTGCCTGCTTGCCTTGAATCTGAACGAATTCCTCTACCTCGACTGACGCGCCATGCCACGCCACGAAGACAATTCCGCAGCCAGTTTCTGCCACCGCACGCGCCGCGAATTTCTCTGGGAGGCTGGCGGCGGATTCACCGGCCTCGCACTGACCGGGCTGCTGACGCTCGACGGATTCTTCAACTCCATCGCCAGCGCCGCCGCATCCGCGAATCCGCTCGCACCGAAGAAGCCGCACTTCGCGCCGAAGGCGAAGAGCGTGATCTTCCTCTTCATGTATGGCGGGCCGAGCCATGTGGACACTTTCGACTACAAGCCCGCGCTGTATCCGCTCGATGGCAAGACGATCGAGGTGAAGACATTCGGCCGCGGAGGAAAAAGGAACCAGGGCCGCGTGGTCGGCCCGAAGTGGCAGTTCCAGCAATACGGCAAGTGCGGCAAGCACGTGAGCGGCCTCTTCCCGCACCTCGCGACATGCGTGGACGACATCGCGTTCATCCACTCGATGACTGCGGACTCGCCGATTCATGGGTCGGCGATGCTGCAGATGAACACGGGGAGAATTCTGTCCGGCAGCCCGTGCCTCGGCTCGTGGGTGAATTACGGCCTCGGAAGCGCGAGCGATAATCTGCCGGGCTTTGCGGTGATGCTCGATCCCATCGGCGGCCCGATCAGCGGCGCGAAGAACTGGTCGAGCGGCTACATGCCCGCGAGCTACCAGGGCACAGTGCTGCGCTCTGCAGGCGATCCGATTTTGGATCTCAAGCGCCCCGAGGGGATGTCCGCGCCCGCGCAGCGCCGCCTGCTCGACACGCTGCGCGAATACAACGCCGAGCACGAGTCGCCGAGGTCCGACAACTCCAACCTCGCGGCGCGCATCGCGAGCTACGAACTCGCGGCGAAGATGCAGCTTCACGCGCCCGAGGCGGTGGACATCGCATCCGAGTCCGAGGCGACGAAGGAACTCTACGGGATGAACGAGAAGAAGACCGAGGAGTTTGGCCGCCGCTGCCTTCTCGCGCGGCGCATGGTCGAGCGCGGCGTGCGCTTCATCCAGCTCTACTCCGGCGGCGCGCACAACGACGACAACTGGGACGCGCACTCGGACATTGAGAAGAACCACAACTTCCACTGCGGGCGCACCGACAAGCCCATCGCCGGCCTGCTGAAGGACCTCAAGCAGCGCGGCCTGCTCGACAGCACGCTCGTGATCTGGGGCGGCGAGTTCGGCCGCCAGCCGACCGCCGAATACGCGAAGGGCACCGGGCGCGACCACAATGCCTATGGCTTCACGATGTGGATGGCGGGCGGCGGCGTGAAAGGCGGCGTGAGCGTCGGCCAGACGGACGAACTCGGCTCCGCCGCAGTCGTGGACAAATTCCACGTGAAGCATCTGCATTCGACCGTGCTGCACCTGCTCGGACTGGACCCGAACAAGCTCACCTATTTCTACGGCGGCCTCGACCAGAAGCTCGTCGGCGTCGAGGGCGCGGAGCCGATTCGCGCGGTGATTTAGGCGACGTCCAAAGGCGGAGCTAAACGCCGTTGTCGCTGTTTCCCCGGCGCGGATGGCTGGCGAGTAGCCGATGGGCGGCGGCATCGTCGGCCATGCCGATCGCGGCCCAGTCGCGGGCGTGCTCGCCGTATTTGGCCCAGAAGGCGCGGAGGTTTTCGTTGGCAACGAATTCGGGATGCTCGACGAGGACGTCGTAGGGGCCGGGGCGGCTGAAGATTTTTGCCATGATGGGCACGAGGTCCAAGACGAACAGCGTGCCGAAGATGACGAGGAACTGGAAGAGGCCGGCGATCCATTTCTTCCCCTGCTCGCCGCGCTCCACCTCGTCGGCATCGGGTGCGGGGAGGAAGATGACCCGGTAGAGGCCGATGGTCTCCTCCATGGGGTCGAGGACGCCGCTCATCTTGCGCTCAAGGCGCGCGATGTGGGGGGCGTATTTTTCATCGGTGCGCTTCACGGCGGCGGCGTGGTCCTCCTCGAGCGCGGTGGCCCGGTCGGCGAGGCGCTTCAGCAGGCGGGGATGCTCCTCCTCGATGGCGGCAATGTCGGCGGTGACCTTGTCGAGGCGCTCCTTGCGGATGCGCTCCTTCTCCCTCGCCTCGTCGAGGAATGCCGAGCGCTTCGTGACGAGCGCGTCGAGGTAGGCGTTCTTGTCCGCAAGGCGCGCGGCGGCGAGCTGCCGGTCGCTGGCGAGAAGGGCGGCGGTCTGCGCGGCCTCGGCGCTTTCGAGGCGGCGGATGTCGGTGACAACGCCGCGGTCGCGGGCCTGCATGTCCTTCAAGCGCGGGCCGTCGCCGGGCTTCTTCACCTCCGGGTAAAATTCGTTCGGCTGGCCAAGCGCTTCGCGGGCGATGGCCTCGACGAGTCGCCGATGAAGATCCTGCCGCTCCTCGAGCTCGGCCTTCGTCTTCGCGAGAGTTTCCTTCTGCGCTTCAATCTGCGCGAGCACGTTGCGCGTGGCGCCGCTCGCAGGGGCGACGAAGTCGGGCTCGCCGGCCTTTTTCCGCTCCTCCTCCATGCGCTCGTCGGCGTAGGCCTCCACGTTGATGATCGCCTTCTGCAACTCCGGGAGCTGCGCCATGAGGCTGTCGCGCTTCTTCGAGTAGTCGTCGTTGAGCTGCTTGCGCGACGCGGCTTCGTCATCGCGGATTTTCTCGAGGGCAGCGGCGAGTTCCTTCCGCTTCGCGGCCTCCTCCTCGCGGAGGTTGTTCAGCTTGCCCTGGATCTCGGTCTGGATGCGGTGCGTGATGGCGGAGCGGTATTGGTCGAGGCAGAACGGGAACGCGATGGCGACGCTCACGACGCCCGCGAGGGCGAAGCGGAAGACGACCTGCATGAGCTTGCGATACCACGGCTGGAAGGGCCGGTAGGTCGCGAGCAGGATGCGGTCGGTGTTCATGATCACGAACGCCCACGCGAGCGAGATGCCGACCACCGCGAGCCACGGTGGATCGGCGAAGCGGCTCTTCGCGTAGAAGATCATGCCGAGAAAGGACATCACCGTGGGAATGAGGACGGTGCTGCCGAGCACGGCGACGCGCTCGCGCTCGGTCGCGGGGCAGTAGCGCAGCGTCTCCCAGCGCGCACCCGCGAGCCAGTAGAGCAGCCGCATCCAGCGGTCCGCGCGGGAAGGCGCATCGGCTTCAGGCGGGAGCGGGTTTTCAGGAGGCTGCCAGTGCATCGCGCTCGTCAGCGTATCGGGAGCAGCCCGGCAGGCCAGCCCTTAAAGGCGGCTCGCCTCCGGCCCGTCACCGCTCAGTCAGCCTTCTCCGCCTGCGCGCAGAGCTTCTCCCTGCCCTGCTCGAGCACGCGGCGCTCGGCGCGGGTGAGGCTCTGCATGCCTTGCTGGGAGATCTTCTCAAGGATGGGGTCGATTTCCAGCCGCACAAAGTCGTCTGCGCTCATGCGCTCGATGCGCACCTCGCGCTGGCGGCGCTCGAAGCGGCGGCGCTGGAACCACATCGGATTCCCGAAGCCCACGCGGCGGGCCCAGGCCCAGCCGAAGATGCTGCCGAAGAGGATGCCCGCGGGCCCGATGCCGGAGAGCGTGCCCGTCGCCATGCAGGCCGCGGCGAAGACGACCATCATGAATGCGAGATACTTCGCGCGGAAGCGCAGCGGGAAGAGGTGGAAGAAGGAAACGCCCGTGGACAGCTCCGGCATGATCGTCGCGTAGGCCGAAAGCACCGCTGCGACCGCGGCGGAGAATCCCACGACAGGCACCGTGCCGCCCGCCGCGAGGCTTGCGGAGCCGCCGACGACATTCGCGATCAGGCAGAGCCAGAGAAACTGCACGCGCCCGAGGATGGGCTCGATTTCACGCCCGGCGAACCACAGCACGAGGAGGTTCACGAGAAAGTGCGCGGGCCCCGCGTGGAGGAACTGGTAGCTGAACAGCCGCCAGTATTCCCCCTGCAGGAACTTCCCGCTTTCCAGCCGCAGCAGGTCGAGCGGCTCGCCCACGTGCGCCCACGACAGTGCGGCCTGCGTGGAGCCCCAGAAAATCATCGTCCAGAAGAACACCAGCACTCCCGACGACCGTCCCTGCGACCAAGTGCGCTGATACGCCGTGCTCTGTCGTCTTGGGAGGCTCATTGCGGTGAGGGGTGAACTACGATTCTTTGCGCGGTTTGCAAGGCTGGATTTCTACGGCACGCACAGCCGCATTTTCCCTGCCACCCGGAAGGTCACCGGCAGCGTGCCGGAAAGTTCGCCGTCCACCTCCACAGGGACGTCGTCCACCGAGCGCACGGTCGCCTCGGCGACTTGGAAATACTCCACGCCGCTCATGCCCGTGTGCCGCCCCATGAAGACACCCGCGAGGTATTTGGCGAGGTCGAGATAGCCGGTGTTTTTGAAAATGAGCACATCGAGCATGCCGTCGTCCACGCGCGCCTTCGGGAAGAGGACGAGCCGCGCGCCGTAATAGCGGCCGTTGCCGATGAGCACAAACGACCCCTCGCTGGTCACGCCGCCCGCCTCGACGACGAGCCTCGGCGGCGTGCGCGCGGCGATCTGCGCCGCGCTGATGAGGTAGCTCAGCGGGCCGAGGCTCTTCTTCGATTCCCACGTCGTCTCCTTCACCACCTGCGCGTCGAGCCCCACGCCGGCGAGCTGGATGAAATGCGTGTCGTTTGCCGCCAGCAGGTCGATCTCGCGGAGCCGGCCGGCGCGGATCACCGCCCACGCCTCCTCGAGCTTCGACGGGAGCGCGTGCTCCTTTGAGAACACATTCATCGTCCCGACCGGCAGGACACCGAGCGCGGCGTCCGTGCCCGCGATTCCATTCGCCACGTCGTTCACCGTGCCGTCCCCGCCCGCCGCAGTGATGATGCGGAACCCCTCCCTCGCCGCCTCCGCCGCGAGACGCCGGGCGTCGCCGGTTTCGTTCGTCATCCGCAGTTCCGCGCCGGGCGCGATCTCGCGGAGCAGATCGGTGATGTCGTGCGATTTTTCGCTTCGCGACTTCGGGTTGAAAATGATGACGTGGTCCGGCATGAGCGCGCAGCTTTTACGCGGCGCGCGCGGGCGCTTGCGAGACACTTTCCGCCCTTTCCTTTGAGCGCTCCCCCGTTACGTTCGCCGCGAAGTGAAACGCATCGCCAAATACCTCGGCTTCGCCGTGCTCGCGCTCGCGCTCATCCTGACGCTCGCGGGCTGGGCGCTGAACCGCTGGCTGAAGTCGCCGGAGTTTCACGCGACGTTCGACCAGGAACTCAGCCGCGCGATGCGCATGCCCGTGAAGACCGGCGGCGTTGATTTCTCCGCGTGGGGCGGCCTCTCGGTGCAGTTGCTCACCGTCACGGGCGCCGAGGGGAGCGCGTTTGAATTTTCCGGCATCTCCGCAAGCCACCGGCTGCTGCCGCTGCTGGCCGGAAAGCTCACACTCTCCGAGGTGCGGGTCGAGCGGCCGCACCTTCGCCTCATCCAAGATGAAGCCGGAGCCTGGCGGCTGCCCGGCAGCAAACCGTCCACAAAACCTGCGGCTGCTCCAGTTCCTCCGCCCAGTCCCGCCGCAGCGTCCATTCCCGTGCCGACACCCAGCGCGCCCGCCATGGCGCAGGCACCTGCGCCGGCGCCTGCCGCTCCAGCAGCGAAACGCAATTCGCGTGTCGTGATTGAACGCGTCGTGATGAGCGGCGGCACGGTGGATCTCATTGGAAAAGACCAAAAGCCATTCGCCTCACTCAGCGGCATCAATGCGACGCTCAACGACGCCACCGGCGACAACCTCGCGGGCGACCTCGCCATCCAGCGCGTGACACTGCACGGATGGTTCGCGCTCGACAACCTCACCGCGGTCGTCGG
>JBGAPU010000187.1:0-4489 GCA_044221035.1 Chthoniobacteraceae bacterium | reverse complement strand
TCCGCATGGCGCGCGCGTTCCGCATGGCCGTCGAGGCCGGACGCGAAGCTTACGAGACCGGACTCGCAGCGCGCGGCGTGACCGCGAGCGCGACCAGCCCGCTCACGGGCTTCCTCCACTCGGCGGCGTGATGCGCGCCGACATCGAGGACTTCATCCTCTACCTCGCGACCGAGCGCGGGCTCTCGGACAACTACCAGCTCTCCACGCGCCGCTCGCTGGAGACTTTCACCGAGTGGGCGCAGCGCAAGGAACTCACCGAATCGCGCGCCATCACCCTCGCGCACCTGCAGGATTTTCTCGCGCAGCGGAAACGCGCGGGCCTCGCGGCTTCAAGCATCAAGCTGGAGATCGTCGCGCTGAAAATTTTCTTCCGCTGGCTCGCATCACGCGCGCGCATTCCGCACGACATCGCCGAGGTGCTGCCGCTCCCGCGTCTCGAACGCTACCTTCCTGAGACACTGAACGAAATGCTCGTGGAGAAGCTGCTCGCCGCCATCGACACCACGCAGCCGCTCGGCCTGCGCGATCGCGCGATGCTGGAACTCCTCTACGCGAGCGGCCTCCGCGCGAGTGAACTCGTCGGCGCGCGGCTGGAGACACTCGATCTCGACACGCGCATGATCCGCGTCACCGGCAAAGGGAACAAGACACGCATCGTCCCCGTCGGCACGAAGGCCTGCGAGGCCATCCGCGCCTATCTCGACCGCGAGCGCCCGCAGCTCGTGAGCAAGCGCACCGGCAGCCATGTCTTCCTCTCACACCACGGCAAGGCGCTCACGACCGTGCGGCTCTGGCAGATTGTGAAGGCCGCCGCGAAGCGCGCGGGCATCGAGACGAACGTCTATCCGCATCTGCTGCGGCACAGCTTCGCCACGCACCTGCTCGGCGGCGGCGCCGACCTGCGCATCATCCAGGAAATGCTCGGCCACGCCGACATTTCGACGACGCAGATCTACACGCACGTCGAGCACGGACGGCTGAAGGCCGTGCACCGAAAGTTTCACCCGCGCGGCTGAGAGCGCCGCAGCTTAAAGCTTCGTCAGTTCGTAAGCGCGGGCCTTCGGCTGGTTCTCCACGTAGATTTGATCCTCGATCTTCTTCGCCTCCTCGAGAAGCGCGGCGACCTGCGCCTTCATGTCGGCGTGCCATTTGGCAAACTCCTCCTTCTTCGCGGCGGCGTCCGGTGCGTTGGGATCAAGTTTTGCAACGGCGCCGCGCTTGCCCTTCAACTGGCCGTAGAGGTTGCGGATGTTGCGGTAGGCTTTGTCGTTCCGGTCGCGGTTCAGCAGCGCGACCTTGAGCGCCTGCTGGTATTGCGGCGTCTTGTCGTTGTTCTCAAGTTCCACGCCGAATGCGAGCTGGCCGTCGGTGAACTGGCCCACCGCGACACCGTCAATCTTCAGCTCATACTTGCCGACCGGAAGCTGGCGCACGGTGAGCTTTTCGTTGCTGTAGCGGTGCCCGAGGCTCGTGAGCTTCTGGCCTTCCGCAGTGTCCGGCGGGAGCACCCAGGGGAGCGAGTTGGCGAGCAGGGAGAACGTGACCTTGCCGCCGTCCACCTTGAGGTCGCTGACTTTCGCGTTCGCCGCGGTCGAGGTCGGCTTCGCGGCGTCGGCGATGATGGTGGTCTGCGAGACGACGGTCTTCGGCACCGCGTCACTAATGATGGCCGTCGCCATCACCGTCTGGCCGACCGGACCGGGATGCACGGCATCGGCGATCATCGTCCAGTCGGCGTCCGTCTTGCGCTGGGCAAAAGTGAGGTTGTTCAGCGGGCTCCACATGTCCACAAAGCCGAGGCCGCGGTTCAGCGACTGCTCGCGCAGCCACGAGCCGTAGAGCGAGAGCACTCCATTGTAGTAGAGCTCGCGCGTCTCGTTGCGCTGCTCGGGCTTCCCGAAAAGCCGCTTCGCGCGCGAGTCGAACATCGTCGGCGTCATCGGGATGGCCTTCGCACCCAGAGCCTCGATTTTGTCGAGCAGGGTCGTCATGCCGGCCTGGTAGGTGTCGAACGTCGGCTTGTCGAAATCGCGGTAGCTGCCGTCATTCATGCCGAGGAGGATGGTCACATACTTCGGCTTGAAGGCAGCGACGTCGTCCTCGAAGCGGTCGAGCGCATTCTGCGCGCGGTCACCGCCGACGCCGGCGTTGTGAAAGCGGATCCGCACCTTCGGCATCCGCGTGTAGAAATAGTCCTCCACGTATTGCGTGTAGAGGCACTGGTGCGTGATCGAGTCACCGAGGAAGACAAACGTGTCGCCATCCTTCAGCTCCACCTTGTCGAGGATCTTCTTGAACTGTGACGGCGCCTTCGCCGGCGCGGGCGCGGGCTTTGGCTGTGCAAAGGCAGCGGGGGCGAGCAGTGCGGCGATGGCGGTGGCGAGGACGAAGCGGTGTGAGTGCATGGTGGATGATTGGAGAATTCGGAGGTTGGGATTGGCACTACCCCACGGCCCAATTCGCCTTAGCCCATGCGGCGGCAAGCAGCGCACATTTTGCGACCCGAAGCGCCGCAGGTCCACAGGGCCCACCGCCTTTCCGGGCAAAAAAAGTGCGGCCCCCCGGCGCCGATTGGCAACCGGAGGGCCGCTGTTCCCCCCAGAACAGTGGAGAGAGTAACTGGGAACGGCATCGCAGCAAGGGGTTTTTCAAATCTTTTTGCCGACGGTGAATCGAGGCAGCCACAGCGAATCTGATCCGCGCCCACATGGAGTCTCATGTGCCTGCCGGGAGCGCTTTTGCGTTCAATCGCCAATGCGGAGGCAAGCAACGCACGCCAGGCGCCCCGTGACGACGAGCGGTGAGCGGTGTGGCGGACGCGGCAGGCGATTCCCAAAAAGGCGGCGTGACTACCTAATGCGCTCTATGCAAGGCGGGAACATGAACTCGCATTTCAACATCGTGGGCATCGGCGAGGTGCTCTGGGACATGCTGCCCTCGGGGCCGCAACTGGGCGGGGCTCCCGCGAACTTCACCTGCCACGCGCGGGGACTCGGCGCGGAGGCCCGGCTCGTCAGCCGCGTGGGTGACGATGAACTCGGCAGCGAGATCTTCGCGCGGTTCGGGGCGCTCGGAGTGTGGACCGACTGCATCACGACCGATGCGCTGCACCCGACGGGCACCGTGAGTGTGGAACTGGACGCGGGGCAGCCGCGCTACGTGATTCACGAAGACGCCGCCTGGGACTTCATCGGGGCATCGCCATGCGCGCTCGCGGCGGTCGGTGCGGCGGATGCGGTTTGCTTCGGCACCCTCGCGCAGCGGAATGCAGCCTCGCGCGAGGCAATACGCACGCTCATCGGGCATGCGCGCAGTTCGTCGGTGGGCGCGCTGCGGGTTTGCGATGTGAATCTGCGGCAACAGTTCTTTTCCCGCGAGATCGTCGAGAGCTCGCTCGCTCTGGCGAACGTGGTGAAGCTCAACGATGCCGAACTGCCCGTGCTCGCGGAGATGCTTTCATTGAAGGGCGACCCTCGCGCACAGCTTGCCTCGCTGGCGGAGCGTCACTCGCTGCGTCTGGTCGTGCTCACCCGCGGGGCACAGGGGAGCGTGATTCTCGACGGGCGATCCGGCGAGTGGGATGAACACGCGGGAATCCCCGCGGAGGTCGCGGACACGATCGGCGCGGGCGATTCGTTCACCGCGGCGACCGTGCTCGGCGCACTCAATGGCTGGCCGCTCGCACGGATCAATGCGTTCGCAAACGAGGTTGCCGCATTCGTATGCTCGCAACACGGCGCAACGCCGGAACTGCCGGAGCAATTCCGCGAAGGCAGCAGGCGGAAGCCGCTTTAGTAAACGCCCTCGACGATCGTCTTCTCCATCGCGCCGAACGGCCGCACTTCGGCGACGCCGTCCCATGCGTAAGGCGCGCGCGGTTTGCGGCGCAGCGCTTCGTCGCGCTCGAGGAAGCGCGGCATGAAGAATTCCTTCGTGAGCGTGGTCAGCTCGACGCGGCCCCAGGTGTCGTAGTCCACGGTCTTTTCCGTGTTCTTCGGATCCACAACGCGCAGGACGGCGCGCGGCTGCGGGGCGTAGTAGGTGATGGAGTAGTTGTCCTCGGGCTTGAGCGGCACGCTGGCGGCAAGGCCCATGAGCGTGTTGCCGTAGGTCGGATAGAAGCCGATTCTTCCCTCGAGCACTTCCTCGACGATGAAGCGCACATACTGCGGGAGCATGGTGGTGCCGCCGCAGAAGACGCCCCGGATGCCGGCCTCATAGATGTCCACCTTCTCCGCGAGCGCCTCGAGGAGCTTCGGCGTGGTGAAGAGGCCGCTGACCTTGCGGTGCTTCAAAATGATCGCGGCCTGATCCACGACGTGCGCCATGTATTGCTTCGCGACGTCGAACTGCTTGTTCGAGATCAGCTTCTTCACGAAGCGTGGATCGAGATCGATGAAGTAGCATGACGAGCCACGCACGTGCGCGAGATGCTCGATGGCGAGACGCAGACGCCGCGGACCGGTCGGGCCCATCATCAGCCACGC
>JBGAPU010000073.1:0-33225 GCA_044221035.1 Chthoniobacteraceae bacterium | reverse complement strand
TCTGCGGGGGCGACTTCGCCGTCCTCGCCGCCGAGTGGCGGCCGGCTGCGGCGACGAGCGTCGCCGCCATCGCTGGCTTCACAAAGGACGCGCCGTTCGTGAACTCGCTCGGCATGAAATTCGTCCCGGTGCCGGGGACAAAGACGCTCTTCAGCATCTGGGAGACGCGCAACCAGGACTACGAGGCCTTTGCCAAGGAAACGCAGCGCGCGTGGTCGAGGCCACTGAACTCGCAGCAGCCGTCGCAGCCTGCGGGCTCGGTGAGTTTCGAGGACTCGGAAGCCTTCTGCGCCTGGCTTACGAAAAAGGATGCTGCCGCGGGGAAGCTGCCCGCAGGCTGCGAATATCGACTCCCCACCGACGCCGAGTGGAGCGTCGCGGTCGGTCTGCCGCCGGAGCCCGGCTCGACGCCTGCGGACAAGAGAAGCTCCTCGCCTGCCTTTCCGTGGGGCTCGAATTGGCCGCCTGCGGCGAGGGATGGCAATTATCGCGACGTCGAAATGCCCAACCCCGACGGCTTCGAATTCTCGTCGCCTGTCGGCACCTTCGCTCCGAATGCGCTCGGTCTTTTCGACATGGGCGGCAATGTATGGGAGTGGACCAGCGACTGGTTCGATGCCACCCGGGAATTTCGGGCCACGCGCGGTGCCTCGTTCGACACTGGCGGCCAGTCCTTCCTGCGTTCCTCGCACCGCGACCGCTACAGGCCCGACCTCAAGCTGGCGAACGCCGGCTTCCGCTGCGTGCTCGCGCCGGCGCCTTCCGCCGCTGCTGTCGCGAAACCGACTGCCGCAGTCGTCCCGGCAGGGGATGCCGCCTACGTGGGGACGTGGAAGATCGCCGACACGAACAACACGGCCACTTTCACGGCCGACCACACGGGCGTGAAGACGGGACAGAACGGTGTGAGGCTGGATGGGACATGGGAGGTCACCGAGGACGGGGAGTTCCACGTCAAATGGGTGGGAGGCCCCAGTTGGAAGGGCCGGCTCTCCGAGGACGGGCAGAGCATGACCTCCGTCATTCAGGGGAGGGAGAACGCCAAGTGGACCCGGGTGAAGCCCTGACGCCCGGGCTCGGATTCCGCTGCGTGCCCACGACCGCGGCCTCCGGGGGCGCGAAATAGTTCACCACTTTCCCATGAAAATGCGCATGGCGATGGGGTCGGTGATTCGTGGAAAGAAGGGCTAGATCTCCGAATACGGGGCCGGAGTCGCGAGTTTGTTCGTAATCTTGCGGATGATCTCCTTGTCGCTGTAGCCGGGCTTGGCTTTGAGCGCCTGCCATTCGGGATCGGGGCCGAATTTTTTCCACGCGGCCTTGCGCGCGTCATCGTCCGCGAAGACGAGGAGGTAGGTGAGGTTCGGCATGCGCGGGCCCGAGAGCGCGGAGCCAAACATGACCGGCGTGAGGCCGACGCGGCGGAAGATCGCCAGCTCGCCGGTGTTGAACATCTCGACCTTCTTCTCGTGCGCCTGCGGCGTCGGGCTCTCGTAGATGCGCAGGTTCAGGACGCGCGGCTTCGTCGTGTCCGTAGCCGCGATCTTCGGCTGGCCTTCGATGGCCGCGAAAAGCGACGTCTCGGTTGCGTCCGAAATCCCGTCCGGCAGCTTGGCGGAAATCGCCTTCGCCTGCGCGGCGGACTTCAGGACGGTCAGCACATGGACCGTCGCGACGCCATTCGCCTCCGCCTCGCGGAACACGCCGACCGGGCCCGCGCCGGCCTTCTTCGCGGCAGGGATGAATGACTTGCTGAGGAACGCATCGAGCGCCTCCATCTTCGCGGGCTTGAGGGTGTGGGTCTTCAGTTCGTAGTGCTCGCGATCCTGCGCGAATGCGGTGAGCGTCGCTGCTGCGACCAAGGCGGTGATGATGCCGGGGAGTTTCATGGTGGCTTGCAGGGAAACCGCTTTTCAGCGCGGCCGCAAGGAAAACGCCCGCCGTGGCCGCGCTCCACTTTTCGCCTCGCGCACATCGCCCCGCACGCGCTAGCCTTCCGCCCGCGCATGTTTCGGGACGGCCAGAGACTTGGTGAATTTGAAATCCTTGCCCGCATCGGGCAGGGAGGGATGGGCGCTGTCTATAGGGCGCGGCAAGTCTCGCTCGACCGGCTCGTGGCGCTGAAGACGCTGCAGGGCGCGCTGGCGGGCGACGGGGAGTTCATCGCGCGTTTCCGCCGCGAGGCGAAGGCGGCGGCGTCGCTGAATCATCCGAACCTCGTGCAGGTGCATGCGGCGGGGGAGACGGACGGGCTGCACTGGTTTGCGATGGAGTTTGTCGAGGGCGAAAGCGCGCAGGCGCGGCTGAGGCGCAAGGGGCGCCTGTCCGCCGCGGAGGGGATCGCGATCGGCGTGCATGTGGCCAAGGCGCTGGATTACGCGTGGCGCAAGGCGCAGCTCATCCACCGCGACATCAAGCCGGACAACATTTTCCTCTCCAGCGACGGCGAGGTGAAGCTGGGCGACCTCGGGCTGGCGAAGAGCGCGGGCGAGGACCAGTCGCTCACGACCACGGGCGCCTCGATGGGCACGCCGCATTACGTGAGCCCGGAGCAGGGGAAGGGAAGCAGGGATGTGGACCTGCGGGCGGACATTTATTCGCTGGGCTGCACGCTCTTTCACCTCGTCTCCGGCAGCACGCCCTACCGCGGCGACACCGCGATGGCGGTGATGCTCCAGCACGTGACGGAGCCGGTGCCCGATCCGCAGGGCGTGTGGCCGGAGTTCCCCGCCGGACTCGCGAACGTGGTGATGAAGATGATGGCGAAGGATCCTGCCGCGCGGCAGCAGAGCCACGAGGAGGTGGTCGCCGATCTGCGCGGTGCCTACGATGCATTCAGCAGCGCGCCTGTGCCTGAGGTCGTCTCGGTGACGAGTCCCCCGAGGCCGGCCGCCGGCGGTGGAAAGTCGAAGGCACCGCTGGCCGCCGTCATCGCCGCCATTGCCGTTGTCGCCGCCATTGCCGCGACGATCGTGTTCTTTGTCCTCAACGGCACGAAGCAGCCGAAGGCCGCGGAGCCCATGGGCGTCGTGCCCGCGGTGTCCGCCGACGGCTGGACGAACCTGCTCGCGGGCGCGGATGTGAAGCGCGATTCGCTGATGGCACCCTGGACGATCGAGAACGGGACGCTGCGCAGCCCGCAGCGAAATTCCTCCACGGATGAGGATGCTCCCGGCTCGCACCAGATGTTCGCCTTCCGCATGGCGAAGCTCCCGAAGAGCTACGACCTCCGCTACCGCATCACGCGCAATGCCCGCGGGTTTGCCGTCGTCATTCCGTTTGTGTGCGACGGCGCGGGCGCCGACCTGAGGATCGACGGCGGGCACGGCATCGCGCTCATGCCATCGCGCAAGCAGAAGGAGAAGCAGGACAGGCAATGGCTGCCGGTGGGCGAGAGGCACGAGGTGCTCATCGCCGTGCGCGAAAATCTCATCCGGGTCTCCGTGGATGGCGCGGTGCAGCTTGAACGCCCGGGAGCGCAGCCCGCAGGGAGGCAGCACGATGCATTTTACCCGGAAGGCAAGGTCGGGGAGCCGTTCATCGGCATCGGCGTCTGCGGTGGAGACATCACCGTCCACTCCGCGGAAATGCGTGAGGTGGAGAAGGACGGAAAGCCGGTGGTGGTGAAGCCAACCACAACTCCGAAGCCGCCTGCAGCCGCGCCTTCGGCAACACCGGCACCCGTGGCCGCAAAGGCAACTCCGGCGAAGTTCAATCCTGCCAACGATGCTGCCTATGTGGGCATGTGGTCAGGGGCGAAGGGGAACAAGGCATACATCATCAAGGCGGATCGCACTGCTCTCAAGACAGAGGATGATGGGCAGCCGGTCCATGGAAGGTGGAGTCTCGTGAACGGGGAGTTTCAGGTGAGCTGGGATCAAGGCCGGCCGTTCAGCGGAAAGCTGGCGGAGGACGGGCAGCGCATCATCGGGGAGGGGAAAGTGGATTGGTTTCGGAAAAAGCCAGGATTGGTTTCCGTGATGCTTGGCGCATTCCCATCCGTCGCGGGAAATTTATTACAGACATCCATTGGGATGCCCGCTACACGGTTCATGAAGCCCCGCCTCCCTCATCCTGTTCGCCGCTGCGCTCGCGCCGCCGTCCATGCGGCGAAGAAGAACAAGGAGCAAAAAAGCGCCCCCATCGCCGCTCCCGCCGCCGGCAGCTTCGGCATTCCCTCGCACGGATCGAGCCGTTTCTGGAGCCGTGCCTCAACGCCATTCTTTCGCCGCTGGACGCGAACCCGAAGATGCCGCGCATCGAGGTGGAGAAGCTGCGCGCGGCCTTTGCCGTGGACCAGATCAAAGCGAAGACCCAGGCGGAGCAGTTGATTTGCCAAAACGCGATGGCGCTGTGCGACGCACTCACGAGATCGATGGATGACCGCGCCAAGGCGCAGAACGACGCGCGGGCTTCCCGCGGCCCTGCCGATGCGCTCGAACGCGACGAGCATCGTCAAGAGTTCGCCCGTGAAGGGCGTGGATGCCGGCGCGGCCGCGGAGGCGATCCGCAAGAAGCAGAAGGACGAGCGCAGGGACGCGGACAAGGAGGCCCAGCGGAACGTGGCCTACATGAACACCGCAGCCGCCAAGGCATGGACGGAGCGGGGGCCGGTCCTGCGCAGGGGCGTGATGTCGCTCTTCACGCGCCAAGTGCAGCTCGAGGCGCTGGAGCAAGGAGACGCGGCCATCGCGGCCCAGGCGGCTGAGGCAGCCAAGGCGGCGGCGGCGGCGAAGGCGGCGGAGGCAGCGAAGGCGAAGCTGCTGCGAAAATTGCCGCCGCGGAGAAGGCGGCGAAAGCGGCGGCCGACGAAAAACTGGCCAAGGCGCGGGCGGAGGCCGCGGCGAAGGCGGCGGCCGCCGAGAAGGCGGCCAAGGCGGCAGAGGCTGATGCCGCCCTTAGCTGCCGCGGAGAAGGCGGAGAGTGCAAAGCAGGCGGGGGCGAAAGACTTGGCGGCGGTTGATTCCGCTGTGGGCACGTGGACCGGGCGCGCGGGGAAAAAGAGCATTTCAGTGAAGGAAGACCACACCGCCGTCAGAATGGATGACGGCGACGAGACGACCGGCGCGTGGAAAATCGTCAACGGGCAGTTTCACCGAATTGGGGCGACGGATTCGGCAAGCTTCCCGAAAACAGTCCGATGCCGACCGGTCCATGGAAGGTGGAGTCTCGTGAACGGGGAGTTTCAGGTGAGCTGGGATCAAGGCCGGCCGTTCAGCGGAAAGCTGGCGGAGGACGGGCAGCGCATCATCGGGGAGGGGAAAGTGGATTGGTTTCGGAAAAAGCCGTGATGCTTGGAGGGCTTGCGGAGCCTTCCGGGCAGGCGCATTTCCGTCGCGGGAAATTTATTACAGACATCCATTGGGATGCCCGCTACACGGTAATTCATGAAGCCCCGCCTCCCTCTCGCCATCCTGTTCGCCGCTGCGCTCGCTCCTGCCGCCGTCCATGCGGCGAAGAAGAACAAGGAGCAAAAAAGCGCCCCCATCGCCGCTCCCGCCGCCGGCAGCTTCGGCATTCCCTCCGCACGGATCGAGCCGTTTCTGGAGCCGTGCCTCAACGCCATTCTTTCGCCGCTGGACGCGAACCCGAAGATGCCGCGCATCGAGGTGGAGAAGCTGCGCGCGGCCTTTGCCGTGGACCAGATCAAAGCGAAGACCCAGGCGGAGCAGTTGATTTGCCAAAACGCGATGGCGCTGTGCGACGCACTCACGAGATCGATGGATGACCGTGCCAAGGCGCAGAACGACGCGCGGACTTCCGCGGCCCTGCCGATGCGCTCGAACGCGACGAGCATCGTCAAGAGTTCGCCCGTGAAGGGCGTGGATGCCGGCGCGGCCGCGGAGGCGATCCGCAAGAAGCAGAAGGACGAGCGCAGGGACGCGGACAAGGAGGCCCAGCGGAACGTGGCCTACATGAACACCGCAGCCGCCAAGGCATGGACGGAGCGGGGGCCGGTCCTGCGCAGGGGCCTGATGGCGCTCTTCACGCGCCAAGTGCAACTCGAGGCGCTGGAGCAAAGGAACGCGGCCATCGCGGCCCAGGCGGCTGAGGCAGCCAAGGCGGCGGCGGCGGCGAAGGCGGCGGAGGCAGCGAAGGCGGAAGCTGCTGCGAAAATTGCCGCCGCGGAGAAGGCGGCGAAAGCGGCGGCCGACGAAAAGGTGGCCAAGGCGCGGGCGGAGGCCGCGGCGAAGGCGGCTGCCGCCGAGAAGGAGGCGAAGGTCGCGCAGGCTGAAGCGGCCGCCAAGGCGGCTGCCGCGGAAAAGGCGGAGAAGGAAAAAGTCGCTGCGGCAAAGAGCACGGCCTTGGAGGATTCCTTTGTGGGCACATGGACCGGACAGGCCGGGAAAAAGAGCATCACGGTGAATGAAGACCACACCGCCGTCAGGGTGGATGGCAAAGGCGAGGAAACGAAAGGGGCGTGGAGCGTCACCGACGGAAGGCTGCGCCTGCATTGGGAGGAGGGCAACGGAATCAGGGGCAAGCTTTCCGAGGACGGGCAGCGCATCGAAGCTGAAGGGGGCGCGAGTTGGTTTCGGAAAAAGTCCTGACGCGCGGATGTGTGCATGAAGGCTGACGCGGCAACCGCGCTATCGCTGCTTGTTTTCATCTCTGCTGCAGTCGCCGCGGGCGAGGCGGATGCCTTCGGCACGAAGGTGCTCTACCCGACGGCGAAGGGCGGGCGTGAGTGGGCGTGTCAGTGGGGCAGGGGCGCGGCGCGGACAATCACGAACATGAAGCGCGATCCGGAGGACGCGGAGTTCATCGTGCGCGGGAACGGCTCGGTGACGATCGACGGGCAGGGCGTGGCGACGATGACGGGTGATTCGCCGCGCATGTATGTCTATGACGAGGCTCGCGCGAAGAAGTGGAACAACGTGGAGGTCACCTTCTACATGATGCGCGTGAGCGAGGCGAAGACGGTGAGCTACGCGGGCATGGCCGTGGGCACACGCTCAGAGCATCAGGATGTGGGCGAGACGCCGGACAACACAGGCAAGACCTACTACTCGAAGTTCGCCTACGACGGGCGCGCATTTTTCATCAAGGAGACGAGCCACCACGCGCCGGGCGGCTACCATGACAGCAAGGAGCTAAAGCGCTACCCGCAGGGAATCCCGAAGAACAAGTGGGTGGGGATGAAGTTCATCTGCCGCACGCGCGGCCAGAGCGTGAAGCTGGAGCAGTATGAGGACATGGCCGACGGCGCCGGCGGCGGACGCTGGGTGAAGGTGGCGGAGATGGTGGACAACGGCCAGTGGGCCGAGAAGCCGTATCTCACTCCGCAGCCGAGCACCTTCATCCGCAACGACGGACTCGGCGAGGCGCGCTACAAGAAGTGGACGATCCGCGAGATCGCGCCGCTGCAGTGAGCGGCGAGTGCGATTTGATTACCGCGGCATCAGGAAGGCGCGGCCCATGGTGCGGCCGAAGACGCGGCGATCGTTCTGGCGCTTCTGCGATTCGGCGAGGGCGTTCACCTGGTCGGGGGATAGGCCGGCCTCGGTCGCGCGGGCGAGAACACGCTGCTGGTATTCCTGCTCCTGCTGGTCGCGGGCCTTCGCCTCGGCGTCGGTGAGGAGGAGCGTCATTCCAGGGCCGCCTCCCATGTCGGGGATGTCGGTGGAGGGATTCTTGAGCCGCTCCTCGCTCATGATTTTGGTGAGGCGATCCTTCTGCGAGTCGTCGAGCGGATAACCCTTCTGGTTGAAGTCGCGCGACATGTTGTCGAGCGAGCGGCGGTCGCCCACGGTCTGCTCGTATTCAGTGAGCTTCTGCGCCTTCTCGTCGCCGAGGACGGCTTTCACCTTTGAGTCGTATTCGGACTTCATCGCGGTGAGTTCCTTGCGCACGTCGGCGATGGCGGCGTCATCGGCTTTCGTGGTGAGGAGCTTGCGGCCCTTGTCCATGGCCATGAAGTTGCGCTCGCCGAGCAGTTCGGTGATGAGCTTCGAGTCCGCCTCGCTGAGGCCGAGGTCCTTGAAGAGCTTCGCGTAGGCGCCGCTCACCATCTGCTCCTGCATGCCCTTCATCGCCTTTCGCTGGTCGGGGTCGTCGAAGGCCTTTGCAAAACCGCTCATCATCCCGCGCACGTCCATCTGCGGCTTGCCGTCCGCGCCCGGTGCGCCGCCGGATGAGCCGGGGTTGCCGGCGAGCTTCGCCTTCGCGATCGCGTCGTCGCGCTCCTTCATCAGGCGTGCGATGTTTTCCTTCGCTGCGGCGAGTTCCTCCTGCGCTTTCGCGGAGGCCTCCGTTGCTTCGCGCAGGGCCTTCTCTGCGGCAGCGATGCTTTTCTGGCGTTCAAGGGCGGCGGCCTCGGCGGCGGAGCGGGCGTTGAATTGGATGACGGCGAATGCCACCGCACCAGCGGCGGCGACGGCGAGAATGGAGGGGAGCACTTTGCTCATGCGGTGGACATACATCCGCAAGCGCCCTCCGTCCAGCGTGCGCTCAGGTGGCCGACGTGAGAGGCCGCGGCATTCGACCGCGTTCACTAAGTTGACTTCGCCCTCCGGATTGTCGCATGACACCTCACTCCAAACCTTCCCATGAAACTCCGCGCCATTCTTTCCCTCGTCACCGTCTCGCTCGCCGCCACCGCCGCTCCTGGGCTCTGGGCCGGCGACTGGCTGCAATGGCGCGGGCCGGAATTCAACGGCACCTCGCCGGAGAAGAATCTCCCGGGCAAATGGAGCCAGACCGAGAACGTGAAGTGGTCGCTCGACATGCCCGGCATCAGCGGCGCGACGCCCATCGTTTCCGGCGGCCTCGTCTTTGTGATGAGCCCGGACGCGGAGGGGAAACAGTGGCTCATCGCGGTGGACCGCAAGACCGGCAAGGTCGCGTGGAAGCAGAACATCGCCGACGGCGCGCTTGCGAAGGGCCGCGGCAACAGCACGTGCTCGTCGCCCGTCACCGACGGCAAGACCGTGTGGGCGCTCGTCGGCACCGGCCAGCTCGCGGCGTTTGATTTTTCCGGCAAGGAGCTGTGGCGCCGCGACCTCGCGAAGGACTACGGCAAATTCAACATCAACTGGGTCTATGGCAGCAGCCCGCTGCTCCACGGCGGCAAGCTCTACGTGCTGGTCCTCCAGCGGACGCCCGCGGACGGCGGCTATCCCGGCATCGAGGAAAAGGACAAGGGCCCGCGCGAGAGCTACCTCCTCGCGCTGGAGCCGAAGACCGGCAAGACGCTCTGGAAGCACGTCCGCCCGACCGACGCGGAGATGGAGACGCAGGAAACCTACGCCACGCCGATTCCCGCGACCGTCGGCGGCAGGACGCAGCTCCTCATCGCGGGCGGCGACTACCTCACCGGCCACGATCCTGAGACGGGCAAGGAGCTGTGGCGCGGCGGCGGGATCAACAACAAGAAGGGGATGAATGGCGGGGGCTTCATGCGCCTCGTTCCGAGCGCGGTCGCCAGCGACGGCATCGCGCTCGTGTGCGGCCCGAAGCAGAGCCCGGCCATTGCCTACCGCATGGATGGCAAGGGCGACATCACCACGAGCGGCCTCGCGTGGAGCTTCGACGAAAAGAACACGCCCGACACCTGCACGCCCGCAGCGCACAACGGGAAGTTTTACGTCTTCAACGGCGACAAGCAGGTGATGACCTGCCTCGAGGTGAAGACCGGCAAAAAGCTCTGGCAGGAATCCTTCACGCTCGAGCGCAGCAAGGGCATGGAAATCTTCCGTGCCTCGCCGCTCGTCGCCGATGGGAAGATATACACCATCGGCGAGCGAGGCACCGCCGTGGTGCAGAACGAAGCCGACGGCAAGGTGATCCACACCGTCTCCATGGCCAGCGGCAGCGACTCCACCCGCAGCAGCATCTCGGTGAGCGACGGGAACCTCTTCATCCGCACGCAGGAGAAGCTGTGGTGCATCGGGAAGTGACGTAGTCGGAAAAGTTTCTGCGGACACCGCAAAAAGTGAGGGCGCCCCGGGTTTCCCCGAGGCGCCCCGTTTTTGCTAGCGATAAGCCGGATTCTGTTCCCGCTGCTTGCGCGGCGGGTGGCGATCATTTCTCTCCAAGTCACCCGGGGGTGACTGGCCGGCGGCGCGAGCCGGAGCCTGCGCCGCCAGTGCGACTATTACCCGGAGGCTGCTCTCTTGCGAAAGCGGGCCAGACGCCGGGCCTCCTGTTTTGTCTTGCACCGCAGGAGGTTTTTCGTGCCCCGAGGATTGCTCCGCGGGCGGTGGGCTCTTACCCCGCCTTTTCACCCTGACCCCTCGCGAGCCTTTCGACGAACGAAGGGCGGTCTGTTTTCTGTGACACTGTCTGTCGCCGCGCGCTTTCGCACGCTGCGCCCGTGGATTCTCCACGGCCTGCTGTCTGGTGGTGTCCGGACTTTCCTCCCGCGGGCGAACCGCGGGCGATCGTCTGCCAGCGCCGCGAAAGTAGCGGCGCCTGCCATGCGCGCAAGGCTTCGCTCGACACGACGCTGAAGACGGCTATCTGTGCGCGCCCTATGTTCTGGACCGAAGAAGTGGCCGCGCAGTGCAGCGGCGCTCAAATCGTCAATGACTCGAAGACGCCATCCGGCCGCGTTCATGTCGGCGCTCTGCGCGGCGTGCTCATCCACGACGCGATTTTCCGCACGCTCCGCGAGAAAGGCATCGAGGCGCGCTACATGTTCGGTGTCGATGATTACGACCCCGTGGATGAAATCCCGAAGGGCGAGGACGAGCACTTCGGCAAATACATCGGCTGGCCGCTCTGCAACACGCCCGCGCCGTGCGGCGCGCAGGGTGATATGGCCGAGCACTACATGGGTGAATTCTGGCAGGTGTTCGACGAGCTCGGCGTGAAAGTGGAGCGCTACCGGATGCGCGACATTTACCGCGCGGGGCAGTTCGACAAGGAAATCGACACCATCCTGCGCAGCGCCGACAAGGTGCGCGCCGTTTACAAGGAAGTCAGCGGCGCCGTGCGGCCCGACCACTGGTATCCGTTCCAGGTGCTCTGCGAAAAGTGCGGCTGCATCGCGACCACGGAGGTTTACGACTACGACGGCAGCGAGGTGAAGTATCGCTGCCTCACGACGCGCGTGGTGAACACGAAGCTGAACCTCGGCCGCGGCTGCGGGCACGAGGGAAAAGTCTCGCCCTTCAGCGGACGCGGAAAGCTCCCTTGGAAGCTTGAGTGGGTCGCGAAGTGGCGGAACTTCGGCGTGACCATCGAGGGCGCCGGAAAGGATCACTCGACGCGCGGTGGTTCGCGCGACGTGAGCGCCGCGTGCTATCGCGCCATCTACGGCGCGGAGGAACCGCTGCGCGTGCCGTATGAGTTCTTCCTCGTCGGCGGCGCGAAGATGTCATCGTCCAAGGGCGTCGGCGCGAGCGCGCGCGACATGGCGAATCTGCTTCCTCCCGACGTGCTGCGCTTCCTCATGATTCGCACGAAGCCGAACTCGCCGGTGAATTTCGACGCGAAGGAGGAGGGCATCGTGAAGCTCTTCAATGAGTTCGACCGCTTCCACACGCGCTTCCATTCTGGGCAGGCGAACGACGACGAAAAGATGGTGTATCGCCTAGCTTCGCTCCGCGAGCCGGAGAACTACCGCGCGGCGAACTTCCAGCTCGTCAGTGCGATGGTGCAGCTCCCGCACCTCGATGAGATCAGCGAGATGGAGAAGCGCCTCGGCGGTTTGCTCACTGAAACCGAGAGGCACCACCTCGCCCAGCGCATCAGCGCCGCGCGCGAGTGGGTGAACAATTTCGCTGCCGAGGAGGAGAAGACGCACCTTCAGGAAAAGCTCCCGGCGCGGGCCGAGTCGCTCACGCAGGCGCAGCGCGCATTCCTGCATTCGCTCGCCGATGCACTCGCGACGGTGAAGTGGGAAGACGACGCGCTGCAGGCGACGATCTTCGACGCCGCGCGCACGACGCCCGTCGAGCAGGGTGTGGCGTTCAAGGCGATCTACCGCGTGCTGCTCGACCGCGAGGCCGGCCCGAAGGCGGGAAATCTTCTCGCGTTCCTTGAGCGTGACTTCGTCGTGAAGCGCTTCCGCGAACTGCCTTTCGACCGCGTCGCATTTTGGAGGGAGACCGCCGTCACGGCCGACGCGCTCCGCGCGTGGCATGCGAAGGAGGCTGCGAAGATTGCAGGCCAGGAGCATCACGTGAACATCGAAGGCGCGGTGTTTTCCTCCGAGTATCTCTTCACGATGAGCGACGGGAAGCGCGTGCTGCGCCGGGTCGTGACCGAAGGTGCCCCCGCCCCGGAGGGCGTGCTCGCCTAACCCCGTGCCGCTTGCGGGGTTTGCTTAGCCCCACGCCACCGCTAGATTCTGAAGTCCATGGAACGCGCGTTCCTCGTATCATCCACTGTCTGCTTCCTCGCCGGATTTGCGTATTCGATGTATGCGCTCGGTGCGAAGGTGCTGCGGCCGTCGCGGTGGAACTTCGCGGTGATGCTCACGGGCTTCGTGCTGCAGATGGGCTTCCTGCACATGCGCAGCAGCGCGGTGGGACGCTGTCCGCTCACGAATCTCTTCGAGGTTCTGGTCTTCCTCTCGTGGTCGGTGGTGCTGCTGTATTTCGTCGTCGGCAGCACCTATCGGCTCTCGCTGCTCGGCACATTCACCGCGCCGCTCGTGTTCTTGATCCAGACTGCGGCGCAGTTTCTGCCAGTGGCATCGGAGGCGCCGGTTTATAAGAAGAGCGCGGGCTTCTGGCCGGAACTGCACGCAGCGGTTTCGCTGGTGTCGTATGGCGCGTTTGCGCTCGCGTGTGTTGCGGGCGTGATGTTCGTCGTGCAGGAGCGGCACCTGAAGCGACACACGCTGAACTCGTTCTTCCACAACCTGCCGCCGATGGCGAACCTCGCTGTCGCAGTCCAGCGTCTGATGCTCGCGGGTTTTGCGATGCTCACGGCGGGGATTGTTGCGGGCTTTTTTGCAGGGCACACGCCGCTTGGGACAATCGTCCTCGCGGTGTGCCCTGAATCTGCTCACCCGCGGAGAGGGCGGGGGCAAGGGGCTCTTCACGCGGGAATTGGAGGATGCGCTCATCGAGGGGCGCATCGATGTCGCCGTCCACAGCCTGAAGGATTTGCCGGGACACAATCCGCCCGGGCTTGAAATCGCCGCGGTCCTCGAGCGCGCGCCGACGGCCGACATCCTCGTGGGGAAGATTCCCGGAGGTATCGACGCGCTGCCGCAGGGGGCGCGGGTCGGCACGAGCAGCGTCCGGCGGGCGCGCCAGATCGCGTGGCTGCGGCCGGACATCACGATCGAGGAATGGCGCGGCAACGTCCCGACGCGCCTGCGGAAGCTGGGGGAGCGCTCGGATGTTTCCGCGATTGTGCTCGCGGAGGCGGGTCTGCGTCGGCTTGGGTTTGTGCTGGATTTGGAGCAGGGGACCCTGAGATCCGACGGTGGCGAGTGGTGTGCATCGTCGCTCGCGGGGAGGATGATTCCGGCAATCGGACAGGGTGCGATCGCGCTGCAAATCCGCTCGGATCGCGCGGACGTGCGCGAGGTGATTGCCGCGATCAACCACGAGCCTACGATGCTCGCGGTTCGTGCTGAGCGCGAAGTGCAGCGCCTGCTTTCCGGCGACTGCTCGCTCCCGGTGGGTGTGCGGACGGAGTTGCTGAACGGCCGGATGCGTCTCTATGGAATCCTCTTTTCCGAACCGGGATGCGCGCCCGCGCAGGCGGAAGTGGAGGGTGGCGCGGACGAGCCGGAGAAGATCGCGCGCGAGCTTTTTGAAGCACTCTCCGCCCGACGGTGAACGCCGGGCGCGATGTTGCACTTGCCGCGCGGGCGTCGGCTCGCGCACCTTCTGCCCATGCCGCAAGCTGACACGAAATCGCGAGGAATCTGCTACCTGGCCGGAGCCGGGCCGGGTGACATCGGGCTCGTCACGCTGCGGCTGCGGGAGGTGATGGAGACGGCGGAGGTGGTCGTGTATGACGCGCTGTGCAATCCGGAGATTTTGAAATGGGCGCCGGAGGGTGCCGAAATCATCTACGCGGGCAAACGCGCGGCGCAGCATGCGCTGAAGCAGGAGGAGACGAATGCGCTGCTCGTGGAGAAAACGCGCGAGGGCAAGCGCGTCGTGAGGCTGAAGGGCGGCGACCCGTTTGTATTCGGGCGCGGTGGCGAGGAGGCGCTGGAACTGGTGAAGGCGGGGCTGCGCTTTGAGGTGATTCCGGGGATTTCATCCACGGTTGCCGCGGGCGCATATGCGGGCATCCCGGTCACACACCGAGAGCACACGTCGCAGCTCACGATTTTCACCGGCCACGAAGACCCGACAAAGCCGGAGAGCAGGCTCGATTATGAACAGCTTGCGAAAAATCCCGGCACGCGGGTGATGCTCATGGGTGTTGAGCGCATCGGAGTCATCGCTCCGGAACTAATCAAGCACGGTGCCCGCGCGGATCTGCCGGTCGCGCTTGTGCGATGGGGCACGACGGGCCGGCAGCAGACACTCACGGGCACGCTCGGCGACATTGCGGGCAAGGTGGAGTCGGCGGGCTTCAAGGCACCCGCGGTCGCCATCATCGGCGACGTAGTGAAACTCCGTGAGTCGCTCAACTGGTTCGAGACGCGACCGCTTTTCGGCAGGCGCATCGTGGTCACGCGCACGCGCAAGCAGGCGGGTGCGCTCACATCGCGGCTGCGTGCGCTCGGAGCCGATGTGATCGAGATGCCCATGATCCGCATCGAGCCGCCGACGGACAGACGCGCGATGGTCCACGCGATTGAAGATGCGCACGGCTATGACTGGCTCGTGTTCACGAGTCCGAACGGCGTGGATGCGTTCTTCGAGGCGTTCTTCAAGGTCTTCAAGGACGCCCGCGACATCGGGGGTGTTCGGATTGCCGCGATCGGTCCGGCGACGGCGGCGAAGGTGCGCGAGTATCACCTGAGCGTGGAGTTGCAGCCTGAGGAATTTGTCGCCGAGGCGGTCGTCAAAGCCTTTCAGAAGGAGGGTTCGGTGGAAAACCAGCGCATTCTCCTCGCGCGGGCGCAGGAGGCCCGGGATGTCTTGCCGGATGAACTGACGAAGCTCGGCGCAATCGTGGATGTCGTTCCCGTTTACTGTACGGTGCCGGACACCGAGGATCGCTCGGGCGCCATTGCCCGCTTTCGCGAGGAAGGGGCGGACATGGTGACCTTCACCAGTTCATCGACCGCCGAGAATTTCATGGCGCTGAAGCTGCCGCTGCCTGCGGGGATGAAGACTGCATCCATAGGTCCCATCACATCGGCGACGATGCGGAAGCTGGGACTGAAAGTGGACGTGGAGGCGAGCCGCTATGACATCCCGGGTTTGGTGGACGCGATTGAGGCTTGTTACGCGGCGCGAGCCTGAGGTTCTCGAATTTGCGTCGGGGCTGGCGCGGAATTCGCTAATCAAAAATGTGTCATGGTCGAACCTCAGCCCGACAACCATAGCGATCTCCCTGATACCCCGCCCGCGGGAAGTGGAGGTGCGTCGCCCGCCCGCATCGTGGTGCATCCGATGAAGCCTGATGAGACCCTGCATGGGAAGGATGTGGCCGAAGCCGTGCCGTCGCTGATGAATTTCCAGCAGGCGCTCCGGCCGATTCTTCAGGGAATCGAGGCGGTGGCGCGCGCGCAGTTCGAGCAGGTGGATGTCCTCGATCGCGTGGAAAAGGTGATGATGCACCAGACGGCGGTGCCGAAGATTCTGGCCGAGGCAAAGTCGGCGCTCGAACAGCGCAACGTCGTGAACCGGGCGATGTTCGAGGCACTGCACTCTGAGCTGAAGACTTACAAGGACACGTTCCTGCTGGAGTCGGTGCTGCGTCCGGTCATCCGGGATCTCATTTCCCTCTTCGACGACGTCTCGGAAATCCACCGCCAGCTCGCTCTCGCCCTCACGACCCAGGAGCAGCGCGGGAGCCTTGCGGGGAGTGCATTGATTCTTTTTGAAACCGTGGCGGCGCCGGCAAACCAGCTGGAGCACAACCGCGATTTGATTCTCGAGATGCTCGAGCGCCTCGACGTGACGATCCTGCCGGTGGGGACGGGCAAGCTCGACAAGCAGACCCAGCGCGCGGTGAACGTGGAATACACGGAGGATCCAGATCAGGATCACGAGGTGGTGAAGGTCATCAAGCGTGGCTTCATGTGGAAGGATCGTGTGGTCAGGGCGGAGGAGGTCGTGATGAAGAAGTGGAAGGAGGGCTACCTTTCGGCACTCGGGAAAAGCCCCTCGAAGCCATGATTGCATTCAGGCGCCGCTCCATCTTTCCTTGATACAAGCACGAGTTCTTCAGCCCAAAGAGCCATGTCCGACAAACCTCTGAACCGTAAAGCCGTAGGCATCGACCTCGGCACCACATTCTGCGCGGTGGCGCACATCGATGCATATGGCAAACCGCAGATCGTCCCCAATGCCGAGAATGAGCGCATCACGCCGTCGGTAATCCTCTTCGATGGGACGAACGCGGTCGTGGGAACCATCGCGAAGCAGAACGCCGTCGCCGAGCCGGACAAGATCGTCGATTTCGTGAAGCGCGAGATGGGCAAGAGCAAGGCGCAGTTCAGCCGGACCTTCGGCGGCAAGGTGTATTCGGCGGAGGAGCTTTCCGCGATCATCCTGCGCAAGCTGAAGACGGACGCGGAGAAGTATCTCGGCGAGGCGGTGACGGATGCCGTCATCACGGTTCCGGCGTATTTCAACGACGCCGAGCGAACTGCGACGCTCGTTTCGGGCCAGCTCGCGGGACTGAATGTCCTGCAGATCATCAACGAGCCCACCGCTGCGGCGCTCGCCTATGGGTTGGACAAGCTGGATCAGGATCAGACGGTGTTCGTGTTCGACCTCGGTGGCGGGACGTTCGACGTCACGATCATGCGCATCGAGGGACATCACATCCGGATGGTCGCGAGCAACGGTGACCACCGGCTGGGTGGAAAGGACTGGGACGACATCATCGTGAACTGGATCGCTGAGGAGTTTGACAAGCAGCACGGGGAGAATCCGCTGCTGGATCTGCAGAGCTACCAGGATCTCTACAACCGCGCGCTCACCGCGAAGATTCAGCTCTCGACGCGCCAGCGCACGACGCTGGTGCACAACTACAATGGCCGCAGCGTGAAGCTCGACCTCACGCGCGAGATGTTCGAGGAGCGGAGCCGCCACCTGCTCGAAAAGACGAAGGCGATCTGCGAGATCGTGATGCAGGAGGCGAACTTGAAGTGGGACCAAATTGACCGCGTGCTGCTCACAGGCGGCATGACGCGGGTTCCGTCGGTGCGCCAGATGATCACGGAGCTTTCCAGCCGCCCCGTCGCCGACGACGTGAGCCCGGACGAGGCGGTGGCGATGGGGGCTTCCATCCAGGCGATGCTCTCGATGCTGCACGAGGAGGACAAGACCGGCGAGCACACCATTTCGCAGGAGGTGCGCGATCAGTTCTCCGCGGCGGACGGCTCGCTGATCAAGGTGACGAACATCACGACGCACACGCTCGGCGTGGTGCTCTGGGATGACAGCAAGGTGGAGGAATACGTCTTCCCCATGATCGCGAAGATGACGCCGGTGCCCGCCGACATGAAGAACTCCTTCGGCACTGCGAAGGCGAACATGAAGAACGCGATCGTGCGCGTGGTGGAGGGCGAGAGCAGCGTCCCCGGCGAGTGCACGCCGCTCGGCATCTGCGACATCGAACTGCCCCCGTTCCTGCCGAAGGGTTCGCCTGTCGAGCTCACGTATCACTACAATGAAAACCAAGTGCTCGAGGTCGTGGTCGAGGCCTATGGCCGGACCAGCCGCGTGTCCATCTCGCGCAACACCGGCCTTGCGGAGAACGAAATCGAGCTGGCGACCGCCGACCTTGCGCAACTGACGATCTCATAAGACTGCCATTGCCGCAGCCAGAGCCCTAAGCCGTGGCGCTTCCGAACCCGCTCCCTGACAACCCGCTGAAGTGGGAAGGCTGGAAGAACTACAATTCGACCAACCTCTACGCGCGGCTGTGCCTCGACTATTCGTCGAATGCGACGGCGGAGATGATCGAGGAGCACTGCCGCCAGCTCCTCGTGTGGTGGCAGAAGAAGCTCCCGCTGAAGAACCAGCCGAGCAATCCGATGGCGCAACTGCTGCGGCAGGGGCTGGATGAAGCGCCGCACTTCCTCGCCGAGGCGCGCACGAAGCTGCTCGATGCCGACGAGCGCGCAAAAATTGATTCGGATCTTCAGTTTGAAGTCATTGGAAAGGCGCTGGAGGAGTTCAACAAGCTGCTGGGCTTCACACTCGCGGACAAGCGGCTGAGCAGGGAGAGCGAGGAGAAGCTGCGCATCGCCGGCGAAAAGCTCGGATTGAGCGGGAGCGACATTGATGAGGCGATTGCGAAGGAGATGGCGCTGACGGGTGCCGAGCGCGTCGTGGATGCGCCCCCGCCGGAGCCCGTTCCGGCATCGCCGGTGCCCGCTTCGGGCACAGCCGCTCCGGCGGAGCCCGGGAATCCGTTCGACGAGTTCCGCAAGATCCTGAAGATGTCGCGCCTCTGCCTCGACGGGGAGGACATGACCGACGATCAGCGGGATGCGATGTGCAATCTTGGCGAGAGCCTGGGTCTCACTGGAGGACAGGCCGAGGATCTGATCGATGAATATCTGGAGATGATGGCCAGCATGCCCATGGCACCCGTTGGCAAGCCGCCAGCACCGCTGCCGAATCGTGCGGCAAAGCCGGCCCCGGCTCCCGCTTCGGCCGCACACAAGGCTCCCACTCCCGCCGCGGCACGCGCGGCGGCGGCACCGGTGAAAAAGGAACCGGAGATTCAAATCAACACGTCGCCTGCGGCGCGCGCGCAGGAGCGGCGCAAGTTTCCGAATTTCATCAACCGCATCGGCTCCGAAATGTTTCTGATCCCGAGCGGCCGCTTCACGATGGGAAGCGAGGAGCCCGGTTCGCAGCCGAATGAAACGCCGCTCACGCCGGTGGTTGTGTCGTGCTTCTACATGGCGCGGCTGCCGGTCACGAACGCGCAGTTCGAGCTGTTCGAGCCCGGCCATGCGGCAAAGCGCGCTCCGTGGGCGGACGCGAGGCACCCGGTGATCTATGTGAGCTGGACCGAGGCGGTGGCATTCTGCCAATGGCTGAGCAAGCGCGAGGGCAAGCGCTACCGGCTGCCGACCGAGGCGGAGTGGGAGTTCGCTGCACGCGGCGACGATGGGCGCACGTTTCCGTGGGGAAGCTGGAGCTCCGTCGGACACTTCGCGAACTTCGCGGATGCGCGCACGAACTTCCCGTGGCGCGATCCCGGGGTGGACGACGGGTTTGCCGAGACCGCTCCAGTGGGCAGCTTTCCGCGCGGCGCGAGCCCCTTTGGCATCGAGGATCTCGCGGGCAATGTCTTCGAGTGGTGCCTCGACTCCTACGAGCCCTACAAGGGCAAGGAAGTCGCGAACCCGCGGACCTCGGAACGCGGCCGGCAGAAGGTGTATCGCGGCGGCTCGTGGAAATCCCGCATGTCGAGCCTTCGTGCCTCAGCCCGGGCGTTCAATGACGCCGGCTATCTTGGCAACGACATCGGCTTTCGCGTCGTCTGCGAATGCACGGAGTGAGGCGCATGCGGAAGTGAATCACCGGAAATCAAAAAGCCCGCGGGCGGTGAACCCGGCGGGCTTTGATGAGGTGGAATGCGGCGCTTGCGCGCCGCGCCTGAAGCCTAGCTGACGTTGAAGCGGAACTTGGCCTTGGCGCGCTTGGCGTTGGCCTTCGCCTTGCGCTTCGTGCGCTGGTTCGGTGTCTCGAACGCGCGCAGGCGGCGAACTTCGTCCATGATTCCCTCGGCTTCGAGCTTGCTTTTCAGCCGCTTGAGCGCGCGGTCGATGGGTTCACCTTTGCGAACGGTTACTTCGGGCATTTTTTCCTCCTGTCTGGTTGAATGTGAGTGGGTGGTCGGGTTGAAAAGGGGCGGGAACGTAGGCACCGTGCCCGCGCGCGTCAACGATTCGTTTCCACCCAAATGTTGCTTGAGCCGATTGTGCGGGGTTGACCTGCCGCGGCGCGCGCTCTAGCGTCCGCTTCGCAAAACCCCATGCAAAAACTTGATTTCGCAGAAGCGGTCGCCGTGCTCACGGATGCGGATCCGCGGTATCATTCGGACGCCTATTTCTTCCTTCGTGAAGGTCTCGACCACGCCGTGAAGCTGCGGAAGCGCCAGCTCGGTGAGGGGGGCCACGTCACCGGCCAGCAGCTCTGCGAGGGGATCCGGCAGTTGGCGGTCAAATCCTACGGCCCGATGGTGCCGGTGGTTTTTGATTACTGGGGCATCACCAGGACGGACGATTTCGGGGAAATGGTGTGGAACCTCATCGGCCTCGGCGTCTTCGGGCGCACCGAGAGCGATTCCCGCGAGGATTTCCGGAATGTCTATTCGTTTCACGAGGCGTTCGTCGTGCCGTATCTCCCCGGCCGGGTGTCGAACGCCGGGCGCGCAACCAAGCCTGGGGCCGAAATCAGAGGCTGATGTGAGTGGCGGTCCATCGCGGCGGACTGGCCTCGGGCTCCGGATGGGGGGCTAGGCATCGAACGCGGAGGAAAAGCCGGCATCTGGCAAATCAAGGAGGGTCTGGACTCATGGATTCAATGTTTCTTCCACGCAGCGAGGTGCAGGTGCTCGACTTTCCGAATGGCCTTGAGCTGCTGGTCATCGAGGATGCCTCGGCACCCGTCGCCAGTGTGCAGGCATGGGTCCGCACGGGCAGCATCCATGAAGACGAATGGCTCGGTGCCGGGCTCTCCCATTTCCTGGAGCACATGCTTTTCAAGGGAACCTCCACACGGGGGCCGCAGGAGTTTGCGAGGGGGATTCAGGAAAGGGGTGGTTACATCAACGCCTACACATCCTTCGAGCAGACAGTGTATTGGATCGATATTCCCGCGGACAACGTCGGCCACGCTGTCGAGCTCCTGTCGGATGCCATCCTCGACTCCGCTCTGCCGGAGACCGAGGTGGGGAAGGAGCAGGAGGTCATCCGCCGCGAGTTCGCCATGGGCAACGACGACCCCGACAACGTCGCCGGCAAGCAGCTCTTCGCCACGGCCTTTGCGGAACACCCTTTCCGCCATCCCGTCATCGGTCACCGCGACATCTTCGACCGCCTCTCGCGCCGGGAGCTGCACGCCTATTACCGCGCCCGCTACGTGCCGAACAACGTCTTCTTCGTCATCGTCGGCGATGTGAAGGCGGACGCCCTCCGCGAGCAGTTCGGGCGCATCTTCGGCCCGCACCCGCGCCAGACGCTGCCGGATGTCCTCATCCCCCGCGAGCCCGCCCAGCTCGGCCGGCGCGAGCGCTGCACGGAATTCCCCACCCAGCTCGCCCGCCTCGGGCTCGCCTGGCACGTCCCCGAGATCACCCACGCCGACATCCCCGCGCTCGACCTCCTCTCCGGCATCCTCGGCACCGGGCGCAGCTCGCAGCTCTACCGCCGCCTCCGCGAAGGCCTCGCCATCGTCCACGGCGCGGATGCCTGGTGCTACACCACCTCCACCGCCGGCCTCTTCGGCGTGGACGCGATCCTCGACCCCGACAAGCTCGACAAGACCACGGACGAGATCCTCGCCATCATCGCCACCGTCCAGGACTCCGGCATCCCTGCGGACGAGCTGGAAAAGGCGCGCCGGCAATTCCTCAGCCAGCAGTTCCAGTCCCTCACCACCATGCGCGGCAAGGCCAGCAGCCTCGGCGCGAACTGGCTCCACGCCCGCGACCCCCACTTCACCCACACCTGCCTCGCCGCCGTCCAGCGCGTCACCCCGGACGACCTCCGCCGCGTCGCCCGCGCCTACTTCACCCCGGAGAACCTCACCGTCTCCTCCGTCGTCCCCGAAGGCGCCGCCCGCAGGCGCGCCGCGAGCGCATCCACACAGCGCGCCGGCAGCGTGGAAAAGTTCCGCCTCTCGAACGGCCTCCGCCTCCTCGTCCGCGAGGACCACCGGCTCCCGCTTGTCTCCATGGTCGCCACCTTCAAGTGCGGACTCCTCGCCGAGACCCCGGCGGAAAGCGGCATCTCCCGCCTCTTCGCGCGCACCCTCATCAAGGGCACCCGCACCCGCAGCGCCGCGGAAATCGCCCAGGCCATCGAGGCCGGGGGCGGCGCCCTCGGCAGCGACAGCGGCAACAACAGCGTCTCCCTCTCCGCCCGCGTCCTCCGGCCCGAACTCGCCCCCAGCCTCGAAATCTTCGCCGACATCCTCCGCAGCGCCAGCTTCCCCGACGCCGCCCTCCGCCGCGAACGCGAAGCCCAGCTCGCCTCCATCAAGGCCGACGCCGAGGAGCCCACCAGCGTCGCCCGCAACCTCCTCCGCGCGCACCTCTTCCCCGGGCACCCCTTCGCCATGCCCCTCCTCGGCACACCCGGGACCCTCGCCGCCATCGAGCCCTCCGTCCTCACCGTCTATCGCGCCCGCCACCTCGTCGCCGCAAACGGCGTCCTCTCCATCTTCGGCGACATCACCCCCCGCGAAGCCCTCGACCTCGCCGAAGCCGCCCTCGCATCCCTCCCCCCAGGCACCCCCGCACTGGCAAAGATCCCGCAGCCCGTCTTCCCCGCGGACGCCATCGAAGCCGAAGCCCTCATGCCCAAGGAACAGGCCGTCCTCATGATCGGCTACCCCGGCGCCGACCTCTTCAGCCCCGACGCACTCGCCCTCGAGCTCCTCGACGAAGCCTGCAGCGACCTCGGCTCCCGCATGTTCCAGCGCATCCGCGAAGACATGGGCCTCGCCTACTTCGTCGGCAGCAGCAACCTCATGGGCCTCGCTCCCGGCGCCTTCAGCTTCTACTGCGGCACCGACCCCGCCCGGCTCCCCGAGGTCAAAGCCGCCCTCCTCGACGAAATCCGCAAGCTCTCCGCCGACGGCCTCGCCCCCGACGAGCTCGAGCGCGCCAAGGCCAAGCTCCTCGGCTCCCACGCCATCCGCAACCAGAGCAACGACTCCCTCGCCTTCGCCTGCGCGCTGGACGAACTCTACGGCCTCGGCCACCGCCACCACGAGACCCTCCGCCCCCGCGTCGAAGCCGTCACCCACGCCCAAGTCCGCGAAGCCGCCCGCCGCTACTTCTCACAGCCCCCCGTGACCGCCATCGTCCGCCCGTAGTCCGTGGGCTGCCCCGGCCTCATCCCGCAGCCGTTGGGAAATGCCGGAGCGGCTCGGTGCAGCGCATCTTCAGAGGGTTGGGGGCGGAGCAGGGTGGCAGCATCCAGAACGCCGGAGGCGTTCCATCGTCCAGCCCAGGGTTGCGAGGGACGAGCTACCCTGGGAGCGGCGTCCCCCAGAAGGGGGCAACCCTGAAGGGGTTGGATCCACGGTGGCGCGGGGAGGGCCGGGGGATGCCACCCTTTCAGGGTGGTTGGCCGTGGGTGGGCGGGTTCCCGGGGTAGGCGCTCCGGGGTCGCGCCAACCCCGGGCTGATGGATGGAATGCCGTCGGCGTTCCGGCGGCATGCCGGGGGATGGGAGGCAACGATGGCCACCGCGGTGCTCCCGCCGGGTTTGCTGCGGCGCTTGATTAGGCGACGTTGGGTTCATTGGAGATTCCGGCGCGACGTAATTGCTCGTCGAGACGCCATGCTTCTGGTTTGCGCGCCGGCGCGAACCAGACACAGCCGCCGGCAATCCAATCGGCGAGATACTTGCGAAAGGACGAGGCAGTAGCAGATGCTCCAGGGTCATCGTCGAAGCCATACTCGAAGCCACAACAGGCGCAGCACTCGAACGACGGAAAACCGTAGCGCTGGCTGTATGGCGGTGAGCCATGGTCCGCCCAAGGCGGCAAGCCCATGTGTTCATAAGGCGGCGAACCAATTGCGGGATAACCGCAGCAAGGACAGACATAATGGCGCGTTGTCATTTGCATGCGCATGCTGAGTCATCTTCCCGCAACGCGACTGCCGCTTGGAGGCCGGTCGTGTCGTTGGAAGGGGCCGGGCTGGAATTTGAATCTGTTGCCGGGTGGGAGAGTGGGGGGCGCGGGGTTCATGGGGGTCGTAGAGCGGGAGGGGGGCGGGGGCGTCCAGAACGCCGGAGGCGTTCCATCGTCCAGCCCAGGGTTGCGAGGGACGAGCTACCTTGGGAGCGGCGTTCCCCGAGAAGGGGGCAGCCCTGAAGGGGCCGGATGCACGGTGGCGCGGGGAGGGCCGGGGGATGCCACCCTTTCAGGGTGGTTGGCCGTGGGTAGGCGGGTTCCCGGGGTAGGCGCTCCCGGGTCGCGCCAACCCCGGGCTGATAGATGGAACGCCGGTGGCGTTCCGGCGGCATGCCGGTGGGGATGGGAGGCAACGATGGGAACCGCGGTGCTCCCGGCGGGTTTGCTGCACGCCTAGTCATGCCCGCGTTGAAACGTGCTTCTGCCAATCACCCTCGCTCGAGTCCGACCAATCGCGACCGAGTCGACGCAAGCGCGCCGAGCAACACCGGCAAAGAAAGAATGAAACAGAACCACCGCAGGGCTGATCCTGCTCACTGCGCCCGTCCCACAAATAGCCGCCAACTCGACGCAAGCCGTGACGATGACATCGCGGACAGCGCCGCGATAAACCGCAACGAAAAGAAGAGCGAGGCAATAGACCACCGCCGGACTCAAAACGAGGAGAGTGATCCAGAGAATCTTCACGGCGCGAAACGGGCCTAGCTACGCAAGCTCAGCGACCCGGCGCACAGGAGGCAACGATGGCAACCGCGGTGCTCCCGCCGGGTTGGCTGCAGCTCTTGCTTAGGCTTTGCGGTCATTCGGAGATTGGGTGTTAGAGGGTGTTCGGAATAGATGTGCCATCGTCATAAGCAATCCTCCTGCTGTCGATAAGCCACTGTCCTCGCTGGTGAAGCAGGACATACTGACAACGGTTGCGAAAGCCGGACTCTTGTTGTGTGTGGATGACAACTCGTTGCGGAGACGCTTCGACCACTTCGAGTATCTTCTCAGTGGCCGGGTCATACTCAGGAGGATGCTGGAAGGAACCCTGCCGACCGTATGGTCTCTTCTTTGGGGTGCAGTATGCGGCAAAAATGGCGTTCATACGCTGTTCGACGCCGACCTGATAGGCAGACGGGTTGGCGTCGCTGCGAGTGCGGCGACTCTCCTGCCATGCTTCTTTCTCCCATTCGTGCATTGCGGTAATGAAGGCCAGCAGGACATCGCACGGTGACTTTGTTGGTTGGTTCACAGGACGCGCATAGCGGGAGGGGGCGGGGGCGTCCAGAACGCCGGAGCCTCCCCGGGCTGGAAAATACCGCAGTTTTCTCCGGACATCGCCCCGGAAGGACCGGCGGAACAGTGTCTGAAACAGGAAGGAGTCTCCCCCGGCTGGAAAACAGAATGGCTGGAGGCGGAAAAAGACGTGCAAGGCACGGCCAACGAATTCGGCAGACTCCGGGGAGGCTTTTCCGGTGAAAAAGGAGAACGGCTGGCACTGGGAAAAGACATGCAAGACCCAGCCGACGAATCGCCGCATTGGGGAAAAGACCTGCAAGGGCCAGCCAACGAATGGGCGGGGCTCCGGGGGAGTCTCCTTGCTTCTAAGAACGGAATGGTTCTTCCAAGGAAAAGACGTGCAAGGGTCAGCCAACGAGTCGTTGCGAGGCGGGGGAGACTCCTTGGCGGTGAGAACGGAATGGTTGTTCCGGAACAAAGACATGCAAGGGCTAGCCAACGAATGGTCCGGACACGGGGGAGACTCCTTGCCTTCGAGAACGGAATGGTTCTTCCAATCCAAAGACATGCAAGGCTCAGCCAACGAATTGCCGTGACCTACCAAAGACGTGCAAAGGCTGGCCGACGAATCATTCTAGGTGCGGAAAGCCTCTGAAAGCCTCGGAAAGAGGTGGTTTTCCCCCGCCGGAGCCTCCGGCAACCTCGGATGAGTGTTGTTTTCACCTCGCGGAGACGCTTTCCCGCGCCGGAGAGCGTCGGCGTCGCCCGGGGGAGGCGGGGTGACGTCGCGCCGAGGGTGCTTTCGAGCGTCGGGAGGCGCTGCGAGCCCCGCGAGATTCGCGGCGCGGCCCGGCGGAGGCTCGGTCAGCCTCCAGCGATTGTGTTTTCGAGGCCGGGGAGACTCCGTGGGGTCGGGAGGAGAGCGGTTTTGCCTTCAGGGAGTTGGTCCGATGGCGTTGCGCGGGTGATTTTCACCACGAAGGCACGAAGGACACGAAGGGAGCCCAAGGGGGAGGATGCCGTGCTCGGGCTTTCACGCTTTCGACCTTCGCGGTCTTCGTGCCCTCCGTGGTTTCAGCCGGGCCTGTCCGGTTGCTTGCCGAGCCGGGGTGGAACGCGACCTCCGGCGCGTGCTCTGGCGTCTTGTCCGGCGGAAGCGTGCCCGGAGGTCACGCTCCACCTTCCCGCCTCGCGCTTCATCCACCGACCGGATAGGCATGGAACGGTTGGTGGACGGGCACCCTTGGCCCGTTCAGCGACGACGATCCGCGGCTTTGCTCACGCGCCGGTGAGCACCTCGTGCAGGGTGTTGAGGAGGGTTTCGGCGCCGTAGGGCTTGGGGAGGAAGTGTTTCACGCCGAGGTTGGCGGCGTGGCTGGCCTGGCCGGCTTCGGCGAGGCCGCTGGCGGCGATGATGCGGACCTGGGGGTTGATGCGCTGGAGGACCATGATGAGGGCGGCGCCGTCGAGGACGGGCATCATCATGTCGGTGATGACGGCGGCGATCTCGGCGCCCTGCCGGGCGTAGGTGGCGGCGGCGTCGGCGCCGTCGGTGGCGAGGATCACCTCGTAGCCGAATGCCTGGAGGGTCTGCTGGGTGATTTTCCGCACGGATGCCTCGTCGTCCACGACGAGGATGAGCTGGCCGCGGCCGCGTGGGATGGCTGGCTTTGCGTTGGAGGTGGTATCCATGGAGGCGGCGGTGTTCGCGGGGAGGTAGATGTTGAATCGCGTGCCTCTGCCGACTTCGCTGTAAACGCGGATGAAGCCGTTGTGGCTCTTGATGATGGCGAGGCAGGTGGAGAGGCCGAGGCCGGTGCCCTTGCCGGGTTCCTTGGTGGTGTAGAAGGGGTCGAAGATGCGCTCGATGACGTCGGGGGGCATGCCGCAGCCGCTGTCCTCGACCTGGAGGACGACGTAGGGGCCGGGGCGTGTCTCGGTGTTCATGCCGGCGTATTGGGCGTCGATGTCCACATTCTCTGCGGAGAAGCGGAGGGTGCCGCCATTGGGCATGGCGTCGCGGGCGTTGACGCAGAGGTTCAGGAGGACCTGGTGGAGCTGGGTGGGGTCGCCGGTGAGGGTCCAGAGCTCGGGGGGCAGGATGGAGCTGATGCGGATGTTTTTGAGGAGGGTGTCCTCGGCGATTTTGATGATGTCGCGGACGAGGTGGCGGGCCTGGATCTCGACGCGTTCGCCGTCCATGCCGCGGGCGAAGGAGAGGACTTGGCGGACCATGGCGGCGCCGCGTTCGGCGCTCTCGGAGAGGACGCCGAGGAGCTGCGTGCTGTCGGGGTCGGGGAAGCGGATGCGGAGGACCTCGAGGGACATCATGATCGGGGAGAGGATGTTGTTCAGGTCGTGCGCGATGCCGCCTGCGAGGGTGCCGATGCTTTCCATGCGCTGGGCGCGGAGGAACTGCTGCTCGAGCTTTTTGCGCGCGGTGATGTCCTCCGCGACGCCGGCGAGGCGGTAAACCTCGCCGCTTTCATCCTTCACGGGGAATCCGCGGTCGCGGATCCAGCGTTCGCCGCCGTCGGGGCGCTGGATGCGGTATTCCTCGTTGTAGGTGCCGAGCGGTGCGTTCGCGCGGCAGGCCTCGAAGACGCGCGTGCGGTCGTCGGGGTGGATTGCATCCGCCCATTCGCGCGGCGAGGCGTAGAGGTCATCGCATTTGCGCCCCCAGATGGCCTCGTAGCCGGGGCTGACGTAGAAGACCTGCTGCGTGGCGAGGTCTGTCATCCAGAAGACCTCGTGGATGTTTTCGACGATCTGGCGGAGCCGGTGCTCGGAGGTGCGGAGGGCTTCCTCGGCCTCCTTGCGCTGGGTGATATCGGCGCGGATGGCGATGTATTGGCGGGGCTTGCCCGCGGGATCGAGGAAGGGGACGATGGTGGTGTCCACCCAGTAGTGGGAGCCGTCCTTCGCGCGGTTTCTGATTTCGCCGCGCCACACGCTGCCGCCGCGGATGGTGTCCCAGAGGCGGTGCATGAAGTCCTTCGGGTGGTGCCCGGAGTTGATGATGCGGTGGTCCTGCCCGAGGAGTTCGGCGCTCGAGTATTTGGAGATGGCGCAGAACTTGTCGTTCACGAAGGTGATCTTCCCGCGCGCGTCGGTGCGGGCGACGATCGCGTGTTCGTCGAGCGCCGCGCAGATGTCCGCGGTCTCCTGAAGCGCGGCGCGCAGCGCCTCCTCGGTCTGCTTCCGGGTGCCGATGGGCCACGCGATCGTGGACACGCCGACGACGCGCCCTTCGCGGTCGCGGATCGGCGAGATGGCGACCGCGACCTCCACGCGCGTGCCGTCCTTTGCGATGCGGACCGTCTCGAAATCCCGGATGCGCTCGCCCTGCGCGATGCGCGCGAGGATCGCCGTCTCCTCGCCGGCCAGCTCCGGCGGAAAGATGGCCTGCAGCGGCGTGCCGATCATCTCCGAGGCCGCGTAGCCGAAGATGCGCTCCGCCGCGGGGTTCCAACTGGTGACAATGCCGTCGAGCGTCTTGCTGATAATGGCGTTCGGGGAGGCTTCGATGATGGATGCAAAATGCGCGGCGGCGACTTCCGCGCGATAGTCACTGTCAGTGGTAGGATTTGGAATCATGCTGGGCTCCCGATGACAATTTGATCAGTTTTCCCCGGCGGTGAATACAAAGTTTTGTCATCCTTTAGGAAATGCCCCGATGGCGCGCGTGCCGGCTGCCGAGCCCACGGAGGGAGGGAAATCGCCAATCGCCGGTGAGCGGGCGCGGTGGTGGGCGCGAGCTTCAGGCATGAAACCGAAACGTGATTTGAAGACGAAGGAGGGCGCCGCCCTCGCGGTGCTTTTTCTCTCGTGCCTGCTGGAGGACGGGCTGGCGGATGCGTGCGGGCTGGCGGATGAACTGCTCGTCCCGCCGGGCGAACTCCCGGCCGCGCTGCTGGCGCTGCCGGCGGTGCAGTTGCGCAGGCTTTTGAAAGGCATCGCGACGATGGCGCAGGACGACATCCTGCCGGGTCCGTTCCGCGCCGGGGAGATGAGCGCGTTCCTCACGGGGCTCTCGGAAAGCAGGGGGATGCCGCGCAACGGCAACGGCGGACAGGCGCATTGATTCGGGCCCGGCGTGGCTGCAACGCGGTGCTTGCCGCGCGGCGCGCGTCTGCTTTTCTCGCCGCGAATGTCTGAGAAACCTCCCGGTCCCACCACGCGCCGCTGTGCGCTGCGGCGCGCGGCTTTCCCCGGTGGTGCGGCTGGATGTCAGCTCCGATGAAGCCGCTCGGTGACCTGCAAATCCTGATGCGGCAGTGGTCCGCGCTCGGGCCCTTCCACGCGGTGGATGCGATGTGCATCGCCGGCGCGGGCGATGTGGCGCGGTGGGAAAGGATCATCGCCGCGGTGATCGGCGCGCACGGCTTCCCCGCGCCTGAGTGGGTGCGCGAATACGACGACATCGACACCGCCGTGACCGAGGAGATGAATGAGATCTTCGAGGAGGATGCGCCGCCGTTCCGGTTCTTCGTCGCGGAGGCGGGCGGCGCGGGCCACTGGCTCGGCCTCGTGTGGGATCACTGGGTCGCGGACAGCATGACGATTCGCGAGCTGATGCGCCGCCTGCACGCGGGCTGGAATGGCGGGGAGCTGCCGCCGCTGCGCTTCGCGGCGCCTCCGCGCGCCACGGTGTCCGATGCGCTGGCGATGGCGATGGGCAGGGGGCGCGGCCTCCGCAGCGCGTGCCGCCTCGCGGTGGGCGACGCGCTCGATCTGCGGGTCAGCGTCTGCGTGCGGGAGTTTCCGCGCGGGGTGGTCGAGGGTCTCGTGGCGCAGGCGCGGCAGCTCGGGGTGACGGTCAACGACTGGTTCGCCGCGGTGCTCATGCAGGTGTTCGGCGAGTGGACCGCGGAGGAGCGCGCCGCGCAGCCGCGCCGGAATCGGCTGGCGATCGGAGTGGCCGCGGACACGCGCCGCCATTTCCCCGAGGCGTCGCGCGATGCGTTCGGTTTCTTCCTCACGTGCTTCGCCCTGCTCCAGCCGGCGCCGGAGAAGCAGGCGCCCGCGGAACTGGTGAAGCGCATCGCGGAGGAGACGCGCACCTTCAAGAAGGAAGGCGCGGCGCAGCGGTTCGACGGCGCATGGCGCGCGCTGCGCTGGGGCGCGTGGCTCGCCATCTCGCGGCGGCAGCGCGCGAGCCTCCTGCAGCGCAGCGCGCCGTGCGTCGCGGGCCTTTCCAATGTGAACCTCGACACGGGCTGGATCGCGGATGCGCCAGGGCTGGCCGACTACCGGCGCGTCTCGCCGTGCGGCCCGCTCACGCCGGTCGCGTTCGCTCCGACGACGCTGCGCGGGCGGCTCTCGCTGGTGGTGACCCACCGGCTGAACACCTTCACCGCGGCGCAGGCCGGCGCGTTTGCGACGGAGTTCGTCATGCGCGTGACCGCACTCTCGCAGGCGAATTCCGGCGCCGCCTTTGAAAACTCGTCGTGGCCCGGTGCCGGGCGCCTGAGCCCCGTGCTCGCTGCGATCCGGCTGCGGCTCGGCCGCTCCTGCTCCACAGGCCGCCATTCCATCGCGGCGCAGATATACCGCATCTCGCCGGGCGGGGAACTGGTGACGGCGACGGGGGAGGCGGTGCCGTTCAACGCGAAGCTCGATGGCGGCGCCGAGGTCGGCGAGGTCTCCCCGCGCGGGCTCACGCTGTCCGGATGGGTGATTCACTCCGACGCACCGGATGCGCCGCTCGACGTGGTCGCGGTTGTGGACGGCGAAGTCGCGGGCAGCGTGCGTTCGTCAATTCCGAGGCCGGATGTCGGCAGCCACTTCGCGGTTTCCGATCCGCCTGTGGGTTTCAGGATCGAGATTCCGCAGCCCGTTTCAAGCGATCCGGTCGTGCGGCTCTTCGTGGTCTGCCTCGATGGTTCCGCGCGTGAGCTGAACTACGTCGCGGGGCTCTTCAAGCTCCGGCACGGATGGAAGAATTCGGAGCGGCTGGAAGGCGCTCCGAACCTCGGCTGAGTGCTACGCGTCTCCGCCGTCCTCCCACGCCTTTGAGCGGGCGAGCGCCTTTGCCCAGCCGGTGAGGTGCTGCCTGCGCGCCGCGGGTTTCATCTTCGGCGCAAAGCGGCGGTCGGCCTGCCACTGGCGTGCGATCTCCTTTCGGTCCTTCCAAAACCCCACGGCGAGACCGGCGAGATACGCGGCGCCGAGCGCGGTCGTCTCGGAGACCTTCGGGCGAACGACAGGGACGCCGAGCAGGTCGGCCTGGAACTGCATCAGCAGATTGTTCGCACACGCGCCGCCGTCCACGCGGAGCTCCTTCAGCTTGATCCCAGCGTCGCTCTCCATCGCGTGCAGCACGTCTGCGACCTGATAGGCGATGCCCTCCAGCGCGGCGCGCGCGATGTGCGCGGAGGTCGTGCCGCGCGTGATGCCCGCGAGGATGCCGCGCGCGTAGGCGTCCCAGTGCGGTGCGCCGAGGCCTGCGAACGCGGGCACGAGGTAGGTGCCGTGCGTGTCTGGGACGGACGCAGCGAGCGCCTCGACATCGGCGGAAGACTTGATGATGCCGAGTCCGTCGCGGAGCCACTGCACGACCGCGCCCGCGATGAAGATGCTGCCTTCGAGCGCAAACTCCGTGCGCCCGCCGAGACGCCACGCGACGGTGGTGAGCAGGTTTCTCTTCGACGCGATGGGCTTCGCGCCGGTGTGCATGAGCATGAAGCAGCCGGTGCCGTAGGTGTTCTTCACCATGCCGGGCTGCGTGCAGACCTGCCCGAAGAGCGCCGCCTGCTGGTCGCCCGCGATGCCGGCGATGGGGATTTTCGCGGGGAAGATTTCCGCGTCGCCAACCACTTCGCTCGACGAGCGCACCTCGGGGAGCACCGAGCGCGGCACGCCGAAAATCTCCAGCAGTTCGTCGTCCCAGTCGCCGGTCTTGAGGTTGAAGAGCATCGTGCGCGACGCATTGCTCGCGTCGGTGATGTGCCGCTTGCCGCGCGTGAGATTCCACACGAGCCACGAGTCCACGGTGCCGAAGGCCAGCTCGCCGCGCTTCGCCTTCGCCTTCGCGTCGGGGACATTTTGCAGAATCCACTGGAGCTTCGTGCCGGAGAAATACGCGTCCACGACGAGGCCGGTCTTCCGGCGGATGAGCGGCGCGAGGCCGCGCTTGCGGAGCTTGTCGCACATCGGCGCGGTGCGGCGGTCCTGCCACACGATGGCGTTGCAGATCGGCTGTCCCGTGCGGCGATCCCACACGACGGTCGTCTCGCGCTGGTTCGTGATGCCGATGGCGGCGACGTCCGCGGGCGACGCGCCGATTTTCTCCAGCACCTCCGTCGCGACGCCGGCCTGCGAGGACCAGATTTCATTCGCGTCGTGCTCGACCCAGCCGGGCTTCGGGAAAATCTGGCGGAACTCCTTCTGCGCGACGGCGGCGATGGAGCCGGCGTGGTCAAAGAGGATTGCGCGTGAGCTGGTGGTGCCTTGGTCGAGGGAGAGGATGTATTTCACAGTGGGGGCGTTGGAGGAATGGGAAGCGCAGAGGCTGCCGCCGGGACGAGCCAGAGGAGCTTGTAGATGAACGCGCCCGCGATGCCGCCGAGGATGGGGCCGAGCACGGGGACCCATGCGTAGCCCCAGTCGGAGCCGCCTTTGCCAGCGATGGGCAAAATCGCGTGAGCGATGCGCGGGCCGAGATCGCGCGCGGGGTTGATGGCGTAGCCGGTCGGGCCGCCGAGCGACACGCCGATGGACCACACGATGAGGCCGACGAGCGCGGGGGCGAGGCCCTCCTTGAAGCCGGAGTCCGGCTTCAGCGTGTCCGGCGTGAGGATCGCGAGCAGGCCGATGACGAGCACGGCGGTGCCGATGATCTCGGTGAGCAGATTCGCAGGCGCGTTGCGGATAGCGGGCGCGGTGCAGAAGACGCCGAGCTTCGCGCCTTGGTCGCTGGTTTCCTTCCAATGCGGGAGATACGCGAGCCAGACGAGCGCGGCCCCAAGCATGGCGCCGAGCATCTGCGCGCCGAGATAGATGGGAACAAGCACCCAGTCGAATTTTCCGATCGCGGCCATGGCGACGGTGACCGCGGGGTTCAGGT
>JBGAPU010000072.1:0-33174 GCA_044221035.1 Chthoniobacteraceae bacterium | reverse complement strand
AAGTGACAACGGCTCGAAGGAAGTTGCGTTTAAGCATGGCGCGAAGATTCGGAAGGCTACGGCTGGCGATTCCCGATGCCAACAATGCTTTGGCAGGATCGCATCACTGCCGCATCATCTGGCTCAGCAGCGGGCGCATCCCCTCCGCCCATACCCGGTAGCCCGCGGTGCTCGGGTGCAGGCCGTCGGGCATGAGGCTTTTCGGAATCTCGCCCTTCTCATCGAGAAATTTCGGCGTGAGGTCGAGGTAGCGCGTCTTCTTTCCGTCATCGAGGCGGCTGATGATGGCGTTGATTTCCGCGATCTCCCTGCGGTGGCGGGAGTCCTTTCCCCCGCGCGGGAAAATGCCTAGCAGCAGCACCTTGGTGTCCGGACACTTCTCGTGGACCGTCGAGACGATTTTCTTGATGCCGCCGGCCACCCACTCCGGGCGTTCATCCGGGATGTGGCCGATGTTGTTTGTGCCGATCATGATGATGACGACGCTCGGACGCAGCCCATTGAGGATGCCGCCCGCGATGTGCCCGAGCGTGTGCTCCGTGTGCTCCCCGGAGACTCCGAAGTTTGCGGCGTTGTATTTCGCATAAAACTCATCCCACACGGGCTTGCCGTGCTTCCCGTCATCCCGCAGCCAGAAGTCCGTGATCGAATCGCCGAGGAACACGAGTCCGATGCCCTTGTCCTTGCTGCGCTCGATGAACGCCCGCTGCCGCGCGGCGTTCACCGGAGCGGGCGTGCCCGCGTCCTCCGCCCGGCGCATCTTCGGCGCGGGCTTTGCCGTCTCGGCGGTGTGACCCGGCATCGCGAGCAGAAGCGCGGCAATCGCGCCGAGAAAGGGAGTGATGGGCTTCATGGGGAAATGGGATCGGGGGCTTCGACGCGCGGCAACGATGCGCGATGGAGGCCGGCCTGCGCGAGGAATTTCCATCCGCCATGGAGGCGCCATGCGCCCTGCGGAGAGAATTTTCTGTCGCACGCCGCCCCCTCCCCGCTACCAAAACGCCATGCGCATCGCACGACTCCAACTCTCCGACGGCTCCACCACCCTCGCCCGCCAGCACGCAGGCGGAAATTTCACCAAGCTCTCCGGCGACCTCTTCGGCACGCTGAGCGACACGGGCGAGGCTGTGAGCGGCAAGCTCCTCGCGCCGCTCCAGCCCGCGGCGATTCTCTGCATCGGGCTCAATTACAAGAAGCACGCCGCCGAGACGCACAAGCCGGAGCCGAAATTCCCGGTCGTCTTCATGAAGTCGCCAGGCGCGGTGCAGAATCCCGGCGACCCCATCCTGCTCCCGCGCCGCATGCGCAGCAACGCCGTGGACTATGAGTGCGAGCTGGCCGTCGTCATCGGGAAGGCCGCGAAGAACGTCTCGCGCTACCAGGCGCTCAACCACGTGCTCGGCTACACCTGCGCGAACGATGTGAGCGCGCGCGACTGGCAGGAGCATGGCGGCGGCGGGCAATGGTGCCGCGGCAAGACCTTCGACACCTTCTGCCCGCTCGGCCCGGTGCTCGTGACGCCCGACGAACTCACCGACCCGCAGTCGCTGAAAATCGCGACGCGCGTGAATGGCGAGGCTCTGCAGGACTGGAACACGAACGACATGATTTTCGACGTGGCGACGATCATCGAATTCCTCAGCTCGAGCACGACGCTCCTGCCGGGCACGGTGATCATCACCGGCACGCCGCACGGTGTCGGCATGGCGCGCGTCCCGCGCCGCTGGCTCGTCCCCGGAGACATCTGCGAGATCGAGATCGAGAAAATCGGCATCCTCAGCAACAAGGTCGAGGAGGAGCAGGCGACGGAGGGGACGTTCCGCGTCGGCTGATCCGCGCAGGCCTGCCCGGCCGCACGCGTTTCCATCTTCAAAAAGCTTGAGCCCTGAATGAACACCGCGGTGACGCGGGCGCATTCAGGGCTCGAAGCTTTTTTGCGGCTGACGAAGCGTCGGCCGAATCGCGCTACGCGAGCAGTTCTTTGATCGGCGTGCCGTAGCGCGTGATCATCACGGGGCGGCCGCTCGGCGTCTGGTATTCCTTCCGCGGATCGATGCCGAGCGCGGTGTAGAAGGTCGCGGCGATGTCGTCCGGTGTGACGGCCTGATCCTTCGGGCCTTCGCCCTTCTCGTCGCTGGCGCCGACGACCTGGCCCATCTTGATGCCGCCGCCCGCGAGCAGCGTGAACATCGCGCGCGGATAGTGGTCGCGCCCGGCGCGCTGGTTGACCTTCGGCGTGCGGCCGAATTCACCCGTGACATACACGAGCGTCGAGTCGAGCAGGCCGCGCAGCGCGAGCGCCTGGAAGAGACCGCTCAGGCCGCTGTCGAGCTGCGGGAGCTGCTTGTTTTTCAGCGCGTTGAAGTTGTCCGAATGCGTGTCCCAGCCGCCGAGGTTGAGCGTGATGAACTTCACGCCGCTCTCGACGAGGCGCGTGGCGAGCAGGCAGCTCTGCGAGAACTGATCGTTGCCGAAGAGCGAGGTGATGCCCGCCGATTCCTTCGACAGGTCGAACGCCTCGCGCGCCTTCGTGGAGCGCATCATCGCGTAAGCCTTGCGGCCAAACTCATCCATGCCGGCGAGGATCTTGTCCTCCTTCGCGAAGTCGCCGAATGCCTTGTCGTAGCGGCTCACGAGGTTCTGGCGGCGGTCCACATCCTCGATGGTCACACCGCGCAGCGCGAGGCCGCGGATTTCCATCGCCTTGCCGGGCTGCGGCGTCGAGCCGGTGTCAAACGGCCCATACTCCACGCCGAGATAGCCGGTCGGGTTGTTGCCCTGCGACGGCACCGCGACGAACGCGGGCAGTTCCGGCGCGCTGCCGAGTTCCTTCGCGACCACCGAGCCGTAGCTCGGGAACTTCAGCGACGGCAGCGGACGGTTGCCCGTGCCCATGTAGAGCGAGCCGAGTTCGTGCGCCGCGAGCGTGTGCGAGACGCCGCGCAGGATGGCGAATTTGTCCGCGCACTTCGCGAGCTTCGGCAGATGCTCGGAAATCTGCACGCCGTCCACATTGGTCGCGATCGGCTTGAACTCGCCGCGGTGCGTTTCCGGCGCGTCCGGCTTGAGGTCGAAGGTGTCCATGTGGCTCGGGCCGCCGCCGAGGCGGACGAAGATTGCGGCCTTCGCCCTCCCCTTCCCGGCCGCGACCGGAGCAGTGGCTGCGTGGGCGAGGAAGTTTTGCAGGCTGAAGCCGAGACTGAAGCCGGTGATGGCTCCGACGCGGATGAAGTCGCGGCGGGCGATGCCGTCGCAGCAGATGTAGTTGCTCATGTTCGTTGGTGTGGTTCGGGTTGGAGTTGGGGTTTGAAAATCGGCGGTGCGTCAGTGGTTCACCATGAACTCGCGGGTGTTCAGCATCACCCAGAGCAGGTCGCGGATTCCGTCCACCGGCGTCTTCGCGGCGGCGATGTCCGTCCTGGCCTGCGCGAGTTCCTCCGCAGTTGCGGGGCGGCTCACGGTGCGGAGGAAGATGTCGCGCACAGCATCGTCGAGCTCGTATTTCGCCTGCGGCTTCTCCGCCTCGGCGAGCTGCTGCTCAATCTCCGCGCGGCGCGTCCGGATTTCAGCGAGGCGGCTCTCATGCTTCTCCTTCTTCGCCTGATACCGCGCCTCCGCCTCGGCATCCCCCGGCGCCGGCTTCTCCGGTGCCTTCACGCTCGCCGCCGCTTTTTGGTCGAACGACGCGAGCTTCTGCCGCAGCGCCTCGGGGCTGCGCTCATTCGCGGGAGCGAACCGCCCCCGGATTTCATCCAGCCAGCCGGTGCGGTTGCCGACATCCATCTTGCTCAGCAGGCTCGGGTCGTTCCGCGTGTAGATCGTCTGGAGCAGCGTCGGGTCCATCGTGCGCTCGCAGTCGCAGTTCGCCTCGCGGGCGGGCTTGCCGAAAATCTGCAGCGCGTAGTTGTCGCCGCCGCCCTTGCCGTAGCCGACGGCGCCGCTCGGGCCGATCGTGCGCTCGCTCATGTCGGTGGCGAATTTCTCAGCGCGCGCCGTCGAAGCCGTCGCCATCGCGATCGCGTCGAAGACCACCTCCGCGGGCAGGCGGCGGATCACCGCGTGGCTGAAGTTTTTCTCGTCGAGCTTGTTCGTCGCGTTCGTCTTCCAGCTCCGCTGATACGTGTCGCTGTTGAGGATTTCGCGGTGCAGCCACTTCATGTCGAACTTGTGCGCGATGAATCCGTCCGCGAGGTAATCGAACAGCTCCGCGTTGCTCGGCGCGTTGGCGAGATTCAGGTCGTCCGCGGGCTCTACGATGCCGCGGCTGAAATACGACGCCCACACGCGGTTGACGAAAGCCTTTGCGAAATACGGGTTCTCCTTGCTGCGCATCCACTCCATCAGCGGCGCGCGCGGATCGTTGTAGTTCGCCATCACGACTTCATCGCCGCCGAGAATCTTCGGCGTGATCACCCGCGAGCTGTTCTTGAAGTCCTTCTTGTCCTGCTTCATCGGCGCGCCCGTCTTCTTGACATCCACAAACAGCTCCGGCCACGGAATCGGCTCACCGGCCTCGATGCGGCGGTTGTATTCGGCCTGCTCCGCGCGGCGGTCCTCGTTCTTCTTCGGATCGAGCTCCTTGCCCGCGAGCTTCGCCGAGACAGCCTCACGGATTTCACGCTGGAGAATCTGCGGCGTCATCTCCTTCGGTGCCTCCGCGGGCGCCTCGCCCTTCGGCGCCTTCATCACGGCCTTCGTGTAGCCGTTGCCGTATCCGATGCCCGAGAAGAACGCCTGGAAGTGCTCGAAGTCCGACTTCGTCCACTGGTCGAACGGATGCTTGTGGCACTGCGCGCACTCGATGCGCACGCCGAGGAAGGTGTGCGCGAACGCCAGCGCCTTGTCCTCCGCCTTCTGCACATTGTTGCGCATCCAGAACCACGGCAGGCTCGCGCGCTTCGAGAAGTCCTGCGGCTCGCTCTTGCGGAAATAGCTGCCCATCTCATGCACGAACTCCGCGTAGCTCTGCGTCGGCGCGGTGCGGCTCACCGCGAGCACGATGCCCGCCGAGAGCTGGTCATACGGGGCGTTCTCCGCGACGCGCTTGTAGATCCAGTCATACCACTGGCGCGACATCTCCACGTTCAGGTTCCTGCTGTTGCCGTTCGTGCCGCGGATCTGCCGCGGATTGTTCCCGGTGAAATCGCACAGCTTCGTGGTCCACCACGCCGCATAGGCGGGACGCCCCAGCAGCTCGTCGATTTTCCGCGCACGCTTGTCCTTCGCCGTGTCCTTCGCAAACGCCTCCACCTCGCGCGGCGTCGGCAGCGTGCCCGTCACGTCGAGCGAGACGCGCCGCAGGAACTCCGTGTCCGTGCACACCTCGCTCGGCACGATGCCCGTCTTGCGCAGCTTCGCGAGCACCAGCCCGTCCACCTTCGTCCGCGCGGGCAGCTTCGGGAAATTCGCGCCGACCTTGTCCGACACCGGCAGCACCGCCGGCACCGGCTCCACGCCGTTGTCGTAAAAGGCGACCACGTGCGTGTCGCCCGGCGTCTTCGCCGTCACGAGGCCCGTGTCGTTCACCGCCGCCACCGACTCATCATTCGTGCGGAAGCGCGTGAGCTGCGTGACGTCCTCCACCGTGCCGTCCTTCCAGTGCGCGAGCACCTTGAGCTGCACCGCCTCGCCGCCCTTCTTGAAGACCAGCTCCTTCGGCAGCACCTCGAGCTTCGCGAAATCACCCGTCTCCACCGTGTCGTTCTTCGCGCCGCCCTGCAGCCACTTCAGGATCAGGTTGTATTCCCACGAACCCTTGTCGAACCGCTTCTTCCCCTTGTGCTCCACATCGTCGAGCGCCGGCTTCGTGAGGATCAGCGACTTCACCGGGTTCTGCGCATCCACGCGCACCTCGTCCTCGCTCCCCTTGCCCTTCGTGATCGCCTCGTGGTCCTTGTCAAAGTCGTAGCCGAACAGCGAGAGCTGGAACCCGCCGCGCCCCTGGAACGACCCGTGGCACTCGCGCCCGCTGCAGCCCGCGCGCGACATCAGCGGAATCACATGCCTGCGGAAGCTCGCGTCGTCCGCCTTCGCGATGCTCTGCCATCGCTCCTTCGCCGTCTTCATCGCCGCCGCGGGCTTCGCCGCCCTATCCGTTTTGTCGGCCTTGTCTGGAGTGGGAGCGGCCTGGCGGATTGCATTTGCGGCCACGACAGCCGGCATGAGCCCGAGGAGGAGGATGGAACGTTTCATGGATTTGGGGTCGTTGAGCACTCACTCACCGCCTGGTGAGGCATCCCTCGGAAGAAGGGCTGCGAGAGTGGCATAGGGTGGAAATCGGGGAGACGGCTTTTCCTTAACTGCAAATTCACCAAAGGCGAGGATTTCTTTTCATCGCCCCGCCGCCGCATCCTCCACCATGCTCTGCCGGTTCCCGCCCGGGTCATGGGCATGGCTCACCTTCCGGCTGTGCGCGCCGCTCCCGGCGTCGAAGGCATGCTTCACCTCCGCAAGCTGGTCGGCGGCGTCGTGCGCGTAGTCGATCCTCTGGAAGCTCGCGCCGCCCTTCCGGTGATCGAGCCCCGTCGGCCGCCCCCGGTGCGGTTGCCGTCCGCATCATACGAGCAGCCCAGCGTCTTCGGCGGCAAGTTCACCGGGCTCTGGATGTCCTGGGTTTCGCTCACGAGATCGTTGGCGTCGTTGTAGCCGAAGGCCACTGTGCCCGTGCTGCTCGCGAGCGTCAACACCCGCCCCGCATCGTCATACGCCGCGCTCACGTCCGGCGTCCCGTCGCTCCAGTCCCGCAGCAGCGAAGGCGTCGTCTCCTGCGCCGAATTCTGCATCGAGCACTCGCACCTCGACACCCCGCGCACCGCCCCCAGCCGGAACGGCGTCATCTTCACCGTCCTCAGCGGCGCCGTGGAATGCGCCGGCGAACGCTTCGAGCGCGGCGCATTCTTCCTCCTCCCCGCCGCGGCATCCGACCGCACGCTGAAACCAACGTCCGCCAGTTCGACAGTCCTGCGCACGACGATCCCACGCCGTTGAAGGAATTGCTCATTGCGAGCGTTCCCTTGTATGCGCTGGATGCAAATAGCACAGGCTAGGCGCGCATCTCACCCGATGCCGTCTGCTCTCCGGCTGAAAGATGCCTGATGCGGGGGCGGCGGCTGGCCGGAGACAGCACTGGATGTGGGTGGCCCGTGTGTGGATGCCTTCGGATGAATAGCAAGATTCGGCACCTGCCTTTGTTGTAAGGCTCGAATCCAAGAAGCGTGTTTGCGGCATTCACTTTTTGTCGTAGCTGGCACACGCCCGCTATTGGCTGCCTCAATTATTCGAGCAAAAAGTGCCATGCTCCTAACCCACTGTCAAAGCTCAATACATTTCCTGATTCCGATGCATCGTCTCCTACCAGCAATTGAAAACGATTTTGCGTATCGTGGTCAACGACGTAAATCCAGCGTTGATTGCCTACCTTGGGGATCGGCAGTGCTTGAATATGATTTGGCAAAAGCTCGCTCAAATCCTTTGGGTATCGCTTATGAAGCGCTGCAAACTTATTGAGGGCAGCAATCACGGCGTCGCCCTGCTTCTGCGTCTCGCTAATTGCGGATTGTGTCCATCGTTGGCCACATCCGGTAAGCCATGCGCAAATTAGCACACAAACAAATAGTGGCCGTGCAGAGCGCTTCATGTTACCTACTTCCGAGATTTCCATCTTTCGTTGAGTTGTTTCCGGAACCTGAGCATCCTTTAGGGTCTCTCAAACGGTTGCCTCGTAGCTTTTCCGGAATTCGTTTATCGTCGAAATCTGTAATAAACACGCCCGCGTCAAGGGGCTTTGTATATGATTGATTCCAATTCGGAACGAGTTTTTGTGACCATTCCTAAACCTATTGCCCGCCCGTTATTATATTTATCTACCAAAGTATCCGTGCGGTCAGTCGAGCCCACCTCATGCAAATTTCCTAATTCGTTCGCGGCCCAAGAACCATAATCTTGAGTTAGCGCACCCAGCAAATAGGCATGACGCGCCGCATTTTGATGCTCTCCCACAATGCACGTTAGCCCCGCCTGAAGCACACGGGCTGAAGCTCTTTCGCTAAATGCTCTCGCCTCCGGTGACAGTTTAGAACGAACGTTCCATGCATTTATTGGACCTATCGTTAAAGGGCCACCGACCTTTTCCGCCAGAAATCCCAATATTCCCTCCTCTAAACCCAATGCGTCACGCCCGCCGGAGGGTCTATTTCGTATGTATCCATACATATTGATCCCGCCTTCCTCCTCGATAGGATCTCGGGATAGCCATCTTCCCAGCACCGGATCATACGCCCGATAAAGCGCCAGTTCCAGCCCGCTTCCCTCATGGTGGTAGTAAGCCCCGATGGTCAGGAACGTCGGGTTCACCGTGCTCGTGCCGATCTTTACCGGTCCTTGGTAGGGCGTGTAGTCGTAGCGGGCGGCGATGGTTCCGCTGGTGGTCAGGACTTCCCGGATGTTCCCGAGGTGGTCGGTCAGCGTCTGGTATTTGGTGCCGGTCGTAGGCGTGGCGCCGTCGCTGAAACCACCGGTGTAATGCGTGCGGGTGATCGCATTGGCCGCAGTGCGCTCCTGGACCAGTTCCGTGCCGCTCCAGATGAACAGCTTGGTCGCCACATTGTTTTCATACTCCCGCACCCTTCGGTCGAGGAAGTCGTAGTCCCACTTCCAAGTCGTCCCATCCTTCGTCACCGTCCGCAGGCGGTTCTTCGCATCCCACGTCATCGTCCGCACCCCGTCGCTGAGCGTGTTGCCGCTCGCGTCGTAGGAGAAGCTGCGGCTCAGCGCAGGCACGTTGAACTGCCAGCTCTTCGTCGTCGTCAGCGGCGCTGCCTGGCCGGGCGACGCAAGGTCGGTCGCCGCAATGGTCACCGTGTTGCTGCCCGCATTCACCGGCACCGTGCGCTCGAAGCGATACTTGCCCGCCTCCACCGGATCCTTCCGCAGCGTCGCCGCCTGCGCCGCCCCTCCGTTCGCCGCCACCGTCACATTCGCAAACTCGCTCACCTGCCCCTCGATCACCGTGCTCCCCGCCCCGCCAATCTGGGTGAGTTGGTTCAGAGAGTTCACGGTGCGGGTTTCCATGAGGTTCCCGGCGCTGCGCATGTGCGAGAGCCAGTTCCCCGCATCGTCCAGCCCCCACGTCTCCCGGTCAAGCAGCGTGTTCGCCGTCAGGCCCGTATCTCCTACCTGCATCAACTCGCCCCTCTGGTGGTAGTGGCAATTTCCGTCCTCAGCGGCGCCGTGGAATGCGCCGGTGAACGCTTCGAGCGCGGCGCATTCTTCCTCATCCCCGCCGCGGCATCAGACCGCACGCTGAAGCCGCTCGCGCCGGGTTCGTCGGTGCTGCGGACGACGATTCCTCGTCGCTGAAGGAGCTTCCCATCAGAAGCATCCATCCGGTGGTGAATGCGCTGCCCTCCTGCAAAGCTCAGGCCGAAGAAGCGCGCCGATGGCCGCCCCCCACTTGCATAGCCAACGCGGCCCGGCAATTGGCTCCCTCTATTTCCGCGCAAACCTTAAACCGAAAATGAGCGCGACCGAAGCGACCAGAATGATGACAATGTAAAAACTCCCGCTTGAAGATGAAGCCTTAGGTCCGACGGGCATTTTCGACGCGGAGTGTGACCCTCCCTCCGATTCGTTCCCATCAGGCCGCGAGGACGGAGCGCTCGACGGCATGGCCGAAGGAGGCGTCGCGGGAGCGCCCGCGCCAACGATGGACATGCCAGGCTTCACAGCCGCCCAGTTGTGTGCGCGCATGGCCCCTTCATTATCCTTCCACCATTGCCGCATGGAACTCCGCATCCTCCCGGCAAGATCCGGGCATTCCGCCGCGGCCCTGTTGATTTCCGCGGCCCATTGGCGCACAGGCCCTGAAATCTCATGGGATGTGCTCAATACAATCGCAACCAAACCGGCGGCAGAAACGGAACGCGGCACTATGGTGTGACTCTGCCATTGCGTAATGGCCCAAGGCTCATCGTGGAACATGGTCGGTGCCATGTGTTCGATCAGCAGCGGCTGGCGCGAGATACTCAGAAGGTGCGATGCATCCGGATACTGATCGAACACCTCCAAACATCGCTTCATCGCCTCCTCATCGCCAAGCTGGATGAGTTGCAATTCATAAGTCCCCGCCCAAGTAGGCTCCTCGCGCTTTTTCCGAATGTAATCAAGAAGCCATTCCTTCTCCTCCCTTGGGAGGTTGTCCACGCGTTCGAATCGATTGTGACCCAGCGCCAGAAGAAGCTCGGACTTTCGTTGTTCACTCACCTCAGCGGCATAGAGCAATCCCCGCCCTTCGGATGCGAGGGCGTAGAACGTCAAAACGAACAATGCGCTCCATCTCATTAAAGGGTGAATAGTTGAGATGCCGCCAATCCTCCCGCGCCTCTTTCCCTCAGCGACGCATGCAGGGATGAGGATGGACAGGAACAGTCCGAGGCAGTTTTCCAAATGCTTCAAAATCCTCCGTTCCGGCCGGCGACTCCCGGAGAACTGCCTCGAGGGATTCGCCTTGTCCGTTCCGCGCCGTCTCCATGCCAGGCTCGCGCCCGCTTCACTCACAGGCCGTTATCCGTGAAAGTGGGAACGCCATTCTGATCCAGAAAGACACGGTATTTTAGAAACCCCTCGTCCTCCTCCGGCACGCTTCCGGTCAAAATGCCGGGAGACACACCCCAGATGTTTGCAATGAAACAAGGCTGTATCTTGCTCCCCAGTTCCGTCTCATCCAGCAGCACGTAGGTGATGTTGATTTTGGTCGCACGGTCGAAGGCCTCGTTCGTGTAAAGGCTCTGCAATACCTTTGCCAGCGATGCGGGTGCGGCCCGCTCCGGGAACCCCGCCAAGATTTGCCCCGTTGAGCGATAAAATCCCTCGATGTGCTTTACATCAAACTCGTAATCCTTTGCACCCGGTTTGAAAAACTCTGCCCGGACAAACATGCCATTCGGGAGGTAATAGACCTTGAAGGGCCATTCCTTCGGTTTGCCATCGGCGGCGAATCGCACTGTTTCTTGTCTGGCATGGCACTGCACCGTGCCGAGAAAGGGCAGCTCGATTTTGTCGTTCACCGGAAAGCCCGAGTCTTCCCTGCCCCCGGTTCCCGATGAAACCCTGCCCTTCGGCAGCGCGGATTCATCATGCCTTGGGCTCGCCGCCCCGCTCTGCTTGGCCCCCGGGGTTGCCGTTTGCCTTCGCGGCCGCAAAGCCCATGGCGCGACAGCGCAGAGCACGAGCATCCCTGCAACAAATGCGAATCGGAGAGGCCGCGGTTTCATGCGATGGGGTTTCAATCTGAAGGCAACCAGCGAGCTTCAAATAGAGCGTGCAGGCGCCCGGAGCAAGAGTGCATTGGACGGTTGCGAGTTTCTTGAGCGGTCAAACGCCAGCATAGGCAGGCAACAAGGCACCGCCTGAATTGAGGAGGCTTTTCTTGCTCACAAAAATCGAGCCGCAGGCTTACTCGCGCCAACTATTGGCCGCCTTTGTCGTTATCCTCGTCTTTTGAAAAAAAAGAACAGGAATCCAAAGATCATAATCAGACAGCCGACGATGGTTGCTTGGAGGCCGTGAACGATCCCCGGAATGATGAGAAACTCCGCACGGTCACTGATGATCGTTATCAACCCCGTAAGTATAATCAGAGCGCCAACGAAGCGTTGCATTCGGTGTATGTTCCTGCTTCCCGGTGCTGCGTATTTGCAAAACGAGCGCCGGTTCCCTGTATCGTTGAGCCTCCCACATCCTTCGGTCAAGAAGGCTGTTCTAGTTTAGCCCCGCACTGAGATCTCCGTCACCTGGCTCTTCTGGCCGAAGGGTTCGCCTTTGTAGTGGTATTGGACTTGGGTGCGCCACACTTCGGCCTGGCCGGGGGCGGGCATGGGGAGTTCGATTTCGTAGTCGCGGGTGGTGGAGAATCCGATCTTCGCGAGCGCCTCGGCGCCTTTGCCGGCCCAGACGGTGTAGCCTTCAAAGGGGGTCTTCTTCACGCTGATGACGGGGCAGCCGCCGGCTCCGAGCTTCACTTTGATCTCGGGGACGATCTGCGGGTCGGGTGCGGGGACTTCGGCGCCGAGGATTTTCAGGAGGATGCCGTCGGCGTCCTCGAAGGCGTCGTGGTTTTTGATCTGCTGGACGAGCCGGCCGAGGAAGTCGAAGAAGCCGGGTTCCACGAGGGCCGTGACGGGCGGGGTGTCAAAGGTGGGGGCCGGCGGGAGCACGGGCAGGCCGGGGAGCGGTGCGGGTGCGGCGGGTTCGGCGGTGGTCATGCCATCGTGGGCTTCGGTGAGGCTCTGGCTCCACTGGCGGGCGATGGGCATGGCGTCGAGGAACCAGCCGAAGGCGTGGCGTCCGTGCCGCAGGCGGAGGAGCTGGGCGGCATCGACGTCGTATTTGGTGGCGAGTGCGCCGGGCAGGTTGGTGTCGAGTGCGACGAGCATGGCGAGGATGCCGGCGTCGTCGTTGGGCATGTAGGGTTGTCGTTTCATGGGGTGCTTGGTTTTTTTGCGGATGATGAAAGGCGGGACGTAGCCGGGGTCACCGGGCTCCAGGCGGTAGCTGGGATTCCCCCAGCGGATGTTCGGGTCGTCCCATGTGAATTCGCCCCAGTGCACGGGTTTCATCAGCGGGAGGCATGGGGAAGGCGCCGGGCGGGCGGTGGAGCGCGGTGAAAGGGGTCGCTTTTGTAAAAGGGCGCATTTTGCTCGTCGAAATGGCGCCATTCGGCCCTGAGAGCGCGCGGATTTGCCTCGAATCCGCGAAGACCAGCCTCGCATCCACGCGGATGTGGGGCGCATCTGCGCGGACCTGTGGCGGCTCCGCGGAGATTCGAGATGCATCCGCGCGAACCGGGGATGAATCCGCGCAGGTGCGCGGCGCATCCGTGCGGATGCGCGCCGGGTCCGGGTGGATTTGGGACGCATCCGCACAACGCCGGATGATACCTGCGTGGGCGCGGATGAGGCGTGGCACCACGGATGGTCATCCGATGCGGGGCATGGCCGCGCGCAGATGCCGCAAGGCGCGCGGAGCAGTCGGCAGGATGGCGCGGAGGAAGGTGGCGAATCACGCACGCATGGAAGCAGCCGCACGCGCATTCGCGCCAGTGGGTGTCGCCCCCATTTGGGCGGGGTTTTTCCGCGATCGGCATGGGGGCATCCACGCACAGGATGGAGGAGTGGTTACCGGAGCCGTGGGAGGTAATGTCCCCTCTGACATAGGGGGAAAGACCCCTGTGCATGGAATGATCTTTTTTCTTGGAGCGCGCGGCGGGCGGTGCCTCAATGTGCGGGTCGCGGAGGGATTGGCAGATCCCGGCTAGGCGGCGCTGCACCGAGTTGGAAGTCGAACCCCCATGTCCCCATGAAACAGCCGACGATCATTCTTGCCGATGATGACACGAGCATCCGCCAGATGCTCGCCATCACCCTCCGGATGGACAAATACGACATCGTGGCCCAGGCCGCCGATGGCGAGAGCGCGCTGAAGTTCTGCCGCAGGCTGAAGCCGCAGGTGCTGGTGGCGGACCTGCGGCTGCCCGTGGTGGATGCAGTGGTGCTGGCGATGCGCCTGCGCGAGCAGAAGCCGCCCGTGCCGGTGGTGATCTTCACGGACTGCGAGGAGGACCGCTTCCTCGCGGCGGCGCTGGAGGCAAAGCCCGCGGCGATGATCCACAAGACCGATGATCTCGACGACCTGCGCACCGGCGTGCGCGAGGCGCTGCGGGGCGGGACGTTCCTCTCGCCGCGAATCGGGCGCATCCACCTCATGATGAAGACCGGCGACACGGAGCGTCCGCTCACGGACAAGGAGACGGAGCTGGTGCGCCTGATCGCCACGGGCCACACGAACAAGAAGGCTGCGGACCTCCTTGGCGTGAGCAGGAAGACCGTCGAGCACCGGCGCGAAAGCGCGATGAGGAAGCTCGGCGTGCGTGAGCTCTCCGGGCTCATGCGGGAGGCGATCCGCCTCGGGCTGGTGAGCACGGAGTGACGGCGCACCGGGGAATCCATCGCGCTCGACAAGCCGCGGGCTTTTCTGAAACTTCCGCGCATGGCGGATGAAATTTTGAACACGCACCAGAAGGCGCTGAACATCAACCTGGACAAGCGCTGGTATGGCTCCTTTGCGGAGATCGGCGCGGGGCAGGAGGTGGTGCGGTGGTTCTTCCGCGTGGGTGGCGCGAGCGGGACGGTGGCGAAGAGCATGAGCGCCTACGACATGGCGGTGAGCGATGCGATCTACGGCCCCGCGGAGCGCTATGTGTCGAGGCCGCGGCTGCAGGCGATGCTGAACCACGAGTTTGCGCTGAACATCGAGCGGCTCTCGGAGCTGCGCGGGGACAGCACGTCGTTCTTCTCGTTCGCAAACACCGTCGCGACGCGCAACTTCAAGGGGACGAACGAGTGCCACGGCTGGCTGGGGGTGAAGTTCCAGAGCCATCCGCGCGACGAGGCCAGCCAGGTGATCATCCACGTGCGGATGCTGGACACCGACGTGCAGGCGCAGCAGGAGGCGCTGGGCATCGTGGGCGTGAACCTCTGCTACGGGTGCTTCTTCCTCCACCACGAGCCGGAGAAGCTGGTGGAGAACCTCCTCGACGATTTGCACACGGGGCGCATCGAGATCGACATGATCGAGTTCAGCGGGATCGAGTTCCGCACGGTGGACAACCGGCTGATGGCGCTGAAGCTGGTGCAGCTCGGGCTGAGCGGTGCGGCGATGTTCGGCCCGAAGTGCGAGGTGCTCCAGCCGGCGGAGGTGTTTTACAAGAAGGCGGTGCTGGTCGAGCGCGGCAGCTTCCGGCCCATCACGCATGTGAACGTGGACATGATGCGGTGCGCGTATGAGAAGTTCTCCGCGGAGCCGTCGCTCGCCGGGAAGGAGATCGTGCAGGTGATGGAGCTGACGATGACGAACCTGCTGCAGACGGGCGCGATGGATCGCCGCGATTTCCTCGCGCGCGCGGATGTGCTCTGCGCCTGCGGGATGACGGTGCTGGTGAGCGATTACAGCGAGTTTTTCAAGCTGGGCGCCTACCTCAGCCGCATCACGAAGGAGCGCATCGGCCTCGTGCTGGGCGTGCCGACGCTGCATGAGCTTTTCAATGAGAAGTATTACACGCAGCTCCCCGGCGGCATCCTGGAGAGCTTCGGGCGGCTCTTCAAAAATGATCTGAAGCTCTACATCTACCCGCTGCAGGATCCGCTCACGGGCACGATCGCGACGGTGGAGACCGCGACGGTGGCTCCCGAGCTGCAGCCGCTCTACAGCTACCTGCATCACCGCGGCAGCTTCGTCGCGCTGGACAATTTCAACTCGGAGTATCTGTCCATCTTCAGCCGCGACGTGCTGAAGCGCATCGCTGCGCAGGATGCAAAATGGGAGACGATGGTGCCGGCGGAGGTGTGCGACCTCATCAAGAAGCGCGGCTTCTTCGGATATTCGAAATCTTCGCGCGGCTAGGGCACGATGGCGTTCTTCGACTGTCACTTCTTCAGCGAGGTGCTCGCGCTTTCGGTTTCGGCGCACGTGCTTGTCCCCCAGACGAAGCGCCGGAAACATCCGGTGCTCTTTCTCCTCCACGGGCTGAGCGACGACCACACGATGTGGATGCGCCGCACGAGCATCGAGCGCTACGCCGCGGCGCGGAACCTCGCGGTCGTGATGCCCGCCGCAGGGCGCAGCTTTTACCAGGACACTGCGGGCGGTGCGAAATACTGGACGTTCCTCAGCGAGGAGCTGCCCGCCATCATGCGGAGCTTTTTTCCGCTCTCGGAAAAGCGGGAGGACAACTTCGCCGCCGGTCTCTCGATGGGCGGCTACGGTGCGATGCGACTCGCGCTGGCGCACCCGGAGCGGTTCGCGGCGGCGGCGAGCTTCAGCGGTGCGCTCGACTACGCGCGGCGCGTGAGCGAGGCGCGGAAGCCGGATTCGCGAATCAGCCTCGCCGAATGGGAGTCGGTGGCCGGCCGCAATGCGAATGCGGAGGGCACGCCCAGCGATCTCTTTCACCTCGCCGCGCTGGCGGCAAAGCGTCGCGGACCGAAGCCCGCGCTGTGGCTGAGCTGCGGCACGGAGGACGACATGCTCGGCGAGACGCGCGCCTTTCACCGCCACCTCGGCATCCTCCGCTGGGCGCATCACCACGAGGAGGGCCGCGGCGCGCACGACTGGGACTACTGGGATGCGCAGATCGCCCGCGCCGTCGCGTGGCTCCCCCTCCCCCGCTGACGATGGAGCGCCGCCGACGTTCCCACATCAAGACGATGGATGCGGTGAAAGCCGCCATCGTGATTCTCGGGCTGCTATTCGGGACGATCGCCGTGCTGTGGGTCGCCACGCGGCTCACGCAGCATCGCGATCCGCAGCCGCCACCCGAGCACCGCCCCGGCACATCGCTGTGGGAGGAGCCCGCGCCAAAGCGTTGAATTCCCGCGCGCGCATCCCGGGCATCGATGCCCTGAAGGGCGCCGCCATCCTCGGCGTGCTCTTCGTGCACATGGCGTTCAGCGCGCGGTTCGACGCCGCGACGCTCGGCCACATCCGGCTCCTGCAGGATGTCTTCGCGTGGTGCGTGCTCGCGTTCTTCTTCGCGTCCGGCCTCCTCCACGGGCTGAACGACACCGCGCGCGGCATCCGCGACTTCGCCACGCGCCGCGCCATCCGCCTCCTGATTCCGTGCGCCGCATTCACCTGGATGAACAAGCTGCTGCTCCTCGCGGCGAAGGCCGGCGGCTTCCTCGCCAGCGACGCCGCGCCCGCACCCGAGGGACTTCGGGCAGTGCTGGAATTCATTTTCATCCCGGCAGCGCCGCAGTTTTACTTCCTCGCGCATCTCTTCGCCATCGCCGTCGTCGCGCACGTGCTGCTGCGGCTGAGGCTGACGGGAAATGGATTCGCGCCGTGGCTCCTCGCGGCGCTGCTGCTGCAGGCCTATTGGTTCCTCCCGTTGGAAAAGCCGCACGGCGAGGCGCTCACGCAGCTCCCGCTTTACGGCGCGCTCTACCTCGCCGGCATCGGCTTTGCGCAGGCCGGCAAATCGCCGCGCGCCATCACCGGCGCCGGCGCGGCGGTCTTCCTCATCGCCGTCGCCGCCGTCGCGACGCATCGCGTCCCGGCGATCGACGCCGCCATTCCCCCGGCCCTCGCCCTCCTGTTCTCCGTCGTGCCCGCCGGCATCCTCGCGCCGCTCGCGTGGCTGGGCAAAAGATCCGGCGCCATCTACGCGTGGCACGCGCCGCTCCTCATGCCGGTGCTCAGCATCATTCTCGTGAAGCTCCACCTCGCCGGCTGGCCGCTCATCGCCGCGATGAGCATCCTCACCGCCGCCGCCTCGCTCGCCGTCGCCGCCGTCGTCCGCCGCTTCGACCGCCACAAAATCCTGAGCCTCTGACCAACCCCGGGAAGTGGCGCACCCGACGAGACTCGAACTCGTAACCTGCGGTTTAGAAGACCGCTGCTCTATCCGGTTGAGCTACAGGTGCTGCTGGACGCCGCGACACTACGCACGATTCGCAGCAGGGCACGTGCAAAAATGCGATGCGCATGAACGTGCCGGATGGGATGCTGATGCCTTCAGCGACGCGAAGATCTCCTAATCACCGGCCCACGCAACGGAGAATCCATTTCGCATGGATTCGCGCCCTTATCGGAAAAACGTCATCAGGCATCCCCTCAATTCACGTGCCGCACCGTGCGGCAGCGTGCATTCGACCTTCGCCAAGGCGGATTGGATCCTCTCGAAGTCCGCCCGAGTTGGCTCGACATAGCTCCGGTTGTAATTGGAAAGCCATTCGCGGAGAGCTGTGGATGCGGAGCCAGCTATCTTTGCGTCCGCATCGGCGCAGGCTGTGAGCATGGTCGGCAGCTTGCTCCATTTGCCAGCGTGGAGGATCAAAGTCAGCGCGTTCCGCCGGACGTGGAATGCCACGTCATTGAACAGGGATTCCAGCCTCTCAAGCGGGATCGAGCCCGCCTTTGGAAGCAACGCCCTCTGCGCCGCTCTTGAGACGCTTGGTTGCGCGTCGCCCACGAACTCCACAAGCCGTGTGATGCAACCCTCCGCATCAAGTTTCCCCATGGCATACACGGCTGCGCGTCTGATCTTTGTCACCGGCGAAGCCAGCCTGTGCAGAACGCGGGGGACGTCCGCCGCCCCGCCAGTCTCACCGAGTCCACAGATGGCGGCATATTGCTCCGCGACCTTCCCACGTTCAACGGCTTCGATATAAAAGCTCCTGGCATCCGGCGCGCCTGCAACCTTCAGAAAGTAACGGGCTGCTTCCCGCATCGAAACATGGGAGTCGAGCAAGGCGCGGCGGAGCGCTTCCGCCGCCAAGTCCGGCTGCTTTGAGGCAAGCGCACAAAGCGCTTCACGACGCACCGGCATGAACCGGTCGTGCAGCATCGGCTCGATGACTCCCGCCAACTCCTCGGGTGTCGCGCTCGGAAGAAAGTGACGGACAGCCCACAAACGTGCGGCGCCGTCGGTGTCTGTCATCAACGCGCGAACGAGGGATGCACGCGCAGATGGGTCGGATTCCGCCGCCAATTGAAAACTCGTTCGGCGGATGACTTTGTCATTCGAAGCCATCCCTGACTGCAGCACCTCCCTGCATTCCGCCCGCTTCAACAGATTGCAAACATCATCCGCCAGCCGCCTGTCCACGCGCCCACATACACGCAAATGGACGATGAGGCTGATGTTCGCGAGCAGATGCACGGCATAGCTCGGTTCGACTCGCGAGCGCACCGCCGTTTCAGCCGCTTCACGCACTTGGGAAACCCAGTCGTTGAGCCGGATGAGCAGAAAAGTCAGCTCCCTGCCGGTTCTCCATGAAGCCAGCTCCGCCACGGCAGCTTCGCGAACGTATCCATTTCCGTGGAAACTTGCCAGACCGAGAAGACTGATCGCAGACCTCGATTTCGCGAAGCGACTCACGACCGATGGACGGAGTCTCCCCCAGCCATGGTGATCTTGGTAACCGAACGCAATCCACTCCCGGACTCTGTAATCGAGCTCAGCCAAATCGAGCGGCGACAGTTCTGAAATAGTCTGGTCAATCTCATCAGCTTCACTGCTTTCGAAGAATCCTCTCCACCAACTCGCTGACCTGGCTAGTCTTCCCAAGAGCTCACCCACATCTGGCACGCGGCGCTTCACTTCATGCCCTCCCGGCGATCAACGCGTTTGAGTGAAGACAGCGCATAGCAAAAACGCTTGTGTCGGTGCCGATGCCGATCGCTAGGGGTGAAAGAGCTTTTCCACCTTCGCCTTCACGGCCGGGTCCATTTTGATGAGCGGTGGCCATGGACGTTTGAAGCCTTCGCCGGGGAGCTTCCTCGTCGCGTCGAAGCCCATCTTGCCGCCGATGGCGATCTCGCTCGTGGCGTGGTCGAGCACGTCTGCGGGGCCTTTCGTGAAGATGCTGTCGCGCTGCGGGTCGGTGTTGGCGAAGAGATGGAAGAGGACCTCGCTGGTGTTGTGGACGTTCACGTCCGCATCCACGACGACGATGTATTTCGTGAACATCATCTGCCCCATGCCCCACAGGCCGTGCATGATTTTGTAGGCCTGCATCGGGTAGGTCTTCTTGATCGAGACGAAGACGAGGTTGTGAAAAGTGCCCTCCGCCGGGAGCGCGATGTCCACGATCTCGGGAAAGTTCATCTTGAAGATCGGCAGGAACAGTTTCACCGACGCGGCGCCGATGTAGAAGTCCTCCATGGGCGGGATGCCGACGATGGTCGCGGGATAGACGGCGTCGCGCCGGTGCGTGATGCAGGTGACGTGGAAGACGGGATATGGCTCGGGCAGCGTGTAGTAGCCGGTGTGATCGCCGAAGGGCCCCTCGTCGCGGAGCGGCTCGGCGGGGTCGATGTAACCCTCGATGACGAAGTCGGCGTTGGCCGGCACTTCGAGGTCGTTCGTCTCGCACTTCACGAGCTCGACGGATTTTTTGCGGAGGTAACCGGCGAGGAGGAACTCATCGAGCCCGTCGGGCAGAGGCGCGGTCGCGGCGAAGGGAAACATCGGGTCGCCGCCGAGGAAAATCGCGACGGGCATGCGCTCACCCTTTTCGTAGTAGCGGCGGCCGTGGCGCGCGGCGACTTTCTGGAGCTGCCAGTGCATGCCGGTGGTGCGGTCGTCGTAGATCTGGATGCGATACATCCCGAGGTTGCGGTCGCCGGTGTCCGGGTCCTTCGTGACGACGCACGGGAGCGTGATGAAGCGCCCGCCGTCGAGCGGCCAGCATTGGAGGATGGGGAGATTGAGAAGAGTGCCCAGTGCGCAGTTCTCAGTGCCCAGTCTCCCGCCAACGGCGTTCGACTGCGCAGACTGAGAACCGAGGACGGAGCGCTGGGCACTCAAGATGTCCGCGGCCTTGGGCCATGGCTCAACACGCGTGGGCGGCGCGTCGAACTTGTGGATCACATCCTTGCACGGGCCGCCTTTCACGAGCTTCGGGCGTGCGTGGCGCAGCTCGATGGCCTGGCCGAGCAGGCGCAGGGTCTCGCGGAAGGTGGTCGGCGGCTTCGGCTTCATCAGCGCGCCCAGCTCGGCGGCGACGGCATCCACGCTTTCCGCGCCCATGCTCATCGCCATTCGCTTCCACGAGCCGAGCGTGTTGATCGCGACGGGGAATGGCGAGACGACGCCGTTGACCGTCGGCTTCTCGATGAGCAGCGCCTTGCCACCGCCGGGGGATTTCATCTCGCGGTCGGCCAGCGCGGTGATCTCCAGCTCGGTCGCGACGGGCGCGGCGATGCGTTTCAATTCGCCCGCACGATCGAGCGCCGCGACGAATTCCGAGTAGGACGAGAAGGCCATGCGCGCGAGGCTACGGGCAACCCGCGGCGGTGGCAACGTCCCGTCGGCGGCCACATGGCTTGCCACGCGCCGATGCCTCCGCCAACGTGCGCGCGCATGAAAGCCATCCTCCTCGCCTCGCTCGCCCTCTCCCTTTCCACCGCGCTCGCCGCGGACAAGATCAAAGTCCTCATCGTGGACGGCCAGAACAACCACCAGTGGAAGATGACAACGCCGGTGCTGAAGCATATCCTCGAGGAGCCGGGCATCTTCAGCGTGGACGTGTCCACCTCGCCCGAGAAGGGCAAGGGGATCGAGTCGTGGCAGCCAAAGTTTTCCGACTACGCGGTCGTGGTTTCGAATTACAACGGCGAGCCGTGGAGCGCGGCGACGAAGGAGGCGTTTGAGAAATTCGTGGGCGGCGGCGGCGGCTTCGTCGCTGTGCACGCGGCGGACAACTCCTTCCCCGAGTGGCTCGCCTACAACGAGATGATCGGCCTCGGCGGCTGGGGCGGCCGCAGCGAGAAGAGCGGCCCGTATCTCCGACTGCGCGACGGCAAGTGGACGCTCGACACCACGCCCGGACGCGGCGGCAGCCACGGCCGCCAGCATGAGTTCGTGCTGAACAACCGCGCGCCCGAGCATCCGATCATGAAGGGCCTGCCCGCCGCGTTCATGCACCGGCAGGACGAGCTCTACAACAGCCTGCGCGGCCCCGCGAAGAACGTGACCGTGCTCGCGAGCGCGATGTCGCCGAAGGACAACGGCAGCGGCGAGGAGGAGCCGCTCGTGATGGCGATTCCGTATGGCAAGGGCCGCGTCGTCCACGATGCGCTCGGCCACGGCGCGGAGGCGGTCCATTGCGTAGCCTTCGCCGTGCTGCTCCAGAGAGCCACTGAGTGGGCCGCGACCGGGAAAGTGACGCAGAAGGTTCCCGCGGATTTCCCCGACGACAAGGCGAGCAAGGCGCGGCCGTAGGGCATCCGACTGGCTGCGGGACGTTCCGCGTCCTCGTGCTGCAGAGGCTGTGACTGGTGACTGGTGAGCGGTGAATGCTCGCGCCGTTCCGCTGCCGGAAGGCCATTCACGATTCACCAGTCACCAATCACACCGCAGCCGCCTTTCCCGCGCGCGTGCCGGTGGCGAAGCATCCCTGCAGCAGGAAGCCGCCCGTCGGCGCCTCCCAGTCGATCATCTCGCCCGCGCAGAAAACGCCCGGCAGCCTCCGCAGCATGAGGTGCTCGTCGAGTTCGCCCCAGCAGACGCCGCCCGCGGAGGAAATCGCCTCGGCCAGCGGGCGCGGTGCGAGCAGCGGGATGCGGCAGTCCTTCGCGGCAGCAGCGAGCTTCTCCACTGAGTCAAACGGCCCGTGGAATTGCTCCAGCATGGCGCACGCGGCATCGGGCAGCCTCCAGCGCGTCCGCGCCTCGGCGGTGAAGTTCCGCTTCACGCCGTCCATTTTCCGCGCGAGCTGCTCCACGGAGAATGTCGGCTTGAAATCAATGCGGAGCCCGGGCGAAGCCATCGCGCGCAGCGTGCGGCCAAGTTGGTAGATGAGCGTGCCCTGGATGCCGTAGCGCACAGGCATCAGCTCGCCAATTTCCAGAATGTCGCCCGCGCGGACGTGGAGATTGTGCAGCGGCTGGCCCTCGACCCGCGCGCGCGTCTCCGGCGTCCACGCCACTTCCCAGCCGCAGTTTGCCGCGCGCAGCGGATTCACCGCGATGCCGAGCGACTGCAGGATGCCCACCCATCCGCCATCGGAGCCCGTGTCCGGCCACGAGCCGCCGCCGAGCGCGAGCACGACGGCGTCGTGCATCACAGGGAGCGGCTCATTTTCAAAGGAGAGCGCGATGGCCGCGCCGTGACGGAGGCCGCTCCAGCGGTGATTCACGGCAAACTTCACGCCCATCGCGCGCAGCTTCGCGACCCACCGTCGCAGGAGCGGCGCCGCCTTCTTCATCACGGGGAAAACCTTCCCGCTCGTCGTGTCAAAAAGGTCCACGCCGAGGAACGCCGCCCATCTCCGCATCGCCGCCGGATCGAATTCCGCGAGGCAGTCGCGCCAGAAACTCGCGGGCGTGTCCGGGCCGGAATACGCCGCCGCAAACTCATCCGGCTCCGCGGTGTTCGTGAGGTTCAAGCCGCTCTTGCCCGCGACGAGAAACTTCCTGCCGACCGATCGCTTCGCGTCGTAGAGCGTGACCGCCGCGCCCATTTCCGCGGCCACCTCCGCCGCGCGCAGCCCGGCAGGGCCGCCGCCGATCACCGCGACACGCCTGGCAGCGCCCGTTGCGTCATTCGCCATTCGTCATTCCGTCATTCAGAGCAGATGCCCCATCTTGAGCCGCTTCGTCTCGAGATACTTTGCGTTGTGGCGGTTCGGCGGCGACTTCAGCGGCACCATCTCGACGATCTTCAGCCCGTAGCCCTCGAGGCCGATGACCTTCTTCGGGTTGTTCGTCATGAAGCGCATCTGCCGCACTCCGAGGTCGAAGAGAATCTGCGCGCCGACGCCGTAGTCGCGCAGCTCCGGCGCGAAGCCGAGCTTGAGGTTTGCCTCCACCGTGTCGAGGCCCTGCTCCTGCAGCTTGTAGGCGTGAATCTTCGCCGGCAGCCCGATGCCGCGGCCCTCATGCTGGCGCATGTAAAGCAGCACGCCGCTTCCGGCCTTGTCGATCATCTCCATCGCGCGGTGGAGCTGCGTGCCGCAGTCGCAGCGCAGGGAGCCGAGAACGTCGCCGGTCAGGCACTCGCTGTGGACGCGCACGAGCGCCGGGCGCCTGCCGGAAATTGCGCCCTTCACCAGCGCGAGGTGATGCGCGCCATCCACGAGCGAGCGGTAGAGGTGCAGGTCGAACTCGCCGAACTGCGTCGGCATCTTGATCACCTGCTCGCGCTCGACGAGCCGCTCGCTGCGGCGGCGGTAGGCGATGAGGTCGCTGATGCTGCAGAGCTTCAGCTTGTGCTTCCGCTTGAAGGCGAGGAGCTGCGGCAGGCGCGCCATCGTGCCGTCCTCGTTCATGATTTCGCAAATCACCGCCGCGGGCTGGAGCCCGGCGAGGCGCGCGAGATCCACGCTGGCCTCGGTGTGGCCGGTGCGGCGGAGCACGCCGCCGTCCTTCGCGCGCAGCGGGAAGATGTGGCCGGGCTGCACGAGATCGCGCCCCACGGACTTCGGATTTGCCAGCACGCTGATCGTCCTCGCGCGGTCCGCCGCGCTGATGCCGGTGGTGATGCCCTCGGCCGCATCCACCGCCACGGTGAAGTCCGTCTTGTGCGTCTCGCGGTTCTCCCGCGCCATCCGCTCGAGTCCGAGCGCGTCGGCGCGGGCCTCGGTGATCGGCGCGCAGATGAGGCCGCGCCCGTGCTTCGCCATGAAGTTCACGCTCGCCGCCGTCACCTTCTCCGCGGCCATCACGAGATCGCCCTCGTTCTCCCGGTCCGCGTCGTCGGTCACGATCACCATCTTCCCCGCGCGGATGTCGCGGATGGCGTCGTCGATGGAGTCAAACTTGGGCGATGCGGGCATTGGAAGATGTGCGGAGAATCGCGGACTGCGCGCGCAGGTCAAAGGCGAATGCTCTGCATCGCCCGTGCGGGAACCGCCGCGCGGCGGCGGCTCACTTCCTCCCCCGGCGGATCACGATCTCCGTGCGCCGGTGCCCCTGCATCTGCTCGATCGTGCCATCCAGCGGCACCCCCTCGGCGGGGCGCGACGCGCCATAGCCGATCGTCTTCACGTGCTCGGGGGCGACGCCCATGTTTGCGACGAACCACGCCTTCACCGCGTCCGCGCGGCGCTCGCTCAGCTTCTGGTTGTATTCCGCGGTGCCGGTCGGGTCCGTGTGGCCCTCGATCGTGAAGTTCGCCGTGTCGATGTCCTTGCCGAGGAACTTCTTCAGCGCCTCGGCGATCTTGTCGAGTTCGATGCGGCCCTCGTTGCTCACGTCGGCGCTGTCGTGGCCGAAAGTGAGGTTGCCCGGCAGGGAAAGGCGGCGGCTCTGGCCGGTGCCGCTCGTCAGGCCGTTCAGGATGCCGTCCACGTCCTGCCCGGCGACTTGGATCGCCTTTGCCGTGCCGTCGCCATCCGGGCCGGGCTGGCTCTGCGGGCGCGCATAGACTTTCGGCCCCGTGCGGCTGGTGAACATGTCGTCCGGCAGTTTCGGCAGGAGGTCGTCGGGGTTCGCCCTCGTCGGCGCCACCACCTTCGCCATCTCGATCACCGGCTTCTCGTCCGGCAGCAGCTTCGTCGTGTCGATTTGCTTGTGCTTCGGCGACACGCTGATCTCGTCCGGCTTCGGCAAGTCCTTCGGAAGCGTCAGCTCCTTCTTCGGCTGCAGCTTCTTCTCCTCCTTCAGCACCGTCTTCACCTCCTCCTTCTTCTTGTCCTCGATCACCTTCACGCGGTGCAGCACGGACTCCTGCTTCGCCGGCAGATCGGGCGGGCCGAAGTTCTCCAGCGTCTTGAAGTTGAAGTAAATCGCCAGCCCGGCGTGGACGACGAGCGAGCCTGTGAGCGCGGAGATGAACCAGCCCCTCGTGACGGACGGCGGCTGTGGCTGTGCGGTGAGCGTGTCGTAGCGCATCGGCGGCACCATTACCCCCGCGCGCCGCGAAATGCAAACACGCCCTCGCCTCCCTTCCCGCTTGCGCCGCATCGCTGAGCCCCGCATCTTCCCCGCCCTTTTTCACGACCTTATGAGCCAGACCAAAGACACACCGCTGATGGAGAAAATTGTGAGCCTGTGCAAGCGGCGCGGCTTCATCTTCCAAAGCTCGGAAATCTACGGCGGCATCAACGGCTTCTGGGACTACGGCCCGCTCGGCGCGGAGCTGAAGCGCAACCTCCGCGACACCTGGTGGCGCGCGATGACCCGCGAGCGCGAGGACGTCGTCGGCCTCGACGCGACGATCATCATGCACCCGAGCATCTGGAAGGCGTCGGGCCATGTGGACACGTTCGCGGACCTGATGCGCGAGTGCTCGATCACGAACAAGCGCGTGCGCGCCGATCACGTCGAGCCTCAGAGCGGCACGGTGATGCGCTTCACCGCCGCTGAGTCGCCGAATGGCTGGAGGCTCGACCGGCACCTCACCGTGCTCATGAAGAAGACCGAGCACATCGAGAGCTTCCGCAAGCGCGTGCGCGCCATGCTCGCGCAGTCCGCGGGCGCCGCGGCGGGCAAGCCGGAGGAACTCACGCTGCACGGCGAGGTGAAGATCGACGTGCTGGAGAACACCGTGGACTTCCACCCGGAGACCGGCGGCATGCTCACCGAGGCGCGGCCCTTCAACCTCATGCTGAAGACCTACGTCGGCCCGACAGCGACGGAGGACGACATCGCGTATCTGCGCCCCGAGACGGCGCAGGCGATCTTCGCGCAGTTCAAGAACGTCGTGGACAGCACGCGCGTGAAGGTGCCCTTCGGCATCGCGCAAATCGGCAAGGCGTTCCGCAACGAGGTCACACCGCGGAACTTCACCTTCCGCTCGCGCGAGTTCGAGCAGATGGAGCTGGAGTTCTTCATCCCGCCGGATGAGGCGATCCGCCTTGTGCACCTCAGCGTCGCGAAGTGGAGCGAGGGCGCGGACCTTTCCACGCCGCAGCCGAACTGGGGCTGGGAAATGTGGCACCGCTACTGGGTCGCGCAGCGCACGGCCTACTACGCGGGCATCGGCCTCGGCGCTGATGTGCTCGACTACTACTGGCAGGGCAAGGCCGACCTCGCCCACTACGCCCGCGCGTGCGTGGACATCCTGTTCAAGTTCCCCTTCGGCACCGAGGAGCTCGAGGGCATCGCGGCGCGCGGTGCATTCGACCTCACGCAGCACCAGACGCACAGCGGCAAGCCGCTCGAAGTCTTCGACGATGAACTCCGCGCGGCGGCGGCGAAGCTCACGGAGATGGAGCGCCACGACTTCATCGGCCAGGTGGAGCTGGAATGGGCCGACCGCGGCAGGCCGCGCGAGGAGGCGAAGGCCTTCTGCGACCGGCTGCTGAAGGGCTTCTACGTCCCGCACGTCATCGAGCCGAGCGCCGGCCTCGACCGCCTCGCGCTTGCCGTCATCGCGAATGCATTCGCCGAGGTGGAGAAGACCGACGCGAAGGGCAACAAGGAGATCGTGACCGTCATGCGCCTCCACCCGCGCATCGCGCCGAAGAAGGTCGCCGTCTTCCCGCTGCTGAAGAACAAGCCGGACCTCGTGGCCAAGGCCCGCGCCATCTACGAGACGCTGAAGAAGCACATGGCCGCCGACTACGACGAAGGCGGCAGCATCGGCAAACGCTACGCCCGCCAGGACGAGGCCGGCACGCCGTTCTGCGTCACCGTGGACTTCGAGACGCTCGGGGAAAAGGGCGACGAGCTGAAGGACACCGTCACGCTGCGTCACCGCGACGACGGCTCACAGGAGCGCGTGAAAATCAGCGACCTGCTCGGCAGGCTGCTGCCGCTGGTTTCGTAGCATCTGCATATTCACATTGCAGTGAGTTGGACAATGCGCTCGCCAGTGCGCGGTGCGCCTGATTGGGTTCGGCTCACCTCGCACCGCCGTGAGCCTCCCGAAGCTCTACCTCGAAACGACCATCCCGAGCTACCTCACCGCGTGGCCCAGCGGGAATGCCGTCATCGCCGGACACCAGCAGACGACGCGGGAATGGTGGGCGACCTGCCGTGAACGCTTTGCCCTGCACGTTTCGCAGTTCGTCCTCGATGAAGCGGGCGCGGGCGACCCGGAGGCGGCCCGCCTGCGGCTGGAGGCGTTGCGCGAGGTGCCGGAATTGCCAGCCACGGAATCGGCGCTCGCACTTGCCATCGCGCTGCTGGCCGAGGGAGCGGTGCCCGAAAAGGCGCGGATCGATGCCGCGCACATCGCAGTCGCGGCAGTGCACGGGATGGACTTCCTCGTGACTTGGAACTGCCGGCACATCGCGAACGCGGAGATGGAGCCGCGCATCCGCGAGGTGTGTGCGCGTCACGGCTGGCGTTGTCCGGTGATTTGCACGCCGGAGCAATTGATGCCACCAGTGGAGGGAGACACGCCATGAACGATCCGATCGTCGAAGAGGTCCGCCGCATCCGTGCAGAGATTGCCGCACGCAACGGCGACGATCTGCGCCGCATCTTCGATGACGCGCGCAGCCGCGAGGGTTCCGGCGGGCGCCGTGTCGTCTCTTACGACCGGACGGACGCTGCGGAGCCGACGTGCGTCGTGCGCGAAGATTCGCCGAAGCAGTGACGGGTGCGGAGTTCCGCTACTCCGCCCCCTCCTCCGGCTTCCACGGCACATACTCGCCGACAAACTTCCTCCGGAACTCCGCGAACGTCCCCGCCGCGATGTGCCCCCGGATGCGGCGCATGAGGTTCAGGTAGAAGTGCAGGTTGTGCAGCGTCACGAGGCGCAGGCCGAGGATCTCGTTGGCCTTGATGAGATGGCGCAGGTAGCCGCGCGTGAACTTCCGGCACGCCGGGCACTCGCAGCCCTCCTCGATGGGCCCCTCGTCCATCGTGAACTCCGCGTTCTTGAGGTTCAGCGTGCCGCGCTCGGTGAAGGCCGTCCCATTCCGCGCGATGCGCGTGGGCAGCACGCAGTCGAACATGTCCACGCCCCGCGCCACCATCTCCACGAGCTGCGGCGGCGTGCCGAGGCCCATCGCGTAGCGCGGCTTGTCGGCGGGCAGAAAGGGCTCGGCGGCCTCGACGGCGGCCATCATCTCCGGCTCGGACTCGCCCACGCTCACCCCGCCGATGGCGTATCCGTCGAACCCCATCTGCACCAGCGCCTCCGCGCTCTCCCGCCGCAGGTCCGCGTAGCTGCTGCCCTGCACGATGCCGAACTTCATCCCCGGCGTCTCCACCTCCCTGCACGCGCGCGCCCACTTCAGCGTGAGCGCGAGGCTCTTCGCCGCGTAGTCCCGCTCGCACGGATGCGGCGGGCATTCGTCAAAGAGCATGCAGATGTCGCTCCCGAGCGTCGCCTGGATCTCCATCGCCTCGCGCGGGCCGAGGAACATCGGCGAGCCGTCGAGGTGATTCTGGAAATGCACCCCCTCCGGCGTGATCTTGCGCAGCTTCGCCAGCGAGAACACCTGGAACCCGCCGCTGTCCGTCAGTATCGGCCGGTCCCAGCCCATGAAGCGGTGCAGCCCGCCGAACTTCCGCATCACCTCCATCCCCGGCCGCACGAACAGGTGATACGTGTTCCCGAGGATGATCTGCGCGCCGAGCTGCGTCAGCTCCTCCGGCGACACCGCCTTCACCGTCCCCTGCGTCCCCACCGGCATGAACTGCGGCGTCTCGATGTCCCCGCGCCGCGTGCGCAGGAGGCCGAGGCGGGCTTTGGAATGCGGGTCGGTGCCGAGCAGAGTGAACATGGGGCGGGAGAAAGGAGCAAATCCCCGGGGAAATCCAGCGCCGACACCGCGGGGCGCGAACAATCGCCCCGGCCATCCCCCGCGCCGCCACATCCCCCGGGTGGCTCAAAAATAGTCTTGGCAGGCGAAACGTGCCCTCCTATTTCAAATCCGCCATGAAGCTGAAACCAACCATCACCACCCTCACCCAGAACCCCACCCTCCGCCGCACGGCCTCGCGCTTCGCGGTCGCCTCCGCCGCCCTCGTCCTCGCCTTCGCGGGACTCACCGGCTGCGACAAGAAAGGCGACGCCGGCTCGTCCTCGGGCGCCCCTGCCGTCAAGGAAGGCAAGGTGGAAGCCGCGAAGCTCGACGCCATCGGCGCCCTCCTCCCGGCCGAGGTCGGTGAATGGAAGAAGCAGGCGCGCCTCGGCCATTACATCAGCGACACCGTCTCCACGGCCACCGCCACCTACGCGAAGGCCTCCGGCGGCCCCACCTTCAGCATCTCCGTCACCATCTCCAGCACCATCGTCGGCCAGAGCAAGTCCATGATCGCCGACCCGAAGAAGGCCGACACACTCGGCTTCCAAGTCGGCAAGTTCGCCGACCTCCCCGCGCTGCTCGCCAAGCCCGACTCGAAGAACATAAGCCCGATCACCGTCGTCGTCAGCGACTCGCGCTCCGTCAGCATCATGATGTCGCCGACCAGCGGCCTGACGTTGGACGTCGTCAAGCCCGTCTTCGAGAAGGTGGACTTCAAAGGCATCGCCTCGAAGTAAGCCTTCCCATCGCCGGCCCGGCGCCCGCATTGCGGGTGGCCGGCCCCGCGAGCACCGCATTGCCCCGCGCCCCAGCGCCGGGTAACTCCGCGACCTAGGAGCACAAAGTCCCGGAGGGACAAAGGAACTCTTCCGCCGTCCCTTCCGGGACTTTTCCTTTGCCTATCCGGTTGGCTGCCGATGCACCGGATGCCGGTGGCCGGTGGAACGCGACCTCCGGGCGCGTTTCTTGGCGTCTCGCCCGGCAGAAGCGTGCCCGGAGGTCACGCTCCACCTTCCCACCTCGTCCCGCCAACCAACCGCTCCGGCACGCCCCTCCCGCGGCTACCGGCGAAGGGTGTTGATAAGTTCGTCGAGCTTGTCGATGAGCGACTGCATCTGCGCCGGCTGGTAACTCGCGTCGGCGGTCTGGCCGAGCAGGGAGACGGCGTTCGTGTTGCTGCTCGTCCCCGCGATGGCGGCGGCGATCGCGGCCATCATCGCCGTATTGCTCACATCGCCCTGCGGGCCCTGTTCCCCCTGCGGACCCTGCTCGCCCTGGGGCCCCGCCGGTCCCTGCGGACCCTGCTCTCCGGGCACCCCCTGCGCTCCCTGCGCACCGTCGCCGCCCTGCGGCCCGGCCGGTCCCGCCGGCCCCTGCACCCCCTCGGGGCCCTGCGGCCCCTGCGGTCCGGGAGGCCCGGGCGGGCCCTGCGGGACGGCGAGGATTTCATCGTGAAGCGCATTGAGCTGCTCGCGCATGGGGTCGGCGTCGAGGTCGTCGCCGTTCTGCGGGTAGTTGGGGTCGTAGGGCATGGTGGAAAGGGGTGGGAATGACGAATGACGAAGGTCGGAATGACGAAGGTCGGGCGGGTTTGCGTTGACGAGCTTGGGGCGGAATGGGCGGAGGTGGGGCGGATGGGAGCGCGGGTGGTCGGATTGCGGATTTGGGATTGCGGATTGCGGTAGTGTCCTATTCTGAACCACAGAGGTTCACAGAGGACACACAGAGGAGTCACCGAGGCTCCGTGCTCCTCTGTGCATGCCTCCGTGCCCCTCTGTGGTTTCCTGCGCGGCCCTCAAACCGGGACATCGCCCGGATTTGGGATTGAGGATTGCGGATTTCGGATTGCGGATTGCGGTAGTGTCCTATTCTGAACCACAGAGGTTCACAGAGGACTCACAGAGGAGTCACCGAGGCTCCGTGCCCCTCTGTGCATGCCTCCGTGCCCCTCTGTGGTTTCCTGCGCGGCCCTCAAACCGGGACATCGCCCGGATTTGGGATTGCGGATTGCGGATTTCAGCGGGCGCGGGAGCGGGCTTGACGGGCGTGGGGCAAAGTGGGCGATTTTGGGGTGAAATGAGGCGTTCGTGCCGGGATGGTGCGTCGGACCCCGCCATGTGTCTCGTCCGCACCGGCCATGTCTCCCGTCCGCACCGGCCATGTCTCCCGTCCGCACCGGCCATGTCTCCCGTCCGCACCGGCCATGTCTCCCGTCTGCACCGGCCATGTCTCTCGTCTGCACCGGCCATGTCTCTCGTCTGCACCGGCCATGTCTCTCGTCTGCACCGGCCATGTGTCCCGCGGATACCGGCCATGTGTCCCGCGGATACCGGCCATGTGTCCCGCGGATACCGGCCATGTCTGCCGCGGACATGGCGGGGATGGCTCGGACACAGGGGCGGGACGGTGCATCCATGGCGGAACGGCGGAAAGCGTCAGGGCGCGGCTCAGACGGATGCGGTGACGGGGTCCGTGTAGGTGTAGCTGCGGACACTTCCATTGATGAAGGCGGCGATGCGGATGGACAGCGCCCCGGTGGTGCCGGCGGGGATGAGGGCGGTGACCATGCCGGGGTCGTTGCGGCCATAGATGGTCAGCCGCACCTCCGCGCCGCCCGCGGGGGTGATGAAGACGCCCTGCTCGGTGTCCGACGCGTCGAACCGCAGGTTCTCCCCCACGATCTCGAGCATGTTGCCCGCGGTGTATTCGTTGTCCGCGCGGTTGCTGAAGTTGATCACCGTGCTGATGAGCGGGGTCAGCTTCCCCACGGTGCCCTGGTTCTCCAGCGTGAGCGTCGCACGCCACGCGGCGATGGCGTCGGCGGTGAAGGAAAGGGCGATGTCGGCATTGATCTCATCCGCCGTGTCAAACCCCTGCGGGTCGTCCTGGCTGCCGCCGCTCGTGGTGCGGAAGCGCAGGAGGCCATACAGCCCGGTGCTGTGGCCGTTGCCCGCACCGGCGGCGAGGATGCCGTTGAGGATGCTCTTGATCACGGTCTCCACCTGCGCGGCGGTGACGCCTGCGGCGGCTGCGGCGGCGGTGGTGAGGGCGCTCTCCTGGAGGAGCGTGCCAAAGACGGGGCGGGTGGTGTAGCCGCCGCTGGACTTGGGGAATGGGTTGAACTTGAAGGTGCTCATGGTGCTGCGGGGTTGGTTTGGATCTGTGGGTTTCGGTTTGCGGTGAAGGGGGCGGCGCTTCCTCGCCGGCACTGGGGCCGGCGCGAGCTTCATCCCCCACTTGGCGCCCGCACTGCCCCACGCCTTTTTCTTGGTTCCCCAAGGGAGCGGTGTGGCGGGTGCGGGCATGGGGCGAGGCTGCACTTAGTCCCGCAGCGGCGCCAGAGGCTATGTGTATCCTATCGCAGGATACACCCCGTGGCCCGCCTGCTGCTAGCCGGCCGCCGTCTTATCGGGTAACTCCGCACCCGTGCCGCCGGATCACCTCCCCGGCGGCTCCGGCGACAGATAGCCCTTCCCCCGCGCCCGCGCCAGCACGGCGGCCCGCACCTCCGCGACCTCGGCCGCCCCTTTCCACGCCTCCGCCCGCGCCTCCGCGCACTCCCCCAGCTTCACGCGGTCCTGCTTGCTGCATTTCTTCCGCAGCCGGACGAGGTGCGTGTGGACGGTGCCCGGGCCGATGCCGAGCGCGTCGGCGATTTCCTTGTCCGGCAGGTGCTTCACGAGCAGCACGGCAATCTCCAGCTCGCGCGGCGAGGGAGGCTTGAGAAGACGGGGATCGGGGGATGTCGCAGGCACAATCCGGAAGGCATGCCGGGGCGGCACCCCGCCCCCGCACCCCGCAGCAAACCCCGCCCGCGCGGGAGAGTTTCGCACCGTTGCGGATCAGTGCCGGCCGTCGGCGGCGTGCCGCGAAACTACGCCGGGGAGGCTGGGGCGGTCTGCTGGCGGCGGAGCTGGCCGCAGGCGGCGGCGATGTCGTGGCCTTTCTCGCGGCGGATGGTGGCGGGGAT
>JBGAPU010000071.1:0-33633 GCA_044221035.1 Chthoniobacteraceae bacterium | reverse complement strand
ACCCGCCGAAATCGCCCGCCTCGGCGAACTCGGCCAGAAATACAAGGACGCCGACTTCGCCCAAGCCGACGCCACCCGCAGCGCCGGCGAACTCCTCGCCCAGCTCCAAAAACACCTCGCCGAAGTCCTCAACCCCCTCCGCCGCGACCTCCAATTCGCCGCCGAAATGGAATGGCCCGCCCGCGACCCCCTCAACCGCGCCAAACGCCAAGCCTTCGGCCTCCCGCCTAATAGGCCCATGACGGAGTAATTTTCCGTCTTTCAAACAAGATACCAACCTACCCACTCGCTTTAGATTAGTAATGCAACAAATGAGGCTATCGCTGATCGTTCTTGCTGTTGTGATGCTCTCCACGCGCAATATTTGCGCGGCGGAGAAATTTTCTTCGTCTCCATTGGTGACTGCGCAACGACTGGCGGCTAAAGAATTCCAAGGCTGGACTTATGGAAGCTCCAAAAAAGCAAAACAAATCGATTGTGTCCAATTCTTGGCGTCTGTAATCGCCGCATTTGAAAGACGCTCGCTGAGCGCAGAAGAAATTCGGGAGATTTATATCAATAACATCGGTAAAGATGAAGACATAAACGCCTTGGTTGAAAGTGGCGATATTCGGACTCGGGGGGTTCAGAACTACCTCATTCAAGCAGGAAAGGGAAAAGCTGTAGATCCAACCAAAGTTGAACGAGGAGATTTCATCCAATATTGGTATCTTGATGGCGGTAAAACCTGGAAAGGTCATGCGGCCATCGTTGCCGAGGTTCATCGGGGTGTATCTACCGAGGTGGTTTTATTTGGTTCTCACCAATCCCTAGGTGGAATCGGTTTGTCGAAATTCCGACTAAATATAACCGACCCCCAAAAGAAAGTTTATTTAGCACGATACAAAAATCTGGAGGAAAACAACTAGAAACAAGAGCCACTTGCAAACATGAACACTTACTACGCCTTTCTTGCACTATTCTTATTGAACCTCATCGCATTTTCCGCGGCTTATGGTATACATAAGTTAATTGGAAAGTCGAAATCTGAGATTACAGGCGAAAAGGCGGGAATTAAAGGTAAAATCGTTGGACCGCTAGCAGGCTTTCTCGTCGTGCTTGCAGTTGAGGCGATTCTTTTACTGAAATTTCGCGATGTGATTTTTCCACCGCCAAAACCCCATCCCGCTGAAACCGTAGTTAGAGAGTTTTACAAGAATGTGAATGAGAAGGCTTACCATGAGGCATTCGCAAAGATTACACGGGACTACCAAGTGCGACATAGGGGATGGAAGGGAATGGAGTCAAATTTTACTCAAGGATATGCCGATACAGTGTCGCTGAACAAAATTGCTGTAATTCCCGCGTCGATTCCGGAAGATGCGGTGGCGCAACTTTTTGTCACCTACATCGACACGACGAAATCGCCGGTTATTTCCGCGCTCGATAATATCGGCAAAAAGAGCCTCCGCGCATTGCCGGATATTGTTAAATCTATAGACGAACTCAAGGGTATGGTTCAGGCGGCGGGTATTCCTACAAGTCCTATTGATGATTTCATGTTATGGCAACTCACCCACCCCGCGAATAGCAATATTCTTGACTACAATTTATCTCATCAGGAAGGTAGGGTTTACATCAATGAGTTAGAGCGTCTTTGGGGGAGTTCGAAGATTACTAAAGAAATTCCACGTGCGATAATGGTAACGGCCATCAAGGACAGGGATAGCGGTTCCTGGCTAATCAATGACTTCAAACCTGTGAACTGAATTGTGGTGGGGAATTGCTGCGAATCTTCGCGCCGTTGGGTGTCCTAGGTTCAAGTGGGGCATTTTCCAATAATTGTGAAATCGCCAACGGGGAAGTTACACCGCACGGAACGATTAAAATGAAGAACGACGACAATATTGAGCGCTTAGCTAAAGAGATTTCAGCTCTCAAGGAGCAAGACCTGCCTAAGAAGATTGAGCAAATTCAAAAGGAGCTTGCTTCAATCAAAGCGGCGGCTGAGGCCGCTCAAGGGAATACAAGCGGTGTTGGCGCGAGTATTTTTTTCGCGTCCGTTTTCATCGCGTTTCTTCTGGCGTTAACGTCGAATCCACAGCATGCAGCGCACCTTGCGCAATTCACAAGCCGATTGACAGGAGATGATCCTACATACAGCGCTATTAGGGCGCAATTCCCGAGTCTGGAACCATATGTGTTGTCGAGATACATAACCTACGATTCGTTTTGGATATGGTCGGTAGGAAAGTTGAAGCTTGGTGAAAAGGAGGTTCCAATTTCGTTCGGGATATTCGGTAATGTCTTCGATTATGGGACGCCTGCGGATCTGAAAAAGAAATTTGGAAACGAAGGAGCTTAGATGCAGGCGGAACGCAGGCAAAAGCCGAATACCTTGATCGATGCACGGGATGAGGCATTGATTTGTGGTTCTAACTCCTTTGAGTTGCAACTTGCTTTTCCGGCTCGCACCACATCCCTTTCCCCTCCATGCGCCCGCTCCCGCTCCTCCTTTTCCTCGCCGCCGCCACTCAAGCCGGGGAGCCGAAGGCGGTGCCTCGGATGCAGGTGCTGCCGCTGCCGCATGAGGAGGCGTCGTTCCAGCGGGACGGGGAGGAGATTGCACGGTTTCATTTCGCGGCGGACCAGAAGCGGCCGTTTGTCTATCCGGTGATTGGGCCATCGGGGCGGTCGCTCACGCGGATGGGGCATCCGCACGACCCGGTGTCGCACAGCCACCACAACTCGGTGTGGTTTTCGCACCAGTTTGTGGGCGGGACGGATTTCTGGAGCGACAACGGGGGGCGCATCGCGCACGTGAAGGTGCTGCGCTACGAGGATTCGGACGAGGTGGCCTTTGCCGAGACGGAGAACGCGTGGCTGAACAAGGAGGGGAAGCCCGTGCTGCACGACAAGCGGCGCGTGAGCGTGAAGCCGCTCGCCGGCCGCGAGTGGCTGCTGCTGCTGGATCTCCAGCTCGAGGCGCGCACGGCGGACGTGCCGCTGGACGACACGGCGTTCGGGTTCCTCGGCGTGCGGATGGCGAAGACGATCGGCGTGCATGATGGCGGCGGGACGATCCGCAACAGCGAGGGGGGCGTGGACGAGGTGGCGTGTTTCCGCAAGCCGGCGCGGTGGATGGACTACAGCGGGCCCATCGCTAAGGAAGAAGTGGGAAGGAAGAAGGAGGAAGTGGGCGCGGCGGCGGCGCAGGGCGGAAACGGGAAGCCGGACGGCGGAACGGGAGCGGGGGAGGCGGCAATCCGCAATCCGCAATCTGCAGTCCGCAATCTCGTGATCGAGGGCATCTCGCTTTTCGACCATCCCTCGAACCCGAATCACCCGGTGCCGTTCCACTGCCGCGGGGATGGATGGATGGGTGCGGCGCTGACGTTCGGGCATCCGCTGGTGGTGAAGAAGGGGGAGCCAATGCGGCTGCGCTACGCGCTGTGGATTCACAGCGGGATGCCGCCGGCGGAGAAGATCGAGGCGCAGTGGAAGGCGTTCGCCGCGACGCCGTGGGTGGAGTTTCCGGAGAAGAAGAAGTGACGCGGCGCAGTCGTCCGGGCTGAACGCGACGCCCGCATGAGTTCCGCCACTTTTCCGCCCGCGCGCGGGACTCTGCGCGCCGATGCTTCGGAGCGGGGCTTCCGGGTGAAGTCGCACGAGCCGGGTTTCGCGGCACTTTGGGCTTTGCGGTTCACGGGAGATCCGCGGTATTCAGCCGGGCGATGAATCTCCAGCACCTCTCTCCGCCCGCGGCCAGCGAATCGCGTTCCCGGCGCTCCCGCGCCACGATGCTCCACGTGCTGCTCGGAGCTTTGGCGCTGCTCGCAGCCGGCTGCCAGAAGCCGCGGGAGAAATATGAGGCGAAAGCCCGGGAGACCCTGGCGCTGCTGCCTTCGCTGGCGGCGGCCGCGCGTGAAGCTGCGCCGCTGACGGAGCAGTCGGCGGAGGGGCTCAAGGCGGTGACGGACCTCTCGCTGAAGTTCAAAAAATCGAATGCGCTGCTGATTCATCTCGAGGAACTCGAGAACCCGACCGTGCGGCTGGCGCTGCCGGTCCGGCTGAACCACCGCTCGCCAGCCGTGGATGTGGCGACGACGCTGAATCTGGTGAAGCCGGTGGCCGCCGAGCTGCTCGATGCGAAATACGATCCGAGCTGCGGCCCCGAGAGCCCCGACTGGCAGCTCATGGCGGAGACCCGCTATGTGCTCGTGGTGCGGACGAAGGCGAGCAAGTCCGCGGTGATGACGGGTGAGAAGACATTCGAGGGGGGAAGCTGGCAGGGGGAAATCCTGGTCTTTGAGCTGGCCTCGCGAAAACTGCTGGGCGGATTCACCGTGTCCGGCGGGAACCACGCGACTGTGGGGACACGCCTGGGGCGGGACATTCAGAATCTCAGGGCCGACCTGCAACTGGCGAGCCGTGGAAACTTGGAGGCTGATTTGCGGAAGCATTTCCCCAGCGTCGCGAGTGGCGACGTGCCAAACTGAGGGGCGCGCAGGCTCCCCGCCCGCACACATGAAACTCAAGGCTCTTTGCTTCCTCGGATTTTGCCTGCTCGCCTGCACGGGCGTGCTCCCGGCGAAAGATGCCGCACCCACGCCGGACAGCGCGCCGGTGGAGGCGCCGCTTTTCCAGATGAGCGCGGAGCACCAGGGGATGGATGACCGGGTGTTCCCGCTGGGCTGGTCGGCGGACGGGAAGTTCGCGTGGGTGGTGCTGCACTCCAGCGAGGGGATGGGGGAGAGCCGGTGGACTTTCACGATCCTGGACCTCGATGCGAACAAGGCCGTGGAGCAGCGGAAGTATGACTTGGGCGAGGGGCTCTCGATCGGGATGCGGCAGTTCTGGGCGAAGCACGGGAAGGAGGTGTCGGCGCTGCTGAAGAAGCACGGGGTGAAGCGGTCGGCGCCGGCGATGGATCATCTGCCGCTGGTGCTGGGGAAGCGTCGTGGCGTGGTGTTCAACCCGGTGCTGGAGGCGACTGCGGCGGAGCATCCGGACTACCGGTATGCGGGAGTGAAGAGCTTCCGGGTGTTTGCGTCGGCGACGGAGAAGGCGGCGCCGATTTTCCAGTGGGAATACAAGGACTACCTGTTCCCGTTCACGGTCGCGATCGTGGGCTGCTACGTGAGCCCGGATGAGACGCGCGCGGCGCTGGTGATCGCGGGGGCGTGGAAGGGATGGGAGGGCGCGCCGCATCCGCGCTACGTGGATGTGATCGCGGGCTGCAAGACGGGGATCGAGTAATTGCCGGCTGAATGCGGGGCGCGGCCGGGATGGCGCGGCATTCCTGCGGAGCCGCCGCGGAACGCGCTGGCGGTCCGGCGTCGCGCTGGCAGAGTGCGCGGGGTGAACATCACGCTAACCAACCGGCAGCGCAGGGTCCGCTTCGACGTGGAGCGGCTGCGGCGGATCGCGGCGGTGGCGCTGGAGGAGTGCGCCGGGGAGTCGGGCGACGGGCGGTTCCGGCTGGGGCGGCAGCCGTTCGTGGAGGTGGCGGTGGTGAGCGACAGGGTGATCGCGCGGGTGCATGTGGAGTTCATGGATGTGCCGGGGGCGACGGATGTGATCACTTTCGACCACGGCGAGATCGTGGTGAGCGCGGACACGGCGGAGCGGGAGTCGGCCGGGCGCGGGCATGGCGTGACGGAGGAACTGGCGCTCTACATCGTGCATGGCCTGCTGCACTTGAACGGGCATGACGACATCGCCGCGGGCGACCGGAAGCGGATGCACCGGGCGCAGGATCGCATCTGGCGGCGCGTGCTGGCGCGGGTGCCCGGGCCGGGGAAAAATCATCCGTGCAAAACGCAGGGGAAGGGAGTTTAGTCGCCACCCACTCCCATGAAATCCTCCTTCATTCCTGTGATTCTCGCCGCGATGGCGACGCCGGCATTTGCGCAGCTCAACGACGCGCCCGCGGTGGACATGAAACAGGTCCTGCAGGGCCTGAAGCAGTTCAAGGAGCAGAACGAGACGGGGCTGAAGACGCGGCGCGATGCGGCCTACCGTGCGATCACGACAGCCGCGGCATCGAACGAGGCGGCGTCGGCATTCTGGACGAACGCGGTGCTCGCGGTGCAGTTCGCCGGGGTGGACCACCAGACCGCCGCGGTGCGGGACTGGAAGCAGACGGAGGGCGAGGGGCTGAAGGCGAAGGAGGGCGCGAATGCGGCGCGGCTGCACCTCGTGTGGCTGGGGATCACGATGCAGCACGCGGCGGGCGTGGAGACATCGAAGCTGCTGCCGGCGGTTGTGGATTTCGTGAAGCAGATCGAGACGGACGGCCTCGCGATGAACCATCTCGCGGATCAGATCGACAAGGCTAAGGCGAATGCGAAGCGCGGCGTGCCGAACAAGGCGCTCGCGGATGAGACGCAGGCGAAGAAGGTGCATGACAGCATTCTCCGCACGTCCGTGGCCGGCAGCCCCGTGGCGAAGCAGCTCCAGATCGGCGATTTGATCAGCAGTGCGGCGAGGCGGAAGCAGAAGGGCGACGAGGGCGAGGGCGGCGGTTGGGAGCCGGTGCCTGGGAATGTGAACGGCATCTACACGACGATCATCCTGCCGGAGTTCCGCGCGGCGAAGGATCCGCGCATCCTCGACTACTGGGACATGGTGATCCGCAAGGGTCAGGAGAACATCTACGCGGGCATGCCGGACTACGAGGAGAAGCAGTGGAGCCAGGTGAAGCGGCCCTCGCTGCTGTGGGCGCGCGCGCAGGACACGCTGGCGATCGGGCTGCGGAACCGGGCGATCACGGAGATGTTCAATCTGATCAAGGCCTTCCCGCAGCACCCGGAGGCGGCGGGCTGGATCTCGCACCTCGAGCAGCTCGCATCGGGGGTGTCGGGCGCATCTGCCGCGGTTCCGGCTCAGGCGGTCCCGGCGACCCGCGGTGTCGTGGCTCCGCCGGTCGCAGTGCCGCCGGCGACTTCGCCGGGCGTCCCGCCCACGGCGACCATCATCCCGGCTGCGCCCGCGCCGACGCGCTGAGCCGCCCACGCATTTGAGAAACATGCCGCGCATCCGTGGAATGAATCCGGTGACTGCCGCTGCGGGCGGCGACGTTCTCACCGAGGAGGAGGTGCGGACGGAGGAGGCGCTCGATGTTCCGTGGAATGTCGTGGTCCACAACGACCCGATCAACCTCATGGAATACGTGACGAAGGTGTTCATGAAGGTGTTCGGCTTTCCGAGGGAGAAGGCGGAGGTTCACATGCTGGAGGTGCACCACCTCGGGCGGTCGATCGTCTGGACGGGCGTGCGGGAGCGCGCGGAGTTTTTTGTGCAGCAGCTCCACTCCTACCTGCTGCTCGCCACCATCGAAAGATCCCGCTGAACGATGCAGATTCTCGCGGACGAAGAAGGCTGGAGGCTGGAGGACATGGACCCGATCGTCGCCGGGCTGCTGCGGATGATCCCGGAGTGCGCATCGCCGGACGACGAGGCGGCGGGCGCGCGGATTTTCAGCGTGCCGACGGGCGGACGCGATCCCGAGGCGGACAGCGAATGGCGCGAGACGGTGGAGCCCGGGCTGCGCGAGCTTTTCAAGAGCCACGTGGATGTCGTGGTGGCGGATCTGGCGGGGATGAGGGCGGAGGACGGATTGCCCGGCATGCGCATCCCGCTGGCGAATGCGCGTGCGTGGATTCACGCGCTGAACCAGGCGCGGCTCGCGCTAGCGGCGCGGCATGGCTTTACCGAGGAGGACATCTCCGGTGCGAGGGAGCGCACGGGCGAGGAGGCCTTTGCGATCTTGCAGATCGAGTTCTACGGCATGCTGCTCGGCTTCCTGCTCCGGCGGGTGGAGATCTGAGTGGGGCTGTCAGACCGCGGCGACCGCGCGGCGCCTGCATTTCCCCGTGGCGCGGAACTCGTCGCAGTGCGCCTCGATGCGAACGACTTTTCCCGTCGGCGTGAAGCCGAGCCGCTTGGCAATGCAGTTCTCCAGCGTGTCGATGTGGACGTCCTCGAACTCGATGATCTTCGCGCAGTCGAGGCAGATGAGGTGGTTGTGGTTCGGGTGATCGACGTAGTTCGGATCGTAGAACTTGTGGTCGCGCCCGAAGTCCATCTCGCGGAGCACGCCGCTCTCCACGAGCAGCGGCAGCGTGCGGTAAACGGTCGCGCGGGAGACGGAGGAGTCCACCTTCTTCGCGAGCGTGAGCAGATCCTCCGCGGTGTAGTGCTCCGTCGTGCTGAACGCCGCCTCGATGATCGCGTCGCGCTGCGAGGTCTTCCGCAGCCCCTTGGATTCGAGGTAATCGTAAATGCGCTGACGGAGGCCGGAGTCCATGTGCCGGACAGTAAGCAGGTCTTCCGGCGCGGAGTCAAACCGCGGTGTGTATCCGGCAGCCCGCCATGGGTGATGATTGGACGCCGCCCGGGCGGGGTGTATGTTCCGCCATGAGCACGCTGTCCCCATTTCAGAAGCTCGACGCGGAGCACCATCTGCATCCGTTCACGAACCACGCGGAGATGCACGAGGCCGGAACGAACATCCTCACCGAGGGCCGCGGCATCTGGCTCCGGGATCAAAATGGGCGCCGCCTCCTCGACGCGCTCGCCGGCCTGTGGTGCGTGAATGTCGGCTACGGACGACGCGAGATCATCGACGCCGCGTCCCGGCAGATGGAGCGGCTCTGCTACTACCCCTCGTTTTTCAACAGCACCACGGAGCCCGCGATCGAACTCGCCGCAAAGCTCTCCGCGCTCGCGCCGCGCCGGCTGAACCACGCGATGTTCTGCAACAGCGGCAGCGAGGCGAATGAAACCGCGCTGAAGCTCATCCGCGCCTACTGGAAGCTGCGCGGCCAGCCGCGGCGGACGAAGATCCTCACGCGCGAGTTCGCGTATCACGGTGTGACGCTCGCCTCCGCGAGCATGACCGGCCTCGCGAGCTGCCAGGCGCCGTTCGACCTGCCGCTGCCAGGCTTCCTGCACGCGCCCGCGCCGCACGCCTATGCCGCGGACCGCGAGGCGGACCGCGATGCACATGCGGACTGGTGCATTGCGGAAACGGCGAGCCTCATCGAGCGCGAGGACCCGGAGACGATCGCGGCGATGTTCGTGGAGCCCGTGCAGGGCGCGGGCGGGGTGATCGTGCCGCCGCCCGGCTATCTCGCGAAGCTCCGCGCGCTCGCGCGGGAGCACGGCATCCTGTTCGCGGCGGATGAAGTCATCACCGGATTCGGGCGGCTCGGCGCGTGGTTTGGCAGCGACCTCTGGAACCTCGACCCCGACCTCATGTGCCTCGCGAAGGGGCTCACGAGCGGTTACCTCCCGCTCGGCGCGACGATGGTCGCGGACGAAATCGCCGAGGTGCTCATCCGCGGCGGTCCGCTCGCGCACGGCTTCACCTACAGCGGCCATCCGGTGTCGTGCGCCGTCGCGCTCGCAAACATCGCGGTCATTGAAAAGGAGCATCTCGTCGAGCGCGTCCGCGATGATGTCGGGCCGTATTTCCAGCAGAGGCTCCAGTCCTTTGCCGGGCATCGCGCAGTCGGCGAAGTGCGCGGCTGCCAGCTCATCGGCGCGCTCGAACTCGTCCCGCGCGGAGGAAAGGCCGCGCTCGCTCCGAACTCCGCGCTCGGCATCCGCGGCGCGAAGCTCGTGCGCGAGGAGGGGGTCATCGTTCGCGGCATCCGCGACATCGTGGCCATCGCCCCGCCGCTCACCATCTCGCGCGGCGAGATCGACCTCATTTTCAGCGCGGTCGCCGGCGCGCTCGACCGGCTGTGGGATTAGCGGGCTGCCCGGTCGCAGGATGTCGCCGCAGGCATTCCCGCTCGCTCCTCCATCCGATCGGCTCGCGCGCGGGCAATGGTTGCGCCCTTAGGTGCAGCGGGCTGGCGGGTTGATGCAGGGAAGCCGTTCCCCATGACCATGAATCCCCGCATCTTCTCCCTCGTCGTTTTCTCCTGCGCCGCGCTGGTCTGCGATTCCGTTCCGCTCGGCGGCGTCGCGCTGGCGGAGACGAAGGCCGGTGTGACGCAGAGGGATGGCCTCAGGCTCACGCTGCCGCCGGTGATGTATGCCGTTCCGGGCGTGGCGATGAGCGTGCCCTTTGACAACATCGTGCTGACGGAGACGCCGGAGGCGCTGCGCTTCGAGGTGAAGTGCAGGCTCGGCTCGGCGGATGCGCGGCGGTGGTCGGTGACGGCGGCGGACAAGGACGTGGGGGATCATCCGATGGAGATCACGGTGCGCGATGCGGCGGGGAAAGTGTCGGCGCAGGGGCGGATGGTGCTGCGCGTGGTGCCGCGGGATGCGGGTGCGGGGCGGACGCTGCGGCTGCTCGTGGTGGGCGACAGCCTCACGGCGGCGACGGCATATCCAAATGAGATCGCGCGGCTGCTCGGCACGCCGGGAAATCCGAAGTGGACGATGTTCGGCACAGCGCCCGCGCGCGGGGGATTGCCGGGAGTGAAGCACGAGGGCTACGGCGGGTGGAAGTGGGTGGACTTCCTCGCGAAGTTTGCGCCGAAGCCCGCGGGCGTGGCGGCCGGGCCGGTCGCGCGGAGGGACACGAGCCCGTTTGTGTATGCCGGGGCGGACGGGAAGGGGACGCTGGACCTCGCGCGATACTTCCGCGAGGAGTGCGGCGGGCAGCCGCCGGACGCGGTGACTTTCCTGCTCGGAATCAACGACTGCTTCGGCGCGAGCCCGGATGATCCGGTGGCGATGGACAAGCACATCAACGCGGTGCTCGACCACGCGGACAAGCTGCTCGCGGCATTCCACGCCGCCGCGCCGAAGGCGGTGCTCGCCGTGGGGCTCACGACGCCGCCGAACGCGCGCGAGTCGGGCTTTGTGGCGAACTACCAGGGGAAGTAGGCATTTTCCTCGTGCCGACGGAGCTGAACATCGACCCGGTGGACGGCTATCCCGAGAACAACGGCGTCCATCCGAACGCCGCCGGCTACGCGCAGATCGGCGCGAGCTTTCACGCATGGCTGAAGGCGTGGATGGCGGGCAAGCTGTAGCGGGGAGAAGAGGGGAAGGGGACACAAGCTGCGGAGCGGATAAGACAACCGCGGTGTAGGAGATGGCTGGCGCGGGGCGGATGTTGAAGCATGAAAGCGCCCAATCATCGTCTCAACCGCAGCGTCTTTTTCCTGCTCGTGAGTGTGCTTGCACTTGCCCTCACCAGTCCGATTGCGAGCCACGCAGGCCAGCTCGATGCCACCTTTGGAACCGGGGGCAAGGTGACCACTCCCGGCAGTTCCGGGGGCACTGGCGCGGATGTCGGAACATGCACTGCTGTGCAGGGCGACGGGAAGGTTCTCGTTGCAGGATCCGCCGACAACGGGACGGACGACACCCTTGCGGTGCTGCGCTACACGGCCGGCGGGGTGCTGGATGCAGGATTCGGGACAGGCGGAAAGGCGATCCCGTCCGTGGACGGCATCATGCTCGCGAGAGCGATGGGCATGGCGTTGCAGAGCGATGGGAAGATCGTCGTCGCGGGGTATGCGAACGTCGCAACCGTGAACGTGGTCATCGTGCTGCGTTTCCACGGCGACATCGCCACGGGCACACCGGGCACGCTGGATGCGGGCTTTGGAACCGGGGGCTACGTGACGACTGCCATCGGGAGCGATGCTTTTGCCAACGGTGTGGCCTTGCAGGCCGATGGGAAAATCGTCGTCACGGGCGGGGCTCACACCGGCAGCCACTATGGGTTCATGGTGGCGCGCTACACGGCGTCCGGTGTGCTGGACACGAGCTTTGCCGGCACCGGCTTTCTCAGCACGGTCTTCAGCGGCGGCGATGCCGTGGGCTACGGGGTGGCCGTGCAGGGCGACGGGAAGATCGTGCTCGCCGGCTATTCCAATGACGGCACGAAGAACTACATCACCGTGATGCGCTATCATGGGGACATCGCCACGGGCACCCCGGGAAACCTCGACTCCGGCTTCAATGGCGGCGGCACCATGACCATGACGGTCGGGGTTGACGGGGCCGTGGGCGAGAGCGTCGCATTGCAGAGTGACGGAAAGATCCTTGTATGCGGGTATGGCTTCACGGTCGGGAGCACGAACAATTTCGCACTGGTGCGCCTCACGACCGCGGGGGCACTGGACACGAGCTTCGCCGGCACCGGCCAGGTGCTCACGTCCCTCATCGCGGGTGAAAGATCGGAAGCTCGCGGCGTGGCGGTGGCGCCCGATGGCAAGATTATCGTCGCCGGCAATGTCAGCCGAGGAGGCAAGCAGAACTTCGCGGTGGCGCGTTATCATGCGGATGCGGCGACGGGCACGCCGGGCACTCTCGACGCGACATTTGGCTCCGGGGGCAAGGTGGTCACTTCCTTTGGCGCCAGCACGGATGTCGCCAGGGGCGTGGCGGTGGGGAGTGACGGGAAGATTGTCGCCGCGGGGCAGTCTTATCAGGGGAGCGTCAACAAGAATGACTTCGCGGCGGCGCGCTACCTGCCGACTGGCACCGTGGACCGGGACTTTGACGGTGATGGGAACATGGATCTGATTCTTCAGAATGGGGTGGGTCAGATCGCGGTGTGGTATTTGGATGGAAGCGGTGTGGTGACGTCCGGGGCCTTTGTGAGTGCGTCGGCGCTCGGGGACTGGCGGGTGGCCTGCACGGGGGACTTCGACGGCGACGGGAACGCGGATTTGATTCTCCAGAATGGGGTGGGTCAGATCGCGGCGTGGTATCTGAACGGAAGCGGTGCGGTGACGTCCGGGGCCTTTGTGAGCGCATCGGCGCTTGGGGATTGGCGGGTCGCCTGCACGGGGGACTTCGACGGCGATGGGAACGCGGATTTGATTCTCCAGAACGGAGTGGGTCAGATCGCGGCGTGGTATCTGAACGGAAGCGGTGCGGTGACGTCCGGGGCCTTTGTGAGCGCGTCGGCGCTCGGGGACTGGCGCGTCCATTGAAGCACGGGGCGCAACGCGCCGAATCGGGCTTGCGCTGCGTGGGGTGGATGACGATTCGTTTTTGCAATGAAGCGCCTCTCCTCTCTCTGCCTTCCGCTCCTTCTCTCCGCCGCGACCGGCCATGCCGCGGGCGTGTGGTGCGATTTCGAGTCGGCGTCGCTCGGCAGCCAGTGGCAGGCGCGCGGGACCGTGCAGGTGTCCCGCGCGGATGTGGCGGATGCGCCCGTCGGGCCCGGTGCGGCTTCGGGCAGGATGATGCTGGTGAAAGCCGGCGGCCGCGCGGTCATTCAGAGCAAGGCCGGCGCGATGCCGCTGCCGAGAGTGGCCGGCTGCGAAGAGCTGGAGATGTGGGTGAGGCGGATGGATGCGGGTGCGGAGCCGCTGGTGTTCGACGTGATGTTTCTGGAGGCGGACGAGAAGGCGGCGTTCTGGCGGAAGGTGGAGGTGGCGGGCGCGGGCTGGCAGAAGGTGACGGTGCCGCTGCGGTGGTTCCGCTGGGAGAGCGGGCGCGTGCCGCGGTGGGCGCAGGCCGCGAGCTTCGCGATCCGCACGCGCGGGGTGGCGGAGTTTGCCGTGGACGGGATCGCGATGAACGACCGCGAGCCGGGCCGGGGCGCGGATTATACGATGCAGGAACTCGCGGAGCTCGCATTTGGCGGGGGGAAGGAAGGGGTGAGGGTGAAATCGGACGGGCCGGTGTGGCTGGCGACCGATGAGCCGTCGCTGGACGTGGAGGCGCTCTCCGCGCATCTGGCGAAGGTGCTTGCCGCGATGCAGGCGGACTTGCCGCTGGGTGCGGAAGCAGCCGGTTCGCCGCGGCTGATGGTCTTCCGCGCGCGCGAGGACTACCGCAGTTTCGTCCCGCGCTTCGCGGCGCAGCTCGGCGCCAAGGCAGCGGAGCCAGGCAGCGACGGATATCATCTGCAGGGCCTCGCACTTTCCTCGTGGAAGGCGGAGGCCGGCACGCTGCGGCCGGTCTTCACGCATGAATTCTGCCACAGCGTGCTGAGCCATCACGCGCTCACGGACTCGGCGCACTCAGACTGGTGGCAGGAGGGCGTGGCCAATGCCTACCAGCTCCGCTTTCACCCGCAGGAAGGACTGCCCGCGATCGTGCGGCAGGGGTTGGCGGATGCGTCCTACCGCAGCCGCTTCGAGACGTTGTGTGCCGGAGAGGACGTGCCGCTGAACCGCTACTGGCAGGTGGCGACGCTCGTGCAGATGCTCCTCGCCGAGCCTCGCTACCGCGGCAAGCTTCCCGCGCTCATGGAGGCCTTCCGGAAAACCGGCTCGACCGACTTGCGCCCGCACGTCGGCCCGGTGCTGGGCTGCACATGGGATCAGCTCACCGACGACTGGATGCAGTGGTGCGCGAAGACGCACGGCGGCGGGAAGTAGTGGCGAGTTTCACGGTGCGGTGGCGGAGAGCGCCACGGCCAGCGCGCATTTTTTTGGCGAGTCGTATTTCCGAAGCTCGTCGGATGAGGAAAGAGGATAAACCTAGCGTGAAGTATTAATAAATTTTCCTTGATCAGGAGTTTCCGACGACACTAGCCTGCGTGCCAATGAAAGTGACGGGGGCACATAGTGAGCCAATGCGGCATTTTAAGAGCGCCGCGCATTTTTCCGTCTCGTGATTTTTCGGATGTCCATCCACCCACAAACCCGCACCCACCCGTAGATAATCCAGCCAACCCAGCGTAAACGAGTCTCCACGGAGGCGTTCCGCGCTGAAAACGAGGTTTCCCACCATGAACACTTCTCCCGAGCCGAGGCGGCATCGTGTGCTGTCTGCATTCCTATTTTTCGCAGGAATCCTGACCCTGCTCGCTGCGGTGTGGATTTGGCGCTGGGGCGGACAGGATCGCCGCGGTTCAATTGCCGCTGATGCCGCGTCGTCCGGCGAGCGGACGGAGGCTGCAGCCGCGAAGAAGGAGGCATCGGCGAGGAATGCATCGGCGAAGCGGGGCGTCGCGAAGGTCCGCGGCGAGAAGCTCGAGAACTACGACCAGCGCACGCCGCAGCCGCCCGCGCCGGTCGCTGGGCGCGAGGAGGCGCTCGCGAAGCTGCGCGCCCGCCTGCCCGGAGTGGCTGTGCAGTTTGATCCGATCACCGGCGCTGCGAATCATGTGATGGCTGCGGGCCGCTTCCTCACGGGCGCGGCCGCGGTGAAGGCTCCGGTGAACGGCGATTATTATGAACCGGTGCGGCGCTTTGTGGATGAGAACGCCGCGATCTTTGGCCATGGCTCCGACGTGCTCCAGGACGCGCGCATCACGCGCGAGGATGTGGCCGCTCACAACGGGATGCGAACCGTCGTCTGGCAGCAGCAGCTCGATGGAGTGCCGGTTTACAACACAATCCTGAAGGCGAACGTGACCAAGCACGGCGAACTCGTGACGCTCGGCAGCCACTTCATGGCGGACCCCGCCGCGGCCTCCGGCCTCGAGCCAGCGGAGCGCGAGGCGTTCATCGCGCATCCGCCGGTGGATGCAGAAAAGGCAGTCTCGCTCGCGGCTGTGCATGTGGGCGACGATCTGGCGCCGCAGGATGCGCGTGCGATTTCGGAGACCCAGGGAGTCGAGCGCCGGCAGAGATTCCGGGCGCCTGGCCTGAGCGACACGAATGCCGGGCTCGCGTGGCTGCCCACCGGTGCGGCGTCGCTGAAGCTGACTTGGGATGTGACTTTGATGAGCCTCGCGCGGAATGAGATGTTCCGCGTGATTGTGGATGCGAAGAGCGGGGAGGTGCTGGCGCGCACGTCCCTCACCGCCGACATCAGCGACGCGAGCTACCGCGTGCATGCGGATGCGACGACGAAGAAGCCGCTCGACAGCCCGACGCCGATGTCGCCGGGCCTTGGCGCGCCGGCGAGCACGCAGCCGGCGGAGGTCGCACGCACCTTGATCACGCTGCAGGCGCTCGACACGACCGCGTCGCCGAACGGCTGGATCAACGACGGCGGCACGGACACCTACGGCAACAATGTGGACGCGCACCTCGATCTCTCAAGCGCGAACCCGACCTACGGCACCGGCACGCACGCGACGTCGCCCACACGCGTGTTCGATTTCACGATGGATCTCACGCAGGCGCCGAGCAGCTACCAGAGCGCCACGTTGACGACGCTGTTCTATCTCTGCAACTATTACCATGACCGGCTCTACGCGTTCGGCTTCACCGAGAGTGCGGGCAATTTCCAGCAGAACAATTTCGGCCGCGGTGGAAATGGAAATGATGCGGTGCTCGCCGATGCGCAGGACGGAAGCGGCACGAACAACGCGAACTTCTCCACGCCCGCGGACGGCTCACCGGGCCGAATGCAGATGTATGTCTTCACCGGCCCGGCGCCGGACCGGGATGGAGACCTCGACGCGGAGATCGTATTCCACGAATTCACGCACGGCACGAGCAACCGGCTCGTCGGCGGCGGCGTCGGCATCAGCGCGCTGCAGACGCGCGGGATGGGCGAGGGGTGGTCGGACTTCTACGGGCTCTGCCTGCTGAGCGATCCGGCGGACAACGTGAATGGCAATTACGCGGCCGGCGCCTACGCGACGTATCAGCTCTCCGGGATGACGTCGAACTACTACTACGGCATCCGGCGCTATCCCTACTCGACGGACATCACCAAGAATCCGCTGACGCTGAAGGACATCGATACCCTGCTGGCGAGCCCGCACACCGGAGTTCCGCTGAGCCCGTTGTTTGGCTCGTCCAACTCCAACCCCTCGGAGGTTCACAACCAGGGCGAGGTGTGGTGCGTGGCGCTGTGGGAAGTGCGCGCAAATCTCATCACCAAACTCGGCGGCGCCGCGGGCAACGATGCCGTGCTGCAGATCGTCACCGACGGCATGAAGCTCTCGCCGGCGAATCCGACGTTCCTGCAGGCGCGGGATGCGATCGTCCAAGCCGACCTCGTGAACAACGCGGGCGCGAACCGGAACGAAATCTGGGCCGCATTTGCAAAGCGCGGCATGGGAGCGAGCGCCGTCGTGCCTGCGAACTCGACGACCACGGGCGTCGTCGAGTCATTTGAAATTCCAGACGATCTCGGTGTCACCCCGTCCGCGGCGTTCCTTTCCATCGGTCCGGTGGGCGGTCCGTTCTCCCCAGCGTCGCAGGCATACACGCTGACGAACAACGGTGCCTCCCCGCTGAACTGGAGCGCGGCGAAAACACAGCCGTGGCTCACACTCTCGGCCACGGGCGGCACGCTGGCCGTGGGCGCGACGACGACAGTGACAGCCACCGTCAACAGCAGCGCGAACACGCTGGCCACCGGCACTTACTCGGACACAGTGTCCTTCACGAATCTGACGAGCGCCGCCGTCATATCCCGTGGCATCACGCTGCGCGCCGGCCAGAAGGATTATTTCACGGAGCTGTTCACCTCGGGCAATGACACGGACAACCAGAGCTGGACGTTCACGCCGGATGGTTCCGCAAGCTCTTACTCGGTGCGGCGAACCACCGGCGTGAGCACGTTTCCGACGGACCCCTCCGGCGGCACATCGCTCTCGATGGGCGACGACACCTATTCGCAGGTGACGCTCACCGGCGGCGCCTCGGTGGCGCTCTACGGCACGAGCTACTCCAGCTTTTACGTCGGCAGCAACGGCTACATCACATTCGGCTCGGCAGACTCATCGTATTCCGAGTCGCTGGCGGCTCATTTTTTAATGCCGCGCATCTCCGTGCTGTTCGATGATCTTTATCCGAGCACCGGGCAGGTAACGTGGAAGCAGACCGCGGACCGTGTGGCGATCACGTGGCAGAGCGTGCCGGAGTATTCGGGAGCGACAACGAACAGTTTCCAGATTGAGATGTTCCTCGACGGGCGCATCCGCATCACGTGCCTCGGCATCGGGGCGACGGACGGACTCATCGGCCTTTCGCAGGGACTGGGCACGCCGGTGGATTATGTCGCCAGCGACTTCAGCACTTACCCTGCAAGCACGCTGGCCGTGGGCTGCCCTGCGACGGCCACTGAGGGGGGCGGCGTCCTCGCCGGACAGGGAAGTGTGACGCTCTCCGCGGTGCAGGCGTCGGCTGTCACAGTCACGCTCGCCTCCACCAACACGGGCAAGGTCACCGTTCCGGCGTCTGTCACCGTCCCGGCGGGCCAGACGAGCGCGAGCTTTGACATCACCATCGTGGACAACGCCGCGCTGGACGGCACGCAGAGCGCGACGATCAACGCCACGGCGGTGAACTTCGCCCCGGCATCCGGGACGATCGCCGTGCAGGACAATGAAACGGCGACGCTCACCGTGAGCGCACCCAGTTCGACCACCGAGGGCGCGGGGACTGTGCAGGGCACGGTGAGCGTGAGCAGCGCGCCCGCCAGCGATGTGGCGGTGACGATGACGTCGAGCGATGCGACTGCGCTCACGGTTCCCGCCACTGTGACGATTCCTGCAGGGCAGACCTCGGCGACCTTCACGATCACGGTTGTTGACGACTCGAAGATCAACGGCACCCACAGCGCCACCATCACCGCCCACGTCGCAAACTGGACCGACGGCTCGGCGACCATCGGCATCGCGGACAACGAAAACACGAACCTCGCGGTCTCTTTGCCGGTGTCGGTGGTCGAGGGCGGCACCGGCACGGGCACCGTGTCGATCTCCGGCACCCTGACCTCGGCGCTCACGGTGAACCTCTCCTCGAACAACACCCCGCGGCTCACGGTTCCCGCGAGCGTGACGATCGCCGCCGGCTCGACTTCCGCCACGTTCACCCTCACCGCGCCGGAGAATGCGCTGATCGAGGGGGGCGCAGCCGCGACGATCACGGCCGGGGCGGCCGGATTCACCGGCGCCAGCGCCGCGACGAGCGTGCTCGACAACGATGCGCACCATTTCTCCATCTCCACGATCGCATCGCCCCAGACGAGGAACGCAGGCTTCAGCGTCACCATCACGGCACGCGATGCGTCCGACGCAGTGCTCACGGGATATTCCGGCACAGTGACCCTGACCGCAAGCGGCGGCGTGGCTCCTGCGGCATCGGGCGCGTTCGTGAACGGGGCATGGACGGGGACCATCAGCATCTCCAGCATTGCGTCGGGGGTCGTGGTGACCGCTACGAACACCTCGGGCGCCACCGGGCAGAGCAATGCGTTCGACGTGCTGGGCAACGACTATGACTACCCGGCGAACTGGCCCACTTTCGGCAACGGTCCAGGTCACACCGGATACCAGCCCGTTTCGGGCGCGACGTTTCCCTACCGTGCCGGATGGACGGCGACATACGCGACGAGCACCGGCGGCTTGAACCAGGTCGCCATCAGCCGGGGCAGGGCGTTTGTGACTCCCTACACCTATTTCGGAGACACGTTCATCAGCGCGCTCGATGCCTCCACCGGCGCTGAAGTCTGGCGCCGTGTCTTCACCTCTGCCTACTCCATCAATCCCCCGACGGCGAATGCCGGGAAAGTCTATGTGCAGCGCGGGAACCACAGCAGCGACTCGCAGCTATGGTGCCTCAACGACACGGACGGATCGACGGCGTGGTCCGTTCCGTTCAGCGCCCAGTGGGAGCGCTACTTCGCGCCGCTGGTGGTCAACGACGGCGTGTGGGTGGACGGCGGATCGTATGGCGGGCTCTACGGCTTCAACACCGCCGATGGCAGCCAGCGGTTCTTCAATTCGAGCCTCGATCAGTATGACCAGTGGACACCCGCCTACCACAACGGGATCATCTACACGTGGATCAACGGCAAGTTCCGCGCACACCATCCGTTGACCGGCGCCATCCAGTGGACGCTCACTTTGAGCACGGGCGTTCCCTATTCCGTCAACAGCGCTCCCGCCATCGATCAGGGGCGCGCGTTTGCGGTCGGCAATCCGAACCTCTATGCCGTGGATCTGGCCACGCAGTCCTCATTGTGGAATGTGGCGGGCACATTCAAGGGATCGGCCGCCGTGGCGAACGGAGTCGTTTATGCGATTTCCTCGACCGGCTCGGTGAACGCCTACAATGCACTGACGGGTGCAGCCTTGGGAACCTACGTAACGGGAAACACGGGAATCGCCGGCCAGCCAATTGTCACCGACGACTCCCTGATCGTCACGGCTTCGAGCGCCACCTACATTTTCAACCTGCAGACGCACGCGCTTACACAGACCATCGCCAGCGGCGGCATTGCCAGCCTCGCGAATGGCATCCTCTACATCGCGGGCAGCGATGGAGTCCTGCGGACGTTCCATCCAGACAACATGGCCGCAATCGCCCTGACGATTCCCGCTTCAGCCACCGAGGGCGCGGCGCCGCTCTCCGGGACCGTGACGCTCTCGCGGACATTCGCCACGGACACGACGTTGACGCTGACGAGCGGCAACCCGGCACGACTGACAGTTCCGCCGACAGTCGTTGTGCCCGCTGGCCAGCTCTCAGCCACGTTCAGCATCGCCATCGTGGATGACGCGCTGCTGAATGGGCCCGAAACCATCGTGGTCTCCGCGACGGGTCCGACCGGCCAGATCCTTGGAAAGTTCGCGGCCTTGGCGCTGAGCGACAACGAAATCGCGACGCTCGCGGTGACGGCCCCCGCGTCGGTCAGCGAGACCGCGGGCACGGCGCAGGGCACGGTGACCATCAGTGGCGCCCCCGCTGCAAACATCACCGTGGCGCTTTCGTCGAGCGACACGGCCGCTCTCACCGTTCCGGCGACCGTCACCATTCCCGCCGGGCAGACTTCCGTGAATTTCACGATGACGATCGTGAACGACACGAAGATCAACGGCACCCATCCGGCAACGATCACGGCGCATGTCGCCAACTGGAACAACGGAACCGCCACGGTGAACATTCTGGACAATGAGAACACGAACCTCGTGATCTCCGTGCCTGCGCAACTGACCGAAGGTTCGAGCTACTATTCCGCGAACGTCTCCATTTCCGGCACGCTGACTTCGGCGCTGACGGTCTCGCTCACTGCGGGCAATCCCTCCCGCCTGACCGTGCCCGCCACGGTGACCATTCCCGCTGGATCGACGTCCGCTTACTTCACGGCGACCGCGCCTGAGAACTCGGTCACGGACGGAGACGCCGCAATTACCGTGACTGCGGGAGCGGCCGGCTTCACCGGGGCCGCCGGCACCACCACCGTGCGGGACAACGATCTCCATCATTTCAGCATCTCCACGATTGCATCCTCGCAGATCCGCGGCACGCCGTTCAGCGTCACCATCACCGCGCAGACGGTCACCGGCGCGACGGTGACCGGCTTCACCGGCACTCCGTCGCTTTCCGCGGCGGGGTCCGGCGGTGCGGACTCGATCACGCCGACGGTCACGACGGCATTCACATCGGGGGTGTGGACCGGGAACGTGACTGTGAACACATTTGACACGAATGTCGTGCTGACGGTGAACGACGGCGCGGGGCACACGGGGACGAGCAACGCGTTCACCGTCGCAAGCGGGCTCCTGGATCATTTTGCATGGAGCACCCAGCCTGCGACGCGGGCGCTGAACACGCCTTTCAGTGTGACGGTGACTGCGCAGGACGCCGGCAACAACACGATTACGAGCTTCAACGGCACCGCAAACCTCAGCGGGGTCGCAGGGGGCTCCGGCACCGTCCAAGTGCTGACTTTTACCGGTTACGCCGACACCACTGCATCCGGGGAATACGTCCACACTAAGCAGGCCATCTCCACCTATTTCACAAACTATGCGGAGACGGCGACCACGACGACCGATCCGACGACGCTGGCCGCCGAGCTTTCCGGCAAGCACGTTTTCCTCATCGTCGAACAGGAGAGTTCCTCCACCTCCCAAATGTCCGCCCTTGGCACCAGCTGGGCTTCGACGCTGACGAACTTCGTCAACAACGGCGGCATTGTGATCGTCTGTTCCTGGGGCCTCAGCGAGCATCTGATTCTGAGCAACTCCGGACTGATGGATGCAACCAAAGGATCTTACCCATCGTCTGCGACCCTCACGAAAACGACGGGCACGGTGCTCAACAACGGCGTCACCACGCCTTTCTCGGGCAGCTACATCTCCTACTACACGAGTTCGAATGGCACGGTCTCCCTCCAGGATGCCACTGGAGGGCAGCCCGTGGTCCTGCACCGCGACGTGGGGCTCGGGCACGTCGTTCTCATTGGCACGGACTATTACACGCTGGGAACCGGAATGGACCGGATCGTGGCGAACGCGGTCGCTTGGGCAAATGTGGGAGTTCCCGTTGCTGTCACGCCGGCACAGACCGGTGCATTCTCCGCCGGGGTGTGGACCGGCAATGTCACCGTCACCCAGCCTGCGAGCCAGATGGTCCTGCGCGCGACGGACGGCTCCGGCCACACCGGCAGCAGCAACGCGTTCGATGTGGCGGGTGTGCTCTCGCTCTCGCTTCCTGCGAGCGCTGTGGAGGGTGCGGTGGGGGTGACCGGGACGGTGACAGTCTCCCCCGCAGCGGGCGGCAACCTCACGGTGGCGCTTTCGAGCAGCGACACGGCTTCTCTCACGGTGCCTGCGACGGTGACGATCCCGGCGGGGCAGGCCAGCGCCACCTTCCCAATTACGATCGCGGACGACGCCATTCTCAACGGCACCCGCGCGGTGACGGTGTCGGCGCACATCGCGAGCTGGATCGACGCCACGGCGAACATGAGCGTCCTCGACAATGAGCAGTCCACGCTCTCGCTCTTCCTGCCCTCCACGGTCGCCGAGGGCTCGACCGCGACGGGGACGGTCTCGGCATCCGGCACGCTGCTGAATCCGCTGACGGTCTCGCTTTCCTCGAACACCACCTCGCGTCTCACGGTGCCTTCCTCAGTGACGATCCCGGCAGGTTCGTCATCGGCGACCTTCACCCTCACGGGTGTGGAAAACGCGGCGACGGATGGCGCGGCGACGGTGACAGTGACGGCGAGCGCGGGCGGCTACACCGCTGCAAACGGAACGACGAGCGTGCTCGATAACGACGTTCATCATTTCACGATCGGCACCGTCGCCTCGCCGCAGACGAAGGGCGTCGCCTTCCCGGTCACGATCACAGCGAAGGACCTGAACGACAACACGATCACCGCCTACACCGGCACGCCGATTCTTTCGGCAGCGGGGGCCGGCGGGGCGAACTCGATCACGCCGGCAAACGCGAGCGGATTCGTGAACGGCGTTTGGACCGGCCAGTTGACCGCCTTCATCGCGGACACGAACGTCGTGCTCACGGTGAACGACGGCTCGGGGCACACCGGGACGAGCAATGCGTTCAGCGTGGTGAATCCTGCCAGCGCCGTGACGGTTGTCGAACCGGTGACGCCGACAGGCATTCGCGCCGGAAGTTTCCCGAGGGCACAGCTCGTCATCGGAGCGGATGGCGCATTTTACGGCACGACGCAGTTTGGCGGCAGCAGCAATCAAGGCACGGTGTTCAAGGTCACGTCGGCAGGCGTGATGACGACGCTGGTGAATTTCTACGGTGCGAACGGCGCGCAGCCCTACGCGGGCCTCGTGCTGGGCAGCGATGGGAATTTCTACGGCACGACGAGCGCCGGTGGAAACAGCAACCTCGGGACGGTTTTCAAGATCACGCCAGCCGGCGTCTTCACCACGCTGGTGAGTCTGACCAACACGACCGGGACGGTGCCGAAGGCGCCGCTGCTCCTCGCGAGCGACGGGAATTTTTACGGCACGACGAGCTCGGGCGGCAGCACTGGCAGCGGGACGATCTTTAAGATGACGCCATCCGGCGTGGTCACGGTGCTGGTGAATTTTTTGGGCACCTCGAGTTTGGGATCAGTTCCCGTCGGCGCATCGTGTCAGGCAGCACTGATCCAGGCCGGCGATGGCAACCTTTACGGGGTGACCTCCTCGGGGGGTGTCCTTTCCAGCAATGGCACGGTGTTCAAAGTCACGACCGGCGGCACATTCACGCACCTCGCCACATTCACCGGAACGATTGGTGCGGTGCTCGGCTCCTCTCCGCAGGCGGCATTGACGCAGGCGAGTGATGGCGCCCTTTACGGCACGACAACCACGGGTGGCTCGAGCAATTTCGGCACGGTGTTCAAGATCACAACGGCGGGGGTATTCACGAACCTGACAAGTTTCACGGGCACGGCGGGGGCGGCTCCCGGCAGCAACCCGCAGGCTGCCTTGGTGCAGTGGACGGACGGGAACCTTTATGGCACGACGTTGTCGGGCGGCAGCGGTGGTCTCGGAACGATGTTCAAGGTCACCACGGCGGGCGTGTTCGCCACGTTGCGGAGCTTCTCGTTTTCGGGCACCGATACCTACAATCCCTATGGTGCGCTCGTGCTTGCGGGTGACGGGAATTTCTACGGCACGGGGAACAACGGCGCGGCGAACTTCAGGGGCTCAGTTTACCGATTCTCTCCATCGACGAGCACGTTCGCGCTCGTATCCAGCTTCCCGGTAAATCCGCCCGTGTATAAGCGGCTCCTGCTCGCAAACGATGGGAATTTCTACGGCGTGTCGCAGGCCGGCAACAGCGGTTCCAACACAATCTTCAAGCTGACTCCCGGCGGGATCCTCAGCACGCTCGTGACAATGGCCACGGGAAACACGACCTCGCCATTCATCATCCAGGGAAGCGATGGCAATCTGTATGGTGCCGTTCAGTCCGAGAGCGGCAACGGAGCGGTGTTCTCCGTGACGCTCGCCGGGGTGAGGACGACGCTTGCGACCTTCACAGGCTCGACGGGTGCCGTGCTCGGCACCAATCCGACCGGCGGTGTCGTGCAGGATGGAGATGGCGTGCTGTATGGCACCACGAGCAGCGGGGGCAGCGGCGGCGGCTTTGGCACCGTTTGGAAAGTCACCACGGCCGGGGCATTTACTTCGCTGGCGTCGTTTACGAACACGACGGGCGCGTTGCCCGGAAGTTTGCCGGCGACGAGGCTCATTGATGGTGGAGACGGCTTTTTTTATGGCACCACCCAGGCAGGAGGCGCGGGCGGCTTCGGCACGATCTTCAAGATTTCGCCTGCTGGCGGGCTGACGACGCTAGTCCAGTTCACGGGCACGACGGGAGCGTTCCCCGGCACGAGTCCAAACACGAACCTGTTGCGGGCCAGTGACGGGAACTTTTACGGAACCACGACGAGTGGGGGTGCGAATGGCTTCGGCACCATTTTCAAAATGGCGCCGGACGGCACGTTCACCTCGCTGCTGAGTTTCACCGGCACTTCGGCAGGCAATCTCGGCCAGACGCCCTCGACGAATCTCATCCAAGGCACCGACGGGAACATTTTCGGGACGACCACTAGTGGAGGCGGGAATGGCAGCAACGGAACCGTTTTCAAGATGACTCCTGCCGGCGCGCTTACGACGCTCGTTTCGTTCAGCGGAAACACTGGACTGACTCCGGGAGCGAACCCGAACGGAACACTCATCCAGGCGGCGGACGGTTCATTTTACGGCTCGACCACCAGCGGGGGTGCTTACGGCCTCGGCACGATTTTCCGGGTGAACGCCAACGGGTATTTCCAGAGCCTGTATGCATTCGGGGCGAACAATGATGGCGGCTCGCCGAACATCAGCGGCTCCACCCTGTATTCCGACAGCTACCGGCTCATCGCTGGAACTGACGGCTATCTGTATGGGGTCAATGGGTCATCCGTGTTCCGCGTCCATCAGCAGCCGGCACCGCAATTCGTGGCCGCCTCGGGAGTGACGCCCACAGGTGCGACGCTCAACTCCAGCGTGATCCCGAACCAGGACGAGGCGACGGCCTATTACCAATACGGCTACAGCACGAGCTACGGATTCCAGACTCCCGCGCAGAATCTCCCGCCGGGAGCGAGCCCCGTCCCGATCAATGCCACGCTGACCGGGCTGCTGCCGGGTGTGGTCTATCATTACCGGCTGGTGACGGTTTCCGCACAGGGGACGTTCTCCACCCCGGATCAGACTTTTGCGACGCCCGGTGCTCCGCAGGTCATCACGGGTTCCTTCACCGGTGCAGGGCAGACGGGCTTCACAGTGGACGGGGTCGTCAATCCGCTCGGCACAGCCACCACCTACTTTTTCGAATACGGCACGGACACGACCTATGCGGGGAAGACGGTGGTGCGCGATGCGGGCAGCGGAATTGCAAACGTGGCAGTGAGTGCGGCAGTCGATGCCCTCGCACCCGGCACGACCTACCATGTGCGGCTCGTCGCCGTGAGCAGTTACGGGACGACTTTTGGTGACGACCAGACGATCACCACATTCCCAGCCGGAAGCGGCACGATTCAGCCGGAGTTCCAGTTTATCAGCACCGGGACTACACCGCTCGCCGGACTTTCCAAATCCACCGACGGATACCTTTACGGAACGATGTCCGCAGGTGGAACGTTTGGTTCCGGAACCGTTTTCCGGATGTCCCAGGGCGGCACTCTCACGACCCTCGGGAATTTTTACAGCAACACGAATGGCGCGCTGAGTGGTGCCAATCCACAGGCTCCGCCGGTCCTCGGGCCCGACGGCAACTATTACGGAACGACAAATTCTGGCGGGTCAAGCGGCTTAGGCTGCATCTACCGCATGACGCCTTCCGGCCAGATAAGCGTGCTGCATAGTTTCAGCAGTTCCACCACAGCGGGCGGAACGTCGCCGCTGGCTCCTCTCGTCGCCGGCAGCGATGGAAACCTCTACGGCGTCGCATCGAGCGGTGGCACCTCGGGCAACGGAACCATTTTCAAAATGACAACTTCCGGCGTTTTCACGGCGCTCGTGAATTTCACCGGCACCTCGGGCTCGTATCTGGGGAGCAGCCCGCGCGCCGCGCTCGTTCAGCGTAGCGACGGGAATTTTTACGGCACCACCGCGACCGGCGGCAGCGGCGGCTTCGGCACAATATTCAAGGTGACACCGGCGGGCGTGTTCACGACGCTTGTGCAGTTCACCGGCACGACGGGATCTTATCCCGGCGCGACTCCCATCGGCGCGCTCGTGGAGGGCACCGACGGCGATTTTTACGGCACGACGAGCGCCGGCGGCAGCGGCAGCCTCGGCACGATTTTCAAAGTCTCGCCGTCCGCCACATTCACATCGCTTGCCACCTTCACTGGCACGAGCGGGGCTGTGCTCGGGTCGAGTCCGAAGGGCGCGCTGGTTCAGATGCCCGACGGAAATCTCTACGGCACCACCACCGCCGGCGGCATAAACAACGTCGGCACGGTCTTTCAAGTCACGCCCGCCGGCATGCTGGCCACGCTCGTGAATTTCACTGGCAACTCGGGCAGTTCGCTCGGCTCAACCCCGCAGGGTGCGCTCGTCGCCGGGGACGACGGCGCCCTTTATGGCACGACAAACGCCGGCGGCCTGAACGGGGTTGGCACGATATTCAAGGTGACCACGGGCGGGGTGCTCACGACGCTGGTCAACGCAACTGCTGCCCCGGGCATCGGTCGGCTCACACTCGGACAGGGTGGCGTGCTTGTGGGCGCGACGCTTGGTGGAGGCGGGGCAGCCGGCTTCGGCACGATCTTCACTGAGTCTCCGGGCGGTGCGGCAAACATACTTGCGCCGCTCGCGCCGGCTTCCGGCACCACCTCCCTGAATGCCCGTGCCGGCGTGCTGCTCGGCCCGGACGGGAATTACTACGGCACCACATCGGCAGGTGGGGCGGCGAATCTCGGTTCGGTCTTCAAGCTCACGCCTTCCGGTGCGTATTCCACGCTGGTAAGCTTCACCGGCACGACCGGCGCGAGTCCCGGCTCCAGCCCGCTTGCGGCACTGATTCTCGGGAGCGACGGGAATTACTATGGGACAACTTCCAGCGGCGGGTCGTCGTCCGGCGGAACAATTTTCAAAATGACTCCCGCCGGTGTGCAGACCGTGGTGATCAATTTCACCGGGAGCAGCGGTGCGAATCCCGGCTCCAGCCCGCAGGGACCGCTGACGCTGGCATCGGATGGGAACTACTACGGCACCACGACGAGCGGCGGCACATCCGCCGGTGGCATCATTTACAAAATGACGCCTGCGGGCGTGCTCACCACATTGGTGAATTTCACGGGTTCGGCGGGAGCGGCGCCCGGTTCCAGCCCGCTCGGCGCGCTCGCTGAGGGCGTGGACGGCAATTTCTACGGCGTCACCGCCTCCGGTGGTCTGACGGGCAACGGCACCGTGTTCAGGGTGACGCCCGGCGGCGTGCTGACCAGCCTCGCGAATTTCACCGGCACGAGTGGCCTGCTGCCGGGGCAGACTCCCACGGGCGGTCTGTTTGCCGGGGCCGACGGCTGCTTCTACGGTGTCACGAGCGCGGGTGGCGCTTATTCGCAGGGTGTCCTGTTCCGCGTTGCTCCCGATGGGAGCGTAGCCACGCTTTATTCCTTCACCGGGCACGGCGAGGGCTTGGCGCCAAACAACGGCCTGGTGGCCGCGCCGGACGGCACTTTCCGGGGTGGCGACGGCACCGCCATCTATCGTTTCGTGCCCCCGCCTATTCCGCTGACGGCGGCGGCCACGGATCTTCTCGCGAACAGTGCGACGCTGAACGGCTCCATCATCGGCGAGACCTACAGCGGCACGGTTCACTTTGAATACGGCGCGACCACCGCCTATGGCAGCACGACTGCTCCGCAGCCCTTCAGCGCAGGGTTCACTCCCGTCGCCGTGTCCGAGCCGATCACGGGCTTGCAGCCGTTCCTCACGTATCACTGCCGCGTCGTCGCCACCAGTTCGCTGGGTGCGACCTATGGTCCGGATGTCACCTTCTCAACGCTGAACACCGGGACCTTCAATACGGCCGCGGACGTGCCCGTGATCACCGACGGCTTCACCGCGACGGGACTGTCGCTGAATGTGACGCTCGGCTTCCCGCCCGTGCCGGGCACCGTCCTCACGCTCGTGAGAAACACCAGCGCCAACCCGGTTGCCGGCACATTCAGCGGCCTTCCAAATGGTTCGGTCGTCAGCATCGGCTTCGGCTGGCAGACGTTCCAGTTCGTCGTCAACTACGCCGGTGGCGACGGCAACGACATCACGCTCACCGCGGTGTCCCAGACGATCACCTTCCCGCCCATCGGAAACAAACTGACCACGGACCCCGCATTTTCCCTCTCGGCGACGGCTTCGAGCGGCCTGCCGGTGAGCTATACCGTCGTGGCGGGTGGCGATGTCGCCACGGTTGCTGGCAGCACCGTGACGCTCACAGGCGTGGCGGGAGTGGTCACCATCAAGGCGACGCAGCCTGGCAATGGCGGCATCCTCGGGCCGGCGGCTCCCGTTTATCAGACATTCGCCGTCACCAGTCAGCCGCCTTTCGTTCAGATCTCGAGCAGCCGAACCTCCGACGTGACCCTTGGCATCCGGGCCAACGGCACGCTCTGGGCCTGGGGGAATAACTTCAACGGCCAGTTCGGCAACGCGACGACCGCACTCAGCCGCACGCCTGTGCAATCCGGCTCCGCCACGAACTGGCAGTCCGTGTCCGTCGGCGGGAGCCACGTCGTTGCCATCAGGACCGACGGCACCCTGTGGGCCTGGGGCTCCAACACCAGCGGCCAGGTCGGCGACGGCACCACCACATTCCGATCCTCCCCAGTGCAGATCGCCGGCACCACTTGGAAGCTGGCGGTGGCCGGAACCTCGCACACCGTCGCCATCAAGACAGACGGCACCCTGTGGGCATGGGGAGCCAATGGCAGCGGCCAGCTCGGCCAAGGCACGACCGATGCCACGGCACACACCACCCCCGCGCAAATCGGCGTGCTCACGACTTGGGCACAGAATGCGGGCGCGCTCGCAGCCGGAGGTGATTTCACCCTCGCGGTGAAGGCTGACGGCACGCTCTGGGCATGGGGCATCAACACTGTCGGCCAACTTGGAGATGGCACTGTGACCACACCCCGCACTGCGCCCGTCCAGGTCGGCACCGCCACCACGTGGAGCACGGTGGCGGCCGGCTCGCTGTTTTCGATCGGCAGGAGGAGCGACGGGACAATCTGGGCTTGGGGATTGAACAGCCAGGGCCAGCTCGGGGACGGGACCACCACAATTCGGCCGAGCCCGGTGCAGTTCACAGCGCTTGCCAACATTCAGTCTATTCAGCCCGGAGGCAGCCACGTCCTCGCCACAAGGACCGATGGCACGCTCTGGGCATGGGGATCCAATTCGCCGACCGGCCAGCTCGGCCTGAACACTGCGGATGCATCGGCGCATCCGGTTCCCGCGCAGGTCGGAACCGCGGCCGACTGGCAGATCATCGCGCCGGGCAGCGCACACAGCATCGCGACAAAGACCGATGGCTCGGTCTGGAGCTGGGGTAACAACAACAACGGACAGCTCGGCTACGCATCACGCCTGCCGCTGCCGCTCTCCGCACAGTTTGGCCCCGTCCGGTCCGCCTCCGGCGGCAACGGTCACTCCGTCGCGATCAAGCCGGACGGCACGCTCTGGGTGTGGGGCGTGAACAGCAGCGGCCAGCTCGGGCTCGGTGCCAGCGACAGCCTGGCGCACCCGCTTGCCACACAGATCGGCACCGGCTTCCAGTGGCTGGCCGCGAGCGCCGGCAACCTGCACACCCTCGCCGTGAGGGCCGACGGCACCCTATGGGCCTGCGGTGCCAACATCAACGGCCAACTCGGCGATGGCACCACCATCCAGCGCAATGGGCTCGTGCAAATCGGCACCGACAACCAGTGGCGGCGCGTCTCCGCCGGCTCCACGCACAGCTTCGGCTTGAAAGCCGACGGCACCCTCTGGGCATGGGGCAACAACGCATTCGGCCAGCTCGGCGACGGCACCACGACCGCGCGATTCGCGCCCATCCAGATCGGCACGGCGACAAACTGGCGGACCGTCATTGCGGCAGGCAGCAACTCTTACTCGCTGGCACTCCGGACGGACGGCACGCTCTGGGCATGGGGCGTCAATGGCAATGGCCAGCTCGGCGACGGCACCACGACCACGCGGCTTGCGCCCGTCCAGATCGGCACGGCCACCTGGGTCGAGGTGGCGGTGGGAAACCAGAATGCGCTCGCGATCAGGAGCGACGGCACGCTGTGGGCATGGGGATTGAATTCGAGCGGCCAGCTCGGCGACGGGACCACCACCCAGCGCCTCAGCCCGGTGCAGATCGGCACGGACAACCGCTGGACCAGCGTCGCCGGATACAACCACACGCTTGCGACGAAGTCCGATGGCTCGCTGTGGGCGTGGGGAAGCGGATTTTACGGCCAGCTCGGCGATGGCGCCTCCACCATCCGCACCTCGCCCGCACAGGTCGGTGCTTCGCTCGCGTGGGCTTCCGTCGTTCCGCTTGCCTTATCGAACCACTCGCTCGCCATCGCCGCGGACGGCACGCTCTTCGGCTTTGGCAACGCGAGCAGCGGCCAGATCGGCCTGGCATGGCGCAACCAGCTCGTGCCCGATGTGCTCCTCCCCGCGCTCAGCGCGCCGCAGACCGTCACGTTCCCGCTTCCCGCATCCATCCCGGTCGGCGGCACGGCCACGCTCGCCGCGACCTCCAGCAGCGGCCTGCCCGTGAGCTACATCATCCGGGGGCCGGCGACTCTCAATGAGGACCAGCTCACCGTCACCGGCACCGGGCCGATTTCCGTCATCGCCTACCAGCCCGGCGACAGCTACTGGCAGTCGTCGGACATCGCGTTCCAGTTCGTCAATGCCGCGCTCCCGTCCATCACCGGCGTCACCGCCAGCGGCGTCACCACGACGAGCGCCATCCTGAACGCCGCGATCAATCCCAACGGCACCGCCACCACGGCGATGTTCCAAAGTGGCCCGGGGCCTGGCTATGGAACGGACACCCCCATCCCGCTCTCACCGGCCAACGGCACCGACGATCAGCCGGTGAACACCACGCTCACCGGCCTGACTTCCGGCACCACCTACCACTTCCGGATCAACGCGACAAACTTCGCCGGCAACACCGTCACCGCCGATGTCGCGTTCACCACCGTCAGCACGGATGCCACCCTCTCCGCCCTGCTCCCGAGCGCCGGCACGCTGGCCCCGGTCTTCGACCCGGGCACCTTCGGCTACACGGCCGGCGTCGCGAATTCCAGCACCACCGTCAGCTTCACCCCGATCGCATCGAATCCAAACGCGCTCATCCAGGTGCGAGTGAATGGCGGCGCCTATTCCACCGTCGCATCCGGCACCCTCTCCGCCGCGCTCGCGCTGAACGTCGGCGCAAACACCGTCGATGTCCTCGTCACCGCGCAGGACGGTGTGAACGTGAACACCTACACCATCACCGTCACCCGGCGCACCGTCATGCAGGACTGGGCGCTCGCGAACGGCGTCTCCAGCGACCCGAACACGCCCGGCGCCAACGGCGCGGCGAACCTGCTGAACTTCGCCTTCGGCATGAACCCATCGGGCGGCTTCAGCGGCGGGCTCGGCTTCAATGGCACGCTCGGCGGCGGCGGCACCATCGGCAGCACCGGCGTCCCCATCACGATGACGGAGCCCTCGGGCGACGGCGTGGTCTTCCACGCCCTCTACGTCCGGCGGAAGGATTACGTCGAGGCCGGGCTGACATACACCACCCTCTTCAGCTCGGCCCTCGGGTCGTGGAGCGCGAGCGCGGCGGTGCCCACCGTGCTCGCCGACAACGGCACCCACCAGATCGTCAGCGTCCCGTTCCCCGCCTCCGTCGGCGGGGAGGAGACACACTTCTTCCGCGTCCGCGTGACCCAGGCCCCTTGAGCCGCCGCCGCCGCCCCGCATCTGGTCGAATGACCAATCGCAGACGGACGCCCCGTCATTCCACCCATGCCCTACGAACCTGCCAACCCCGCCGGAGTCGGGAGCCCGATGGCGCAAAGACAACACCGAACCCGCCGGGGAGACAACCTCCAATATCGCACCGCAGATCCGCGCCCCGTTCCGCTTCGCCCGACCGTATTGGTCAACTGGAGCTGCGCCCCGTGAGGCCCATGCACGGATAGGACCACCGGAGGCGCAGGGCGCCTCGGGGGGACCAGCCGGAGGCTGGCCCCGCAGGGGCGAGACGAGCGGGAGCGAGCGGGTCAATATCAGCCGCCGAAGCCCGGCGCGCCCCTTGAAGCGGAAGCGTCCCAAAGATCCCGCCCACCCCAAGCCACCCAAAACACCCCATGTAAGAAAGACAACCTTTCTCAGCTCAACCGTTGACACCCTACATAGCAGGGGTTAGGCGACGTTGGTGCGAGTTGCATGAGAGTGTTTCGGTCGGGCGATGAGGAGAAAGGTGGCAACGATAAGAAGCCCCCAAAACAAGCTGGTAGCAATCCATGCAGCGGATGCTGGCGAGAGTGGGCCGAAAAGGCGGCCCGGCCACGAGAGCACCGCGAGCACGAAGTCGAGCAACCGCTGGAATGCCTCAAGATATGGTTGTGCTGCCGCGCGCTGCGCAAGTTGGGCAGATGACGAGGGGGCGTCTCCGCCCTGCGGCGCTCCGAATGACCCGATGAACGATAGAATGGCGACAGCGTATAGAATGACCGAGTGAAGCATGCCGATGCCTGCAACTGCGATGAAGTAGCGGATGAAGGAGCTCACGTTTCGGAAGACGCTCGGAAGTCGCCTTGTAACGACCCCAAGCTCAGCGACAGGCGGAGCGGGCGCGGCACCTGCCGGTGGGTGGAAAGGTGGCGGTGGTCTGCCGCAGGTGCCGTGACCGCGGAGCCTGTTAGAGGCATGAGGGTTTGGAAAGAGCGCATCGCCACGGGCGGGAGGGGACGGGAAAAGGGCGCCCATTTCAAGCATGAAAACCTACCAGCTCAGACCATCCGCCGCCGCATCGAAAGCCACCGTCAACG
>JBGAPU010000070.1:0-33625 GCA_044221035.1 Chthoniobacteraceae bacterium | reverse complement strand
ATTTTTCAAAAAGGGGCGTGTTCCCGCGGAAAATGCCGAGGAACCGATGCACACGCCGCCGATGAAGATCGATGTGAGCAAGCTCGTGGCCGAGGCGCCGCCGCCGGAGGATCCGATGCCGCTCGGCAATGTGGATCCGCTGGTGAATGGCGCGGAGGAACGGCTTCCGGGGCCGAAGCCGATCCTGCCCCACGCTGAGCCGCTGAAGCCGCCGGTGGAGGAGGGAACGGGGCTCGCACAGGCTTCGCCGACCCCGCCGCCGCGCCCGACGCCGGTGCCGCTGAGCGCATTCACGCCGAAGACGGACGCGCGGTATCTGGATGTCATCGAGCAGGGCAAGCTGCTGCGCGGCTCCGGCGACACGGCCGGCGCGCTGGTGAAGCTTCGCGAGGCGGAGCGGCTCGAGCCGGCAAACCCGCTCGCGATCGCGGAGCAGGCGTTCACGTTTGAAAAGATGAGCCTGCCGGACAAGGCGGCGGAACAATGGAAGCGCATTTTCGTGATGGGTGAGCGCGCCGGGCTCTACTACTCGATGGCGAAGGGCAAGCTCGAGTCGGCGGTGCACGACACGATGCGCTCGACGGGCGGCGCGCCGGCCGGGACGGGCGCGGCGGAGATTCCGAAGGGCAAGATGCTCGCCATCGGCAGCACGGAGATGTCCGAGGAGCGCGATTCGTCGTCGGCGAAGCGGTTCTCGCTCGCCGTGCCGGTGCGCGCGCGGATGTCCGAGCCGGTGGCGGTGCGCGAGATGAAGGTGTTCGTCCTCTTCTACGACCGCGCGAACGGGAAGGACATCACGCGCACCGTCGCGAACGTGAGCAACCACTGGACGTCGCAGCCGGTGGACTGGAGGGACGGCGACACGGAGGTGCTGGAGGTGAGCTACGATTTGCCCGTGGCGCAGGCGCAGAGCGAGCGGCGCGAATACTACGGCTACATCGTGCGGCTGTATTACCGCGGCGAGCTGCAGGACACGAAGGCCGAGCCGGCGAGCCTGAACCAGAAGTTCCCCGCGCCGTTCAATCTTTCCGAATAGAGACCCCATCCAATGAGAATCCTGATTGTTGACGACGAGGCGGGCGTTTTGCAGGCCATCATGGCCATTGTGAAGGCCGTGCCCGGCCACGAAGTGAAGGTGGCCGCGAATGCGCAGAAGGCGGTCGAGCATGCCGCGGCGATGGGCGGCGTGGATCTCTTGATCACGGACGTCGTGATGGAGCCCACGGACGGCTTTGCGCTGCGCACCGAACTCCAGGGGATCTACCCTGCGATGCAGACGGTCTTCATCAGCGGATACGATTTGAGCGACTACACCGAGCAGCTCGCCGGCGCACCCGTGCTGTCGAAACCCGTGGACGCCATGGCGATCATCAGCGGCATCGGGACCGCGGCGGCGCATCTCGCGGCGCCGCGTCCGGTTGCGGCGCCGGAAAAGGCGCGCGTGGCGGGGAAGACGACCGCAATCACGGTGCCGGCAGTCGCGGCCCCGGCCCGTCCAGCCGTGCAGGCCGTGGCGGTCCCGCAGGCCGTGCCCGCCGCCGTCGCGGCGGAGCCGGTCGTCGCGGCCAGCCCCGTTGCAGCCGCCCCCGTCGCGGTTCCACCCGCCGTTCCCGCCGCGCAGGCGGTGGCGGTCCGGGCCGTTCCGCAGGGGGTTCCCGCGGTGCCCGCGGGGCAGCCGACCGTGCGCGTGGCGCCGCAGCCCGCGGCGCGCGCCGTGCCGCAGGCGGGGTCTGCTGTCCAGTCCGCGGCGCGGGCGGTTCCGCAGTCCGCCACGGCTGCAGTCCCGAGGCCTGTTTCCGCGGTCGCGGCGCCGCCGCCGGCGGCAGTGGCGCCGGATGAGCCGCAGGATCCCCTCATCGGCGTGCAGCTCGGCGATTACCGGGTGCAGCAGCTCATCGGGCGCGGGAAGTGGGGCCGCGTCTATCTCGCCCTCCAGCTCAGCGTGAACCGCCGCGTGGGCCTGAAGATCCTCGACCCGGCGGCCGGCGAGGACGAGGCGACACGCTCGCACTTCATGAACGACGCGCGCGCCAAGGCCGCCGTCCAGCACCCGTCCATCATGTCTGTCTTCGAGGCCGACGAGCGCAACGGCCTCGCATTCTTCACGCACGAGTTTCTCGAGGGCTCGAGCATGGAGGAGCGCATCGCCACCGGCCAGATGCTCGACGAAAAGACGGCGCTGCACGTGCTGAAGGTCGTCGGCGACGCGCTGCAATACCTCTGGTCGCGCAACCTCTCGCACTCCGCCGTCGATGCGGGCAGCCTCCGGCTCGGCCCGGACAACATCGCGCGCATGGCAAACATCGCCATCGCCGACCTCGACCCCGGCGTGACGGTGCAGCGTGAGATCCAGACCATCGGCGCGATGATCCAGCAGCTCACGCAGCCGGACAAGATCAGCGGCGGGCTCCGCGCGCTGCTCGGCCGCATGACCGGCGGACCGAACCCCGTGGTGAGCTGGCCCGTGGTGCTCCAGGCGGTGAAGGCGCTCGAGCCGAAGGTCGTCCCCGTCGAGGCGGCAAAGATGAAGGCCGCCGACGAAGCCGCGCAGCGCGCCGTCGAGGCCGCGCGCAAGGCGAGGAAGCGCTCGATGGTCATCAACATCTGCACGCTCAGCGCGCTGCTGCTCGTGCTCGGCTACGTCGTGTGGAAATTCGTCCTCTCCAACGCGCGCAAGCTCGACGCCCAGGTGCAGATCCCCGCGGGTTCCTACTCGGTCGGCGAGCCGGGCGCCGGCAAGGCCGACCTCGGCGCGTTCGAGATCGACCAGTATGAGGTGAGCATCGGCGAGTATGCGAAGTTCATCGCGTGGTGTGAGAAGAACCCGGACCGCGAGCATGAGTTCGATCATTCCCGCGGCGACCGCAAGACCCCCCACGTGAACCAGGACGTGGTCACCCTCATCAAGAACGCGGCGATGCGCGGCAAGCGTGTCTTCCGGCAGGACGCAAATCCCGCGCGCAAGCTGGCCGAGGATCCCGGCGTGGAAGTTGACCTGAACTCCCCGATGGTCGGCGTCACCTTCTGGGATGCGTATGCCTACGCGCAGTGGCGCGGGAAAATCGTCGAGGGTGGCGCTCCCCGCGATCTCCCCACGGAGGAGGAATGGGAGGCGGCGGCGCGCGGCCCGCGCGGATTCAAGTATCCATGGGGCGACGACATGAGGATGAAGAACTTCAACTCCAACCAGGGCTATGTGGCGATGGCGCCCGGACGCACGAAGACCGACGACGGCTTCAACTACTGGGCGCCCGTGGATGCCTTCCGGAGCGATGTGAGCGACTTCAAGGTCGTGGGCATGGCCGGCAACGTCCTCGAGTGGGTTTACCGCAAGGAGGGCAGCAAGGAGATCCCGCTGCTCAAGGGCGGCTCCTTTGCGACCGAGCCGCTGCCGATGTGGGGCCGCACCCTGAAGATTCCCGCCGAGGACTGCTGGTTCGTGCATCCCGCCGTGGAGAAGCGAATCGTCCGCCCCGGTGTGGACGGTGAAGCCTACTTCGTCGGCGACGACGTCACCCCCGTCGTCCGCTCCCTCTACATCGGATTCCGCACCATCAAGCGCAAATGAACCGCCTCGCCGTCCCGCTCGTCCTCCTCGCCCTGCTCGCATGCGCGCATGCGCAGCTCGACGTGAACCTGTCCCTGAGCCGCAACATCTTCATCCGCGGCGAGCCCATCGAGACGACGGTCACCATCCGCAACCTCGCCGGCAAGGACGTGATGCTGCGCGACTCGGCCGGAAGCCAGTGGTTCGGGTTTGAAGTGATGAAGGACGGCACGCCCATCGGGCCGCACGTCCGCGACTACCGCAATGAGCCGCAGGTCGTCCTCAACGGCGACACCGTCCGCAGGAAGGTGGACCTGCTCCGGCTCTATCCCGTGAACGAATACGGCACCTACACCATCCGCGCGACCATCTTCTTCGAGGACACCGGCAAGTTCATGGTTTCCAACCCCGTCAAGCTCGACATCAGCGAGGGCCGCAGGCTCTGGACGCAGACCGTCGGCGTGCCTGCCTCGCAGGAGGCCGCGGGCGGCGGCTACCGCATCTTCACCCTGCTGTCGTTCCAGTTGCCGAGGGAGATGACCCTCTACGCGCGGGTCGAGGACGAGGCCACCGGTGCAGGCTTCGGCACCTATCCCCTCGGGAGGCTCGTCGGCTCCAGCATCCCCGGCCATGAGTTCGACCGCGACAACACCCTTCATGTCTTCCACCTCGTCGGGCCCAAGCAATATTTCCTCTCCAAAATCGGCGTGAACGGCGAGTGGCTCGGGCAGACCTCGTGGCACTCCGATTCCGGCCGCGCCGCCGTGCGCCGGAAAGAGGACGGCCGCATGGTCATCGTCGGCGCCACGCGTTCCGCCGGCAAGACGGCACCCGGCCCGGAAGTCCCGAGGCTCAGCGACCGCCCCGTCGCCCTCCCGCGGTAGAACCTTCCGTCCCTCCGCACTGCGGCGCTGTCATGCCGGTCCTCGCACACGGGGGATCCGCACTGGCTCCGGGCTTGCCTTTCCGCCCCCGTTTGCGGCAGACACTCCGCTGCGTCGTGCGCCGACGACCATGGACTCCGCCGATCCGAATCATCCGAAACCGGAACCAAACCCAGCCGACCCCACGGTGATCACCCCGGCGTCGCAGCCGGCCCGCAGGGTGGACGAGCGCAGCGCCGCGGGGATGCTGGGCGCGCTGGACACCGGGCTGGAGGGCCAGGTCCTCGGGGAGTTCGAGATCCTCGCGCGGCTGGGGCAGGGCGGGATGGGCGCCGTTTACAAGGCCCGGCAGATTTCCCTGAAGCGGCTCGTCGCGCTGAAGACGCTCCAGGGTGCGCTCGCGGCGGACAAGGAATTCATCGCCCGCTTCCAGCGCGAGGCCATCGCCGCCGCGGCGCTGAACCACCCGAACCTCGTGCAGGTTTACTCCGCGGGCGAAACGGACGGGCTGCACTGGTTTGCGATGGAGTTTGTGGAAGGCGAGAGCGGACAGGCGCGGCTGAAGCGCAAGGAGCGGCTCGATGCGGCGGAGGCCGTCGCCATCGCGATCCACGTCGCCACGGCGCTCGAATACGGCTGGCGCAAGGCGCAGCTCATCCACCGCGATATCAAGCCCGACAACATCTTCCTCTCCACCGACGGCGAGGTGAAGCTCGGCGACCTCGGTCTTGCGAAGAGCGTCGGCGGCGGCACGGGCGAGGTGCAGTCGCTCACCGTCACCGGCTCCTCGATGGGCACGCCGCATTACATCAGCCCCGAGCAGGGGCAGGCGAGCCGGGACGTGGACTTCCGCGCGGACATCTACTCGCTGGGCTGCACGCTCTACCACCTCGTCTCGGGCAAGCCGCCCTTCAGCGGCGACTCCGCGATGGCCGTGATGCTCAAGCACGTCACCGCCCCCGTGCCGAGCCTCGCGCACGCGCTGCCCGGCTGCCCGCCCGCGCTCGCGTCGGCGGTGATGAAGATGATGGCGAAGGACCCCGCGCACCGTCAGCAGACCTACGCCGAGCTGCTCGCCGACCTGCGCCGCGCCTACGACGCGATCACCACCGCCACCGTCCCGCAGGCCATCCCCGTCACGCAGTTGCCGAAGCAGCCGCAGCCGCAGCGCCCGCCACAGGGTGGGGCGGCTTCGCCGAAGCCGCCCGCAAATCCCCGGCCCGCGCAACAGGGCGCTTTCGGCGAAAGCGCCCTACCTGGAGCCGCCTCCCCCGGAGCGCCCGCCGCCGCCGGCAATTCAAAATCCAAAATTCAGAATTCAAAATTCCGCTTGGCGCTCATCGCCGCCGTGGTGCTCCTCCTCGGAATCACCGCATTCTTCGTCCCCCGCAAGAAGGAGCCGCAGCTCACCGAAGCCGAGCGCGCGGCGAAGGCGCGTGCAGAGAAGAGCGCGCTTCAGCGCGCCGAACCGTCAGCGACAGCCGGGCGTCAGGACGGGCCAAAACCCGCGACTACTGTGCCCGCCACCACGATGGAGGACGCGGGCGTGGAGAAAGGTGCTGCACAAACATTCGCCGGGCACCGCTACCAGTTCTTTCCGCATTCCGGGACATGGCTGCAGGCGAAGGCGAAAGCCGAGGCATTGGGCGGGCATCTGGCCGCGGTGACCACCGAAGCGGAGGATGCTTTCATCAAAGCGACGTTCGAGCCCATGGTGGCCGATGGAGAGGGTTTCTGGATTGGCGGAAAGAGGGAGGCCGACGGCAGCTTCCGGTGGATCACCGGCGAGCCGTTCGCCATCGAACGCTGGCTGCCTGGGCAGCCGGACCGGTCTGCAAAAACCTCCGCACTGATGGCAGTGCGCTACTGGCGAACAGGGCGGCCACACCATCTCGGATGGGATGACGCGGATGGTTCACTCGCAACCCAGGCAGCCGGCTTCCTGGTCGAGTGGGATGACGCGGGTTTGTCGAATCCCGCTACCGCGACGAAGGCCGCGCCGTTTGTGAATTCGCTCGGGATGAAGTTCGTCCCGGTGCCGGGGACGAAGGTGCTCTTCAGCATTTGGGACACGCGCGTGCGGGACTACGCGGACTATGTGAGGAAGCAGGAGGCTGACGGAAAGAAGGTGGACGGCTCGTGGCAGACACAGGCGAAGGACGGCGTGCCCGCCGGGCGCGAGCCGGATCATCCCGTCGTCGGCGTAAGCTGGGACGACGCGCAGGCGTTCTGCCAATGGCTCACGGAAAAGGAAACCGCCGCCGGCAAGCTGTCGCCGGGCGCGAAGTATCGCCTGCCCACGGACGCGGAATGGAGCACCGCCGTCGGCCTGCCACCTGAGTCGGGCGCGACGCCAGCGGAGAAGAACTTGAAGAACAAGGTTGACTACTCGTGGGGGAAGGACTGGCCGCCTACGAAGAAAGTGGGCAACTACGCCGACGAGACGTTTCACGAGAAGTTTCCGCTGAATGAGAACGCGAAGGAAGTAGGGAACCAGAACCGATGGTTCGAAGGCTACGCGGACGGCTATCCAACGACGTCGCCGGTGGGGAGTTTCCCCGCGAACGCGTATGGCCTCTATGATATGGGCGGCAATGTGTGGCAGTGGTGTGAGGACTGGTTCGACAAGGATGAAAAGGCCCGTGTGCTCCGCGGTGCCTCGTGGAATAACCGCGACCGCGGCCCTCTGCTGTCGTCGAACCGCTATCTCCACTCCCCCGTGATTCGCATCAACTACCTCGGCTTCCGCCCCGTGCTGGAGCCCGCGACTTCTGAAACCGCCAGCGTCACTCCGGCCACGGCGACGAAGGACGCGCCGTTCATCAACGAGCTGGGCATGAGGTTCGTCCCCGTGCCGATCACCGGCGGGCCGACGGACAGGCAGCGCGTGCTCTTCTCCATCTGGGAGACGCGGGTGCAGGACTACGCGGTCTTTGAAAAGGAAGCCAAACGCGGCCTGATTAAGCCGGACTTCGAGCAGGCGTCCGCGAACCCGGCGGTGAACGTGAGCTGGGATGACGCGACTGCCTTTTGCGCGTGGCTGACGGAGCGCGAACGCAAGGCGGGCCGGATCGCGGCGAACGAAGCCTACCGCCTGCCGAGCGACCACGAATGGAGTTGCGCCATCGGCATCGGCGACCGGGAAGATGCGTCCAAGACGCCGCTCGAAAAAGACCACAAGCTGCCGAATCTCTTTCCCTGGGGAAGCGCATGGCCGCCGTCTGGGAGAGCCGGGAACTACGCCGGTGAAGAACTGAAAAGCGCGCTCGATGCCGGCCAGTTCCCAAAAATACGCGACGTGATCCCCGGCTATAAGGACGATCATGTGACGACGTCCAATGTGGGCGCTTATCCGGTGAACCACGGGGGAATCTATGACTTGGGCGGTAATGTGCGCGAATGGTGCGGCGACTGGATTGACGACCGGAAGATCGGTCGTGTGCTGCGGGGCGCATCCTGGGCCCATGCGAATCAAGTAGCACTGCTCGCCTGCGCACGGTTTAGCGGCGAATCTGTGACCCGCGATCACACCTACGGCTTCCGCGTCGTCCTCGCGCCTTCGGCTTCCACGGCGGCAGCGACTCCCGCTCCTGCAGAGACGGCGAAGCAGACCCTCGATCTCCTCGCCCTCGTCGATCCCGTGAAGGACCGCGTGATGCCCGGCACGCTCGGCAAGGCGAACGAGTGGGAGAAGACCGGCGGCGTGCTGCGCTACAAGTCGGACGGGAAGGCGGGCAAAATCGTCGCGCCCGTGGCGGTGAATGCGCAGCGCTACGAGTTTGCCATCGCCTTTGCGCGGCAGGCGGGGGCGAGCCAGTTGAACATGGATCTCCCGCTGGCCCCGGGGAAGATTTTCCCCGTCGCGCTGCTGGCCCGCGGGGTGAAGGTGCTCAGCGGTGTCGGCGGCCCGGAATGGCCGGCGGGGCTGCCGGAGAAGGGCCGCATCACCGTGCGCTATGAGGCCGGTGCCGCCGGCGCGCCGCTGCGCGTGCTGGTGGAATTCGACGGCAAGCCCGTGGCCGATGTGCGCGAGGACGTGCAGCGCTGGGCCAAGGCGGTGGATGTCCACGCCGAATTCTCCGGCCAGTCGCTGCCCTCGCTCTTCTCCATGCGCGACAGCTTCGAGATCAGCGAGTGGACGCTGCGGGTCTTCGAGGGCGAGGCGAAGGTGCTGCGCGGTGCGGGCGCGGCCGCCAGTGCGAGTTCGCCCGCCACCGCGACGAAGGACGCGCCGTTTGTGAATTCGCTCGGGATGAAGTTCGTGCCGGTGCCGATCACCGGCGGGCCGACGGGCGGGCAGCGGGTGCTCTTCAGCGTGTGGGAGACACGCGTGCAGGATTTCTACGCCTTCCCACACGCTGCGGGCCGTGGCTGGAAGTATCCGGGGGAAGGCTTCCGGCTCCACCCTGTGACGTTTGTCAGTTGGGAGGACGCGCAGCAATTCTGTCTGTGGTTGACCGAATACGACCGCAGCAAAGGCAAGATTGGTCCCGGGGATGTCTATCGCCTGCCTACCGATCACGAGTGGAGCTGCGCGGTGGGGATCGGGGACAAGGAGGACGCGGGGAAGACGCCGGCTGAAAAGACCGGGAAGATACCCGGTCTCTTTCCATGGGGCACGGCATGGCCCCCGCCGCCGGGCGCGGCAAATTTGAGCGGTGAGGAGGGCGCAGGCGAAACGCTTGCGGCGAACCAGCGGATTCTATCTGGCTATCGCGACGATTTCATTGGGACGGCCCCAGTGGGGAGCTTTGCCGCAAATGGTTTCGGGATTTTCGATCTCAGCGGCAACGTGCAGGAGTTCTTCGAGGATTGGTATGAGGCCGCGAAATTGAGCAGAGGTAGCCGGGGTGGGGCTTGGAATCGCAGTCAAAGGGACCATCTCTTTTCATCCAACCGCGGTTCCTATCCACCAACGGTTCGCGGAGACAACAGCGGCTTCCGCGTCGTCCTCGCGCCGGAGCCCGCGCGCTAGGTGCAGGGAGCAGCCTTTTTGGACTGCGGCAGTCCTCTGCCGCTTTGCGGCGGGAGGCGGAGCCGCGGCGGGGTCTGGCGTTCGGGGATGGTGGAAGCTAAGTGGAAGCTAGGTGGAACGCGACCTCCGGGCGCGTTTCGGTGGGCGTGCTCGCGGAGGAAGCGTGCCCGGAGGTCACGCTCCACCGGGGCTCAGAACCGCACGAGGCAGTGGCCGAAGTCCATCGTGCGGCCCTCCGGGGTCGCGGCTACTTTCACCCACGGGGCGAGGCGGTAGTGCTGGCGCCGTGTGTTCGCTGGATCGCGTTCCGATTCGACGAGCCCGGCCTTCACGAGCACGTCGAGGTGTTTGCGGTTGTTGTCGAAGTGCTTGGGATACGCGCCGCCAAGAGCGCGCGCGAGGTGGAACTGGCCATCCGCCAGCGCCAGAAGAAGCCGGCGGCGGCTCGGTTCGCCCAGGAGGGTGAAAACCGTATCGGCATCCGGGGCGGGGAGCTTCGGGGGCACGGACGAGGAATCAGGCGGCTCGTTCATGAGGCGGGAGAGTGCCAGAGCAGGAACTGGGTTGCAATCCCGGAGGCTCGGCACCGGTCGCAGGGATTTCGCCGCGGCTCGCCGGAGGCTCTGGAGCGGGAAAATGAAGGGCAAACTGGCAGTTCCGGGACTCCGGATCGCCGGGAGGAATTTCCTTTCGACGGTCCGGAGACTCGGGTCCGGAATACCGAATCCCGGCGAGGCGTCCGGGAGACTCCGGGGTGGAACGGCGATTCCGGGCGGAGCATCCGGGAGACTCCGAGGTGGAATGGCGATTCCGGGCGGGGCGTCCGGGAGACTCCGGGGTGGAATGGCGATTCCGGGCGGAGCATCCGGGAGACTCCCGGGTGGAACGCCGAATCCCGGCGGGTCGTCCGAGAGATTCCGGGGTGGAATGGCGATTCCCGGTGCGACGGCGGGCAGGCTGAAATGACGAGTGACGAATGCCGAATGACGAATGACAGAATGGAGGGACGGAGGGTGGAGGCGGGCGATGGGGCGTGTGTGGAGTGGCTCCAGAGCTGCCCGGTCGGGGCCTGCACGGTTGCGGGATTTTCCCCCTGCGGATGAATCGAGCCGCTCCGGAGAGCGACGCCGCAGGGGTGAGGGTTTCTCCTCCGGCTTCTGGGGAGGCATGGCGGCAGGATGTCGTCATCCACCTTGGCGTGTTTTCAGGCACCGATGCCGCACCTTCCAAACCCAGCCCGCCTTGCCGCGGTGGTTTCGGGAATTCGCGCTTTGACGCGCGCGGGCGGGGCGTAGAGTCGCAGGGATGCCAGACAGCTTCGTCCATCTCCACTGCCACACCGAGTATTCCACGCTGGACGGAATGGCGCGAATCGATGCCGCGGTGGCGAAGGCGAAGGAGATGGGGATGCCGGCGCTGGCGATCACGGATCACGGGGTGATGTATGGCGCCGTGGAGTTTTACCAGGCGTGCAACAAGAAGGGCATCAAGCCGATCATCGGCTGCGAGGTGTATGTGGCGCCGGATTCGCACCTGAAGAAGTCCGCGACCTCGCGGAAGGAGTCGGCGTTTCACCTCACGCTGCTCGCGTCGGACGCGGACGGCTACCGGAACCTGGTGAAGCTCGTCTCCATCGGGCACCTCGACGGATTCTACGCGAAGCCGCGAATCGACAAGGAGCTGCTGGCGCAATACGCGAAGGGCCTCATCGGCCTGAGCGGCTGCCTGAAGGGGGAGGTGCCCTACGCGATCCATGCGGAGGACAATCCGGCGAAGGCGCTGGAGCTGGCGGGCGCTTACCGGGACATCCTCGGGCGGGAGAATTTCTTCCTCGAGCTGTCGGACCACGGCATCGAGGCGCAGCGGAAGGTGAATGCGGCGCTGCCGAAATTCGCGCGCGACCTCGGGCTCGGGCTGGTGGCGACGAACGACGTGCATTTCCTCAACCGCGGCGACCATTCCGCGCACGACGTGCTCATCTGCATCGGCACGGGCGCGAAGGTGTCCGACGAGCGGCGGATGAAGTATGTGACGGAGGTGTATTTCAAGTCGCCCGCCGAGATGCGGGAGCTCTTCGCGGCGCATCCGGATGCGTGCGACAACACGCTGGCGATCGCGGAGCGCTGCGGCTTCCAGCTCGACACTTCGGCGAAGTATCCGAACTACACGCCGCCGCCGGGCAAGACGCAGAACCAATACCTGCGCGAGATCACCGAGGAGGGGATGCGGCGGCGCTACGGCGCGAACGCGGATTCCGAAGAGGTGCTGCGGCGCTACGAGCTGGAGATCGGCGTGCTGGAGAAGCAGGGCTTCGTGAATTACTTCCTCATCGTCTGGGACTTCATCAACTGGGCGAAGGAGCACGGCATCCCCGTGGGCCCGGGCCGCGGCTCGGCGGCCGGCTCGATGATCGCCTACGCGATGGGCATCACGGACATCGACCCGCTGAAGTTCAAGCTGCTCTTCGAGCGCTTCCTGAATCCCGAGCGCGTGTCGCCGCCGGACATCGACGTGGACTTCTGCCAGAACCGCCGCGGCGAGGTGATCGAATACGTGCGGAACAAATACGGCGAGCGCGCGGTGTCGCAGATCACCACGTTCGGCACGCTCGGCGCGAAGTCCGTGGTGCGCGACGTGGCGCGCGTGCTCGACTGGAGCTACGGCGACGCGGACCGCATCGCGAAGATGATCCCGAACGAGCTCGGCATCACGCTCGCGGGCTACGAGAAGACGGGTGAGAACGGCGTGGTGGAGCACGTCGCGGGTGCGATCGACAAGAACCCGGAGCTCGCGCAGGCCGTGAAGACCGACCCGAACGCCGCGCAGATGTGGGAGACGGCGGTGAAGCTCGAGGGCCTCACGCGCGGCACTGGCGTCCACGCGGCTGGCGTCGTCATCGGCGACCGCGACCTCAGCGACTACATCCCGCTCGCCCGGGCGAACGACGGCAGCATTGTCTCCCAATACGCGATGGGACCGCTGACCGACGTCGGGATGCTGAAGTGCGACTTCCTCGGGCTGAAGACGCTCACCGTCATCACGGACGCCGTCGCGCTCATCCACAAGCACACGCCCGGCTTCAACATCGACACCATCCCGCTCGACGACGAGGCGAGTTTCAACATCTACAACCGCGGCGAGACGGTCGCCGTTTTCCAGGTCGAGTCCGGCGGCATGGTGGGCGTGTGCCGGCAGTTCGACGTGCGCGACATCGAGGACATCAACGCAATTCTGGCGCTCTACCGGCCGGGTCCGATGGACCTGATTCCCGACTACGTGAAGCGCAAGAAGGGCCTCGCGAAAGTGCGCGCGCCGCACAAGCTCCTCGACGACGTCACGAAGGAGACCTACGGCGTGCTCATCTACCAGGAGCAGGTGATGCAGGCCGCGCAGGTGCTCGCCGGCTACACGCTCGGCGGCGCCGATCTGCTGCGCCGCGCGATGGGCAAGAAGGACAAGAAGAAGATGGCCGAGGAGCGCATCAAGTTCTGCAAGGGCGCGGCTGAGCTGCACGGCATCAAGGAGGAGAAGGCGAACGAGATCTTCGACACGCTGGAGAAATTTGCGGGCTACGGATTCAACCGCTCGCATTCCGCCGCCTACGCGTGGGTGAGCTACCAGACCGCGTATCTCAAGGCGAACTACCCCGTGGAATTCATGGCCGCGGTGATGAGCAACGAAGTCTCGAACACCGACAAAATCAGCGTCTTCGTCGCCGAGTGCGAGCGGATGGGCATCGAGATTCTGCCGCCGGACATCAACAGGAGCGGGCTGAAATTTGAGCCCGACCATGTGGACAATGCCGGCGTGGAGGCGGCGAAGATCGCGCGCAAGGCGGCGATAGCGCAGGCGCGAAGCGCGGGCGAGAGCGAAGGGGAGATCCCGACCATCGAGGCGGACGTGCGCTTTGAAGACCTGCCCGACGGTGATGCGAAACCGGTGGTGAGCGGTCTCGGCGCCAACGGCAATGGGAGCAATGGCAGCAACGGCAATGGCAGCCACTCCGGCGGTCAGGCGCCCGCGAGCGGCGAGCGCATGCACCTCGGCGCGATCCGCTACGGGCTCGCGGCGATCAAGAACGTCGGCGAGTCCGCCATGGAGTCCGCCATCGCCGAGCGCGCGCGCGGCGGGAAGTTCCGGGACTTGGCGGATTTCTGCACGCGGGTGGACGGCAAGCGCATCAGCAGGAAGGCCATCGAGTGCCTCGTGAAGTCCGGCGCGTTCGACGAGTTCGGCACCGACCGCGCGACGATGTTTGCGGGCATCGAGGGATCGATGGCCGCGGCGGCGAGCGCGCACCGCGATCGGGCAGCGGGGCAGGAGTCGCTCTTCGGCGACATCGGCGCCGTGGCGAAGCCGTCGGCGGCACGCAGCGCGCCCATCGTCCCGCCGTGGAGCCTCACGGAGAAGCTCGCGTATGAGAAGGAACTGCTCGGCTTCTACGTCACCGGCCATCCGCTCGACGAATACCGCAGCGCGCTGGAGAACCCGAGGTATGTGCCCATCGCGAAGCTGCCCTCGCAGGAAAGCAAGAGCACCGTGACCATCGCGGGCCAGCTCGCGTCGGTGGAGAAGAAGTTCACGAAGAAGGACGGCAAGCCCTTCGCCATCGTGGTGATCGAGGACTTCACCGGCAGCATCGAGGTGATGATCTGGAACGAGGCGTTCACGAAGTTCCAGAAGCACCTCGAGGCCGGCAACGTGATCTCGCTGAAGGGCCGCCTCGACCTCCGCGAGGAGGGGCCGCGCATCGCGGCGGACGACGTGACCCCGCTGAAAAAGCCGGAGTCCTCCGAGAAGCCGCTCGTGCTGAAGCTGGACCTCGCGACGGCGACGGAGGGTGACCTCCTGAAGATCCGAGACACGCTCGTGCGCAATCCCGGCAAGCGTCGCGTCGAGTTCCTCGTCGTGCGCGGCGCGCCCGTCGCGCGGCTGAAGTGCGGCGATGAATTCCGCGTCGCGCTCAGCGATTCCGCCCGGGAGGAGCTGGCGCCGTGGTTGCGGTGAGGCGCGCCGTGGATGCGACGGCGGCAGTGCGCGCCGTCCTGCTCGCGCTGCTCCTCACGCTCGCGCGGGCCGCGCACGCCGCCACCGAGATCGAGGACGTGTCCGGCCAGCGCGATTTCTCCTTCGAATATCGCGCTGCCACCGACTTCAGCGCGCTCGCATGGGCGGGAGGCAGCGACTGGTTCACCGTCTCCGACAAGGTGCGCGCGGTCTTTCCCATGACCATCGCGCTCGATCCCGCAGGCGGGCGAATCCTCTCCGCCTTCCCCGGCGAACCCATCCCCGTGAAGACCCGCCTCGCCGACTTCGAGGGCCTCGCCCTTGTGCCCGACACGCGCCGCCTTTACGTGAGCTGCGAGGCGGGCGACGGCATCTTCGGCTTCGACCTGCGCACGCGTGCCGTGCTCCCGGTCGCGGTGCCGCCCATCTTCACCAAGGCGCGAGGCAACAAGAGCCTCGAATCGCTCACCTACGACTCCACCGTGCGGCACTTCTGGACCGCCAACGAGGAGGCGCTGAAATGCGACGGCGCGAGGAGCGGCGACGACCGCGGCACCGCCGTGCGTCTGCAGAGATTCGATGCGCGCCTGCGCCCCGCCGGGCAGTTTGCCTACGTCACGGAAAAGTCCTTCCTCCGGGTGTCCGGCGGAGGCACCGGCGTGAGCGACCTCTGCCTGCTGCCGAATGGCGAGCTGCTCGTCCTCGAGCGCGTCGTCGTCGGCCTCGGCCTTTCGGCAAAAATCTTCCGCGCCGAACTCCGCGGCGCCACCGACACCTCGAAGCTCGCCGCCCTCGACGGCGCCGCCTTCACCCCCGCGGGCAAGACACTCCTCTTCAGCCGCAACACGCTCACGACCAACTTCGAGGGCATCGCCCTCGGCCCGAAGCTCGCCGGCGGCTGGCGCAGCCTCCTCCTCATCGCCGACAGCGGCGGCGGCACCACGCACACGCTCATGCCGCTGCGGATCCGGTGGGACGCGCAGTAGCATTGCTTGCCCTTGCGTTTGCGGCGGGCATCCGGCATTTCAGCGCGCCATGCTTTCATCCCTGCGCATCCGCAACCTCGCACTCGTCGAGGAGCTTGAATGGCAGCCCGGCGCCGGCTTTGTCGCGATCACGGGCGAGACGGGCTCGGGGAAGAGCATCATCGTCGGCGCGCTGAAGCTCGTGCTGGGCGAGCGGGCGGACAAGACGCTCATCCGCAGCGGCGCCGAAAGCTGCACGGTGGAGGCGGTTTTTCACATGGCGGACGCGAAGAAATGCAACGCGTGGCTGGAGGAGCAGGGGATCGAGCCATGCGAGGACGGGCAGCTCATCGTGAAGCGCGTGTTCGCGGCGGCGGGGACGAACCGGCAGTTCATCAATGGCAGCGCGACGACGCTGAACGTGCTCAAGGAGCTCGGCGACGGACTCGTGGATCTGCATGGCCCGCACGATCACCAGTCGCTGTTGTCGGTGGAGCGGCAGCTCGATTTGCTCGACTCGTTCGCCGGCGCCGTGGCGCTGCGGGAGAAATACGGCGGGCAGTGGCGCGAGCTGAACCGCACGATCGCCGAGCGCGACGAACTGGCGGGCAGCGAGGCCGCGCTGGAGCGGGAAATCGACCTGCTGCGGCACCAGGTGAACGAAATCGACGCCGCGCACCTTCGGCCGGACGAGGAGGAGGAGACCGTTGCGCGCTATCACACCGCGTCGAATGCGAGGCGTCTCCTTGAACTGTGCAGCGCGGCGATGGGGCGGCTCTCGGAGTCCGATGATTCCGCGATGCAGCGGCTGAACGAGGTGGGGAAAGGGCTGCGGGAACTCGAGCGCGTGGACCCCGCGGCGAAGCGGTTTTCCGACACGCTGCTGCGCGGCCTCGCGGAGATCGAGGAGCTCGCCTCCGGGCTCTCGCATTATGCGGAGGACCTCGACATCGAGCCCGCGGCGCTGGCGGAGCTGGAGGAGCGTGTGTCGCTCTTCGAGACGCTGAAGAGGAAATACGGCGGCTCGCTCGCCGAGGTGATCTCTTTTGGCGAAACCGCGACGGAGCGGCTGCGGAAGATCGAGTCGCGCGGCGAGGAGCTGAAGCGGCTCGATGATGCGATCACAGCACAGCGGAAGGAGATGCTCGACACGGCGCGCAAGCTGTCTGCGAAGCGGAATGCCGCGGCGCCGAAGCTCGCCTCCGCGGTCACGGGGCATCTGCGCGATTTGGGATTCAAGAAATCGGACTTCACCGTAGCGCTCGCCGCTGCGGCCGAACCGGGGCCGCACGGGCTGGAGTCAGTGGAGTTTGTCTTCGCACCAAATCCCGGCGAGCCGGCTAAGCCGCTGAAGGCCATCGCCAGCAGCGGGGAAATCTCCCGCGTGATGCTCGCGGTGAAGTCCGCGCTCGCCGCGCAGGACACGATCGCGCTGCTGGTGTTCGACGAGATCGACGCGAACGTCGGCGGGGAAATCGCGCATTCCGTCGGCGCGAAGATGCGCGCGATCGCGAAGGAGCGTCAGGTGCTCGCAATCACGCACCTGCCGCAGGTCGCCGCTGCCGCGGGTTCGCAGTTTGTCGTGACGAAGGAGTTCACCGGAGGGCGCACCGTATCGAGCCTCACCGAAGTCACAGGAACGATGCGCGCGGAGGAAATCGCGCGCATGCTCGGCGGCAAGGGCGCATCCGCTCTCGCGCACGCAAAGACGCTGCTCGCAGGCTAGCGGACTTTCTCGCGGTTCCGCTCGTCGGCATCCACGAGCGAGAGGAACACATTCTCCAGGCCGCCCTTGGCCACACTCATCGCGCGGAGTTCCTCGACAGTGCCGAGCGCGATGAGGCGGCCGGAGTGGATGATGCCGACGCGGTCGGCGAGTTCCTCAGCGACGCTGAGCTGGTGGGTGCTGAGGAAGATCGTCATTCCGGCGCGGGAGCGGGCTTTGAATTCGTCCTTCACGATGCGCGCGTGCATCGGGTCGAGGCCGACCATTGGTTCGTCGATCACCAGCACCTGCGGATCGTGGAGGAGCGCGCTGCTGATCACGAGCCGCTGGCGAGTGCCGTGGCTGAGATTTTCGGTGAGCTCGTGCCGGTAGTCGTTGAGGTGGAAGCGCTCAAAGAGCGACTCCATCCGATCGAGGATGACGCCCGGTTCCATGCCGAAGATGTCGCCGACGAACTGCATGAACTCGACCGCGGTCAGCTTGTCGTAGGTGTAGGGGAAATCGGGGACGTAGGCGAGGCGCGCCTTTGCCTGCTCGGGTTCGGCCTGGATGTCGAAGCCGGCGACGGATGCATTGCCGGAAGTTGGCTTCAGCAGTCCGGCGAGCATCTTGATGGTCGTCGTCTTGCCTGCGCCGTTCGGGCCGAGGAATGCGAAGAATTCCCCCTGCGGAATCTCCAGATCGAGCGAGTCCACGGCGGTGAGAGAACCGAATTTTTTCGAGAGGCCCTTGGTCCGGATCATCGCGTGAGGTTGAAGAGCGTGAATTTCATGCCGAGCGATGGCGCATTTGCGGAGAGCACCTGGCCGAGCTGGCTGATCTGTGCATCGAAGACAGTCTGCCCGCCGGATTTCAGTGAGAGGAGGAACGTGGAGAGCTTCTGGCCGCGGATGGTCATGGAGGAGGACTGTGCGCCGAATTCCATCCGCGGCATCGACGAGTGTGACGCGACGAGCTGGCGGGTCATCGTCGGATCAATCCCTGCGCGCTGCAGCAGGCCCGAAAACCCGGCCGCGTCGAGCGTGATGGAGGCCTCGTTTGCGACCTGGTCGCCGAAGCGCGTGCCAAACACCGCCCTCTTTCTGGCAAAGTCGATGACGACATCAACGTGCTGGCCCGTCTCCTGCCCGGCGAGGTCGAGGTGTAGCCGCTGCGCGGAAAAATCGCCGCCCAGCTCGAGCTGCGCCGCCCACGAGAGGCGTTTTCCCCGTGCGCCGGGAAGCGCGAGGACGAGGCTCCCGTTCATGTCGAGGCTGCGCTTCGCGGTTCCGGTGAAGTTGCGCGGCTGGATGTGGAGGAAGCCTGTCTCCTTGTCGGCGGAAAAAATGCGGAGGTCGGACGCCTGCTCGTGCTGAAAGACGATTTGCCCGACGTAGCCGAGCGGCACCGCGTTGAGGCGCGTCGCCTCGGGGTAAAACTCCCGCACAAGGAGCAGCCCCGTCATCGCCAGCCAGAAGCCGATGATGAGGAGGATGGTGATGCGGTGGACCATGGCGGGGAGACTAGGAGCAGTTTCCGGGCGCGTTCATTTTCCTGCCGGACGCTTCACGTGCTTCTCCACCAGCGCGTAGGCGTTGTGGTTGTGGATGCTCTCGAAATTCTCCGCCTCGACGCGATACCACGTGATGTTGCGGTCGCGGTTCGAGCGTGCGGCGACGCTGCGCACGAGATCCTCGACGAACACGGGGTTGTCGTAGGCCCGCTCCGTCACGGCCTTTTCGTCGGGCCGCTTGAGCAGGCTGTAGAGCTCGCAGCTCGCGCTTTTCTCCACGAGGATGATCATGTCCTCGATCCAGATCGGTTTCGCGCTGCGGACGCTGTAGGCGACCTGGCCGCGCTGGTTGTGCGCGCCACGGTCGGAGATGGCCTTCGAGCAGGGGCACAGCGTCGCCACTGGGACGACGACGGTGACAACGAAGTCGGTGCGCTTTTTCTCCAGTGTCGCATCGAAGCGCACGACGTAGTCCATCAACCCGACGGCGCCGGTCGCGGGAGCGCGCTTCTCGAGGAAGAACGGGAACTCGAACGTCACATGCGAGTTCTTGGCATCGAGCCGGCGCGCGAGGTCGCGCAGGATGGTCTGGATGTTGTCCACGTGCAGCACGGGGCCGAATTCATTCAGCACCTCCACGAAGCGGCTCATGTGTGTGCCTTTGAAATGGTGCGGCAAGTCCACGGTGAGCGTGACCGTCGCGACGGTGTGCTGGAGCTTGCGCGCCTTGTCTCGGACTTGGATCGGGTAGCGCAGTCCGCGCACGCCGACGCGGTCGATCGCGATGCCGCGGCGGTCGCGCTGATTCTGCGTGTCATGCAACTTCTGAATGGGCTGCAGCTCCATCCCCGGAATGAGCCGAATCGCGCGCATTCCGGCAAGAGGCGAGTGCAGGCCCGGGAAATTTCCCTCGCAACGCCGCGCCCCCGCGCTAGAACCGCGCGCTCTTATGCCAGAAGAAAAACGCCAGCTCCGCATCGGCCTGCCCTCGGGAAGCCTGCAGGAGCCGACCATCGCCCTTTTTGCCAAGGCCGGATTCAGCATTTCCGTGTCCTCGCGCAGCTACAAGCCGTCCGTGGACGACCCGGAGCTGGTGATCCGCCTGCTGCGCGCGCAGGAAATCTCCCGCTACGTCGAGCACGGGTTCCTCGACTGCGGGCTCACGGGCCGCGACTGGATAGAGAACAACGGCAGCGATGTCGAGCGGCTGGCGGAGTTCCTTTTCAGCAAGCGGAGCGCGCAGCCCACGCGCTGGGTGCTCGCGGTGCCGGAGGATTCGCCGGTGAAGACCGTGAAGGATCTGCAGGGCAAGGTCATCGCCACGGAGGCGGTGGAGATGACGCGCGCCTTCCTCGCGAAGCACGGCGTCACCGCGGAGATCGAGTTTTCGTGGGGTGCCACGGAGGTGAAGGTGCCCGACCTCGTGGACGCCATCGTGGACGTGACGGAGACCGGTTCGTCGCTCCGCGCGAACAAGCTGCGCATTGTCGAGACGATCATGGAGAGCGTGCCGCAGTTCATCGCGAACAGGAAGGCATTCACCGACCCGTGGAAGCGCGCGAAGATCGAGCGCATCGTCCTCCTTCTCCAAGGCGCGCTCGCCGCACGCGACAAGGTCGGCCTCAAGATGAACCTGCCCGAGGACAAGCTTCAGGCCCTGCTCGCTGCGCTGCCCGCGCTGCGCAACCCGACCATCGCGCACCTCGCCGTCCCCGGTTGGGTCGCCGTTGAGACGATCATCGATGAAAAGGTCGTCCGCGAAATCATCCCGCAGCTCAAGTCGCTCGGTGCGGAGGGCATCATCGAGTATCCGCTCAACAAAGTGGTGCACTGAGCGGGTCGGGTCTCCGAAGGGATACAAAGCCGTGATTGTGTCGCGCGGGGCAACCTGCATACTGCGCGCGAATCGAGAACCACACAATGAGCACTGAATCCGATCCTAATCAGAACCAGAACGTCACGCCGGCCGTCCCGCCCGCGCCCGCGCCCGGAACAGAGGCGCCGAAAAGCCAGGACGCTGCCGCGAAGGCGCTCGGTGAGGCGAAGGAAAAGATGGCCGCCGGGGTGGAGGCATTCAAGAAGCTCGACCTTCAGGCTCAGATCTATCTCGGCGGGCTCGCGCTGACCGTGCTGTGCTCGATTCTCTTCAGCGCGGTCGGAGTGAGCGTGAAAGCGGACGGCCCGATGGCGGACGTGATCAAGCAGAGCGCCTCCTCGGCATCCGTTCCGGTGATTCGCGCTGGGGCCAATGGACTGTTCGCGGTTTTGGCGGCAGCCGCAGGCATCGGGCTTTGGGTTTGGAATTTCATGGGAAAGAAGAAGGAGACGTGGGCTCCTTTGGCGATCGCGGGTTCCGCCGGATTGTCGGCCCTGCTTTATGTGCTCCTCTGGCTGCGGAGCGGGACGAAGAGTGTCAGCATGGGCAGCGTCGAGATTTCGATGCACATGACCATCTTCGGATTCTGGCTGCCGCTGGCCGCCGCAATCGCCGCCGCCTATGTCTCCATCAAGCCGCTCGTGAAGCCGCAGCAAGCGCCCTCTGCGCCTCCCGCGGCCTGATCTGGTTTGCCGCCGGGTCACGGTAGATCCGAACATGAGCGGGGCTGGGGCGCTTCCGGCCTGTCTCTGCAAACGTCGCCAGCCGCATTTTCCGAGTCAATCCGACAGGCATGGTCGCCACTCGCCCCATTGAGCCGTCCGCCTGATGCTTGTGGTGCTTTGACCAACCACGACGCCGACAATTTCACGGTGGGTTGGCTCACGCGGTTCCCTCGGCGCGACACTCTGATGAGGGCAGCGAACTCAACGCAATTCCCGCTCTGGTTCGTTCTCCAGCACCCTTTGCAGGTCCAACTGCGAGGCTATGAGGAGAATGAGTTCCTTGAAATGCCCCACGTCCTCGGGACGGTCGGATGCCGCGTTGATGCTGAACTTCCCAGGATAGCCGCGCATTGTGATGGTGAAGTAGAGCCGGTTTCCTGAGCGTCGGACTTGGAAACTCGTCACCTCACCGATGCTGAAGTCGAACGAACGAACAGTCAGCCACGTCTTCCGCAGCACTTCGACACGGTGTCGCCCTCCTTCGATCAAATAATCCACCAAAGTGATCCCGCGGAGGACCAACCAGATGCTCACCCCGCACAGCGAAACGACCATGATTGCGATGAAGGCAATCACGACCGCTTCCGGGAGCCCGCGGATTTGAGCGAGGAAGTAGATGCCCGGTAAAATCAGCAGCGGCGGCAGGATCATTGCCGATGCTGCTTTCCATCCTTGTGCGATGCGGACCCGGAAACTTTTCATGAATGCCTGACTGTCGCTCGGTGACGTCATCAATCAACGATTCTGCCCGAAATCTGGAGCGCAGATTGAGCTTACCCTTCCCGCCTCCAGCACTCGGTTCTTGAGTGGCGCCTCCGCCGGAATCTTCGTCGGCACCGAGTTCTCCCGCTCGAGTTCCGTGTGCCTTTCGGCCTCGCCCAACGCTATCATTCCGAACGGCCGCTTCGATCGTGAAAACACACTCTGAAGATGTTGTGCACTCGGCGCAGTTCATTGACGGTCTTGCTCCCATTCGCCGTCCCATTTGAGCCGGATGTTGTCTTTTGTCGTGTGTCGTTTGCCTGTTATCGTCTGTGTTCTCCGTCGTTACCACGGGACTCAGTCTCCTCCCGGCGGGAAAACGAAATCACGTCAAACCATGAAGCTCACAGTCGCACTCCTTAGTGTTCTCTTCCTCGGCTTCGGAACGGTTTCCAGCGCCGCCGAATTAGTCGTTAGAGAGGGATTCGTCATCGTGACCCCGGCGGGCGCATCGCCACAGACTGTTTTCGCAGCGAAGGAGCTGCAACGCGTCATCGAGCGTTCCACAGGCTTCAACCTGAAGCTGACCACTGCGGCGGCTACATCGAGTGCCATCAAACTGACTTCCGACAACTGGCTTCCGCGCGATGGATACGAGATTCGCATCGAGAACAACGGCATCGTCATCGCGGGGAACGAGAGCGAGCCAAAGGGAATGTGGGATCTGCCCAGCCACGGCATACTCTACGGAGCAATCGAGTTCATGGAACGATTTGTGGGGGTGCGGTGGTTGCTTCCTGGGGAATTGGGCGAGGACGTCCCGCGCCATGGCACGTTGCGAATCGAGCTGAATGAGCCGCGCCGTGGCTCTCCGGGCTTCAGTGCGAGGTCGGTGGCCTATATGGGTGAGAGCGATCGTGCGATCGCCTCGCGCTACTTGCCGGTGATCGATTGGATGACTCGACTCCGCCTCACCAATGCGCTGCATCCCCAGGCAACCGGTTACGGGCACTCTTGGGACGATTACATCAAGCCGTCTGATCTGCAGGCGCGCCCGGAGTGGAAACCTTCGAACGGTGAGGCGGTCCGAAACGGACGCGTGACATTCTTCTGCACGACGGCGCCGGGCATCGTCGAGCTATTCGCACAGCGCGTCATCGAAAGCATCGACCGGAATCCGAAGCGCGAGATGACGAGCATATCGCCGACAGACGGTGGCGGCTTTTGCACCTGCGAGCGATGCAAGCCGCTGCTCGACACCGATCCCCACGGCAAACCGAATCACGCGCGGGCAATCCTGACGTTCTACAAACGAGTCGGCGAGATTGTCGCCCGCGAGCGACCGGGACACAGGCTCGGCGGCTTTGTCTATTACAACTACCAGTATCCGCCCGCGGACGTGCCACACTTGCCCGACAACGTGAGCCTCTGCTGGGCGCCGCTGAATTACTACGGCTATGGGCTGCTGAAGCCGGTTTACCGCGCCGAGTTTGAGGCTGTGATGCGGCGCTGGAGCGAGGTCACACCCCATTTCTTCTACCACAACTACTCCACATGGATGCGGAGCTTCCACGGCGCGCCGCTGCCGGTGGGCCTCGAGATTCTGCGGCGGGAGCTGCCTGCCGCCGCGCAGAGTGGAGCCTGGGGCGCGCGCATGGTCGGCACCAGCGCATGGGGTGTGAACGCGCCGATCAATTACCTGCTCGCCAAGCAGCTCTGGACTCCGCAGCTCGACGTGAGCGCCACGCTCAACGAGTGGCTCGAACGAGCCTACGGCCCGGGCTGGCGTCACCTGCGCTCTCTCTATGATGAACTCGATGCTAGGATGCTGGCGCACAAGGAGCCGCAATCGCCCGTTTACAAAGGCAGCCAGTATGAAGTGAACGAGGACGTGATGAAGAGCATCTATGCGCCGATCTTCCCCACGATGGAACGGCGCTACCGCGCAACACTGGCGGAGTGCGCCACGGATGCGCAGCGCGCCCGTCTGCGGATGTTCGGCGACAATCTCACGCAGTTGCACTTTGCGCTGCGGAAGGCTGGTTTGATCGCTGGGGACACGAAATCCCGCTTCTATCTCGATGACGCCGCCTTTGCGGTCTTCTTGAAGCGAATGGAAGCCAGCTTCAGCCTCCACCACGACAAACACGGCGTCGATCACGGCCCGATCTGGAAGGGTGAGTGGCGGGCACCTTGATCGCCTCCGGCCAGCGGTTCGATCACCTCGCCCTATCCGACGATCGGCGCTTTGTCATCGTGGACGATGGCTCGGATGGATCCCGGAGGAATGGCACTCACAGCCCACACGCATCGGGTTGCGCAACCATGGAACCAGCGGGAACACAAGTTGGCATGGCGTGAGTGAGAACGGCGCGCTGTTCAGACTGGTGCGCGCTGCAGGGTTCGAACCTGCGACTTCTTGCGTGTGAAGCAAGCGCTCTACCACTGAGCTAAGCGCGCGTTTTTGCCGCGGGGCGGAATGGGTATCGGATTTTTCCCGCAGCGCCAGCGGATTTTTCCGCCGAGTGCAAGATGGGCGCCGCCTCACACTGCGGGGACATCCGCGGTGGCTGCCCGCTGCGCGAGTCATGGAGCGGTCGGAGCAGCTCGGCCGGATCTAGAAACCCCGCGGGATGAGACCGCACTCGAGGGCCTCGCGATCGAATTGTTCGCGGAACTGCGGATGCGCGATGGAGATCAGGGCCCGGGCGCGCTCGGGCACGGATTTGCCCTTGAGGTTGACCATGCCGTATTCGGTCACGACGAACATCACATCCGTGCGCGGTGTGGTGACGATGTCGCCGGGTTCCAGTCGCGGCACGATGCGGCTCCGGGGCTCGCCGCGCCTGTCATAGGTGGAGGCGAGGCAGATGAACGACTTGCCGCCGCGCGAGGCGTAGGCGCCGCGGACGAACTGCAACTGGCCGCCGGTGCCGGAGAGGTGCCGGTGGCCGCACGATTCGGATGCGCACTGGCCCTGCAGGTCGATGCGCGTGGTGTTGTTGATGGAAAACACGCGGTCATTGCGGCTGATGATTTCCGGCAGGTTTGTGTAGTCCACCGGGCAGGCGTGGACGAGCGGGTTGCGGTCGATGAATTCATACTGCCGCCGGGAGCCGGCGGCGAAGGTGAAGACGGCCTTGCCCGCATCGATGTTCTTGCGCGCGCCGGTGACGAATCCGGCTTCGAGGAGGTCGATCAGGCCATCCACGAGCATCTCGGAATGGATGCCGAGGTCACGGACACCGGTTTCCTTGATCAACGAACAGATGGCATTCGGCATCGCGCCGACGCCGATTTGCAGGCAGGCGCCGTCGGTGAGTTCCGATGCGATGAACGCGGCGACCTTGCGGTCGATTTCGGATGCCGGCGGATTGCCGAGTTCGGGCACGGTGCTTTCCGGTGCCTCGATGATGTAGTCCACCTCGCTGCGATGGACGGCCTCCTGCGTGCCGAAGACATGCGGCATCCCGGGGCAGGTTTCGACGATGAGCACTTTTGCCCTTTCCACGAGTGCGCGGTGGTAGGAAACGGCGCCGCCGAAATTGAAGAATCCATCGCCGTCCATCGGCGCGGTCTTGATGCAGACAACATCCACCGGGTCGAGGAAGCGGCGGTAGTAGTCCGGCGCCTCGCCGAAGTTCATCGGAATGTAGCTGGCGCGGCCCTGGTCGGATTTGCGCCGGTCGTATCCGGAGAAATGCCAGCTCAGCCATTGGAAGCTCGCCGCTTCCGGATCGGATTCAACGACGGCCCGCTCGCGCAGCGTGAGGCCCGAACGGATTTTGACGCTGCGCAGTTCGTCGCGCCGGCGGGAGAGCGCCTCGTCAAACGCGTCCGGCTGGCCGAGGCCGAAACCGTAGTCCAGCCAATCGCCGGAACGGACGATGCGCGCGGCTTCGGCTGCGCTGATCACCTTGGCGTGCTTGGTCTTGATGGGGAAATGCGGGGGTCTCAAGTGGTGCCAGCTTTCGCATCGTGAAATTGGGTTCAAGCGTTTTCCCGCCGCTGCAGCCTGCGCTGCTCCACGCCCTCGGTGCCCACCTGTCTCGGGCTATCCCTGCCAGATCGACTTCCAGGCGAAATACAGGACCACAACGAAGGTCACGAGCAGGGCGAGCGTGACCAGCGGCGCCTTGCTGCGCTCCTTGCGCAGCTTCCGCGGCGGAGGGGTTGGCTTCCCCGAGTCGAAATTGAGGCGGAAATTCGCCGGCCCCTCGATCTGTGTGGGGCGGTTGAAGCGGTCCAGAATCTCCTGCTGCTGTTTCTTCTGTGCTTCGTCCTTCAGCACGGGAGCCTTTTTCAGGAAGCTTCGCGTCTCATCCAGCTGCGCCTTCAACTGTGCCTCCTGCTGCGCGAGCTGCTGCTGTTTTGAGAGGATGGGAGATTCGACGGTGGCTTTGCGGTCGGATTTCCGTGGCATGGTTATTTTGCCGGGATGCGGCTGGCGATGACGATGATTGCGATGAGTCCGAAGACGATGAGCGGAAGGGAAAATGCGAAGCCGATCTTCAGCCAGCCGACGAAGTCCTTGTCGTCGGCTCCGGAGTAGTCCGCGGTGTAGCCGGTGTCGCCGCTGCCTGCAGATGCCGCCTGCTCCGGGAGCGCGCAGACCCGGGGATAGGATCGGCTGTATTCGCCGCGCGCATCGTCTACGGCGGCGAGGGCGCGCGTCAGCTCCTTGTTGATGTCCGATTCGTCCCAGAGCTTGGGATTGATGGAGTCGATCGTCTCAAGGTGCTGCGTGAACGACGTGCTGATGGACTGGAGAAGCTCGAGCCGCTTTCCCGCCTCCATCGTCTCGCGCTCTATCACCACGAGGGCCCGCGTGAGCTTGTCGGCGAGCTCGTTCTTCCCGGCGGTCAGCGTCTCCTGCCTGCGGCTGAGCTCCGCGAGCTCGCGCTTCTGCCTCTCAATCGATTCAAGCTGCCGCTTCAGCGCCTGCTCCTGCTGCTCGGCCAGATGGACCTTTTCGTCGAGATGCTCCGTGGAGAGCGGGTCGCCTTCGGGGAGATCGAGAAATTGGTCGCGCGGTGGGTTGGGCATGTCAGCGAGGCTGCGCGCCGCATCATGCAGAGGCGCGATCAGATTTCCAGACTTTTCACGCGGCGAAGTGCGAGCGACATCGGAACGACGATCACCGCGATGCTGATTGCGAGCGCGACGAGCGGCGTGAGCCATCGCGGGATGGGCAGCGCGTGGTTCGTCACGGCAAACATGTCCGGCACCGCAAGCAGGGATACGATTGCGGTGTTGTAAACGAAGCTGATCACGAGGCACAGCGTGCCGCCGAAGCTCGAGACAATCTTGGAAGGGTTGTCCTCCTTGAAGTCGGGGAAGAGCGCGCCGAGCCCGGCGGCGAGGCCGGACATCGCGGCGCTCATCATCAGCGTCGCACCGGCGAAGAATATGGTGCGCTGCGGGCTGAGGTGCAGCATCACCGCGGACACGCTCATGAGGGCCACGGTGATGATCGCCGACGTGATGAAGCTCACCCAGAATTTCTGCAGCACCACGCCGCGAAGGCCCACTGGCGAGAGGCCGAGAATCCACACGCGCCGGCCCTCGAGGCTGAACATCGGATAAACGAAGCGCGTCGTGAGCGTGCTCAGGGTGAGCGCGCACGCGGCGAGGTTCAGGTAGCTGATGAGCGTCTCCCAGTAGCCCTGCTTGAACTCGATCGCCACGTTGCGGAGGTTCGCGACGTAGAGGCACAGCAGGCCGAAGAAAATCATGAACTGCGTCCACTGCACCGGGTCGCGCCAGAAGACGCGGATGTCCTTGAAGACGAGTGCAGTCATCCGCGGTGAAAGCGGGCGCAGCTTTGCCTGGAGCCATCCGAGGAGACTGGTCCGGTTGCCGCGCTGGCGCTTTGCCGCACTGTCGCGGTGCTGGCGCTCCGCCTGCGAGCCGAGCGCGGCGGACCAGCACGCATAGTAGCTGCGCCCCGCGATTTCAAACGCGATCAGCAGCCCGAACAGCGCGTAGCTGAGGAGAAGCAGAAAATAGAAGAGACCGTCCGAGCCCATGCCCTCGATGCCCCAGTTGCGAATTGCCATCGCGAGCCATGAACTCGGGAGGAAGGGACTCGTCGCCGCGTGCGAGCCGCGCATCAGTTTCGGAAACATCAGCACCTCGCCGGCATTCGCGGCCTCCGTCTCGGTGACCGGTTTCACGCCGAAGAAAACATAGGCGAGCAGCACCGCCGCAGCGCCGAGCAGCAGGGGCTTCACCCATCGCTTTGAAAGCACGCGCACCAGCAGCAAAATCAGCCATGAGCCGACGACGGCGGGGATGACGACAAAGGGCAGGTATCCGACCGCAACCTGCAGGTAAAACGTCCAGCGGACATCATGGACGGTGCCGTAGGCCGCGAGCATCGGCGCGCTGAGAAACACGAGCGCCCACGACGAGATGCCGAGTGCTTCGATGAACTTCCACCGATACACATCGCGGTGCCGGATCGGCAGCGACAGGAACCATTGCGCCTCCCTGTTCCGGAACAGCGTCGAGTAGCCGATGATGAGGTTCGACACCACGAGCATGATGAAGAAGAACCCGAAGACGAGATACAGGATGCGCTCCGCGAGCTGGCTGCCGACGAGCGGAAACCGGTAGAGATACCCCAGCCCCGACCGGAACAGGATGAACCCGAAGATGAGATAGGAGAGAATGAAGCCGGTGAGGATGAAGATCAGCAGCGGCGACTCGCGGCGCGATTTCGCGAAGCGCGCGCGGAGGCTGCGCCAGCGCTGCCACGCAAACAGCCGTGCAAGCCGCGCGGGCGAGGGGTGGGGGGGCGCGGCGTCGGGCATTGGCGTAACGTGCATGGAGTCGTGCCGCTGTCAGCAGCAATTCCCGCGCGCAGTTCAGCGTCCCGGTGCGAGTTCGAAGAGGAAGCCCTTGAGGTATTCCGTCTCCGGCAGCGTGGGGATAATCGGGTGATCCGCCGCCTGCGAGAATGTGGCGATCTGCCGCAGCGTGCGCTTCGCGTCCACGGTCGCCTCATTGATCACGCCTAGAAGGAGTTCGCGAGTGACGTGGTGCGAGCAGCAGAATGTCGCGAGCATGCCGTCCGGCGCGAGCAGCTTCAGCGCGCGCAGGTGGATCTCCTTGTAGCCGCGCAGGGCGTCCTCGAGCTTGCCCTTGCTGCGCGTGAAGGACGGCGGGTCGAGCACGATGAGGTCGTATTGCGCCTGCCCGCCGCCGGAGTCCGCGGCTTTCAGGAAATCGAACACGTTCTCCGCGCGCACCTGCACGGGGAGCTGGTTGCGCTCTGCGTTCCGCCGGATGTTCCCGCATGCATCCTCGCTGATTTCCACCGCGAGCACGCTCTTCGCGCCGGCCTTGGCGCAGGCGAGCGCGAACGCCCCCTGGTTTGCGAAGCAGTCGAGCACTCGGCGGCCCTGCGCGTGGCGGGCGACGGCGGCGTAGCTGTCCACCTGGTCGAGATAAAAGCCCGTCTTCTGCCCGCGCATCAGGTCCACCTCGAAGTCGAGTCCGCCGATGTTCAGCGCGAAGGGCGCGGGCGCATCGCCGTGCAACACGGACACACGCTGCTCCATGCCCTCCGCGAGCCGCACGGGTGCGTCGTTGCGCTCGATGATGCCCGCGGGTTTTACGATCTCCCGCAGCGCGGCGGTGATGAGGTCGAGCCGCATGTCCATCGCGAGCGTGAGCGTCTGCACCACGAGATGGTCGCCGTAGCGGTCCACGATCATCCCCGGCAGACCGTCGCTCTCGCTCCACACGAGGCGTGCGGCGGTCGGCGAAACTCCGCGCCTTTCGCGATATCTCACGGACTGCGTGATGCGGCGCTGGAAAAAATCCGCATCCAGCTCCTGCCGCTGGCGCGAGAAGCGCCGTGCGATTATCTGTGATTTCGGATTGTAGATCGCGCTGCCGAGCAGGCGATCTTTTCCGTCCTTCACGGCGATGACACCGCCGGGCTCGGGCTCGCCCCATGCCTTGAGCACCTCGCTCGAATAGACCCAGTCGTGCCCGTGCAGAATGCGCGAGCGTGGTTTGATGACGATGCCTCCCATGAGTGATTAGCGTCCGCGCCCTCCGAAGATGCTCCCGAGCAACCCGCGCATGAACGAGCGGGTCGCCTGGCCTGCGGCGTTGCGCGCGACGGACTGCACCACCTTGTCGAGGAGCCCGGGCTTCTGCGGCGCCGCGCTGCGCTTCTCGGCGAGCGCCTCTGCCGCGCGGGCCTTCGCCTCACGCTCGGCGGTTTCGGCGCGGAGTTTTGCGAGGCGGGCTTCGGCTTCCGCTGCGGCCATTGCTTCCCGCGGACTCGGTGCCGGCGGAGTGGGAGCGGGCGGTGTCGGAGGTGGGTTCCCGAGTGCCTCGCTGAGCGCCGCGCTCGGAGCGGGCGCGCTCGATTGTCGTGCAGCGGCCCTCGCGCGTGCGGCGGCGACGGCGTCAAACGGTGCTGCTCCCGCCGAACTGGCCGCGGTGACTTTGGGCGCCGGTGCGCTTGCCGCAGGCGCACCCTGCAGGGCCTCGTAGGCGCTCGCGCGATCCACGACCTGCTCGTATTTTCCAAAGAGCGTGCTGCCCTCGATGAGCACGCTGCGGTCGTCCGGGCTGAGCGGCGCGAGGTCGCTCACGGGCGGCGCGATGAATGCCCGCTCGACCATCGTGGGCGTGCCCTTCGCGTCGAGCAGCGAGATGAGCGCCTCGCCGACGCCGAGTTCGCCGATGGCCTTCTCCACATCGAGCTTTGGATTCGCGCGGAAGGTCTCCGCAGCAGCCTTCACCGCCTTTTGATCGCGCGGAGTGAATGCACGCAGCGCATGCTGCAAGCGGTTGCCGAGCTGGCCGAGCACCTTGTCGGGGATGTCGAGCGGGTTCTGGCTCACAAAATAGACGCCGACGCCCTTTGACCGGATGAGCCGCACGACCTGCTCGACCTTCTCCTGCATGCTCTGCGGCAGGTCGCTGAAGAGGAGGTGCGCCTCGTCGAAGAAGAACACGAGCTTCGGCTTGTCCACGTCGCCGACCTCGGGCAGCCGCTCGAAAAGCTCGCTGATCAGCCACAGCATGAATGCCGCGTAGGTGCGCGGCGAAGTCATCAGCGTGTCGGCGGCGAGGATGTTCACGATGCCGCGTCCGTCCTCCGCGCACTGCATGATGTCCGTGAGGTCGAGCGCGGGCTCGCCGAAGAACTTGTCGCCGCCCTGCTGCTGCAGCGTGAGCAGCGCGCGCTGGATCGTGCCCACGGTCGCGGAGGCCACGTTGCCAAACTTCGTCGTGTATTCCGCGGCGTTCTGCGCAACGTGCTGGAGCATCGCCTGCAGGTCCTTCATGTCGAGCAGCAGCAGGCCCTCGGTGTCCGCAATGTGGAAGACGACGTTGAGCACGCCCTCCTGCGTCTCATTCAGTCCGAGCAGGCGGGCGAGAAGCAGCGGTCCCATGTCGGAGATCGTCGCGCGCACGGGATGGCCGCTTTTTCCAAACACGTCCCAGAAAACGACCGGGAATCCATTCGGCGTGATTTCCAGCCCCAACTGCGCGGCGCGCTCCTTCACTTTCGGCGAGTTCGCGCCCGGCTTTGCGAGGCCGCCAAGGTCGCCCTTCACGTCGGCCATGAAGACCGGCACGCCGATGGCGCTGAAGTTCTCCGCGAGCACGCGCAGCGTGATCGTCTTTCCCGTGCCGGTCGCGCCCGCGATGAGCCCGTGGCGGTTCGCCATCTGCGGGAGGAAATTTATTTCGCTCGTTCCTTGGGCGATGAAGAAGGGCTCGGTGGGCATGGCTGTGAAAGTGCGCGGGCAAAGTGCGGGGTGAGGCGCGCGAGGACAAGCGCGCATTGGCGCGGCGCGGTTTCCGCAGGGGAGGGGGCGCGTTTAAACGGGCCGCAGCACCTCGACGATGTTCGCGAGGACGCGGTCGTTGGCGTCGAGGAGCTGGTTCGTGCGGCCGTGCAGGACGACGGGGGCGGGGAGCTGGAAAATCTCCGCGAGGCGCATGTCCGGCGCGACACGCAGGAAGCCGCGAGGCCGGCTGCGGTAGCGGGCGGCGTGGCGGTTCAGCAGTCCGCCGAGCGGCGCCTGGCCGCGCACGATTTCCGAGCGCAGCGGCTCGTCGAATGCGGACAGCTCGATCTCGATGGCGCCGTATTCGACGGGCTGGCCGGATTTCGCGCAGTAGAGCACGACTTCGCGGCGGTAATGCTCCGCGGTGTGGTCGCAGCGCATCACGCGCAGCGCCATGTCGTCGTGAAAGAACTCCTCGAGCTTGCTCGTCATGTCGCCCGTGTGGACGAGCAGGCGGTGCGCTGCGGGAGGAAGCGATTTCGCGTCCACGAGTTGAAAGTCCGGCAGCGGATGCGATGTCGCGGCGTAGAGCGCCGGAAGCGGGTGGAGCAGTTCGAGCGTGGGAGCGGCGGTCACGTGTAGCGGGCGTTCTGGTGTTGCGGGAGGAAGAAGGCGTGGAGGATCACGTCGATCTTCAGCAGCGCGGAGCGGTCGAGCACGAGCCAGTCGCCCTGCTCGGTGAGCAGGCCGCGGCGCTTCAGTTCGGTGAACTGCGCGTCGAACCGCTGCGCCACGTCGGTGCTGAATTTCTCCGTGAAGTAGCTGCGCGAGACGCGCCCGAGCTTGAGCTGCAGAATCAGCTCGCGGATGAGCTGCTCCTCCGTGGTCGTGCGCATCGCGCGGCCGATGGGCAGCTCGCCCTTCGCCACTGCGGCGCTGTAGCTCTCGAAGTCCGGCAGGTTTTGGAAATGCACGCCGCCGAGGTGGCTGAAGCTCGCGACGCCGAGGCCGAGCAGGTCCGCGCCTTTCCACAGCTCGTCGCGATAGACGAACTTTGTCCGCTGCGGATCGCGCACCGCGGTGGTCGCGCTCGTGACGGCGTAGCCCGCCTTCTCCAGCGCGGTGAACGCCTCGTTCACCCAGCGGCGCTTCGTGTGCCAGCACGCGACGGGCGCGACGAGTTTTCCCTCGGCCTTCATCTGCTGGTAGATGCCCGTGTTGAACGGCACCTCCATCTGGTAAATCGTCACGCTGTCCGGCTGCAGATCGAGCAGCTTCGCGATGTTGCGCTGCCAGTTTTCGTCCGTCTCCTCGACCATGCCGGCGATGAGGTCGATGTTGATCTGCGGGAAGCCGACGCTGCGCGCGAAATTGTAGGCGCGGTAGATCTCGTCCTCGCGGTGCGCGCGCCCGTTCACTTCCAAAATGTGCTTGTCGAAATTCTCGACGCCGAGCGAGAGGCGCGTGACGCCGATTTGCCGGAGCGCGCTCAGCTTCGCCTCCGTGAGCGTGCCGGGCTCCGCTTCAAACGCGACCTCCTCCGCGTCGTCCCACGGCAGCAGCGCCTTCATGCGATCCGTCAGCGACGTGAGCTGCGCGACCGAGAGGTAGCTCGGAGTGCCGCCGCCGAAATACACAAACTTCGGCCTGCGCCCCGCGATGCGCGGCGTGCGCGCATACATCTCCAGCTCGCGCATGCCGTGGTCGAGGTAGCCCTTGATGTCGTCCGCGTTCTTGTCCGTATAGACGCGGAAGTAGCAGAAGTGGCAGCGCTTCCTGCAGAACGGGACGTGGAAATAGACGCCGAGCGGCGTGCCCTCCGGCGCGGGCTTCTCGATGACGGCGCGCACCTCGTCCGCCTTCGCCTTGTCCCAGAAGGAAAACGGCGGGTAGTTCGCGACGAAATAATTGCCCGCGGTCGTGTCGTCCCCGTCGGCGAGGAGGCGGTCGAAGAGTTCTGCG
>JBGAPU010000069.1:0-33836 GCA_044221035.1 Chthoniobacteraceae bacterium | reverse complement strand
CTGCTCGACGCGAAGACGCCGGTCGTCTGCGTGGTGGGCAAGACTTGGGCGCTGCACGTGGAGCATGTCTTCAAGGTGTCGCTGGAGGAGAACCTCGCGATGATCCGCGACACGGTGGCCTTTCTGAAAAAGAACGGCCGCGAGGTGCTCTACGATGCGGAGCATTTCTTCGACGCGTTCAAGGATTCGCCCGACTACGCGCTGGCGACCATCAAGGCCGCGAGCGACGCGGGCGCGGACCTTGTCGTGCTCTGCGAGACGAACGGCGGGAACCTGCCGGGCTTCGTCGGCGAGGTGACGCGCAAGGCGATCGCGCATCTCGGCAAGCCGGTGGGCATCCACACGCACAACGACTGCGGGCTCGGCGTGGCGAACGCGCTGGCGGCAGTCGAGGCCGGCGCGTGCCAGGTGCAGGGGACCATCAATGGCTACGGCGAGCGCGTGGGGAACTGCAACCTCATCACCACGATCGCGAACCTCCAGCTCAAGCTCGGCCTCGAAGTGGTGCCGGACCTCACGAAGCTGCGGGAGCTTTCACAGTTCGTCGCGGAGCTCGCGAACGTGGCGCCGGACATCCGCGCGCCATTCGTGGGCGCGGCGGCATTCACCCACAAGGGCGGGCTGCACGTGGACGCGGTGCAGAAGCTGTCGCGCAGCTACGAGCACGTGGACCCGGCGCTGGTGGGCAATGAGCGCATCATCGCCGTGAGCGACATGAGCGGGCAGGCGAACATCCTGTCGCGCGCCGAGGCGCTGGGCTATCCGCTGGGCAAAGGCTCCGCGGAAGTGAAGGCAGTGCTGAACGAGGTGAAGCGCCTCGAGTCGGAGGGCTACGAGTTTGAGGCGGCGGAGGCGTCGTTCGCGATCCTGCTGCGCAAGCAGACGGGCGGCTATTCGCCGCTGTTCGAGCTGCTCGAATACCACTGCACCTACCGCCGCGCCGGCGATGGACGCTGGGACAAGTGCGAGGCGACCGTGAAGCTGCGGGTGAATGGCGAGGTGAGCTACACCGTCGCGGAGGGCGACGGCCCGGTGAACGCCATCGACGCCGCGCTTCGCAAGGCGCTCGCTCCATTCTATCCGGCGATCCGCGACATCCGGCTGGAGGACTACAAGGTCCGCATCATCAACGGCCAGGCCGGCACCGCCGCGCGCACCCGCGTGCTGATCACGAGCACCGACGGCCACGAGTCGTGGGGCACCGTCGGCGCGAGCGACAACGTGATCCAGGCAAGCTGGCTGGCGCTGGTGGACAGCTACGAGTTCAAGCTGGGCCGCGGCCACGCGCGCTGAGTTCACAAAAGGCGGCTTGACGTTGCCGCGCGCGCCCCGGCAAATACGCCGCTTCACGCCGGGGCAAAGCTGCGGCGCGACCATCTCACCATGAAGTTCCGCACATTCTTCCACGCCCTGTTCGTCATCGCAGCACTCCTGATGTCGCCGCTCGGCGTCCAGGCACAGGCTCCCAACATGCCGGTCGTTAAATCGATCGAGGTGCAGTTTGTCGGGGCGCAGACGGTGTCGAAGGAGAAGATCATCGCCAACATGCGGACGAAGGTGGGCCGTCCCTACAATCCCCGCGTGACCGAGGAGGACGTGCGGAACCTGAACGCGTCCGGCGGCGTGACGAACGTGCGCATTTTCGGCGAGCCGCAGGGCGACGGGCTGAAGGTGATCGTCGTCATCGCGACGAAGAGCACGCTCGCGGAGGTGGTCATCAACGGCAACACGCAGGTGAAGACGACGAAGCTGCGGGAGAAGATGTCGTCCAAGCCGGGCGACCTTGTGAGCGAGTCCACGCTGGAGGCGGACCGCCAGAAGATCATCGAGTTTTACCAGGAGAAGAACTTCGGCGACGTGGACGTGCGCTTCCGGACCGAGAACATCAGCGGCAAGGCGGGCGCGGTGCGGGCGATTTTCAGCATCGCCGAGGGCGGCAAGGTGAAGATCGACGAGGTCTATTTCCAGGGGAACACCGCGATCAAGCGGCGCGACCTGCTGAAGATCGTGAAGACCAAGCCGAAGGGGATCATGAACATCCTCTCCTCGACGGCTGGCAAGCTGAACAGCGAGCAGCTCAACGAGGACGTGCGCACGCTCCGCGAGGCGTTCCAGGAAAAGGGCTATCTGAATGTGGATGTCCGCCAGCCGTCCATCACGCGGAAGGGTTCGAAGGTGGACGTGACGTTTGTGATCGCCGAGGGGCCGCAGTTCCATGTCGGAAAGGTGATCGTCATCGGCGCGCGCGTCTTCGCGGTCGATGAGATCACGAGGAACCTCAAGCTGAAGCCGGGCGCGATTTACTCGCCGCAGGCGCTCGCGGCCGACCGCAAGTCGATCAGCGACCTCTACGGCGCGAAGGGATTCCTGGACCTGATGGTGGCGCCGCAGCCCGTGCCTGTCGGCGGCGGGAATGTGGACGTGACGTTCCGACTCGAGGAGGGCGTGCAGTATTACGTGGACAAGGTGAACATCGGCGGAAACACGCGGACGAAGGACAAGGTGATCCGCCGCGAACTCGCGCTCGCGCCGGGCGACCTCTTCAACACCGTCCGCATGGACGCCAGCAAGCAGCGCCTCGACAACCTGCGCTATTTCTCGCGCACCGAGCTGCGCCCCGCCGAGCCGCTCATCTCCGTGCCCGGCCGCCGCGACCTGAACGTGGACGTGACCGAGACGCAGACCGGCTCGTTCAACTTCGGCGCCGGCTTCAGCTCGGTGGACAACCTGATCGGCTTCGTCGAGCTGACGCAGGGCAACTTCGACCTCTTCGGCTGGCCGCGCTTCACCGGCGGCGGGCAGAAGTTCCGCACGCGCATCCAATACGGCACGCAGCGCAAGGACGTCATCCTCAGCCTCACGGAGCCCTACTTCCTTGACAAGAAGCTGTCGCTTGGCGGCGAGGCCTACTACCGCGACGCGAGCTACACGAGCAGCGTTTACAACGAGCGCCGCATCGGCGGCGACATCTTCATCCGCAAGCCGCTGAATGAGTTCGCGGCGATGCGCCTCGAATACAAGCTCGAGCAGATCCAGCTCCACGACTTCTCGTCCACCGCCTCGCCGGTCATCCTCGCGGAGAACGAGACGTGGCTGAAGAGCCAGGTCAGCGCGGGCATCACCTACGACTCCCGCAACCGCGTGTATCTGCCGAGCAGCGGCATGCGCGTGGACGCGCAGGTCTATGTGGCCGGCAGCTTCCTCGGCGGCAACGAGGACATCTACGGCTTTGAAATCGAGGCGGCGAAATACATCGCGCTGCCCGGCGACACGATTCTCACCTTCGAGGGGCAGTTTGCCGGCGTGGACAACTGGTCCAACGGCACGCACGTCCCGATTTTCGACCGCCTCTACCTCGGCGGCGCGAACAACATGCGCGGCTTCCGCTACCGCGACGTGGGCCCGAAGGACTCCACCGGCGAGCCCATCGGCGGCCAGTCGCTGGCCCGCTTCACCACGGAATACACGATCCCGATCGTCGAGAAAGTGCGCATGGCGCTGTTCTACGACGTCGGCTTTGTGAATGCGCAGCCGTGGGACTTCGGCACCTCGAATCTCTACAGCGACTACGGCGTCGGCCTCCTCCTCGAGATCCCGGCCATCGGCCCCATCCGCATCGACTACGGCATTCCGATCCAGAAGGACCAGTGGAACGGCTCCGGTGGAAAATTCCAGTTCAACGTCGGCTACAAGTTTTGAACGGACTTACGGTTTAAGGGTCAATACTCGGCTTTGTTCATGAAAAAACACCTCATCGCATCCATCCTCTCCGTCGTCCTCTCGTTTGCCACGGCGGGCACCGCATCAGCTGAAATCGCCATTGGCACAGTGGACATGAAGAAGGTCTTCGAGTCCTACTGGCACACCAAGGAGGCCGAGACCCAGATGAGCGAGAAGCGCGCGGTCGTGAAGCGCGATCTCGACGAGCGCAACGAGAAGCGCAAGGAACTCCAGGACAAGATCGAGAAGCTGAACGACGAGATCAGGAAGCCGGAAATCAGCAAGGAGCGCGCGATCAGCAAGAAGAAGGAGCTCGATGACAAGATCGCCGAGTGGCAGGGCATGATGCGCGACCTGCAGGCCTATCAGGCCGAGCAGGAGAAGCAGCTCCAGGATCAGACGCTCCGCATGCGCAACGGCATCGTGGAGGAAATCCTGAAGGTCGTGAACGAGATCCGCGACGCGAAGCATTTCGACCTCGTCTTCGACACCTCGGGCAACAGCATCAACAACGTGCCCGTCGTCATTTCCGCGAATCCGAGCTACGACTTCACCAAGGATGTCGTGGAGAAGCTCAACGCGACCCGGCCCAAGACCACCGCGCCCGAGACGCCCGCGCCCGCGGCGAACAAGCCCGCATCCAAGCCCGAGACCAAGGGCAAGAAGTAGTCCACGCCGTGGAACTCACCGTTTCAGAGCTGGCCGCCCTCGTTGGCGGCCAGCTTGCTTCCGACGCCGACGGATCGCTGAAGCTTTCCGGTGCCGCCGCGCTCGCGGAGGCTGTCCCGGGGGAAGTGACCTTTTTTGGAAACCCAAAATACCTGCCGCAGCTCCGTGCATCGAAAGCCTCCGTCGCCCTGGTGCCGGCCGCGTTCGCCGAGGAGGTGCCCGCGATCTGCATCCGCTGCGAGAATCCGACGCTCGCCTTCTCCAAGGTCGTCGAGAAGTTTGCGCCGCCGCCCGTGCGGTTTGCGCCGGGTGTGCATCCGACTGCCTATGTCGCCTCCACTGCCACACTTGGCGAGGGCGTCAGCGTGCAGCCCCACGCGGTCATCGAGGATGGCGCGGTCATCGGCGCCGGAACAGTGATCGGTGCGCAATCCTTCATCGGACATTCCGCGCAGGTCGGGCGCGACTGCCTGATTCATCCGCACGTGACGGTGTCCTTCCGCTGCAAGGTCGGCGACCGCGTGATCCTGCACAGCGGCGTGGTGCTTGGAAGCGACGGTTTCGGCTTTGAGTTTCAAAACGGCCGGCACATGAAGATCCCGCAGGTCGGCATCGTGCAGGTGGACGACGATGTCGAGATCGGCGCGAACACGACGGTGGATCGCGCGCGCTTCGGCCGCACGTGGATCGGCGCGGGGACGAAAATCGACAACCTCGTGCAGATCGCGCACAACGTGGTCATCGGAAAACACTGCATCATCTGCTCGCTCGCGGGCATCTCCGGAAGCACCCGCCTCGGCAACTACGTCACGCTCGCCGGACAGGTCGGCACCGTCGGCCACATCGAGATCGGCGACCAGGCAATCGTCGGCGCGCAGGCCGGCGTGAGCAAGAGCCTGCCTGGCGGCCAGACCTACATCGGCAGTCCGGCGATTCCCGCTCGGGAGTTCAAGGAGCAGATCGCCCACATCTTCGGCTTGGGAAAACTCCGCGCGCGTGTCACGAAGCTGGAGCGCTCCGGTCGCGAAGGCGGGGAATCCGGAGACGCCGCCACCTGAGGGACGCCGGTCGGTGGCCGTCTGGGAAGGACCCGGAAGATCGGCGCCGAATTTCCACGAAACATACTCCCGTCCACTGGTCCTTTTCTGTTCCCACGCCCTTTGCGTTTCGCTAAACAAGGCGGTTCCTCAATGAAATCCCCGGCCATCTTCCGCATGATCCTCCTCGCCGGTGCCTCCGTGCTCGCGGCGTGCACCAGTGGCGGCACTGTGCAGAAGAGGGGCGGGACCGAGGTGCTTGCGACGAAGCCGGGAAAGAAGATCAGCACTTCGCCCTCCCGCTTCATGTATGTGCGCACGACTGCGTATCACCATTCCGAGCCCGGCGGGCGCGCCACCGCGGTCGGCGGCTACCTGAAGCCCACGCACAGCGCCGCCGCCGACTGGAGCTGGCTGCCCGCGGGCACGCGCTTCCGCATTCTCGCGACCGGCGAGGACTACGTCATTGAGGACTACGGCAGCGCGCTCGTTGGCCGCTACACCATCGATCTCTACAAGAGCACGCGCGCCGAGATGAACCGATGGGGCGTCCGCTACGTGGAAATCGAGATTCTCCAGCTCGGCAGCTATCCGGTGAGCCTCGCGGTGCTGATTCCGCGGCAGAAATACCCGCACGTCCGCGCGATGGTCGCCGGCCTGCAGAAAAAGGTGCGCCACTGAGCTGCGCGAGGCTTCCGTGGCATCCGCACGCACCGTCACCCAGCGCCTGCTCGCCGAATGGGAGCGCCGGCGCCCGCACGCCGACGAGCTTCTGCACGAAAAGCTCGCCGCGTCGAAGCTCGACGAGCGCGACCGTTCCCTCGTCACCGAGCTTTTCTACGGCGTCCTGCGGCGGCTGACTGAACTGGATTTTCTCATCGGCCGCCTCCGTGATGGCGCGGTGGACGACGACACGCGCGCCGTGCTGCGCCTCGGGCTCTACCAGCTTTTCCACACGCGGATTCCGGTCTTTGCAGCGGTGAAGGAAACCGTGGCACTTTCGCGGCGCGCCGGTGGGCTGGTGAACGCGATCCTCCGCCGCGCCGACCGCGAGCGCACACAGCTCCTCGACGCGCTGGCTGCGGCGCCGCTCGATGTCCGGACGAGCCATCCGGAGTTTCTCCTCGAAAAGTGGACGACAAATTTCGGCGCGGACGCCACTGCGAAGCTCGCCGAGTGGAACAACACCCCGGCGCCGGTGCTGCTCCGTGCAAACACACTCCGCACCACGCGCGACAAGCTGCTCGCCTCACTGCCGGGAGCGGAGCCGCATCCATTTCACCCGCTCGCGCTCAGCGTCCCGCGCATTCCTGTCGAATGGCTGACGGGCGGCCTCTGCTACGTGCAGGACCCGAGCACGCTCGTCGCCTGCGACATACTCGACCCGCAGCCGGGCGAGACGATTCTCGACGCCTGCGCCGCGCCCGGCGGCAAGACGACGCAGCTCGCCGCGCTCATGCGCAACGAAGGCCGCATCGTCGCATGCGATCAATGGGAGAGCCGCGTCGCCCGACTCCGCGAAAATTGCCAGCGGCTCGGTGCGACGTGCGTCCGCGCGCTCACGCTCGACACAATGAAGGAGTCGCCGGAGCTCGCACCGTGCAGCTTCGACCGCATCCTCGTGGACGCGCCGTGCAGCAATACCGGCGTCATCCGCCGTCGCGTGGACGTGCGCTGGCGGCTGAGCGAGGAGGATTTCATCCGTATGCCCGCGCAGCAGCTCGCACTTCTGCGCCGCTGCGCCGGCTTGCTGAAGCCCGGCGGCACGCTCGTCTATTCCACCTGCTCGCTCGAGCCGGAGGAAAACGAGCACGTCGCCGACGAAGCCGCCCGCACCATCCCCGGCCTGCGCCTTCATACCACGCGTCACGTCCGCCCGTGGCTGGACGGCGTGGACGGCGCCTTCTGCGCGAAGTTCGTCGCGGCGTGAGCGCAAAGTAGTCATGGGCTTCAGTCCGGGATTCGCGCTGTTCGGGCTAAAGCCCCGAGCTACTTTCCAGCTCCGCCGTTTGCGCGCTTGCGGGTCTCTTCTACCAAATATGAAACAAAGCCGTCCATTGCCCTGTCGATTTGGGCATTCGGGATTTGCTCGGTGTAGGCGCTTTCGAGAGAAACGGGAGGTTTTCCATTCTCGACTACGAGGGAGTATTTCGTTGCGTCAAAGCTCCAGTAAAATCGGCCGTTGAGGTTAAACGAGTTGATGCCTGTTTTGTTAAAGCCACGCATCTCTACTTGGAATTCGATTGTCTTATAAGGGTCGTCTCGCGCAATCCGACCTTGGAATGAGTCTGCCGACAATGAAGTGGCGGGGAGCGATGTTTGAAACCGCGCCTTTTCGCCCGAGATTCGTCCCCTGGTTAAGACCGCCACGCCCGAATTCCAAAACAGTTCGCCGAGTTGCTTGAGTTTCGGTCCGATGCGATGCCACGCGGGCAATACTTGCTGAACTACAATTCCCCGAATTTTTCCTGCTTCGCCGGAATCAGAAGCGTCGCTTCGCTCAAATTCCCGCTTCAAAATCGCAATCTCCTTGTCCACATCCGTCGGCTCGGAGATTTCTTCGCCGCGCGCGCCGCGCAGGTAGAGTTCCATTGCATCGATGAGATGGTCAGCGATGAAGGTCGTGATGCCATCGAGGTAACCCTGGTCGGCTTGTGAAAGCGCGAGGACGTAGGGATTGCGCTCCTGCGTGCGGATGACGACGGGCGGAAAGCCGGCCTGCATGAAAATGAGGTTCGTGAGCAGGCGCGTCATGCGGCCATTGCCGTCGTCGAACGGATGGATTGCGGTGAACTCGTGGTGGAAGCGCGCGGCGATTTCGACGATGTGCTTTTCCTCGCGAGCGCACTCGTCGCGGAAGGTGGTGAGCAGGTCGCGCATCCGCGCGGGAGTCTCGGTTGGTGTGGCGTAGAATTTCCATTCGCCGGTCGCCGTGCGGCGGGCATTTGGCTCGGTCTTGTATTCGCCAACGCGGATGAGCTTCCGCACCGGTTGCCCGTCGGCATTTTCCGCCTGCACGTAGTGATCCTCGACGAGGATGACCTTGTGCAGCTCGCGGATGACGGCCTCGGTGAGCGTTTCCTTTTTGCGGATGAACTCGAGCAGGAAATCAATCGCGGCGTGGTGGCCGCGAATGTCGAGATGATCCTTCAGCGGCTTGCCCTTCGCCGTGAGGCCCTCCATCAGGAAGGTCTGCGTCTCGCCAAGCGTGAGCGCGTTTCCCTCGAGCGCGTTCGAGTGATACGTCCACCACAGACGGAATTTCTGCATGACGCGCTCCTCGACTTCGCGAGGCAGCGGGCGCACCGCATCGAGCTGGCTGCGCAGCTCGGTGACCCGTGTGAGTTTTTCTGCGAGCTCGGACATGGCTATGCCGTAGCACGGTTCACCGCGCTGAGCACGGCTTTGATGGCGGCGAGTTCGACGTTGGTGTCCACGCCGGCGCCCCATTTGGTGCGGCCGTCGGGGAGCTGGATCTGGATGTAGGCGATGGCGCTCGCCTCGGTGCCGGAGCTGAGGGCGTGCTGCTTGAAGTTGGCGACTTCAAACGGGCCGGCTCCCGCGCCGTGCAGCGCGTGGACGAATGCGGCGATGGGGCCGTTGCCTTTGCCCGTGAGCTGCGTGTCGGTGCCGGATTTCCGCGCGGAGGCGCGGCAGGAGAAGACGCCGTCCACGCCGTCGGCATGGAAGTGGATGAGCTCCCACGGCTCGGTGCGCTCGATGTATTCGCGCCAGAACATTTGCTTCAACTCGACGCCGGTGACTTCGCGGCCCAGCGCGTCCACAGCGTCGTTGGCGATCGGGCCAAATTCTCGTTGCATGTCCTTCGGCAGTTCGATGCCGAATTCGCTCTCCAGCAGATACGCGACGCCACCTTTTCCGCTCTGCGAATTGACGCGGATGACTTCGCGGTATTCGCGTCCGACATCGGCCGGATCGATCGTGAGATACGGCACGTCCCAAGGTTGCGTGCCGCCGTTCTTTTCCCACTCGGCGAGTCCCTTTTTGATCGCATCCTGATGCGATCCACTGAACGCCGTGAAGACGAGCTCGCCTGAATACGGATGGCGCGGCGGAACGGTCATGCCGGTGCAGCGCTCGTAAATTTCGCGCAGCGCGTTGAGGTCGCAAAAGTCGAGCCCCGGCGCGATGCCGTGCATGTAGCAGTTCATCGCGACTGTGATGATGTCGAGATTGCCCGTGCGTTCGCCGTTGCCGAAGAGCGTGCCCTCGACGCGGTCCGCGCCGGCGAGCAGGCCGAGCTCGGTGGCGGCGACGCCGGTGCCGCGGTCGTTGTGCGTGTGCAGCGAGACGACGAGCGATTCGCGGTTGCGGATGTTCGTGCACATCCACTCGATCTGATCCGCATACACATTCGGCATCGCGACTTCGACGGTGTCGGGCAGGTTCAGGATCATCGGGCGCTGCGGCGTCGGCTGCCACACGTCCATCACGGCCTCGCTGATTTCCTTCGCAAATTCCACCTCGGTCGCGCTGAAGCTCTCTGGCGAATATTGCAGCCGCACGTCGGTGCCGCCTTTTTCCAAGCGTGGAATGCGATCCTTGATCCATTGTGCGCCGCGCACGGCGATTTCGCGGATTTCGTCCTTCGATTTTCCAAAGACCACGCGGCGCTGCGCGGGCGAGGTCGAGTTGTAGAGGTGGATGATCACCTTTTTCGCGCCGACGAGCGACTCGAACGTGCGCTCGATGAGGTCCTCGCGCGCCTGCACGAGCACCTGCACCGTCACTTCATCCGGGATGTGGCCGCGTTCGATGAGCGTGCGGTTGAAAGCGAACTCCGTGTTCGACGCCGCGGGAAATCCGATTTCGACTTCCTTGAAGCCGCACTTCACCAGCGCGTGGAAGAGCTCGAGTTTCTGCGCGACGTTCATCGGCACTGCAAGCGCCTGGTTGCCGTCGCGGAGATCCACGGAGCACCACACGGGCGCATTTTTCAGCGTGCGCGAAGGCCACTGGCGATTTGGCAGGTTCACCGGCGGGAAGGGCCGGTATTTCGAGGAAGGATTGGAAAACATGAGTGTGAATTTTTGAAATGGGCAGCAGATGGGTCGTGCAGCCAGTCACTCCCACCGCCCGGAAGAAGTGCCAGCCGATTACGCGGGCCGCGCGGATTGCGCAGCGGAATGGCTCCCCGGCAGGGCGCCACGGGATGTCCGGGGCACCGGTCAGTTGCCGGAGAGCAGCGTAAGTCGGCTGTTCAGCAGGAAAATCACGCCGCGATAAGAGCAGACGCAGCGGGCTTGGCAAGGGAGTGTTTCGGCGCCGCGAGTCACGGCATGCGGGTGGTGTCTCATTTTGAATTTGGAAGCCATGAAACCCGGAAAGGATGGGCTGCGCATCTCCGGCAGTCCCCGTTTTCCACCTCCTTCCCGCCTTCTTGGTCTCCAAATTCACACGCCACCGGCACGTGCGGCCGCTTCACGTTCGCTTAAGGCGGGATGTGGCGTGATGCCGCATGCGAAAACCGATAAATGCAATTTTATCAAACTTCACGAGAAACGATTTGCCTCGCAGGCCCGATTCACGCTAAATGTCGAACCCAGAAGGCGGGAACCTCCCCGCGAGATCCTCGAAACCCCAAAAAACAGAACACCCGAATCCGATGAAAATGAACGCATCGCTCCGCCGCAGCATCGCTGCAGCCGCCCTTGTAATGCTCACCGCTGTGCCCGCTTTCTCGCAGAGCGCGACGACCGATCCGGTGGGTTTTGTGACCATGAGCATTGCCGGCAATGGCAGTGCAAGTCAGCCTGCTTACACTTTCACCACGCTCGGCCTGGCAAACGTCGTCGCTTGGCAGTCAACCACCACCTCGGTCGGTGGTTCGACGTCCCTCGTGGATGCCAGTTCCACGTGGGCGGACAACGCCTACAACGGAAGTGGCGGGGCCGTGACCCATTACGTGGAGATCGTGTCCGGTCCCGGCGCGGGCACCATGTATGACATCACCGGGACATCTGCATCGAGCCACACGCTCACGCTTTCGCAGCCGCTCGCAGCCAGCATCGTCGCAGGCGGTTCATCTTACCGGGTGCGCCCGCATTGGACTTTGGCGAGCGTCTTCGGTGCGACGAATCAGAACGGTCTTTCCGGGGGCGATGCAACGTCCGCGGACCAGATTCAACTGTTCCGTGCCGGCGGTTATGTGATTTATTACTACCAGACAGCCGGCCTCGGAGGCACCGGATGGAGGCAGGCGGGAGCACCGTTCGTCGATGCGAGTGCTACTGTGATTTACCCGAACGACGGCATCGTCGTCGTGCGCAAGCAAAATGCCCCTGTTAGTTTGGTGATTCAGGGCGCGGTGAAGACAGGCCAGACGTCGATTCCGGTAACCTCTGGATTCACGCTCTTGGGCAACGTTTACGCCGCTGCGATGACCCTCGGGAACTCGAACCTCTACACAGGAGACTCGGCTACCGGGTTGGCGGGCGGCGATTCCACCAGTGCAGATCAGGTGATGTTCTGGAACGGAACGACCGGTTTCAACATTTACTACTACCAGACGTCCGGCTTGGGCGGCACTGGTTGGAGGCAGTCAGGCGCGCCCTTTGTCAATGCGAGCGACACTTCGATCCCAGTCGGTGCGGCTCTTTTTGTGAAACGCAACGGTGCGCCCTTCAAGTGGGTGGCCCCGCAGACGCCAGCCAGCTTCAACTGACGCCCGGCGATTAACACGCATCTTCTCCTACGGTGAAACGTCTTCTCTCCCTGGCAGTCGTTCTTTCCACCGCCGCCGCATCCGATGCGGCCACGGTAACTTGGGGCGCCGCCATCGACACGGGCATCATCGACAGTAGCGCTGCCGCCCTTGCGGTCGGCAACTATGTCCGAATCGGGTATTTTGGCACCCTGTCCGACTCTCAGGTTATCGCGAATGCTGCGACCACAGCCGGGCTTGACGCCCTGAACCTCGACTTTCACGAATTCGCCAACACGACCATCGGAACGAACACCGGCGGAACAGCCGGAACTTTCTCGATCAACTCAAGCCCGCTGTATTCGGCGCTCACGGGATTTGTCCCCGCCTCGCAAATCTATTTTTGGGTTTTGAATTCCACGGACACGTCCACTTTCGCCAATGCCCTGAGCTCGGCGACCCAGACTGCGATTGGTTACGTGCCATTTGCGAACAACGCAGAGTGGCAGTTTCCGGCGTCCGACGCATCTCCCGCCAAGAGCATCGATGTGAAAGACTTCGCAAACGGAAGCTCCGTTTTGCTTGCGGGAAGTTATGTCGCGGGAAGCACTCCCGCGCTGACGCCGATTTTCGGGGCTCCCAATCATGCATTGCAGCTCGCAAATGTGACGGTGTCTCCGGTGCCTGAACCGTCCACCTTGGCTGTGGGTATCCTGACGCTCATCGCTGCAGTCGGCGCACGGAGGCGGAATCGGAATTGAACGGAACCCCCCTCCACTGAAATTCTCGACCCAATGAAGAAGTGTCTGCTCATACTCTCCAGTGTCTTCACCATGGCAGCCTCGCAGGCTGCGACTGTGGGATGGAATGCCACGATTGACACTGGTCTCATCGACAACACGGCGGCGGCCCTGACGGTTGGCAACTACGTTCGCATCGGGTATTTCGCCACGTTCACCGATTCCCAAGTCATCGCGAACTCGACGACGACGGCGGGTTTGAGCGCGCTGAATTTGGATTTTAAGGAGTTTGCCAACACCACGATTGGGACGGGCACCGTCGGAACTCCCGCCACTTTTGCAATTAGTTCGACCCCCTCTTACGGGTCGCTCCCCGGGTTTACTCCTAATTCGCAGATCTATTTCTGGGCGCTGAAATCTACGAACGTCACGTCCCTTTCAACAGCCTTGGCCACAGCTACTGCGACGGCGATTGCCTATCTGCCCTTTGCTGTGGATTCCGACTGGCAGTTCCCTGCGTCTGATATTTCCACTGCAAAATCGCTGGATATCAAAGACCTCTCGAGCGGCAGTTCGGTGTTCTTGGCTGGCAGCTACATCGCCGGAAGTTCGGCTTCGCTGACGGGCATTTTCGGCCCAACGAATCACGCTGTCCAGCTTGCGGCGGTTTCCTCAGTTCCAGAACCCTCCTCGGTTGCCCTTTGCGCGATGGCTGTCTTCTCGACGGTTTCCGTTCGCAGGCGCCAGCGCAAGTGAGGTTTTGCCGCTGAGGCTGGGTGTGCGGGGCGCGCCGGTGTTTCCCCGCTTGCCTTTGCGCATTTTCCGGGCACAGCAGTCTGAGACTCATGCCTGAATTCCGATACAGCGCGCGCAACGCACAGGGCCAGCTCGTGGATGGGGTCGTGACGGCGAACGACCGGTCGGCGGCAATCGCCATGGTCGAGCAGAAGCGCTGCGTTGGCTGCTCCCGCGGCCGCGCCGCAGCAGAAGGCGCCGGCCGGCGGCGGAAAGGAGTCGTCCCCATCGAAGTCGCTGACGAAGAAGGACGACGCGCCGGGGAAGCCTGCTGTGAAGAAGGGAGGCCCGGCGGCTTCGGCGGCGACGAGCAGCATGAAGCTGAGCCACTCGCAGCAGTATCTCTTCAGCGAGCAGCTCGCGCATCTGCTCAGCGCGGGCATGACGCTCGACGAGTCGCTCGGCGTGCTCGTGAAGCGCCTCAAGCACCCGAAGCTGCAGGCGCTCTCCAAGTCGCTCCACCAGTCGCTGCTGGATGGCCGCAGCCTCTCGCAGGCGATGCGCGATTTCCCGCGCATCTTCTCGCCGCTCCACGTGAACATGGTCTCCTCCGGCGAGGCCTCCGGCGCGCTGCCGACGATCCTGCGCCGCCTCACGCAGCACATCGGCGAGCTGAAGGCGATGCGCGACAGCGTGCAGCAGGCGCTGCTTTACCCGGCCGTCCTCTTCTGCGTCGGCGCCGTGGTGATGGTCGTCTTCATGAACTGGATGGTCCCGCAGCTCATCACGTTCTTCAAGGACACGGGGGCGACGCTGCCGACGCCAACGCGGGTGATCATCGATTTGAACAACGCCATCATGCAATACTGGTGGCTCGTCACCGCGGTGGTGGCCGGGGCGTTCATGCTTTTCCGGGCGTTCATCGCCACGCCGTCGGGCCGGGTGACGTGGGGGCGCTTCAAGTGGACGGTGCCGGTGATCAGCCGCATCCCGCGCTACCGGTTGTATGCGCAGTTTGCCCGCACGCTCGGCACGCTCACGGAGAACGGCGTCACGCTCCTGCGCGCGCTGGAGCTGCTGGAGGACATCTCGGGGAATGAGTTCATCCGCCTGCGCATGGCGCAGGTGCGCGCGGCGGTGGTGGACGGCGCGACGCTCTCGACGGCACTGGCGCACCAGAAGATCTTCCCGGAGATGTTCGTGGACATGATGAGTGTCGGCGAGCAGACGGGAAAATTCTCCGACACGATGAACCTCATCGCCGACGTGTATGAGCGGGAGCTGGACAAGCAGGTGAAGATCGTGAGCACGCTCATCACGCCGATCGTGATGATCCTCATCGCGGGCGTCATCGGCACGGTCATCTACGGCATCCTCATCGCCGTCTTCAAGCTGACCGGCGGCCTGCACCGCCGCTGAGCGTGGCGACGTAGCGTTTGCCGCGGGCGGCCCGATGTGATACCGACCGTGCGCGCGATGCTGCCCGAGATTTTCCCAATGCAGTTCCTGGCCGACGGAGGCGGGCTCCTCTACGCGCTGGAAAACTCGACGCTGCCGGGCAAGGCCGTGCTCGTCGCGCTGTTCCTCGCCTCGGTGCTCTCGTGGACGGTCATGGTCACGAAGCTCCGCATGCTGCGGAAGGCGCGCGAGCGGCGCATGGATTTCCTCGAGGCGTTCCGCGCCGACCGGCAGCCGCTGAGCCTGTTCCAAAGCGGGGCGCGCTTCGCGGGCGCGCCGGTCTTCGCCGTGTATCAGGCCGGCTGCCGCGAGCTGAGCTTCCAGATGCTCGGCTCTGCCGAGGTGGATGAGACTTTTGCCGCTCGCCTCGAGACGGCGCCGCGCATTTCACCCGCGCAGATGCGCATGGTGCAGACGGCGATGGAGCGCAGCGTCGGCGAGACCGCGCTGAAGCTGGAGTCGCAGATGGTGCTGCTCTCGACCGCGGTGAGCGGCGCGCCGTTCCTCGGCCTGCTCGGCACGGTGTGGGGCGTGATGGACACGTTCAGCGACGTGGCGACCGCGGGGAAGGCGAACCTCGCCGCGATGGCGCCCGGCGTCTCTGCGGCGCTCATCACGACCGTCACCGGACTGCTCGTCGCGATTCCCGCGATGTTCGGCTACAACTACCTCGTCACCACGCTGCGCGGGATGATCGTGGAGCTGGACAATTTCGCCGCGGAGCTCTCGAGCGCCATCGAGCACAAGTATGTGGACCACGGCGAGCGCCGCCGCCTGCACTGAGCCATGCGCCGCTTTTCCGACCGCCCATCCCTGCACACGCTCAGCGAGCTGAACATCACGCCGCTGCTCGACCTCGCGTTCGTGCTGCTGATCATCTTCATGATCACCACGCCCCTCATGGAGAACAGCACCGACCTCGTGCTGCCGAGCGGCGAGGCAGCGAAGCAGCCGGTGAACATGGACGCGGTCCGCACGGTTTCGATCCACGCGGACATGACCGTGACGCTGGATGATCAGTTTGTGACGACCGACGCTCTCGCGGGTAGGCTCGCCGCGCAGCTCGCCAGCCAGCCGGAGCTCGGCGTGCTCATCCGTCCGCACCGCGACCTGCCGGTGCAGAAATTTTCCGAGGTGCTCGATGCGGTGAAGCGCGCGGGCGTGAAGCGCATCGGCTTTGTGCAGACGACGAAGGAGTGACGCACCATGCGCGATGAACCGATGACAGCGTTCGGGGAGGAGGGCGGGGGGTTCCGGAAAAACCTCCTGCTCGTGCTCGCCATCCATGTCGCCGTGATCGGCATCGCGTGGGCCGGCAACAGGCTCCTCTCCAAGCGTCGTCCGCCGGAACAGATCACGTGGCTGGATGGCGGCGGTGAACTCGGCGCCGCGGCCGCACTGCCGCTGCCGGAGAGCGGAGACTCGTCACCCTCGGTGAGGCCGCCCCAGCCCGAGCCCGACATCCTCCCGCCGCTCCCGCGGGATCCGCTGCCGACTCCGAATGATCTGAGGGAGCTCTCGGTGCATGCAACGCCAACTCCGGCACCGACGCCAACGCCGGCGCCGCGCCCGAAGCCGACAGCCACTCCGGAGCCCAGGCCGACCCCGCGGCCTGCGCCGAAACCGAAACCGAAGCCGACCGCCACACCGAAGCCGGCGAAGACGGTCGCGAAAGTCGCGACCCCGAATCCTTCGCCGAAATCCACGCCCAGGCCTGCTCCGAAACCCGCGCCGCCGAAGACTGCGGAATCGAATGCCAAGCCGCAGGGCACGGGAACCGGATCGGGAAATGCACAGTCGGGTTCCGGCAACGCGACGAACGCGGGGACGAAGGGCGGCCCCGGCGCCCCGGGTGGTTCCACGGCCGCGCTCACTGTGTATTTCAAAAAAGTGGAGGCGCAGTTTCACCGTGAGTGGACGCAGCCGCTCACCGTCGTGCGCAGCGGACGCGACGTGGAGGCCCATGTGCGCCTTCGCGCAGCGGCCGACGGCACCGTGGAGTCTCTGAAGCTTGTGAAGCCCACGGGCAACCTCGAGGTGGACCAGTCCATCGAGCACGCGCTCGAGCGAGTGAAGAAGGTCGAGAAGCCTCCGGCCGAGCTGCTGAAGAACGGGGTGCTCGACGAAATGGTTGCGTTCATCCTCGAACTTTGACGCTGTTCTGCGCCACAAGATGATCGTGCATTTTTTCCGCAAGAGATTCGCCGCCGGCTTGATGATGGTTGCGGTGTCCGCGTCCGCATCTGCGGAGGACACCCCGCGGATCAAAATCGTGAAGAGCTCGAAGCTGAGCGTCGCCATCACGGGACTGTCGGGCTCCGACCTCGAAACGCTGAAGCGCGACCTCGTGAACTCCGGCTATTTCTCCATCGCGCAGGGAGCGCAGGGGGAAGTGGCCGTGAACGCCACCGCATCCGGCGACCTGCGCGGCACCGTGATGCGCGACGGAAACGTGTCGCTCTCGAAAAGCTACGGCGGCGGCGGGCGCGCGGCGATTCACCGGTTCGCCGACGACATTGTCCACGCGATCACCGGGGCGCGCGGCATCGCGTCCACGAAGCTCGCATTCGTCGGCACGCGCACGGGGAAAAAGGAGATCTACACGTGCGACGCGGATGGCTCGAACCTCGTGCAGCTCACGCACGACGGCTCCATCAGCGTCTCGCCCGGCCTCAGCCCGGACGGGCAGACGCTCGTCTATACCGGCTACCAGAGCGGCTACGCGGATGTGTATCGCATCCAGCTCGCGAGCGGCGCGCGCACGCGCATCCTGAAATATCCCGGCACGAACAGCGGCGCGAAGTTTTCCCCGGATGGAGGAAAGCTCGCCGTCACGCTGAGCAAGGACGGCAACCCGGAGATCTACGTCACCGGCTCCGGCGGCGGCTTGCCGCGCCGCATCACGCGCACGCCCGGCGTGGAGAGCTCGCCGACATGGTCGCCGGATGGCAGCGAGCTGATTTACAGCAGCGACGACAGCGGTTCGCCGCAGCTCTACCGTGCGTCGGCGTCCGGTGGGAGCCCCGTGCGGCTTTCGACTGGCTTCAGCTACAATACCGCGCCGAGCTGGTCGCCGGATGGAAAGCGGGTCGCATTCAACACGCGCGGCGGCGGATCGTTTGCCGTCGCGATTCTCGAGTTGGACGGCGGCTCTGTCCGCACCGTGGGCGAGGGCGAGGGGCCTGTTTGGGGGGCGGATTCGCGGCATCTGGTTTTTGCATCCGGCGGCTCGCTGGTGAAGCTCGACACGCAGTCCGGCACGCGCACCACGCTCGTGAGCGGGGCAGGGAGGGTCTCCGAACCAACATGGTCGCGCTGAACGCCGGATGCACCCTCCGCCGATGATCTCACACAGCAAAAAGAAAACCTGGGGTGGCCGACGGGACTCGAACCCGCAACAGCCAGAACCACAATCTGGAGCTCTACCATTGAGCTACGGCCACCATTCAGGGACGGCCAAACTAGCAAAACAACTGCTCCTGCCAAGGGGAAGTTTCGCACGCCCCGAACCGCCTTCGACACCACCGCACCATGAGATTCCCACGCATCATCGCCGTCGTCCTTTTCCTCGTCTGCGCCGCGGGCGCCGCACCGGTCATTGTGATTGATGCCGGACACGGGGGGCACGACCGCGGCGGCATGCCTGGGCAGCGCATTCCGGAAAAAAGCTACGCGCTCGACGTCGCAAAGCGCGTGGACTCCTCGCTGCGCCGCTCGGGCTACCGAACCGTGATGACGCGCAAGGGCGACTATTTCGTCACGCTTTCCGACCGCTGCAGCATCTCGAACGCGCAGTCGCGGGCCGTGTTTGTCAGCATCCATTTCAACGGTGCCTCCAATTCCGATGCGAGCGGCATCGAGATGTATTACTACCGGGGCCGCGATAGCGCTTCACTGGCGGAGCGGATTTACAAGAAGGTCGTCTCGTCCACGGGCGCGCCGGGGCGCTTCGTGAGGTCGCGTCCGCTGTATGTGCTGCGGCATTCGCGCCATCCGGCGGTGCTCTGCGAGCTTGGCTTCCTGACGAACCGCGACGAGGCGAGGCGCATTGCGTCCTCCGCCTACCGCCAGCGGCTCGCCGATGCCGTCGCTTCCGCGATCAAGTCGCGCTATTGAACATCGCATGGCGAAGTTTCCCCGATGATTCTCACCTGCGCCGCGATGAAGGCCCTGGAGGAGCGGGCGTTTGCCGAAGGAGTGTCCGCCGATTCGCTGATGGAGGAGGCCGGGCTGCTGATTGCGCGCGCGGTGCGGCAGTTTTTCCCGCGGCCGGGTGTGTGCGTCGCCGTCTTCGGCAAGGGGAACAATGGTGGCGATGCGCTTGTGGCCGCGCGGCACCTCGCGCTTTGGGGCTGGGATGCGCGGCTCGCTGCCGCATTCCCCGAGCCCGAGTGGGGGCCGCTGCCGGGGGCGAAGCATGCCATGGCCGGGCAGTGCCGGAACGCGGAGCACTGGCAGCTTGATTCCATCCACGGTGAGCCGCTCGTGGTGCTCGACGGTCTCCTCGGAATCGGTGCCCGTGGAAAGCTCCAGGAGCCGCTCTGCGGCATCACGCGCGCGATCAACCGGCTGCGCCGCAACAGCAACGCGGCCGTGTTCGCCCTCGACATCCCGACCGGGCTGAACGGCGACACGGGTGAGGCCGATGAGGCGTGTGTCACTGCCGACCACACGCTGGCCATAGGCTTCGCAAAGCGGGGGCTGCTCGCAGATGCGGCGACGAATTTCGTGGGACGCCTCAGCGTGCTGCCGCTGCAAGACCTGACGAAGCGGCTCGGGGCGCACGCCGAAGACGCGGTGGTCGCCACGCCGCATGCGCTGGCGCCGCTCCTGCCGCGCCGCAGCTTCGAGATGCACAAGGGCGACTGCGGGCGCGTCGGGATCGTCGCGGGTTCGCGCGGCTACCTCGGCGCGGCGGCGCTGTGCTCGGCGGCGTGCGTGCGCGCGGGCGCCGGGCTCGTCACGCTGTATGCGCCGCCCGATGTCGCGGACGCGCTCGCTGCCTGGGTGATTCCGGAAGTCATGGTGCGCGTGCAGCCCGCCCTCGATGAACTGCTCGCCGCACGCCACGACGTTCTCGCTGTCGGTCCGGGGCTTGGCTCATCGGCGCCTTTTGTTCCTGCACTCGTGCGGAAGGCTCCGCAGCCTCTCGTGCTCGACGCGGATGGCCTGAATTCGCTCGCGTCCGACCTCGGCGCGCTCGGTGAAGCCGCTGGCGAGCGCGTGCTCACTCCGCACCCTGGAGAAATGGAGCGGCTCGCTCCCGGTTCCGCCAGCCAGCCGCGGCACGCGGTGGTCGATGCCTTCTGCCGTCAGTTTCCCTGCACGCTCCTGCTGAAGGGCGCGCGCACCCTCGTGGGAAAGGCCGGAGAGCCCCTGAGCTGCAACACCACTGGCAACCCCGGCATGGCCGTCGGCGGAATGGGCGACGTGCTCACCGGTGTCATCGCCGCGCTCATCGGCCAGCGCGTGTGGCCTTTTGACGCCGCGCGCATCGGTGCATGGCTCTGCGGGCGGGCAGGCGAACTCGCTGTCTCGCACGGACGTGAAAGCGAGGAATCGCTCACGCCGTCGCGGATGCTCGATTTCCTCGGCGCGGCATTCCGCGATCTCCGCGCGGGAGTGTTCTGATTCCCGTTGCGCCGGATTCTTCAGCGCGCCGGCACTTCCCAAATCGCCACGCCCATGTGGTAGCGCTCATGGTTGGCGACGGATTTGGCGTAATAGGCCGTCACGATCTTGCCGTCGGGCCGCTGCACACTGCTCGGGTAGCCGCAGTCGCCCGCCAGCGTGGCTGCGAGGCGAATCGGCCCGCTCCAAGTCGCGCCCTCGTCGCCGCTGAGCTTCGCGAGCACGCCGAACTGATCCTTCACGCGGTTCCCGTAGCTCAGCAGCAGGCGTCCGTCCTTCAGGCGCAGGAGGTGCGCGTTGATCTCGTTGCGCTCCGTCACCCGCTGCGGTCCCTGCCATGTCGCGCCGTCGTCGTCGCTCCGGAAAAGCTCCACCGCATCGATTCGCGCCGCGGCCATCCATTTTCTGCCGCCGAGGTGCAGGATGGAGGTCTCGTTGTGTTTCATGCCGATGACCGAGGTCGGCTTCCATGTGTTGCCGTCGTCGTCGCTGCGGAAATGCCACGAGCGGTAGCTCTTCGTCTTCGTGCCCTTGGTCGGATCGGTGAATTCGCCCGCGTAGCACGAGGTGTGCAGCGCGCCGTCCTCCCCGGCGACGATGGGGCCGAACGGAATGAACTCCGTCCAACCGGTTTCCGGTGCGGGGAACTCGGTGCGCCGCGTCCAAGTGCGCCCATCGTCGGCGGAGCGGCAGATCCATGTGCGCAGGATGTCGTCGCGGAAATCCGCCTGCTTGGGCCGCTGCGGCTGCTTCTCGTTTGTCCAGCCGGAGCAGAGCACGAGCAGGTCGCCGTTCTTCGCGAGGCCCGCCGCGTGGTTCATGCGGATAGTGTTCGGCTCATGCAGCGTGGGAGTCCCGGCCTTTTGCCAAAGCGCTCCGTCCGCGCTGGTCCAGCACTCCACGTCGCCCTCGCGCTGACCGTGTGCGGGCTGGTTGTGAATCACCACGGCGATCTTTCCATTCCGCAGGATCGTGAGCTGCGGCCACGCGCAGACATTGTCCACGGCGATGTAGCGGATGATCGAAGGGGGTGCCTGCTCCCCGGCGGGCAGCGTTGTGGATGCTGCGGTGAATGCCGCAATGGCGAGGGTTTGCAGGAGTGTTTTCATTGCAGGGATTCTAGTGGGTCTGCGCCTCGCGCCCGATGTGATCGAGGGCAGGCCCGTGGAGTTCGTCGTAAATTTCGCGGAGCATCACCGTGCGTCCGCCCTCCGTGCGGCTTCGGATTCCCGCGATGATGATCGCCATTAGCTCGACCGTCTCGCTGAACGCGAACGGGCGCCGGCCAGTCCGCAGCATCTCGATGAATGCCACGAGCTGCGCGCGGAATGCGGAGTAGGTGTCCGTGAGGCGGAGCGGCAACTGGCCCTTGGTGCCGTAGGCATGCACGCTGCCGAAGCTGCCGAACGCGTCGTGAATCGCGGCGAGCGTCACCTGCACGCCGCTGCGGTGCGCGAGGTGGACGACATCCGAGCCGGCTTGGTGGTTCGTCCGCGCGCTCACAAATCCGGGACCGACGATCGGGTAAACCGCCTCCAGCGCGTGGATGCCGTAGCGTTCCCACGTCTTGCACGTGAAGCTGGTCATCCACCGGAGGTCACCGAGCTGCTCGCGCTGCGCGGCCACCCCGCGCATCTCGGGCGCATAGCGCATCCCGCTCGTCGAGAGGATGGACCTTCCCTCGAAATGCCAGCGGAGAAATTGATCGAGGTCCGGAACGTTCGTCGCCATTGGCTTGTCCACAAACACCGGCAGGCCCGCCTCGATGAACGGCTGTGCACGGCGCACATGATCATCGCCGTCATCGGTGGCGATGATCACCGCATCCACATGTCCGATGACATCCTCGGGCCGGGTGACGATGTGCTTGATTCTCGAGGCGCGCGCGACCTTCGGCGCATCGGCGGGGTCATCCGTCCACACATGAGTCACGCGCGCGCCGGGAATGCGGACGGCCTCCAGTGGCTGGGCACCGAGATATTTCGGGATGGCCGCGTAGGGGCAGTCGGCCATCGCCGCGGGATCGTATCCATTCACGATCGCCGACCACGAGTAGGGATGGCCGTTGCCCTCGATCATGCCGAGCATCGCGAGACGCAGTTCGCCGCCGTCGTTCATGGAATCTCCACCGCCTTTCCGCTGCGCGCCGACTCCAGGGCGGCGAGGTTGAACTTCAGAGTCTGCACCGCCTCGTCGAACGTGCAGAGGTCCGTCGGCTCTCCGTGCAGGCCGTCGAGAAACGCGTTCGCCTGCGCGATGAAGATGTCGTCGCGCTCCAGCGCCGCGGCCTGGCCCCACTCCCACGTCTCGACGCCGCGGCGCTGCACGCCGAAGCGCTGCGCGTGCCCCTCGATCTTCACGCTGCCGCGCTCGCAGTGGATCTGCATCGTCATCTCATTCGGCGCCTGGAACTGGTTGAGCGCATAGTTCGTGAGCACTGCGCCGTTGCGTGCCGCGACATTCACCGTGTCTTCCACGGTGACTCCCTCCAGCGACTGGTGCGCGGCGTCGCAGAAGATGCGCGTCGTCGGTCCGACCAGCCATTCCACCGCATTGGCCACATGGGTGAGCGCATCCTGGATCGCGCCGCCGCCCGTCTGATGCCGGGCGTAGTAGATCTCCCGATACGCCGGGCGGAACGTCGGGAAATGCTGGCCGGCGGCCACGGTGACTTGCAGCGGCGCGCCGAGGCTCCCGCTGCGGAGAGCTTCTCTTGCGCCGCGAATCCACGGCATGAAGTGATACACGTAGGCGATGCCCGCGAATTTCCCCGACCGCGTGATCTCATCGCGGATGTCGGGCACCTGCGAAAGGTCTGTTGCTAGCGGCTTCTCAATCAGGACGCCCGCACCGTGCCGCAGCGCCACGAGCGCGAGCGGGAGGTGCGTCTGCGCGGGAGTGCAAATCACCACACCGTCGTAGCGGCCCGCGCGGAATGCCTCCTCCGCAGTCGCGAAGCCGGCGGCTCCATACTGCTCCGAGACACGCCTCAGCAGCTCCGGGTTTGCATCGCACACTGAGACCCGCGCGCGGCCGGTGCGCTGGAAGCAACGCAGGTGCCGCTCGCCGATGCTGCCGCAGCCGATCACGAGGATTTCGTCGTTCATGGGGTGCGGTGCAGTTGTCGCTGGAAATCGGGTTCGGTCAACGCGCTTGTGCGGCTCGTCGCGCGGGACTGGCAGCCATTACCAGTTGGAAAGCGAGGGGGAATTGGGCGCGCGCGGCATCTGCGGTGCTCAAAATTCATGCGTCCAGCGGGGCCGCAGTTGGCATCGCGGACCGAACACCAAAAACCAACAACATATGATCCGTAAACTGAACACCAAGCGCGGGGGCTTCACCCTCGTGGAAATCATGATCGTCGTCGCAATCATCGCGCTGCTTGCGTCGATTGCCGTCCCGAACTTCCTGCGCTCGCGCAAGCGTTCGCAGGCCACCCAGGTCCTCGAGGATCTGCGCATCATCGATGCGGCGGTGGACCAATACGCCATCGAGCACAACAAGATCGCGGGCGCCACGGTCGAGTGGGCCGACGTGCAGAAATACGTGAAATCGGGCACCCGCCTCTACACCAGCGGCGGCGCGGACATTCTCGGCAACTCGTTCACGATGCCTTCCGTGGACAACGCACCCAAAGTGCCGACCGCGACGTTCGACGCGCTCTCCGACATCGCGCCGTCGAGCTTCTGGTCGCCGTATTACTGATTCAGTCAACGGGGCTGGCGGGATGCGCACACCAACAGCGCATCCCGCCGCACTGTTTCCGGGCCGGATTTATTGCTCGCGATGAGCCCGGCATTGGAGCGACAAAACGCGACATGCGCATTCTCGTCGTAGAAGACGATTCGAAGATTTCCCTCTTCGTGGCGAAGGGCCTCCGGGAGCTCGGCCACGAGGTGGAGGCTGCCGCCGACGGGGAGGAGGGGCTCCGCCTCGCGGAGAAGGGGACCTTCGATGCAATCATCGCCGATCTGATGATGCCGCGGCTGGACGGGCTCGGCATGCTCACGCAGCTCCGTGCGAGGGGACTCACCGCGCCGGTGATCGTGCTCAGCGCGAAGCGCTCCGTGGAGGACAAGGTGCGCTGCCTGCGCGCGGGTGCGGACGACTACCTCGCGAAGCCCTTCGACATCTCCGAACTCCTCGCGAGGCTGGAGACCGTGGTGAGGCGGACGCACAAGGCGCCGGAGGCTGAGCGTGTCGAGGCGGACGGAGTGGAATTGGACCTCCTTGCGCGGCTGGCGCGCCGCGAGGGGCGCCGCATCGACCTGCAACCGCGCGAGTTTTCCCTGCTCGAACTGCTGATGCGCAACCGCGGCCAGCCGCTCTCGAAGAAACAGCTCCTCGAGAAGCTGTGGGACTACAGCTTTGATCCGCAGACGAACATCGTGGACGTGCTGGTGTGTCGTCTCCGCAACAAGCTGGACCGTGATTTTGAGCGGAAGCTGATCCACACGCTGCGCGGCGTCGGCTACGTCTTCCGCCCCGATGCTTAGGAAATTCCTCCGGAAGGTATCGTTCCGCCTCTCGCTCTGGCAGGCGCTGATTTTCGCAGTGCTCGCGATCTGCCTCTCGTATGTGACCCACGGGCTCATCGTGGAGGAAATCCGTCAGCGCGAGCACGAGGCGGTCGCGTTCCGGCTGAGCGAATTCGTCCTGCAATACAAGCAGGGCGGCGCCGAAGCGGTGAAGGCGCTCGCATCCGCGCGCAGGCGGCGCGCCGAGCGGGTCTTCTTCGTCCGGCTCGCGTCCGCGGACAACCGGACGATTTTCCTGCGCGACCCGGAGGAGTGGCTCGAGTTCAACGCGAACCTGCTGAGGAACGTCCCGCTGCCGAGGGACTCGCAGGTTCACTGGATGGATCTCGGGAGCGCGGACGGGAGCATCCTCTACCTCGCGATGCAGCGCCTCGCCGACGGCAGCGTGCTTTACGTCGGGCAGTCGCGCGAGGACACCGACAGGGTCCTCGGGCATTTCCACAAGCGCACGCTGCTCCTTGCGGCGGTGCTGCTGCCGCTGGGCTTTGCCGCGGGGATCTTCCTCACCTCCCGCACGCTGCGGCCCGTGCGCGGGCTGGGCAAAACCGTGCGCGGGATGATCGAGACGGGCCGCTACGACGTGAAGGTGACGCGTGGCGAGACCGACGACGAAATCAACGATCTGGTGAGTCTTTTCAACCGGCTCACCGCGCAGATCGATGCGCTCATCCGCAGCATGCGCGAGGCGCTCGACAATGTGGCGCACGACATCCGCAGCCCGATGACCGTTTTGCGCGGCCGCGCGCAGCTCGCGCTCCAGAAGGGGGGCGATTCTGCGCGCTGCAGGGAAGCCCTCGCCGAATGCGTGGAGCAGTCGGACAAAATCCTGAACATCCTGAACACGCTGATGGACATCGCGGAGAATGAGGCGGGCATTCGCGAGCAGAACTTCCAGCGCGTGCCGGTCGCGGGAATCCTCGCCGCTGTCACGGACCTCTACGACCTCGCAGCGGAGGACAAAGGTGTCCGGCTGAAGGTTGAGTCGCGCGATGGCCTCGCGGTGAAGGGCGAGCCGCTGATGCTGCGCCGGGTGGTGGCGAACCTCGTGGACAACGCGCTGCGGTTCACTCCCGCGGGCGGCGAGGTTTCCGTCACCGTTGCGCCGGCTGGGAAGGAGATTCTCCTCACCGTGCGCGACGACGGCCCCGGCATCGCCGCGGAGGATATGCCGAGAATATGGGACCGCTTTTACCGCTCCGACCGCAGCCGCTCGACATTCGGCATGGGCCTCGGTCTTGCCTACGTCCAGGCGACGGTGAAAGCGCATGGCGGCCGGGTGGAGTGCGAGAGCAAGCCGGGCCATGGCGCGACATTCCGCATGTTCCTGCCTGCTGCGGCCTGAGCGGTCTTGACGCTGCGGCGCCGGTCCCGTCTCGTGCTCGCCGACACTGATGGAGGACATCCCCTTTCCATTTTCACTCAGCGGCCGCGACGTGTGGACCATCGGCGGCGCGGGCTATCTTGGCGGGGCGGTCGTGAAACAGCTCGCTGAGCTCGGTGCCCGCGTGCTCTGCGCGGACCTCGGGGATCGTGCGCAGGAATTCACCGCAGAGCTTCCGCCCGGCCACAGCGTGGTCCCAGCGACGCTCGATGCGCGCGATTCACCGGCGGTGGAGGCATTCATCGCCAAGCAGATCGCGGCGCGCGGTGTGCCGCACGGGCTGGTGGTGATGACCTATTCCTCGACGGCAAAGCGCATGGAGGAACTGAGCGCGGCGGATTTTGACGCGGCCAACAACGGCAACCTCACCGCTACTTTCCTGCTCGTGCGCGGCGTCGGTGCGCAGATGGCCGCGCGCGGCGGCGGGAGCATCGTGCTCTTTTCGAGCATGTATGGCTCGGTCTCGCCCGACCCGCGCGCTTACGAGGCGCCGATGAACCCGAACCCGATCGAATACGGGGCGGGCAAGGCGGGCATCCAGCAGATGACGCGCTGGCTCGCGGTGCACTGGGGCCGCAGCGGCGTGCGCGTGAACTGCATTTCGCCCGGCCCATTTCCAAACTCCGTCATCCAGCGCGACAACGCCGCGTTTGTTCAGCGTCTCGCGGAAAAATCGCCGATGGGCCGCGTCGGCCAAGCGCACGAAATTGCCGGCGCCGTCTCCTTCCTCCTCGGCGATGCGGCGTCCTACGTCACTGGGCAGAATCTTGCCGTGGACGGCGGCTGGACGGCGTGGTGATTCAGCAGGTGATGCGCGAGCGGAATTCCGCGGTGCCCGGCGTTGCCGCCGCACAGCAGAAAATCGCCCCGTCGGCGCTCTCGCTGCCCGCGGATCCTCCGGCGGTCGTGATAAGCATCTGGTCGAGCGCGGGTCCGCCAAAGCAGAGCGATGTCACCTTCGCGACGGGGAAGGAAATTTTTCCGAGCGGCGTTCCATCGGGCGCGTGGTGGATGATGGAATATCCATCCCAGCGCGCGGACCACACATGGCCTTCACGGTCCACGGCCATGCCATCGGGGATGCCCTCATCTTCCGTCGCTGAGTAGAAGACCCGCTCGGCGCCGAGTCGCCCCGTCGAACGGTCGTAGTCGAACGCGAAGATTTTCCGGCGCGTCGAGCACGTCCAATAGAACGTCCGCAAGTCCGGCGAGAACCCCATGCCGTTCGAGCAGTCGGTGCCGCGGAAAAGCAGCGTGCATGAGCCGTCGCACTCCACGCGGAAGAGGCCACCGCTTGCGGGCGTTTTTCCAATCGTGCCGGCAAACACGCTGCCGTCCGGTGCCGCGATCACATCGTTGAAACGCACGCTGCCCTCGTCGTCGAAAGAACGCACCGTCTCCACCATTCCGTCGGGATGCAGCACGGCGATGTCATTCACCCGGAAGAGCAGCAGGTCGCCATTCGCCTCGAAGGTGAATCCGCCGATTGTCTCGCCCGAATAAATCTCCTCGTGCCTTCGTGTCTCCAGATGCAGGCGGTGGATTTTCCCGCCGGTGATGTCGGTCCAGTAAAGGCAGCCTTCGTCCCCATTCCACAGCGGGTTTTCACCCAGCTCGCAGTGGAGGTGCGCGAGGATCTCGGGAGAGAAAGTGCTCATCGCGCGGAGTGAATCACTCCCTGCCGATTTGGACGACGGTGAGGCCGCCATCGATCATGATGATCTCGCCAGTGATGTATGCGGCAGCGGGCGAACTGAGAAAGACCACCGCACCCGCGCAGTCGTCCGGTTTGCCGATGCGGCGAAGGAGCACCTTCTTTTTATAGTGCTCGAGCAGGTGCTCCGAGTCCGGTCGGCCTTCCATCCACTGCTCGGTGAGCGGCGTGCGGATAAGGCCCGGCGCGATGCCGTTCACGCGGATGCCGTGCCCGCCGAGCGAAACTGCGAGCGAGCGGATGAGCATGACGAGCGCCCCCTTTGAGATGTCGTAGGCAGTCGAGTCCGCCTCGGCCTGCAGGCCGTTCGTCGAGGTGGTCACGCAGATGGACCCCTCCCGCCCCGCTGCGACGAGCCGCTTCGCAAATTCCTGCGCGATGAAATATGCGGCGCTCACGTTGAGCTGCAGCGTCCGCTCCCAGCGCTCGCGCGTCATCTCGAGGAACGGCGTGTCGAAAAAGCTGCCTGCGTTGCACACGAGCTTGTCCAGGCCGGGCTGCGCCGCAAATGCGTCTGCGACGAGGCGCGCTGATGCGTCGGGCTGCATCAGGTCCGCCTGCACGTAGGCGCAATCCTCGGGGAGGTTCCCCGGCCGCGCGTCGAGCCCGTGGAAGACCACCTTCGCACCCGCCTCACGCATCGCATTGGCGATGGCGAATCCGATGCCCTGCGACGAACCGGTGACGAGTGCGGCGCTATTTTCCAGAGAGAATCGATTCATCTTTCAGTTTGAGCCATGCGCGGATGTTGCGGTTGGCGATGCGCTCGACGACCTCGGGCGGGTTCGCCTTCAGCGCGGCGACTTCCTTGGCGTAGGTGCTGATGAGCGCGAGCCGCTTTTCCCCGAGCATGGCAACGTAGCTGTAAAAGGGCGAGTCGCTGCCCCACATGAACTTGGTCGGATACGCGGCGGCGAGGTCGCCGATGACGCGTGCGGGGTTCGTGTAGTCCGTGTCAAAGCGGCGGCTGCGCGGCGCGATGTAGGGCATGTCGGCGAGCGCGCCATCGCAGTGGATGCAGTGCGCGGAGCAGTCGAACCACGTGTTTGGCAGCGCATTCACACGGTCGAGGCATTCCTTGTCGTAGCGGCAGGAGTGCGCGAGGCAGAAGCGGACGTGCGGAAATTTTTCTGCCACGTCGAGGATGTCGCTGGCCTGCGCCCACGGGTCCTGGTCGCCGACGCTCGAGTGGATGAGGAATGGAATGTCCCACTCCGCGGCGAGTTCCACGAAGCCGCGCCCCTCCTCGGAGAGCGTCCGGATGAAGGACTGGATCATCGTGGTCTGCAGCTTGAAGCCGTAAAATTTTCCAGCCTCGCGGAGCTTGCGCAGCTCGGCGAGCTGGGCGGTCTGCGCGCGCATCGGGTCGAGCATCACGAGCGGCAGGCAGTCCTTTCCCTCCTCGGGAAAGAGCTCGTTGACCTCCTTCAGCAGCCGGCGGTTTTCAAACGCATATGGCACCTGCTCTAGACCGGTCCCGTCGAAGACCATCTCGCCGCGCCGCAGCGCCTCGATCTTGAACGAAATCGGCACGACGAACGGGAACGCGATCCATTTGTCCACGCCGAGCGCGCGGCCCTCGCTCGTCATCGTCACGAGGTGCTGCGCGTAGGGGAAGTCGCCGCGCAGGTAAAACATGAGGTCCGCGCCGACGTGGTTGTGGCAGTCGATGATCATGGGTGCCGGGGAATTTCCGGGAGGCTTTTCGCGGGCGGGCGGATTGGCGAGCGGATAATCGCGCTGCCTCGGCGCGGATTTCGTTTTCCGTCTGCGGAGATTGTGAAAGCATCCGCGCACTGACGATGAGCCGTCCCCGCACGCCGCGCGAATTTCCCGAGCAGGAATCCGATTTGACGGAGAGCCGATGAGCGCCTCGGCACCACACTCCGTTGTTGTGGTGGGAGGAGGAATTTTTGGAATCACTGCCGCGCTCGAACTCCATGCGCGCGGATGGAAGGTGGATGTGCTGGAACAGGGGAGTGTGCCGCATCCCGATGCGGCATCCACGGACATCAGCAAGGTGATCCGCGCGGACTACGGCGCGGACGAAATCTACACGGCGATGGGCGAGGCTGCGATCGAAGGCTGGCTGCGCTGGAATGCGGAATTCAGCACGCCGCTATTTCATCAGGACGGCTTCCTCGTGATGACGCGCGATGTGGAGATGCAGCCGGGCAGCTTCGAGCGCAGCAGCTTCGATTTTCTGTCGCCGCGCGGCCATCCGCTGCGTCGCACTCGCGCGTCGGACCTTCGGGCGAATCACCCGCTATGGAATGCGGGCGTGTATCGCGATGGGTATCTGAATCCCGGCGGCGGCTGGGCCGAGAGCGGCCGCGTGGTTTCCGCGCTGTCGGCGCAGGCAGCCTCGCGTGGTGTCGCTGTTCATCAGCATGCGGCGTTTGCTGCGCTCATCGAAGATGGCAGCCGGATCCTCGGCGTCCGCGATTCTGCGGGACGCGAATGGTGCGCGGATTTGGTGCTCTTTGCCGTGGGGGCGTGGACGCCGTTTCTGCTTCCGCATCTGCGCGGCGTGATGAAGGTGACGGGTCAGCCGGTGGTGCATTTCCGGCCTGCAGCGCCGGAGCAATTTCGCGCGCCAGCGTTCCCCGTGTGGGCGGCGGACATCGGGCGTTCGGGTTGGTATGGATTTCCGGCGAATGTGGACGGGATCGTGAAGGTAGCCAATCACGGCGCGGGTCGCGCGATCGAGAGTCCGCAGCAGCCGCGTGGCGTGACGGAGGCCGAGATAGCGCGGTTCAATGAATTCCTGCGCGAGGCATTTCCGAAGCTCGCCGATGCGCCAATCGTCGCCACGCGGCAGTGCTGGTATTGCGACAGCCTCGACGGGCATTTTTGGATCGACCACGACGCGGACCGGTCGGGCCTGGTCGTGGTGGCGGGCGACTCCGGGCACGCGTTCAAGTTTGCGCCCGTGCTCGGCGGGTTGATTGCGGATGTGGCCGAGGGGAAGGCGAACCCGTGGGCGGAGCGCTTCCGTGCACGTGCAAAGGCGGGCGGCGGCGCGGACTACGCGCGGGGCGGGTCGACGCGTTCGAACCGGAACCGCGCATCGTAGCGTCCGCGGTTGTGCGCGCGGCAGCAGCGCAGGCACGCGGATCCGCGCGAGAGCGGGCGCACGCGTGCGACGGTGATGCCGCACGACTCGCAGCGATAGTGGTGGCGCCGAGTGATGGCGCGGCGCGGCAGCGGGAGGTCGTGCGTGCGCTTTTCATCCGTCAGGCCAAGGTCGCGGCAGGCGCGCTTCCACTCCGCACCATGTGGCGCGATGCGGCGGCGGCCGGCGCGCTCGTGCGCGAGCAGATGGGCGAGTTCGTGGCGGAGCGTGCGCGCGACTTCACCGGAGCCGAATTCGCGGAGGCGCGGATTCAGCCTCACGAGCGAGCGGCCGGGAAAGGCGAGTCCGGCCGTGCTGCGCATGCGCGCGTTCCATTCCACGCGCACCCGTTCCGCGAGCGCCGCGGCGCCGGCTGCGCGCAGCAGTGAGCGGGCTTCATCGAGGAGCGAGCGCGCCTCGATGCCGAGCGCATCGTGCGGCTCTGCCACGGGAACGGCGACGGGCGCGGCCGGCTGCACCTCGCGGGCGAGGGGCCGGTCGCGCTTGCCGAAGAGCCGCTTGAGAAAGTCGAACTGCATGGCGCGAGCATTCACTGAAAACCTGGCACGCGCGAGCTTCGCGAATCCGACGAACAAGGGGACGCGTTTGCGCACCCGGCATTCCTGGCCGAATGGTCCGGCCGTTTATGTTCTTCGTGATCCTCAGCTTCATGGCGCTTGGCGATGTGCTGTGGTGCATCGCGGCCTGGCGCCGGCGTCCGAACTGGATCCGCTGGACGGCCTTCGCTTTCGGCGCCGTGCAATCGCTCGGGCTGGCCGCGATCCTCCTCTCGCGCGGCGGTCCGCCGTTGGATGAGGCGATTCCGCGCTGGCTGCATTCGACGATCCTCACGTGGCACCTCGTCATCCTTTTGCCGTGGATGCTGTGGCGCCTGCTGCTGGCGGTTGTCGCGCTGGGCGGCCGGCTTTTTCGCAGAAAGGGAGAATCCCCCGCGGTGGCGAGCGACGCTGCAATGACGCGGCGCGACTTTCTCGGTGCGGCCGCGGCATTCACACCGCCGCTTCTTTCCTTTGGCGCCGCGGGAATCGGCGAGGCGCAACTCGACGGCTTTCGCATCCGGCGCCTTGATGTGCCAGTGCCGGAACTGCCTCCCGCGCTCGATGGCACGACCATCGCGCATCTCACGGACTTCCATGTGGGCCGCTTCACGCGCGGGCATGTGCTCGAGCGCATTGTCGCCGAGACGAACAAGCTCGATGCCGACGTCGTCGCGCTCACCGGCGACTTCATCAACCACTCGCTGCGCGATCTCCCTGCCGCGGTGGAAATCATCCGCGCACTCCGCGCGCGCAGCGTGGTCGCCGCATGCGAGGGAAACCACGACCTCATCGAGGACCCGCGAAAATTCCGGCGCGAAGCGGAGCGCGGCGGCGTTCCGCTGCTGCTGGGCGGCATCGCGTCCGCGGAGATTCGCGGGCAGCGCGTCCAGTTGCTCGGCATCCCGTGGGTGAACCGCGGCGGTGTCGCGCGCGGTGAAATCGAGGCGCTTCTCGCGCGGCGCGATCCCGCCGCCTGGCCGCTGCTGCTCGCGCATCATCCGCACTCATGGGATTCCGCGGAGGGCATCCCGCTCACGCTGTCGGGCCACACGCATGGCGGGCAGCTCATGCTGAATGAGCGACTCGGCGCGGGCCCGGTGCTCTTCCGTTACTGGACCGGCATCTACAAGCGCCCCGACCGCACGCTCGTCGTCTCAAACGGTGTCGGAAACTGGTTCCCTGTCCGCATGGGCGCCCCGGCGGAAATCCTCCACCTCACGCTGCGGCGCAGCACCGCGCCGAAAGCGGTCGCGTGAATCGCTGTGTGAGCCCTACCAGGGCCACACGTATTTCCAGAGCGGCTTCTTCGGTGCGGCCTCGCCGGGCTTTGGCGCGGCGACGGGCGCGGGCAGCTTCTCGCGCGGGATGATGCTCACCTTCTTCACGATGATGCGCTCCAACGGATAGTCGTTCGTGTCGGCGGAGCGGTTTGAGATGTTCTCCAGCACGTCGAGCCCGCGGATCACGCCGGCGAAGACGGTGTATTTCCCATCAAGCTGCGGCTGCGCCGAGACGCACACATAAAACTGGCTGCCGCTGCTGCGGCGCTGCGGGTTCACCTTGTCGCCGAGGCGCGCGGCGGCGACGGCGCCCTTCGTGTGCCTGCGCCGGATCTCCGGAGGCAGCGTGTAGCCGGGGCCGCCGGTGCCCACCGCGGTGCGGTCCTTCTTTTTGCTCAGAGGGTCGCCGGTCTGCACGATGGCCGTCGGGATTGCGCGGTGAAATGCGCAGCCCTTGTAAAATCCCTTGTCGGCGAGCCGCTTGAAATTCTCCACGTGCTGCGGCGCGTCCTTTTCATAAAACTCGAACGCAACCTGGCGCGTCGTGCCGTCCTCGAAGCGGATGTCGAGGAGCGCCACATCATCGGCGCGGGC
>JBGAPU010000068.1:0-34506 GCA_044221035.1 Chthoniobacteraceae bacterium | reverse complement strand
GAGGTAGATGGCCTTCGCCTTTTGCGCGTCGTGCTCCGCACATGCCTCGGAGAACCATTGCTCGGCTGATTTCGCGGACGGGGCGGCTTTGCGGGCGGGCTTCGCGCCGCCCGCGCCGGAACTGGGGTTCACCGTTCTCATGGGGAGGGGTGTTTAGCGGAGGCGGTGATGCGAGGCGAGCGGGAATGTGCGGGCGGCGTGGGGGAGCGGGGGAGTGGGGTGCGAGGTGGCGCTGCCGCTGGCACGGCGCGTGCCTCTGTGCGGGGGATGCGATTTCTGGCTGCCCTCATTTTTCTGACCGTGTGCGTGTGCGCGGAGGATGCGGCGCCGCAGGGGGCGCTGGGGGCGGTGGCGGAGGTGCCGTTTGAGAGGCTGTCGGACCGGGTGCTGACGGCGCTGGGGAAGAAGGCGCTGATGATCCGGCCGGGGCAGTGGAAGCACGCGGAGACGGAGCATTTCGTGTATCATTTCTTCGACCGGCCGACGGCGTCGGCGGTGTCGGTGGAGGCGGAGTTTTACTACCGGGTGATCGCGAGCGAGCTGGGGCGGGACACGAGCGCGTGGGAGCGGAAGTGCCACCTGTTCCTGTTCGACGAGGATGCGGACTGGAGGGCGTTCCAGAAGTTCGGCGGGCTGGATCCGTGGACGGGCGGCATCCACGGGGAGGGGGCGCTGTTCATCCGGCGGAATCCGGGGCCGCGGGCGGAGACGACGACGCTGCCGCATGAGATCACGCACCTGGTGCTGTTCCGGTTTTTCGGCCCGGGGATCCCGCTGTGGCTGAACGAGGGTTTTGCGGAATATGCGGCGACGCGGTGCCGGGCGACCTTCCAGCGGGCGCGGGGCTATGCGGCGCGGCCGAGTGCGAGGCCGGTGCGGCCGGAGCGCTACATCGCGCTGGCGGAGCTGACGTCGGCGACTTCCTATCCGGCGGAGGATCTGGATGTGGCGGCGTTTTACGATGAGTCGCAGAAGCTGGTGAGGTTCCTGTCGGCGGCGGACCGGAAGGGGTTTGTGGCGTTTCTGGAGGCGATGGGGAGGGGGGCGCTGTTCGAGACGGCGGTGCGGAATCATTTCGGGAACCGCTTTCTGAACTTGGAGGCGGTGGAACGGGAGTTTAAGAGCTACGCGACAACGCCGCTCATCCCGTCCACGCCTTGAAGAAGAACGACTCCGCCACCATCCACGCGATCCTCGGCACGGACGAGTTTGAGGTGAAGCGCGTGGCGAAGGAGCTGGCGGGGAGGCTGACGCCGCCGGGGGATTTCGGGCTGGAGGTGATCAACGGCCAGGCGGGCGGCGCGGACGAGGCGGCGCAGCGGGTTTTCCAGGTGATTGATTCGCTGAACACGTTCGGCTTTTTCGGCGGCGCGAAGCTGGTGTGGCTGAAGGATGCGAACTTCCTCGCGGATGACCGCACCGGCGGTGCGGAGGCGACGACCGATGCGCTGACGAAGCTGGCCGATGTGCTGAAGGGCGGACTGCCGGAGGGGACGCGCCTGCTGATCAGCGGGGGGGCCATCGACAAGCGGCGCATTTTCTACAAGACGCTGGAGAAGGTGGGCGAGGTGGAGATGCACGACCGCATCGACTCGACGAAGCAGGGCTGGGAGCGGAGCGCGTCGATGCTGTGCCGCGATCTCGCGGACGCGGCGGGGCTGGAGTTTGACGAGGAGGCGCTGGAGCTCTTCACGCTCTACACGGGCGGCGACCGGTATGCGATCACGGGCGAGCTGGAGAAGCTGAGCCTCTATCTCGGCAGGGAGCGGCGCCGCGTGGCGGCGGGCGATGTGCGCATGCTCACGCCGATGTCGCGCGCGGGGGTGATCTTCGAGCTGGGGAATGCGATCGCCGTGCGCCAGCTCCCGCATGCGCAGGAGCTTCTCGCGCAGCTCATGTTTCACGGGGAGAAGGCCATCGGCATCCTGCTGGCGACCATCATCCCCACGGTGAGGAATCTGCTCCTCGCAAAGGATCTCCTCGTGCGCCACAAGCTCGCGCCGCCGGCGAATCCGTTCCACTTCGGCACGACGCTGGAGCGGCTGCCCGCGGCGGCGACGGCGCACCTGCCGCGGACGAAGGAGGGGAAGCTGAATGCGTTCGCGCTCGGGTTCGCGGCGGCGGGTGCGCGCAATTTCACGCTGCCCGAGCTGCAGGCGGGGCTGAAGGCGTGCCTCGATGCGAACATCGCGCTCGTCTCCGCGCCGACCGAGCCCGAGGTGGTGCTCGGCCAGCTCCTCGTGCGGCTCATCGGTGGAAGGAAGCGCGCGGCCGCGGCGCACTGAGGCCGGCGCCGACCTCAGCGCTGGCGGAGCTTGCGGATGCGGCGGGTGACGTCGCGCTCCGCCTCGCCGAGCAACTGGAGCAGCGCCTCGACGGAGATGGCGAGGCCGCCGAAGGTGATCACGGTCTGCTGCACGAGGTTGTCGTTCGTGGCGACGGTGATCTCGTGCTCGCCGGCATACTTCGCCGCGAGCCGCTCGATGATGCAGTCGGCGGTCTTCCCGCCGCCGGAGTAGAACACCTGGATGCCGCCGGGATTTTTCTCCGTGTTCGGGCTCGCGCCCCTGCCGTCGAAGACGCCGACGACGCGCACGCCGGTGGCGTCCTGGTAGGCCGTCAGCCGCCGCGTCAGTTCCTCGCGGGCCGCGAGCGCGTTGCGGCGGTGGAGATCATGCAGCTCGGGCCAGGAAAAGATGACGCTGTGCGCATCCACGAGGAGGTAGCGCATGGCAGTTTTCCGAAATGGGCGCGGCCGACGGACCGCACGCTGGCGCGGGGCGCGCCGCGCTTAGGCCGAAGCCTCGGCCTTTTTCTTGGCCGGGCGCTTGGCGCGGGCCTTCACGCCGCTCTTGCCAACGGCTGCCTTCGCCTTGCGGCGGGCGAGATACCTGAGACGGCGGCGCTTCTTTTCGACTTTGTTGTATTGTTTGCCCATGTGCTTTGGAAAAAGTGAGGGCGAGTTGTTAGAGGCGGCGCGGGGTGCGGTCAACCGCTTATTCGCCCCGGCACGCGGACTTGTCACGGCGCGCGAGCCCGCGCAGATTGCCCGCATGATCAAAGGCCAGCGCGTAGTCTGCGTGGACGATCGCTTTCCAAAGTGGGTCGTCGAGTTCTTCAACCAGCTCCCGGTGAAGGGGGGCGTCTATACGATCCGCGAGGTGTGCCTGCGGCGCGAGACGCTCCGGGGCTCCGACTCCGCGACGATCGCGCTGCTGCTCGAGGAACTGCGCAACCCGCCGGACCCCTCGCACAAGGGCGACGAGGAGCTGGCGTTCAAGAGCGAGCGCTTTGCCCCGCTGGAGGAAATGGAGGAGGAAGTGGAGGCGGAGATGGCGGTGGGGGCGTTCAACTGACGCTCCGCGCGAAAGCGGGTGCGGCCGTGTCAGCGCGCCTTCGCGCTGAACGACTCGGCCAGTTTCGCGAATGACGACGCCATTGCGCGCAGCGAGTATTTTTCCGACGATGCCGCGCGCGCGCCATCGCTGAGAGTGCGCAGCCGCGCGGGATCCCTGAGCGTTTTCTCCAGCGCGTCCGCGAGCGCTTTCGCGGCGCTCTCCGCCGTGGCTCCGGGATCGAAAAGGACGCCGCAGTCCTCGCCGACGATCTCCGGGAAGGCCCACGCGCGCGGCTGCACGACGGGCACTCCGGCGGCGAGCGCCTCGATGAGATACAGCCCGAATGCCTCGCTCGCGGTCGCGGGCACGCTGAGGACGTCGATGCTGCCGAGGAAGCGCACCTTGTCCTCGCGGGAGACATTCGCGAGAAACTCCGCGTCCTCCGAGCAGCCGGCGGCGGCGAGCTTTGCGCGCAGCGTGTCAGCGTAGCGTGCGTCGTTTGCAGTCATCGAGCCCGCGCAGCGGAGCCGCAGGCCGGGGATCGACTTGCGGCGCTTCAGCTCGATGAACGCATCCACGAGCACGCCGATTCCTTTTCCCGGAACGAAGCGCGCGAGATAGCCGATGGTCGGCGCGGAGTGAGGTTCGGATGCAGCGGCGAAATCCTCCGTCGCGATGCCGTTCGGAATCACTCGCATGAGGCGCTCCATCTCCGCGCCCCATCGCAGGCGCGCGGACATTTGCTCCGCGAAATACCGGCTCGGCGCGACCCACGCGTCGGCGTCCTTCATGCGGTCGGAGAGCAGCGACCACACCTCCGCGGCGCGCGGGCCGAGGCCGTCGAGGAAGGTGTCCTCGCCCTGCAGGAAACCGATGACCGGGATTTTCAGCTCGTCGCGCAGCGAGCGCGCGAGCCCGGCCTGCAGCGCCGTGGAGAGCCACACCGCATCCGGAGGCTCGCCGTCGAACGCACCCTTCAGCCATGCGATGAGCTCGCGCAGTTCGCCCGCCTGGTTGCCCGCCTCGCCGCTGAGCATGGAGAGTGTCATGGCCGCGACCTCGGGGCCGCCGGTCTTTGCGGCGCGTCCGGCGAGCAGCTTCAAAATCCAGCGCGCGCTCAGCATGCGGTCGAGCCAGCGCGGCATGCGGCGGAGGAAGGGGAACTTCTCCCGCAGATACGTGCTCACGCCGCCGAAGAAAATCGGCGCATCGGGGCTCGCGGCCTCCTCGTCGAGGGTGAGCGGGAGATACATCGGCAGCAGCAGCGCACGGTGGCCCTGGCGGTGCAGCTCCTTGGCGAGCGCATTGTCGCGCATGCACACGCCGCAGTGGTAGCTGCCGGTGCCGGGTGTCAGCAGGGCGATCTTCATTTGGCGCGCAGGTCGTAGCAAATCAGCCGCGGCTTCGTGCCCGTGCGTCCCGGCTCATTCTGCTGCACATAGAGCAGGCCGCGGCTCAGCGCAGGCGGCGTCCACGTCTCCGGCGCCTCGAAGAGTCTCGTGCTCGCGAGCACTTTCGCGCCGCTGCGCGTGATGTCCATCCACGCGAGCATGCCGAATTCACCGAGGCACAGGATGCCGTCGCCGGTCACGAGCAGGTTTGCGCGGCCGAAGACGCCGCCGAGATCATCGCGCCACAGCTCGCGCCCGCTCGCCACGTCGTGGCAGGCCAGCTCCGCGAGTTGGTCGCTCTGTCCCGAGAAGCCGAAGATGCATCCGTCGCGCACGATCGGTGACGCCCAATACATTGCGAAATTCGGCGCCTGCCATGCTGCACGCGCGGAGAAATCCGCCGCGACCTCCGCGCAGAGTCCGCCCGCGGTGTAAACCTCCGACACAAAAATCCGCGCGGGCTTTCCCGGCTCCGCCGAGGCCACGACCGGCGACGACACATTCACGGATGCCTCCATGTCCGCGCGGTGCGGAATCGACGCGAGCACTTTTCCATTCGCCGCATCGATGACCAGCAGCCCGCCGGTCGGCGGCCGGCTCATTCCGCCGGCAAAAACGAGCACGCACTCGCGGCCATGCAGCGTCGCGGGGATGGGCGACGCGTAGCTCGCGCCCCATTCATGCGCCGCGGCCCACAGCACCTTTCCCGTCGCCGCGTCGAACGCCACCGTGTTCACCGCCTTCCCCGCATGCTCGCCGCCGAGCTGCACGATCACGCGTCCACCGGCGACGAGCGGCGTGGAGCCGAATCCGAAGAACGCGGGCCGCATCGCAAACTCCCGCGCACAGTCGTGCTCCCAGAGCACCCTGCCGCTCGCGAGCTCGAGGCAGTGCAGCCGGCCCGTGATGCCAAACGTCACCACGCGTCCCTCCGCGATCACGGGGCTCGTGCGCGGCCCGCTGCCGCCGCCATAGCGCGGGCGATACGGTGCATCGTAGTCGAATTTCCACTGCGCCCCGCCGGTCGCTGCATCACGGCACTCGACGGTCTCCTTCTCCCCGAGCCGGTGAAAGACCACCACGCGACCGTCCGCAATCGCCGGCCCGCCCATTCCGCTGCCGATCGGCATTTCCCAGAGCGGGCGCAGTCCCTCGCCGGGGAAAGTCTTCATCAATCCAGTCTCCGCCGACGTGCAGTTGTGCGCCGGTCCGAAGAGACACGGCCAGTCGGCGCCGGGCGTTTTTTCCGCGGCGTTGAGCGCGGGAAGACACAGTGCGGCGATGGAAAGAAGGCGGAAAAACTTCATGCGGGCTTGGCCTTGGACAACTCCGCCGGGCCTCAGCGCTTGGGAATCGTGAGCGGCCGCCTCGTGCCCATCTCCTCGATCACCACCTGCTCGGGCCGCAGCTCGATCACCTTGAACTTCTTGTCCTTCTGCCCCGGCAGCTCGATCACCTCGTCCGTGTGCACCTTCATCTCCGAGCCGTCCGCGAGCCGCAGCACCGCGTGCGTCTCGCTGCTCCGCGCGGGCAGGTCGCGCACGAGCGTCACCTCCTCCTTGGTCTCCGGATTCTCAAGCGTGACCCGCGACATGTCGGAGAAGACCCCGTGCTTGTCCGCCTTCACCTCGTGCTTCACCGACGTCACGCGGTAGGGCAGGCCCTTCACCGCCGTGCCCTGCTCCCACGTCTCCGTGCCCGGCGTGTCCAGCCGCTCCACGCGCGCCTTGCCGTCCTTCACCTCGCGCAGCAGCACCGGCACGCGCACGTCCTTCATCTCCTTCAAGACGACGCCGTCCAGCACGCCGGGCATCGACAGCGGGTCCCGCGGGTTTGTGTTCGCGATGTATTCCTCGCGGTTCGGGTAGCCGTCACGGTCCGTGTCCAAGTCGAGCATCGCGGGATCCTTCGAGTCGAGCCCGTGCCGCTTGCACCACGCCTCGAACTTCGCGCTCTCCTCGTCCGTGAACCCCGTCTTCGCCGTCTCGCGCGCGATCCCGTCCGGCAGCGCCACCGGCGCGGACATCGGCTCGGCATTCGCCGCGGGGCCCGTCGGCACCGTCTCGGTCGAAGTCACATCGCTGCGGTTGCAGCCTCCGATCCAGAGCGGCAGCGCGAGGGCGAGGAATGCGGCGGACGTTCGTTTCATGGCGCGGATTCTATGCAGCCGGCACAGGCGGGCTAGCGGGAATTGCGCGCGGCCTTCGGAAACGCCGCGCCGCGCCATTTTCGCTGCACTCGCGCGGCCCGGCTGTGGATACTCCGCGGGCATGACGCTCTCACCGCTCGGCGATTCCGCCGTGGTCCTCAGCCTCGGGGAAGACCCCGGCGAGTCCGCGATTGAACGCGCCCGCGTGCTCGCCTCCGCCATCGCCGGCGATCCTCCGCGCGGCACCGTCGAAGTCGTCCCCGCCTTCGCCACCGTCACGCTCTTCTACGATGCCGCGGCCATCGGCGGCTTCGCGGAGTTCTGCGCGGAAATCGAGCGGCGCGTCGCGCGCGCCAGCGGCTCCGGCGTTTTCAGCAGGGAACCGCGCGTCGTCGAAATCCCCGTCTGCTACGGCGGTGAATTCGGCCCCGACCTCGGTGAAGTCGCCGCGCTCCACTGCATGGGCACCGACGACGTCATCGCGCTCCACTCCGGCGGCAGCTACATCGTGCAGGCCATCGGCTTTGCGCCGGGCTTCGGCTACCTCGGCGGGCTCGCGGGGAATCTCCACACGCCGCGCCGCGGCACTCCGCGCACCGCCGTGCCCGCGGGCAGCGTCGGAATCGGCGGTGCGCTCACCGCGGTTTATCCGTTCGCGCTGCCGGGCGGGTGGAACCTCATCGGACGCACCCCGCTCGCGATGTTCGACGCCGGCCGGCCCGTGCCCTCGCTCATCCGGGCGGGCGACCGCGTGCGTTTCCGCGCCATTTCCGGAAAGGAATTCGCCGCATGGAAATGACCGTCCGCCGCGCGGGCCTGCTCACGACGGTCCAGGATCTCGGCCGCACGGGCCATCGGGCGGCGGGCGTCCCGCTCGGGGGAGCGATGGACCCCTTCGCCCTGCGCGTGGCGAATCTCCTCGTCGGAAATCCCGAAAACACCCCGGCCCTCGAATGCACGCTCGCGGGTCCGGAGCTGGTGTTTGAAAGGGACGCGCTCGTCGCGGTGTGCGGCGCCGACTTCGGCACGCTCCCGCCGTGGCAGCCCGCGTGGGTGCGCGCGGGCGAGCCGCTGAAGCTCCCGCACGCACGCTCCGGCTGCCGCGCCTATGTCGCCGTCGCGGGCGGGCTGCACATTCCGCCCGTGCTCGGCAGCGCGGGCACGTTCCTGCGTGCCGGTTTCGGCGGATGGAAGGGGCGCGCGCTGCGGGATGGCGACATCCTCCCCGCGGGCGAAGCGCAGCGGCGCCTCACCGGCTCGTGGCGCGCGGACCCGCGCATCCTCCCGGCGTATTCGCCGGACGCGGAGGTGCGCGTCGTCTCGGGCGCGCATGCGGATCAGTTCGGCCCGGAATTTTTCTCCTCGGAGTTCACCGTCACCCCGCAGTCGGACCGCATGGGCCTGCGCCTCGCGGGGCCGAAGCTCCCGCGCGGCACGGAGGACGGCATCCCCTCGGCGCCCGTCGCACCGGGGACGGTGCAGGTGCCGCCGGACGGGCAGCCCATCGTGCTGATGGCGGACGCGCAGACCATCGGGGGCTACCCGCAGCTTGCGCATGTGATCACCGCCGACCTGCCCGTGGTCGCGCAACTGCGCCCCGGCGACCGCGTGCGATTCCGGATGGTCCCGCTCGACGAGGCGCACGCGCTTCTCCTTGCGCGGGAGCGCGCGCTGCAAATCCTCCGCGAGGGGCTTTCACTGAAATTCGCATGAACCTCCGCATCGACCTCAACTGTGATCTCGGCGAAGGCGCGCCGCACGATGCGGCCCTCATGCCGCTCATCACCTCCGCCAACATCGCATGCGGCGCCCACGCGGGAGACCCTGAGACCATGCGCGCCACAGTCGCGCTTGCGCAAAGGCACGGTGCCGCCATCGGCGCGCATCCCGGGTTTGCGGACCGCGCATCCTTTGGCCGCCGCGAACTCACACTGCCCCGCGGGGAAATCATCGGGACCGTGCGCGCGCAGATTGCGCTCCTCGCATCCATGGCACCGCTCCGCCACGTGAAGCCACACGGCGCGCTCTACCACATGGCCGCCCGCGACGCCGCGGTTGCCGATGCCGTCGCCGCGGCCATCCATGAGACAGACCCTGCCCTCGTCGTCTTCGCCCCTCCCGCGAGCGCGCTGTCCCGGGCCGCCGCCGCGCGCGGCCTGCGTGTCGCCGCCGAAGTCTTCGCCGACCGCACTTACCAGCCGGATGGCTCCCTCACGCCCCGCTCCGAACCCGGCGCGCTCATCACCGACCCGCACGCCGCTGCCGCACAAATCCTCCGCATCCTCCAAGAGGGCACCGTGCCCACGACCGGCGGCGCCGCATTTGCCATCGTTGCCGACACGGTCTGCATCCACGGCGACGGCCCTTCACCCGTGGAGTTCGCGCACCGTCTGCGCGCCGAGCTGTCCGCCGCAGGCATCACGTTGCGCGCACCGTGAGGTGCCGCATCCTCGGTCCGCGTTCCCGCACCCGGCACCCGGCATGGAGCACCAGCGGAGCGAATGCGGGTATCTGCAGCGCGCTTCCCAGCACCAAGGGTGCGAACGATGCCAGCCCAGGGCAACGCCCCGGGGTTCGAATGGAAGAACGGCCAAAGCCCTGAAAGGGCGGCCCCACGATGTCGCGCCCCTTCAGGGCTTTTGGTTTTCTGGGGCTGTTCCCTGGGGCGTTGCCCCAGGCTGGCATGTCTTCGGGCCGTTGGCCCTCCCACTCCGCGGATCCAGACACCAGACACTCAAACCCCTGCACCCGCGGCACCCGCACCTGCCGTCATCCTTACGGCTCCAGCGCCCCCGGCTGGTCAAAGTCCTCATACCGCATCGCCTCCAGCCTGCGCCGGTCCTCCAGCGGCAGTTCGCCGAGCACCTTCTCCTTCTCCTCCCGCCATTGCGCCAGGAATCCCTGCAGCTTCGCCTGCTCCTCCCCGGGCAGCGCCGCCCAGCGCTCCGGCGGCCAGCTTTCCCAGTAGAGGTATAGCCCCACGCTCCGGAACTTCAGCCGCCGGGCCATTTCCGCCTTCTGCACCGCCGCCGCCAGCATGATGTCCGCGAGCGCCTCCTTGTCCACCCGGCCCTCCGCAAGCGCCGATTGGAATTTCGCCAGCGACGCCTCGATCTCCGCCGCCGCACGCAGCTCACCCGCGCCGCCATGCTTCCGCAGGTCCGCGATCACCCCCTCCATCATCTCCGGGAGGCTGTGCAGGTCCCCCGCCAGTTCCGCCGCCTTCACCTGCCTCTGGATGTGCATGAACTCCTTCGTCTCCTCGATGAACGCCTTCAGCCGCCGCTGGAACGCCTCCACGTCGAACTCCCCCTCGTGCCTCCCCTCCAGCACCGCGATGAACTCATCGCAGTCCGCCAGGAACCCATCCACCTCCAGCCCGCTCTCCCGCAGCCTCTCCGCATGCGCCCCATACTCCTCCCGCATCCGGCGCATCCGCTCCAGCATCGCTTCGATCTCTTCGGGGTCGGGAGGCATGGGTGGCAGGATGGCTTGGAAAGGCGGGGGCTTGCACGCCCGGAATCACCGGGGCGGGTTTTCCGGGAATCGCGGCGGATTCGCCGGCTGGGACTGCTGGAGCCGCTTCCCGACGGCTTGCAGGAATTCCTCCGGCACCGGCGCGAGGTGTTCCCCGGAATTCCAGTGCTCCCCCTCGCGGGTCCACTCGCACAGCACGGCATTCCGCCCCGGCTCCCCGATCGTCAGCTCCAGCGTGAAGTAGCGCGCCGTCCCGACGGGCCGCCCGCTCTCGAGGTCCTTCACATCCTGCATCAGCACCGCAGCCGCGAAGAACGCCTCCGCGAGGTTCTCCGGCGGCGGCATCCGCACCAGCGCCACCGGCTTGTCCTCCACCACATGCAGCGACATCCGAAGGTCCGACGGCCGCTGGGCGCCCGCCAATGCCTCGGGCACCACGGGAGATCCCGGCCTCGATTTCGGCCGGAAGGCCGCGGCCCATTCGGACTGGATGAACCGGTCCGGGTCGAGCAACGGCTCCCCCGGCCAGTCCATGAAGAGGGGATACAGGAACCGCATCGGGATCTGATGCACCTTCCGCGGCAGGAGCCGCTGGGCGAACAGGTAATGGGCGGCGTTCCGCAGCTTCCGGTCGGGAATCAGTTCGGCGAGCGGGCGTTGGTCGTCAGGCATGGGGGGGCCTTTCTAGTCGGTTGCGTTGCCTCGGGAGGGAGTGACGGAAAAAACGCCACCCGCCGGGAGGGCAGCCGCCGGGAGACAGGGCAGGGAAGTGTTCATTTGTGGGAAAGGATGCCGCGCCTGCGATAGCATCCGCAACGGAGTCTTCAAGCACTCCCTGAAAAACAGCCCGTGCAGCCTCTCAGTCTCCGTCGTCAGCCTCATCACCCGCTACAATTCCCGTGGTTCCACCGCAGGCTCTTCATCCATCGGTTCAGGGGTGTCGTCCGGGTTCATGGGTGGGAGTGGATAGAGATGGAGTCGTTTAGGTAGTGTTTTACGGAGCTGTTTTTTTCGCGATTTCCGGAAGCTGGGCAATTAGGGGCGCCAATTCATTTCCTCCTTTGTGAAGAAACCCTGTGCTGGTATGGGCAAGAATTGATTGAGCAGCCTGTCGGATGAGTTCTGTTTTGCCTTCGCTGTCGTTTGCGCCGAGCGACTGATATAAGGTAACGAAGAGATCGCTCGCCAGAAGCCGCTGCTTGCAGACGATTTCGTTGTGAATGTGGGTCTGGTAAAAACGTCCTGTAATCACGCATAGTCCAATGGCAAATGACGCGAGGAGCATTTTCGAAGCGATCGTTCCAACGACGCTCGCCATAAGGAGTTTATTTGTAACGCCCAGATCGACAGAGGTCGATGTCGCGGCGTGCAAGTGAGCTGCGATCCCTAAATTCAGCATCGTTGCACCGGAACTGGAATCCCGCACAATCCACAGGATGTATCCAACGGTGACGATGCAGCACATCGCAAATGCGATTAACCACTGAACGGCTCCTTTTCGATGATCCCTAATACGTTCTGCTAACGTTACCTTTTCTTTGGATGCCGCGAAGGCTGCGAATGCATCCTTCGTAGTCATAGAAAGCTTTTCCTCCAACTTCGCCATCTGAAGGAATCTTTCGTTTACGACTTCGGATAACTCTTGCAGGCGTTCGTTCTGAAATTCGACGGATGTGATTCCTTTGAACTTTTCAAAAAGCGCTGCTTGCTTTTCCGCGATTTGCTTGGCCAGCTGGGCATACTCCCTTTCACTAGTTCGCGAAACCTCTCTATTGACATGTTTAGTTATACCATTGAGCACTGAGTCAATGATATCCCCAGCTTCGGAAATAATATTGCAGGCGCTGTGTTGAAAGCTTTCCGGAGTCTTGTCAAAAGCTTTAAGAAAATCCGGCGCAAGATATCTTTCCAACATTTCCAAAAAATTCTGCGAAGCCTGCCTTACAGGCCGTGTTTTAACGAATTCGGTGGGGTCGAATTGCGCGTTAACGGCTTCTAGGGTCATGTCAGACTGGCCGAGTTTCCGAACTTTCTCAGAAAAACGAGTGGTTACTTCGAATAATAAATTCATGGGTTGGTTGTAGGGGATGCCCTGCGTCGGGTCGAGTTCTGAAACAAGAGATGTGTGCGCCGGAGCGCTGGATGATGCCTCAGAATTTTAGCTTCGAAAAGCGGCAATGAAAGAAAAATGGAAGCCTTGGTCACTGTATTTCGCGGGCGATTTGGTATCTAGAATCGAGTTGGAGTCACCATTACCATCTTGGAAAGGACTTTCGCTGATAATGCCAATTCCCGGCGCGGTTGCCCGCGCCGGGATTGTGGATGGCTTGGTTGCGATTGTTTCCCTACATCACCCTGTGCATCACCGAGTCGCTCCAGTCGGAGTGCTGGTTGCCGGCGTAGTGGGCTTTGACTTGGACGGCGTAGATGGCGCCGGGGGTGAGGTTGTTGAGCTGGAGGTTGCGGGCGGTGTTGGCGAATTCGCCCTCGACCCAGGGGCCCTGGGTGCCGTCGGGGTTCACGATGGCGGCGCGGGGGGTGAAGCCTGCGCAGTTGTCGATGGGATCCACCTTGGGGAGGAGCTGTCCGCTCACTCCGTTTTTCACGCCCTTGAGGTGGGGGACGATGATGGCGGCGGGGGTGTCGGCGGTCTTGCTGGCCTTGAAGCCGGTGCTGAGGAGGAGCTCGAGGTTGTTGCCGTGCTTGCTGTCCACATAGGCGGCGAGCTGGCGGAGGAGGCCGATGAGGGTGGCGCGCTTGTTTTTCTTGGCGGCGGTGTCCTCGGGGCCGCCCTGCCTGGCGATGGGGATGGATTCGCTGAAGGCGGTGAGCGCGGCGTCGAGCGTGGCCTTGTCCACGGGCGGGACGATGGCGGGCGGGGTGTTGAATGTGGGCTGGTCGTAGAGCTTGGCGCTCACGGCGCCGGCGAGTTCCTCGAGGTCATGGTCTTTCATGCCGTCGAAGCCGATGATGACGTGGATGATGGGCATACGTTTGGTGGGTTGAGGGTTGATGGGTTCAGGGATGTTGCCGTCCCAGGTCAGGCCGGGCTGATCCCAGCGCAGTGGATTGCCCTGGGAGTCCGAGCCGCCCCAGGTGGCTTTTGGTGGTGCCATGGTTGGCGGGGTGCTGGTGTTGTGGTTTTGGTGTGAAGTGGCGCGAGTGCGCCGAAAGGGGTGGTGTCCGTGCGGGGATGGGGGCGTTTGGGGGTGCTTGGCGAAGCGGCTGGACTGAGGTGGAGCGGGCGCTCCGCGCACGCTTCTGTGGATTTCGGAAGGGAAGCAACGCGCGCGGAGCGCACGTTCCACCTCAGTCCAGCGGTTTCCGGCGTTTGGTCGAAAAGCTGGAAAAATGCCGGAAAAGATGCCCATTCCGCGGTTTTCCCGGTTTCCGATGGGGCATTTGGTATAGAAAACGCGGCGTTTTGAATACCAAATGCTCCGTTTGGAACACCAAATGCCGCACTTTGAACACCAAATGCTCCATTTGGAACACCAAACGCCGCGTTTGGAATACCAAATGCCGCGTTTGCTATACCAAATGCTCCATTTGGAACACCAAATGCCACGTTTGTTATACCAAATGCCGCGTTTGCTACACCAAATGCTCCATTTGGAACACCAAATGCCACGTTTGTTATACCAAATGCCGGGCGGTTGGTCGGTTGGGGGGCGCTTTTAGGTTGGGGTCGGGAGGTTGCGAGGGCCGGGGAAGCGGGGGTGTTGGTTTCCGGTCGGGGCGTGGTTCGATCCGCCGGGGCTGCTGGTTTACGGATTGGGAGATTAGTCGTGGCTGGGTGTTCGCCGGGTGCGGAGGGGGCGACGTTTGAGGGGTTGGGGTGCCTCGGCTCTGTGTAGGAGGCGCGGGGCGGGGGGCGCCCCGGCTCCTTGTTGGCGGTCTTCGTGGGGATGTGAAATGAATGGTCGGGCGCCAGCAGCGGCTGCTGCGTCGGGATGAGCGGCTGCTGCGCCGGGATGGGGCGGTGCTCCGCCGGGCCGCGGGGATGGGCGGCGAATGGCAGGGATGGCGGCGGCGGCGGGGTGCATTGCGGGGGCAGCAGGGGTTCTTGCCGGGATCTACGAAAGTCGGCGCAGATTGTGACAAAGTTTCTGCGAAAATTTTTCACGCCGGGATCGATGAAGGGGCGTGAAGATTTCGTTTGACGCAGGCGAAGCGAATGATTCGATGACCCTTGAAATGTCGGAGGAGCAGCCAATCTACGAACTTTTCCCAAGCACACGCTGGCAGGTGGTGAATGTGCTGCGGACGGAGGGGGACACGCCGGAGGCTCGGGCGGCGCTGGCGAGCCTGTGTGCGGAGTATCAGCATCCGCTCTACATCTTTGCGCGGCGCATCGGCTTCAGGCGGGAGGATGCGGAGGATGCGACGCAGTCGTTTTTCCTGAAGGTGGTGAGGGAGAATCTATTCGCGCAGGCGATGCCGGAGAAGGGGCGGCTGCGGTCGTATCTGCTGGCGGCTTTCACAAACCACCTGAAGGATGAGCGGAGGAATGGCCGGGCCAAGAAGCGCGGGGGAGGGGTGGAGGCGGTGAGTCTGGACTTCGAGAAGGGCGAGGCGCTTTTCCAAAGGGAGCCGGCGGACGAGATGACGCCGGAGTTCCACTTTGACCGGAACTGGGCGCGGGTGGTGGTGCAGGCGGCGTTTGCGAGCCTGAAGCGGTCGGAGGGGCGCCACGGCCGCGCGGAGCAGTATGAGGTGATGCGGAATCTGATTCCCTGGAGAGACGAGGAGACTCCGGCCTCCGCGGCGGCTGCGGAGAAGCTGGGGATGACGCCCGAGGCGATGCGGACGGCGCTGAAGCGCCTGCGGGACAAGCTGCGAATCCGCCTGCAAGTCCAAGTGGCCCGGACGCTGCGCATCCCGACCGAGGAACAGGTGGAGGAGGAGATGGAGGCCGTGCTTGCGGCGCTGAGGGCGGGTTGAGCCGCGCCGGCAGCGAGGGTGCGGCGTGGCCGGGCTGCGGCCCGCCGTGCGGGGGATGGATGTGGGGCCGCGGCGGGTGGTCCGCGGGGCGGGGCGGGGCTAGGTGACCTTCAGCTCGGCGCCGGAGTTGGCGTCGTGGAGGGTGAACTTCTCGTGGTGGTAGGTGGGGTCGGGGCGGAAGGTGAGGCGGCCTGCGTATTTGCGCTCGATCTCGACGAGGAGTTCCTCGTCCTCCTTGCGGAGGCGCTCGAGGACGTGGGGGTGGAGCTGGACGCGGACCTCGTGGATGTCGTTGTAGTATTTCATGACGCGGTGGAGCTCGCGCTGGATCTCGACGCTCATGCTCATGGGGGTCTTCACCTTGCCGCGGCCGTAGCAATAGGGGCAGGGCTGGAAGACGGAGCCGCTGATGCTTTCCTGCGCGCGCTGGCGGGTCATCTCCATGAGGCCGAGCGGGGAGATGGGGAGGACGTGGGTCTTGGCCTTGTCGCGGCGGAGCTGGTCCTTCATGCGCTGATAGACCTGCTGCTGGTCCTTGCGGCTCTTCATGTCGATGAAGTCGCCGATGATGAGGCCGCCGATGTTGCGGAGGCGGAGCTGGCGGGCGATCTCGTCCACGGCCTCCATGTTGGTCTGGAAGATGGTCTTCTCGACGTCGCGGGAGCCCTTGTTGCGGCCGGTGTTGACGTCCACGGCGACGAGGGCCTCGGTTTCGTCGATGACGATGTAGCCGCCGCATTTCAGCCAGACCTGGCGGTGGAAGGCGTCCTCGATCTGCTTCTGGACGCCGTAGCGCTCGAAGATGGGGACGGGCTCCTTGTATTGGGTGATGCGGGAGACGCTGCGCTTGCTGACCTGGCCGACCATCTCCTGCATGCGCTGGACGCTGTGCTCGTCGTCGCAGACGACCTCCTCGATTTCATCGGTGAGGAAGTCGCGGACGGTGCGCTCGACGAGGTCGGGCTCCTGGAAGACGCAGGCGGGGGCCTTCTTCTCCTTCATCTGCTGCTCGATGCCGCGCCACTGCTCGACGAGGTAGGCGATGTCGCGGATGAAGTAGCGGGCCTTCTGGCCCTCGCCGACGGTGCGGATGATGACGCCCATGCCCTCGGGGATGCTGAGCTCGCGGAGGATCTTGCGGAGGCGCTCGCGCTCCTTGGGGTTCTCGATTTTGCGCGAGATGCCGCACTGATCGCTGTAGGGCATGAGGACGAGGAAGCGTCCGGCGAGAGAAATGTTCGTGGTGATGCGGGGGCCCTTGGTGCTGATGGGGCCCTTGGTGACTTGGACGAGCACCTCGCTGCCGACGGGGTAGATGCTGGGGATGTCCTTGGAGGTGATGCGCTGCTTCTGCTTCTTGTTGGTGCGCTCGACTTCCTCGACACCGGCATCGAGTGCGGCCGGGAGGGCGTCCCAGAAATGGAGGAAGGCGTTCTTCTCGTAGCCGATGTCGACGAACATGGCCTTGAGGCCCTGCTCGATGTTTTTCACGCGGCCCTTGAAGATGCTGCCGACGATGTTGCGCTCGTTGGCGCGCTCGACGTTGTATTCCTCGAGGACGCCGTTTTCGAGGAGGGCGACGCGCTTCTCGAGTTTTTCGACGGTGATGATGAGTTTGTTGCCTGTTTGGCGGGGTCCGAGTCCGATGAGTCGTTTCACTTTGTTGATGATGGAAAAGGTGGTGTTGACGATTTTGGTGAGCACTGGAGGGTGGAGTTAACGGTGGCTGGGAGTGGTGGGGTTGTTCTTGGGTTTGGTTCCGAAAAGGCGCTGCCAGAAGTTCGGCTTGGGGGCGTCGTGCTTCACGCGGCCGCGTGCGTCGGCAGTGGCGCGGACGTCCGGGCGGGAGGTGTCGCGCCCGCCGGTGCCGGAGCCGCGGTCGGGATCGCCGATGTGGGAGGAGGTTTCGTCGTCGACCGAAGCGCTGGCGACGCGGCCGGTGGGCTTTTGGTCCTGGCCCTTGAAGGTGCTGGCGACGAGCATGCCGAGGCTGCCGTCCTCCTTGAGGTTGATCTCGGCGATCTGGGAGATGTGGCCGCGGATGGGCTCGCGCCAGACGATCTGCGGGCTGTAGCCGCCGTCGAGCGCGAGGCTCTCGGTGAGAATCTTGTGGGCGACGGGGGCGGCGACGCCGCCGCCGGACTTCGCGCCCTGGATCATGACGCAGATGGCGAACTTGGGGTTCTTGTAGGGGGCGAAGCACATGAACCACACGTGGTTGTCCTTGTCCTTCTTCGTGATGCGGCCGCGCGCGTCGCGCTCGATGACGCGCCAGAACTGCGCGGTGCCGGTCTTGCCCGCGACTTCGACGCCCTTGATGCGCGCCTTGGCGCCGGTGCCGCCGGGTTCGTTGACGACCTTCCACATGCCCTGGCGCACGGCCTCGATGTCGCCGGCGGCGAAGCCCATCTCGCGGAGGTTCGCGCGGACTTTCGGCTCGACCGGGACGACGAGGTTGCCGAGCGCGTCGCGCACATCCTCGCCGGAGGAGTCCACCAAGCGCGAGACCAGGCGCGGATAGTAAGAGGTGCCCCCGTTGGCGGCAGTCATGCACACAGTGGCCATCTGCAGCGGCGAGGCCGTGACGGCGCCCTGGCCGATGGCGGTGTTGGCGATGTGGCCGCTGGAATTCTCGAGCGCAGACTGCCCCTGCGCGGCGAGCCAGCGCGGGCCGGGCAGTGTGCCGGGGCTTTCACCGCTGAGGGGGAGGCCGGAGCGCAGGCCGAGGCCGAGGGCGTCGCCGATCTTCTCGTAGTTGATGAGCTTCGCCTTGTTGCCCCACTGGTAGAAGTAGCTGTTGCAGGAGTTCTTGATCGCGCCGGTGAGGTTCAGCGGGCCGTGGGCGCCGCCCTTCTCGGCGATCCAGCACTTCATGAACTTGTTGCCGTAGGTGACGCCGCCCGCGCAGGAGAAGGTGGCGCTCGGCTTCAGGCCGCCGAGGAAGCCGGCGAAGGCGGAGACGATCTTGTAGGTCGAGCCGGGCGCGAACGCCTGGATGGCGCGGTTCACGAGGGGGTCGGTGGAGTCGTCGTTGAGCCGGGCGTAGTCCTCCTCGCTGATCTTCGGGATGAAGATGTTCGGGTCGTAGTTCGGCACGCTCGCCATCGCGAGGATGTCGCCGTTCTGCGGATCCATCACGACGACGGCGGCGCGTCCGACGCCGGCCTGCTTCAGGGTCTGCTCGACGATGGTCTGGATGCGGGCGTCGATGGTGAGGTAAACATTGGCGCCGGGCGTGGGCTCCTCGCGGGAGAGTTCGGCGCCGATCTTGTTCTTGGCGGTGCGCTCGAGGATGCGCTTGCCGGGGGTGCCGCGGAGCCACTGGTCGTAGGCCTTCTCGATGTTCGAGCGGCCCTGCACCTCGGGCTGGTAGTAGTTGAACTCCTTGATGTCCTTCAGCTTGTCGATGTCCTCCGGCGCGCCGACGTAGCCGAGGATGTGCGAGGCGAGGGAGCCGTAGAGATACTGGCGCACGGGACGCAGGGAGACTTCGACGCCGGGGACGCCGAGGTCGTTCTCGGAAATCTTGGCGATGGTGTTGAAGTCGGCGTCCTCGAGGTAGCTGTAGGGCACCTGGTCGTTGGTGCGGTAGTGGCGCTCGAGCTGCGCGGCGTTGTAGTCGCGGGCGAGCTGCAGTTCCTCGAAGCGCTGGATGACTGTGTCGTTCACGATCTCGACGATGTCGGCGACCTTCACGTCGGCCTGCATGCCGTCGCGCGTGGTGCGGTAGTTCACGAGCGGGGCCTTGCCGTCGTTCAGCTCCCTGTAGCCCTCCACCATCTGCGGCAGGTAGAAATCCACGCAGTAGCTCGAGCGGTTTGCGACGAGCGTGATGCCGTTGCGGTCGCGGATCTCGCCGCGCACGCTGGGGATGCGGACGGTGACGGAGGACGCCTTGCGCACGCGGTCGGACCATTTTTTTGAATGGGTGACCTGCTCGTGCCAGAGCTTCGCCGAGAGCACGCCGAGCATCCCGAGCATGAAGGAGCCGAGCAGATAGACGCGGATCGCCGTGCTGGAGAGGGCGCGCAGTTTTGGGAATCGGCGGGGTGCGTTCATGGGTCAGCCCGCGCGCCTCACGTTGAAGAGACCGGCGCGGCGGCCGGCCCAGTTGAGAAAGAGAAGGAGGGGCACCGCGAGGAATGCGGCGACGAGCCCGCTGCCGCCGATGCGCACCCAGACTTCGCGCGGCCACACGAGCGCGAACGGCTCGCGGCGGAAGGTGATGATGATGTATTCCACGAGCACGAGCACGGAGGTGAGGAGGCCGGCGACGACGGCATGGATTTGCCACCAGCCGCGCAGGTAGAGAGGGCGGAGGCCGTTCATCAGCGCGCCGATTCCGGCGTAGAGCAGGATGGTTCCCCCGAATGGAAAATCGGCCCGCCCTTCGACGGGGATGAAGTTCATGCAGTCCCACATGATGCCCGCGGCGAAGGCGAGGCAGAGCATGGCGCCGACCGGGAGCGCCGCGGCGCCGCAGAGGAATATCACCGTGAGCGGGAGAATCTGGCTCCCGAATCCCGGCACGGCTCCGGTGAAATACTGGAGGACCAGCCCGATGAACATCGCGATGATGAAGGACAGGGTGATCATGGTTCAGGGCGATTTCGTCGTGGCCCGCGTGCCGGTGATGACGAAGACATCCGACAGCGCGGCGATGTCAACGGACGGCTCGATGATCGCCTGGCCGTCGAGTTCGCGCGATTTGAACTCGACGATGCGGCCGATGAGGATGCCGGGGGGATAGACGCTGCCGGCGCCGCTCGTGAAGACTTTCTGCCCAGCACGGAGCGGCGCGAAGCGGGAGAGGAAATTGAGCGTCATCGTGGGCTGGATGCTGTTCGAGGTGCGCTGGCCGCGGACCTCCACGCGCACGATGCCCTGTTCCTTTGTGCTCTCGACGCTGCCGGAGACCTTGCAGTTTTCGTCCGAGAGCAGCAGCACCGTGGCGGAGTGCTCGCTGGTGTTCATCACCTTGCCCACGAGGCCGTCGGGCGTGACGACCGCGAGGCCCTCCTGCACGTTCTCGCCGGCGCCCTTGTCGATGACGACGGTGCTCCACCAGTTCGACGGGCTGCGGCCGATGACGCGCGCGGGGATGAGCGTGAACGGCGCGCCGCTCTGGTAGCCGAGCGCGGACTTCAGGCGGATGTTCTCGGATTCGACGCCGCGGAGCGCCTGGTTCGTCGCGCGGAGCTGGTCGTTCTCCACTTTCAGGCGCTGGTTCTCGCCCTCGAGGTCGTCGAGCTTTTTCAGGCCGGCGCGGTAGCCCTTCCAGCGGGAATCGAGCTCGGAGCCCTTTTTCAAAAACGGCGACATGATGCCGAGGAACGCGCTCTGGAGCCGCTGGCGGTTGCGGGGGCTGAGGATGAAGACGCACGTCACGGCGAGGAGAAAGATGCCGATGGCGATGAGGTTCGCGCGGCGGTTGTTCATGCGGCGCTGCGGTGCAATGACGGATGACGGATGACGAGTGACGGGCGAACGCGTCGCCAGCATTCGTCATTCGCGCCGGCTGGAGATGCCGGGCGACGCCGCAGCGTATGCTGCGCGGGTGCCTGTTGGCTCCGGGTCATCGTGGCGTGCGGCGGATCAGCTCCGCCACTGCCGGTCAGTCGCGGTGACCTGGCGGAGGAATTTCATCTCGCTCAGGGCGCGGCCGGTTCCTTCGGCCACTGCGCTGAGCGGATCCTCCGCCACGTGCACGGGCAGGCCGGTCTCCTCGGAGAGGAGGCGGTCCAGACCGCGCAGGAGCGCGCCGCCGCCGGCGAGCACGAGGCCTCGGTCAACGAGGTCGGCGCTCAGCTCGGGAGGGCAGCGCTCCAGGGTCACGCGAACATTGTCCACGATGGTGGAAATCGGCTCCAGCAGCGCCTCGCGGACTTCCTGCGAAGTCACGCTCAGCGTCTTGGGCAGGCCTGCCACGAGGTCGCGTCCCTTGACCTCCATGGTGGTCTCCTTCTCGATCGGATAGGCGCTCCCGATCTTGATCTTGATGTCCTCGGCTGTGCGTTCGCCGACCATCAAGTTGTAGGCCCGCTTCATGTATTGGATGATCGCCTCGTCGAGCTCGTCGCCCGCGACGCGAACACTCCGGCTGAAGACAATGCCGGAGAGCGAGATCAACGCCACCTCGGTGGTGCCACCGCCGATGTCGATGATCATGTTGCCCGCCGCATCCTGCACGGGAAGTCCGCAGCCGATGGCCGCGGCCATCGGCTCCTCGATGAGGAAGACTTCCCGGGCACCTGCGTGCAGGGCCGATTCCTTGACCGCGCGTTTCTCGACCTCCGTGATGCCCGAGGGCACCGCGATGACAACGCGCGGGCGTGGTTTGAAAAGAGTGCGCTTGCCGTGGACCTTCTGGATGAAGTGCCGCAGCATCGCCTCGGTGACTTCGAAGTCAGCGATCACGCCGTCCTTGAGCGGGCGGATCGCGACGATGTTTCCCGGCGTGCGGCCGAGCATGCGCTTGGCCTCGTCGCCGACCGCGAGCACCTTGCTCGTGCCGGCCTGCACTGCGACAACGGACGGCTCGCGCAGGACGATGCCGTGATCTTTGACGTAAACGAGCGTGTTTGCCGTTCCGAGGTCTATTCCGATGTCGTTGGAGAAAATTCCGAGAAAGCCGTTGAGCATCGCGCTAGCGAGAGTTGGAAAGGAGCGCCTTCAGCGCCCCCGCATGTGTGATGGCCGCAGCGTCCCGGCCCGGAGAAGGGCCCCGTTGTCGTGAGAGACGCGGCGGATTTCATGTGTGGTGAAAGTTAGGGAGCGGACTTCTAGGTTCGACGTGGAGAGCCGTCAAAGGAATTTCCCGCAAATGTCGATTTTGCGACGCGCGGGGAGTGCGGCGGGTTTCAGGTTGCGCTCGCCGCGCGGCTCCGTTTTCCTCCGCGCACTCCCGTGAATGGCCGAATCCTCGCCCGTGTGGCTCCGATCCTCATCGCCGTGCTGGTGGTCTTTTACCAGCGCTGCTCGTCGCCGAAAATCGTCAACGAGGCCGGCCGCACCGCGCGTCTCGGGCTGAGCGCCGACCAGGAGCTGGCGCTCGGCGCACAGGCCTACCGCGACGTCCTGAACAAGAGCCGGGTGATCACCACTGGCGAGAGCCACGACATGGTGAAGCGGTGCGCGGCCCGGCTTTCCGCGGCGACTGGCGACGCGGGGAAGAAATTCCAGTGGGCCGTGTCGCTCGTGGAGAGCCCGCAGGTGAATGCCTTCTGCCTGCCGGGTGGAAAAATCGTCGTCTATACCGGCATCCTTCCAGTCGCGAAAAGCGAGGGCGGCCTCGCGGTCGTGATGGGCCACGAGCTCGCCCACGCCACGCTGCACCACGGTGCGGAGCGCGTGCTCCAGCAGCAGACGACGAACACGCTGCTCACCGGCGTGAATTTCTCCCTCGGCGACATGAGCTACGAGCAGCGCCGGCAGGTCATGGGCCTCATCGGCGCGGGCGCGCAGATCGGCTACATCCTGCCGTTCAGCCGCGATCACGAGAGCGAGGCCGACAGCGTGGGGCTGAAATACATGGCGCGCGCCGGCTACGATCCGCGCGAGGCGGTCGCATTCTGGCAGCGCATGAGCGAGAAGACCGGCGGAGGCGCGCCGGCGCAGTTCCTCAGCACGCACCCGGCGCACGAGACGCGCATCGAGCGGCTGAAAAAGGAACTGCCGAAGGCCATCGAAATCTACCAGTCCGTCGGCGGCCGGTGAGCCGCGGCTTTTCTGCTTTATCCGATTTTTCGCCCGTGCTTGCCTGACCCATGTCTTCAGAATCGCAGGAGGAAAAAATGGAAATCTCAGCGGGGGATGTGCTGCGGATCGCGATCGAGTGCCACCAGAGGATGGATTTCGCCAATGCGCGGCGCCTTTACGAGCGGGTGCTCGAAGTGTCGCCCGACTGCCCGGATGCGCTGCATTTTCTCGGGCTCCTCGCCTACAACGCGGAGAAGGATTTCGGGCGCGCGCTCGAACTGATGGAGAAGTCAATCGCGCTCTCGCCGCAGCATCCTGATTTCCACAACAACTACGGCAACCTGCTGAAGGCCAGCGGACGCACCCAGGAGGCCATGGCCGCCTATCGCAGGACGCTCGAGCTGCGGCCCGGCTTTCCAGACGCGTCGAACAACCTCGGCCTGATGCTTCAGAAGGACGGCGACTTCGCCGGCGCGATCGCGCTTTTCCAGGAGGCCATCCGCGAGAACCCCGACCACATCGTGGCCTACCTGAACCTCGGCAACATCCTCGGCGTGCTCGACCGGTGGGAGGAGGCGGAGGCGACATTCAAGAGCGTGATCAAACGCTGGCCGACGGAGGCGGAGGGGCATTTCCGGCTCGTCTGGATCTACTGGCAGCAGGGGAGAATCGACGACGCGATCCGGAAGTTCGGCAAGAAGCCGAAAAACGCGTCGGAGCGCTCCGACCGGCTCGTGTGGATGGCGCAGCTTTTCAGCAAGCACGGGCAGGCGAACGAGACGATCAAGGCGCTGCGCATGGCGATCGATGTTTTCCCGAAGAACTGGTCTGCATTCCATGCGCTGGGAATCGAGCTGAACCATGAGCAGCGGTTCGACGAGGCGATGGAGGTCTGGCAGCGGTGGGCGGAGGGCGATCCGAAAAATCCAATCCCGAGGCACCACATCGCCGCACGCGCCGGCGGCACCGCGCTGGGCCGCGCGGAGGATGCCTACATCACGACGACGTTCGACCGCTATGCGCACAACTTCGACGCGCAGCTCGCGCTGCTGAACTACCGCGCGCCGGAGATCGTCGCGGAGGCGCTGAAGGCCGCCGTGGGCGCTGCCGCCGGACTGGACATCCTCGACGCGGGCTGCGGCACTGGCCTCTGCGGGCCGCTGCTCCGTCCGCTCGCGCGGCGGCTCAGCGGAGTGGATCTCTCCAAGGGGATGCTCGAGAAGGCGCGCGAGCGCGGCGGTTACGACAGGCTCGATGCAGCCGAGTTGACGGAGTTCCTGGGCGGCAGGGAAGGCGAGTTCGACGCGATCGTCTCTGCGGACACGCTGTGCTATTTCGGCGATCTCCGCGATGTGCTGAAGGGGGCGATCCGAGCCCTTCGCGCGGGAGGGCATCTCGTCTTCACCGTGGAGGAACTCGTGGACGAAAACACCGCGGATCCGTTCCGCATCGAGATCAACGGCCGCTTCACGCACTCGCGCGGCTACGTGGAGCAGGTGATGAGGGACGCCGGCTTCGCGGATTCCACCGTCTCCTCGGCAAAGCTGCGGATGGAATACGGCAAGCCGGTGAAGGGGCTCGTGGTCGTCGCGCGGAAGGCGGTAGGCGGGTAGGCGGGTAGGCTCGCTGCCTACGCGGTTTTCGCCTCGGCGGCGTCGCGCTCGGCCTCGATCTTCTCCACCGCCGCGGTGTCCCGCCCGAGGTAGCGCGCGGCGATGAACCACATGCCGCTCGCGAGCAGCATCATCAGCGAGACGAGGGTGAACGCGGTGTTCCAGGAGGTGTGGCTTTTCACCCAGCCGATGAGGGGCGGCGAAATCGCGTCGCCGAGTGCGTGGATGAGGAAGATGTTCATCGCGAACGCCGTCGCGCGGATCTGCGGGGAGGTGACGTTCGCGAGCGCGGTGTTCGCGGGGCCGGTGTTGAAGAAGAGGAAGAAGACCGCGCCGAAGACCGCGACCCACGCGTAGGGGAAGGGGAGCGTCATCATCGCGAGCGTGCATGGGAAGGCGAAGATGATGGCGATGCCGGACACGGTGAAATACGCGCCGCTGAAACGCGGGCGGAGCTTCTCGCCGAGCCATGTGCCGGTGAGCGTGGAGATGATGCCGGCGATCACCACGATGAGGCCGAAGGTGGTGTTCACCTCGGCGAGGATCTTGTTGAACTGCCCGAGCGTCGAGATGTCGCCGAGCGCCGTCAGGATCTGCAGGCCCTGCTGCTCGGCGATCCGCTGCGCCATGTATTTGGGAATCCAGAATGCAATTCCGCCGATGGCGAAGGTCATCGCGGTCATCGCCAGCGTGTTCAGCATGTAGGAGGGGATCCGCAGGAGGGTGCGGATGTCCGCGCGCAGCGAGCCCTCGCGGATGACCCTCGGCCGGTGCGGATGCGGCTCGCGCATCATCCACGCGAGAAGCGCGAGGAGCAGTCCCGGCACGACGACGACGTAGAACGCCGCGCGCCATCCGAACCATTCGTTGATTTGTCCGCCGATGACGTAGCCGAGCGCGCTGCCGACGGGGATCGCCACATAGAAAAGCGCCATCACCTTCGCGCGCTGGTCGATGTGGAAATAGTCCGAGATCAGCGCGGGCGCCGCAGGGCCGTAGCCCGCCTCGCCGACTCCCACGATGACTCGGCTCGCGAGCAGCACCCCGAAGGTGCCGGCGAGGCCCGTCATTCCGCTCGCGAGGCTCCACACCGCCACGCTGCCTGCCACGACCCACCAGCGCGAGAAGCGCTCTGCGAGCCGCCCGAGGATCGGAGCAAAGACCATGTAGGCATAGAGGAACGCGGTCGCCAGCAGGCCGGACTGCTCCTCGCGGAGCTGGAAATGCGCGCTGATCGGCGGCTCGACCGCGGAGAGGATCTGCCGGTCGATGTAGTTGAAGAGATTGATCACGAGCAGCAGCGCGACGGCCTTCTTGGCGTCGCGATGGGTGGTGGCCGGCTGCTCTTGCATCGCGGGAGAAAACATTCCCGCCGCGTGAACTCCAAGCAAAAGAGTGCGCCCGCGCGCATTCACGTGCCGGGCATCGGGCCGCGGGGCGAATTCTCTCATTGCCAAGCAGCGCGCGCGGCGTTGAATCCGCACTCCACATGCGGCTTCGGAACAACCTGCTCGCCTTCGCCATCCTGCTCCTCTTCCTCGGGATCGGCGTGCTCTATGTGCGGTTCTGGGTCGTGCAGAGGCCCTACGGCATCATTGTGTTTGTGAGCGACGGCCTCGTCGCGCGGCATCTCACCGCGGCGCGGCTTTACGAGAACGGCGCGGGGCAGCGGCTGGAAATCGAGCGGCTGCTGCGGCACTCGGCGCTGCTGCGGAACGACTCGCTCCAGTTTGCCGTGCCGGACTCCGCATCCGCATCGAGCGCGATCGCGACGGGCCGCAAGGCGCGGCACCACACGGTGGGCGTGGACGAGGGTGGAAACCCAGTCGCGTCGATCCTCGAACTTGCGCGCAGGGAGGGCCGCGCCGTCGGCCTCGTGACGAACGGCAGCCTGACGGGCGCCTCGCCCGCGGCGTTCTACGCGCACACGGTGAACGCCGAGGACGGCCAGGCGCTTGCCCCCATGCTGCTCGGCGCGCCGCAGTTCAAGGTGCTCCTCGGCGGCGGGGCGGGGGATTTCCTGCCCGAGGGCGCGGGCGGGCGGCGCAAGGACGGGAAGGATTTGCTCGCCGGGCTGAAGGCGCCGCAGTGGGATGTCGTCCGTTCGCGCGCGGATTTGGAGAGCGCGTCGCCCTACCGCGAGGGGACGCTGCTCGGGCTCTTTGCCGATGGCACGATGGATTTTTCCAAAAAGCGCGACCCCGCCGCGGCGCAGCCCGCGCTCTCGGACCTTGTGCGCCGCGCCATCGAGTGCCTCGAGACAAACCGGCACGGCTACGTGCTCATCGTGGACGAGGAACTGATCTCGCAGGCGTGCGTGTTGAACGAAGGCGAGAGCCTCATGCGCGAGACGCTGGAATTCGATCACGCCGTCGGCACCGCCGTGAAATACGCGGGCGAGAAGTCGCTCATTCTCGCAGTCGGTCGGACGAGCGTCGGCGGTTTCGCGCTGAGCGGCTATCCGCTGCGGCAGGACAAGGGGCTCGCGCTGCTTGGTGCGACGCCGGAGGGAAACCCGTGGATCACGTGGGCAACGGGGCCGAAGGGCGGCAACCCGAACGAGCCGGCCGCGCGCGAGGCCTCCGGCGGCGTGAACACCGCCGAGGATGTGCTCGCGCTCGGCGCGGGTCTCGGCGCGGAGCGGCTGAAGGGCTTCCTCGACAGCACGGAGATCTTCCAGATTCTCCGCGACGCACTTTAGGCCGGCGCTGGTCCTGCGCCGGTGGCGCTTCAGGGCATTACCGCGATCAGCTCCACCTCGAAGATGAGCGTCTCATTCGGCCCGATGAGCTTGCCGGAGCCGCTCGGCCCGTAGGCGAGATACGACGGGATGTAGAGGATCCACTTCGAGCCTTCCTTCATGAGTTGCAGCGCCTCGGTCCAGCCCTTGATCACGCCACCGACGCCGAACTTCGCGGGCTCGCCGCGCTTGTGGCTGCTGTCGAACTCCGTGCCGTCGATCAGCGTGCCGCGGTAGTGGACGACGACCTGGTCGCTCTTGCGCGGCTGCTTGCCGTCGCCCTGCTTCACTACGCGGTATTGCAGCCCGCTCGGCAGCGTCTTCACGCCCTCCCTCTTGCCGTTCTCCGCGAGGAACGCCTCGCCCTTTTCCCGGCCGGCCTGCGCGTGTGCGGCGGGCGTGGCGAGGAGCAGCGCGGTGGCGGAGGCGAGTGCGGCGAGGAGGATCTTCATGCGCGGACGCTACGCGCGCGCCGAATCACATGCCGAGAAAATTTCGCAGGATGCCGAGGCCGACGCCCTGGCTTTTCTCCGGATGAAACTGCACGCCCGCGACATTGCCGCGCGCGGCCGCCGCGGCGAACGTCTCGCCATACGTGCTCCGCGCGATGACCGCGCCGGTGTCCTCCGTCTCGGGGAAGTAGCTGTGCACGAAATAGACGAATGGATTTGCCGGCAGGCCCGCCCACAGCGGATGCGGGGTGAGGTCGAGCGAGTTCCAGCCGATCTGCGGCACCTTCAGTCCGGGCGTGGAGAAGCGCTTCACGCGGCCGGGGAAAAATCCGAACCCGCGCACGCCGGGGTTTTCCTCGCTCTCCTCGAAGAGCATCTGGTAGCCGACGCAGATGCCGAGGAACGGACGGCCGTCGCGGAGCGCGCCATTCATCACGTCCCAGAGCCCGCGCTGCTTCAGCCCGTTCACGCAGTCGCCGAACGCGCCGACGCCCGGCAGCACGATTCGCTTCGCGCGCGCGATCTCCGCGGCATCCGCCGTGAGCCGCACATCCGCGCCGTGCTGTTTCAGCGCGTTGAAGACGCTGCGGACATTTCCAGAGCCGTAGTCGATGAGGGCGAGCATGGTTTGATGAAATCAGGGAAGCATGAGGTGCGACTGCGTGGGGTCGGCATCAAAAGTGTGGATCGCAGCGGAGAAGCGCCGCAGCAGGGTGGCGCTGTCCGCGACGGAGCAGTTGCCGAGACGCAGCCAGATGAATTTCGGCGGCGCACCGAGCAGCAGGCTGCGCTGCTGGAAGTCGGAGTCCTTCGAGACGACCGCGAGCCCGTGCTTCGCCGCGTAGTCCCACACCGCCGAGTCGTCCGCCTCGTGAAGCCCCGCGTCGCGGACGTGGATGCTGCCGGGGAAAATGTCGTGCAGCAGCTTGGGCAGGCGCGGCGAGAGGTTCTGATCGAAAAGCAGCCTCATGCCGGCAGCGTCGCCAGCTTGCGCTCACGGTCCGCCGCAAATGCCAGGCACGCGCGGATGTCCGTCTCCGTGAGATCGGGAAAATCCGCGAGCAGCTCCGCGTGTGTCATCCCGGAGGCGAGATACTCGAGCACATCCGTGACAGTCATGCGCGTGCCGCGGATGCACGGCTTCCCGCTGCGCTTGCCCGGCTCGATGGAGATGATTTCGCGGTAATCCATGCGCGGAAGCTATCGGAGTGAAACGAGCGGCGCAAGGGGGCGGCTCGCACTCACAGCGTCCCCTTCGTGCTCGGGATGCCCGTCACGCGCGGATCGATCTGGCAGGCGGCGTCCACGGCTTTGGCGAGGCCCTTGAAGATCGCCTCCGCCATGTGGTGCGCGTCGCGCCCGTAGAGGATCTCGATGTGCAGGTTGCAGCCCGCATGCACGCTGAAGGCACGCATGAACTCCTCCACGAGCTGGAACGCAAATCCGCCGATGCTCGCGACGCCCTGCGGCGCGCGGTATTCGAGGAAGGGCCGACCGCTGAAATCCACGACGACGCGCGCGAGCGTCTCATCCATCGGCAGGTAGGCGAAGCCGTAGCGCCGGATGCCCGACTTGTCGCCGAGCGCCTTCGCGAACGCCTGCCCGAGCGCGATGCCGGTGTCCTCCACGGTGTGGTGCAAATCCACGTCGATGTCGCCGTCCGCCTTCACATCGAGGTCGATGAGGCTGTGGCGCGAAAAGAGCGTGAGCATGTGGTCGAAGAACGGAATCTTCGTGGCGATGGCGGACGTGCCGCGGCCCTCGATGGTGAGGGCGATGCGGATGTCCGTCTCGCCGGTCTTGCGGTGGATTTGTGCGCTGCGTGGCATGTGGAAAGTGGTGGTCCGCCCTTGATGCTTCGTTCCTTAATCCTGCGAGCCGTCCGACTTGGCGCGGGCCTTCATGAGCACCTTCCCGCCGAGCGCGCCGAGCGCGATGATGCCGGCGATGGCGATGTAAAGGATCGGCTTCCCCATGCCGGGCTTCTCATCCGGCTGCTCCGCCTGCGCGGTGGGCGCCGGTGCGCTGCTGGCCGAGCCCGTCGGCTTCGTGGAGGATTTCGGCTTCGGCGTGGGCGCCGGCGTGGGAGTGGGCTTCTTGGCGGACTCGGCCTTCCTCGCCTCCGCGAGCTTCGCCTGGAGGCGCTTCACGAGCTCGTTGGCGGACCATCCGGAGCCCGCGCTCTGGAGCATCTTCTCGGCATCGGCGAGGTTTCCATTCTTGAGGGCCGCAGCGGCCGCCTCGGCGGTCTTCACCGATTCGCGCATCTTCTCCACGGAGAGGCCCGCGCTGCCGAGCCGCGCGGTCTCCGTGGTGACGCGCGACTCCAGCGCCGCGAGGCTCCTCTCGTTGGCCGGCGCGAGCGGAAACCACTTCACGCCTGCGCGCTCCATGGCGGCGATGGTCGCATCCGCCGTGGTGCGCTCCTGCTTGATCAGCGCCTCGAGCTGCGCCTTTTCCGTCCCCGTCGAGGTCTTCAGCCGCTGCTTCTCATCCTCGATCCGCCGCGTGAGCTGCGCCTGCCGCTGATCCACCGCCGGCTTCAGAGTCGCCAGCACGCGGCGCGCGAGTTCCACCGCATCCGGGTAGCTCGCGCAGCCCGGGAACCCCTTCTCCATCTGGTCGAAAATGGCCATCGCCTCGGTGAGCTGCCCCGCCGTCGCGGCGCGCCTCATCCGGTTCAGCAGGATGTGTCCGCCGACCTGCACGCGCTCCTCCTTCACCTTCTCCTTGGTGAGCCAGTCCCCATTGAGCTTCATCTCGCCGGCCTCCACGCGCTTCTGCTCGGCGGTGAACTGATCCAGCCGCTCCTTCGCGACCGGTGCGTATCCGCTCTTTGGAAAACTGTTCAGGAAGTGCTGCAGCGCCGCCTTCACCCGCTCGTAGTCGTCCCGCTCCAGCGAGTCCGCGCCCGGCACCAGCCCGCCCAGCGCCACCCACGCCTCCTCCTCCGGCTGGATCTTCAGCACCTTCTCGATCTCGTCGCGCTTCACCACCCGCTCGTCCTTGATCGTCGCGCTCACCTGCACGCTCATCGTCAGCTCCGCGTCGGTCTCGCTCAGGATTTTTCCCTCCAGCTTCTCGCCGGACTTCAGGATCACAGTGTCAGCCTTCACCGTTCCGCACAGGCAGAGCAGGGCGGACGAGATGACGGCTGTGAATCGTTTCTTTGGCATGTGGAGCGCGGAATCAAACAGAGCATGTTTCACCTGAAAAGCGAAATTCCCCCTCGTGGCGGCACGGTGCCGCATCTGACATCCCTGCGGGCATCCTTGCCATGCAGCGCAATGGCGTCTAGGGTGCGCGCCCTTTTCCGACCTTTTCCGAAAATATGAGCCGCGAACCTTCCAAGCATCCTGGGTCCCTTCACCGCCGCTGGTCACGACAAGTCGTCGATGGCGCCGAGCGCGCCGCCAGCCGCGCGATGCTCCACGCCGTCGGCTTCGCCCGCGAGGACTTCAAGAAATCCCAGGTCGGCATCGCCAGCACCTGGAGCATGGTCACCCCGTGCAACATGCACATCGACGGACTCGCCCGCCAGGCCGAGGCCGGCGTGAACTCCGTCGGCGGAAAAGGCGTCATCTTCGGCACCATCACCATCTCCGACGGCATCAGCATGGGCACCGAGGGCATGAAATACTCCCTCGTCTCCCGCGAAGTCATCGCCGACAGCATCGAGACCGTCATGGGCTGCGAGCAGTTCGACGGCCTCGTCGCCATCGGCGGCTGCGACAAAAACATGCCCGGCTGCCTCATGGCCATGGCCCGGCTCGACCGCCCCGCAGTCTTCGTCTATGGCGGCACCATCCTCCCCGGCTGCATCACCGGCATCCTCGCGGAAAAGCGCCTCAACCGCGAGCGCGCCGCACTCCTCGGCGACAAGCCTCTCGACATCGTCTCCTGCTTTGAAGCCGTCGGCAAACACGCCGCTGGCGGGCTCGACGACCGCGAACTCGCCCTCATCGAGGAAAACGCCATCCCCGGCGCCGGCTCCTGCGGCGGCATGTATACCGCCAACACCATGGCCAGCGCCATCGAAGCCCTCGGCATGTCCCTTCCGAACAGCTCCGCGCAGAACGCCGTCTCCAAGGAGAAAGCCGCCGACGCCCGCGCAGCCGGCGTCGCCGTCGTCGAGATGATCAAGCGCGGCATCCGCCCCAGCGACATCCTCTCCCGCGAAGCCTTTGAGAACGCCATCGCCGTCGTCATCGCACTCGGAGGCAGCACGAACGCCGTCCTCCACCTCCTCGCCATGGCCCACGCCGCCAACGTGAAGCTCGAACTCGACGACTTCACCAAAATCGGCAAGCGCATCCCCGTCCTCGCCGACCTCAAGCCCAGCGGCCGCTTCCTCATGTCCGAACTCGTCGCCATCGGCGGCCAGACCCCGCTCATGAAAATGATGCTCGATGAAGGCCTCCTCCACGGAAAGTGCATGACCGTCACCGGCAAGACCCTCGCCGAGAACCTCAAGCGCGTGAAGCCCTACCCCAAGGGCCAGGAAATCATCCGCCCCACGTCCAACCCCATCAAGAAGGACAGCCACCTCGTCATCCTCTACGGCAACCTCGCTCCCGAAGGCGCCGTCGCCAAAATCTCCGGCAAGGAAGGCCTCAGCTTCTCCGGCAAGGCCCTCGTCTTTGAAAACGAGCAGGACGCCCTCACCGCCATCCTCGACGGCACCGTCAAGAAAGGCCACGTCATCGTCATCCGCCACGAAGGCCCCGTCGGCGGCCCCGGCATGCGCGAAATGCTCAGCCCCACCAGCGCCGTCATGGGCAAGGGCCTCGGCAAGGACGTCGCCCTCATCACCGACGGACGCTTCTCCGGCGGCAGCCACGGCTTCGTCGTCGGCCACATCACCCCCGAGGCCGCCCTCGGCGGCCCGCTCGCGCTGGTGAAAAACGGCGACCCCATCACCATCGACGCCGAAAAGCGCGCCCTCACCCTCGGCATCTCCAAGACCGACCTCGAAACGCGCCGCAAAAAGTGGAAAGCCCCCGCCACCGCCTACAAGCGCGGCGTCCTCTCCAAATACGCCAAGACCGTCAGCAGCGCCAGCCAGGGCGCCGTCACCGACCTCGCGTAGAGCGGTTCACGAAATGCCGTCCCGCGGGAGGGCACGGGTGGAACGCGTCGCTCCGCGCGCGTTTTCCGCGGGCTTCTCTTGCTGCCATCCGCCCCAAGCGCGCGCGGAGCAACGCGCTCCACCATTCCCGCGGCGGACCCGCATGCCCGCGCGGCAGACATGCAGGAGGGCAAAAGGCCCGTCCACATGCCAGCCCAAGGCAGCGCCTTGGGTAATCGTCAACAAAGCGATCCAAGCCCTGAAAGGGCGGCCACATTTTGTTCCGCCCGTTCGGGACCTTATTTGTTCCATTCGGAAAACTCAGGGCGCTGCCTCGGATGGCATGGCTCGCACCTTTGGCGCCCCAGCGCCTTCGCGCCGCACGATCCATGATGCACTCTCGTGAAGGCTGCGATCCGAACGTCACAAAAAAACTTGGGGTTTCGCGGCCGGATGGGAGGCTGAAAAAAATGAATTGACGTTGGATGTTCCGCGCCCTCACTCTCCCGCCCGCGAACACCTCCCATGAATGCGGTTTACCAGTTGCGGTCATGTTTCTCCGTGGAGACGGAGACGGGAGCGCATCGTCTCGGCTCGGAAAGCCCGCGTCGGACTTTCACGCAGCTTTCCCGTATCATCGAAAGCGAGCGCCGTCACCGCGGCGCCAGGCCGCATCGTCCCCACGATCATCCGCGGCACATCGAATCGCAGAGCCAAGCCTCGGAAGCCGCCCACGCTGAACCGCAGGGATCGCCCGAGACCGCGCACTCGCAGGGGAAAGGCGGCGCCTCTGTGTCCCTCCGTGAATGCCTCCGTGCCCCTCTGTGGTTCCCTGACCGCGCATCAAACGCCGACGCGATCCGAACCTCCGGAGCCCGAAGCCGCAACATTCAAAGCTCAATCACCAACCCGGAAACCCGAAGCGGAACCATCGAAGCCGGAAATCGAAACAGCGAAACCCGAACGGAAAACATCGAAGCCCGGACCGCAATCCCTGAAATGCGACCGGCAAACGTGGAAGGCCGAACGGGAAACATGGAAATGCGAACGGGAAACATTTTCACCCCACCCGCCGCGGGTTTTGGCCGTTCTGCCAATCATTTCCACACTTTTCCAACCCAGTAACCCCCAACCACACCCCAGCCATGCCAGACACGCCCCCTCCACCCCCCGACCCGGCCAATAGCCCCGAGGATCCGAAGAAGAAACGCGCAAAACCCGCCGAGATCGACCGCAGCATCACCGACGCCGTCGAACTCGCCGCCCGCTGCGCCGCCTCCGGTGAAGACGACCAATTCAAAGCCGGCGTGACCGGCCGCGCCTGGAGTGCCGAAAAACAGGGCAGCCTCAGCGCCGCCGTGGACACCGCCAACGATCTCATCCGCCAGATCAAAGCCGCTCGCGCCGGCAAGAAGACCCGCACCCGCGAGGAGGAAGCCGCCCGCGCCGAACTCATCCCCGCCCTCGACCCCATCCTCACCGCCGCCAAGCGCACCTTCGCCGAAGGCCAGGGCGAGCGCGAACTCTTCGGCGTCGGCGCCAACCTCGCCAACGCCACCACCGATCGCCTCTACCGCTTCGCCCTCGACGCCTTCCGGCACCTCAGCCCCGACCCCGCCGCCACCCCGCCCGCACC
>JBGAPU010000067.1:0-34364 GCA_044221035.1 Chthoniobacteraceae bacterium | reverse complement strand
ACCATTGATGCGAGCAACATCCCCTATCCCGGGATCACCATCTCCGGCGGTGGCACCGTCCTGCCGCTGACTATCGGCACCGGCTATTCCGTCTCCCTCGCCGGCCTCACCATCGCCAACGGCTACGTGGACTACGACGGCGGCGCGATCTACATCACCGGCCTCCTCACGCTCTCCCGCTGCACGCTCACGGGTAACAGCACGGGCACCCTGGGTAGCTTCGGTGGCGGCGCCATCTTCAATAATGGCGGCATGCTGACCATGACGCAATGCACCGTCACGGGGAACACTTGCGGTGCTTCATCCTTGAAGAGTGGCGGCGCAGTCCGCAACGCCGGCATCATGGTCGCGACTCAATGCACCTTTGCGGGCAATGCCAATGCCGGCAGCGGTGGCGGCGGGGGAATTTCCAACGACGGGACGCTCACGCTCAACAACTGCATCGTCGCCACCAACACCGGCACCCCCGGACCGGACATCCGGAACAACGGCGGCACCGTCATCCCCATGGGCGCAAACCTCATCGGCACCCACGCGACGGTGACCACGGAATTCCCCACCGGCCCGCTCGTCGGTGTGAATGCCGCCCTGGTGAACCCTTTGCTCGGCCCCCTCGCCAGCAACGGCGGCCCGACGAAGACCATGAAGCTCCTCGCCGGCAGCCCGGCGATCAATGCGGTCCCGCTGGCCTCCATCCTCCCCGGCATCACCACGGATCAGCGCGGCTTTGCCCGCAGGTCAGGCGCGAGCGTCGATCTCGGCGCCTTTGAGGTGGTCGTCACGGCGCGGGACATCAACGGCGACGGCAACTCGGATGTCCTGCTGCAGAACGGCTTCGGGCAGATCGCGGCGTGGTATTCCAACGGCGCCGGCACGATCACTGGGTCGGGCTGGATTTTCTCCGGCGGTCTCGGCGACTGGAAGGTCGCGGCGCTCGCGGACATGAACAACGACGGCGCTCTGGACATCCTCCTGCAGAACGGCTTCGGCCAGATCGCCGCGTGGTATTGCGACAGCACCGGCACGGTGACTTCCTCCGGCTGGATCTTCTCCGGCGGCCTCGGCGACTGGAAGGTGATGGGCGCCGCTGATTTGAACAACGACGGCAATGCGGACATCGCGCTGCAGAACGGCTTCGGCCAGATCGCCGTGTGGTATTGCAATGGCGCCGGGACGGTGACCTCCTCCGGCTGGATTTTCTCCGGTGGTCTCGGCGACTGGAAAGTGGCGGGCCTCGTGGATGTGAACAACGACGGCAATGTGGACATCCTCCTGCAGAACGGCTTCGGCCAGATCGCCGCGTGGTATGCCAACGGCGGCGGATCGATCACGGGGTCGGCCTGGATCTTCTCCGGCGGACTCGGCGACTGGCGCCTCATGGCGATGGCGGACATGAACAGCGACGGCACTGCCGACATCTTGCTCCAGAATGGCTTCGGGCAGATCGCGATCTGGTATCTGAGCGGCGCCGGAACGGTCACTTCCAGCGCCTTCCTCTTCCCGGGCGGACTCGGCGACTGGCGGGTGAAGTGACGGCGAAGAGAGGGTGAATGGCACGTCCGTCGGCTGCGTGTGACCGGCCGTCAAATTCTTTGGCCCGCAAGAGCGCGCCGCGCGCCTGCGGGCTGAAGTATTTCCACGACCAACCACGCCACCCATGGACGCTGAGGCGCGGACGGTGCGGTGGGCTCCGCTCGTTGTTCTACTGGTAGCTGTAGCCGATGGTGAAGCTGATCCGCCCGTCGGGGAGCTGGCGGATTTCGTTGATGTGGACGTTTTGCCCGCCGCCGAGGAGGGAGCGCGAGGACGGGTGCGTGTCGGGGGTGAAGGCGTGGCTGCTCGGGCTGGGGAAGGGGATGCTGTTCAGGAAGACGCGGGGACCGAGCGGACCTTCGATGCCGTGGGATTCCTCGAGGATGGGATGGTTGCCGACGATGCGCCAGATGAGGAGGCCGGCGGCGGGGAGGTTCGTGTCGAAGCCGCGCTGCTGGCGGTTCTCGAGGAGGAAGTATTCGCTGCCGTCGCGGCGGACGAGGACCTTGAAGCACTCGGTCCGGCTGTTCTCCACCGGGGCGAGGATGAGCTTCTGTTTTTCCGCGGGATCAATGACGGCGGGCTTCAGCCAGCCGAGGCGTTCCTTGCACCACGCGCTCATGTGCTGCGGGCGGCCTTTCTGGAGTTCGGTGGCCATGAGGCACCACACGCCGACGCCTTCGCTGCCGGGATTCTCGGGCCGCGCGTAGAGGTCCGGCATGCCGAGCATGTGGCCGAACTCGTGGCAGAAGACGCTGATGCCCGTCATCGTCTTCCCGCCCTCGGGGCAGATGAAATACGAGATGCGCGAGGTCTTCTCCTTCCCGTCCGCGCCCTTCGCCTTGCGCTCGAAGGATGAGCGGTGCGGCCAGTAGAGGCTGCCGCGGTTCGTCGTGGGGAAGCGCTCGCCCGCGTAGATGAAGAAGAAGCCGTCGTAGCCGTCGAGCGCGTCCTTGCCGTCGCGGGCGAGGATGAGGTCCATGGCTTCATTGAGAAGGACAGCCTTCATCGCGGCGTTCGTGCCCTGATTGTAGTCGATGCGCTTCTTCGACACCTTCACCCAGTCGAACACCTTGCCCTCGAGGTGAAATGCGCCGACGGAGACCTCATTGTAGAAGTCATTGATGCTGCCGAAGACGGGCTGGCCGGTGGCGCTCTTCCTGTCGCGATAGGTGCCCCTGGTGAAGGTCGCGTCGTTCCAGTCGCTGGTCTTGATCAGGGGATTGTGCGGCGTGTCCGGATACTCCACGCAGATCACGCCGAGCTTGAAGACGGGCTTGTCCCACACCTTGCGCGCCGGGCCGACGCTCAGGTCGTTTTCCGCCTCGGCGAGAAGCGAAAAATCCACCTCGGTCTCCTTGCCGTCGCGGAGGACGGTCAGCTTCACGTTGTCGCCGGGCTTATGGTCGGCGAGCGCGATGCCCACGTCGAATGCCGAGCGGATTGCCGCGGTGTCGATCTTCAGGATCACGTCGCCGGATTTCAGGCCGGCTCTCGCGTGCGGTGAATTCGCGAGGATCGTCTTCGCCACCAGCCCGTCGCCTCCCTCCGTGCGCTCGTAGAGCCGCAGGCCCAGGATCGCCTGGCGCTCCGGCAGCGCCTTCGGACGGCTCGGTGCCGCGAGCGTGGCCTTCAAATCGAGCGCCTTGCCCCCGCGCATCACGCGCAGCTTCGCCTCCGCATTTTCGCCGAGCGCCTGCGCCGCCTCGCGGAACGCCTTTGCCGTCGCCACCTCCGCATCGCCGACCTTTGCGATCACATCGCCGGGCTTGATGCCCGCCTTCTCCGCTGGCGAGCCCGGCTCCACGCCGATCACCGCGGGCGCCGTTCCGTTCCCATTCGCAAACTCCACGCCGAGATACCCCGGCCGGCTGTCCGCTGCGCGCGTCGCCGCCGCGATGGCGGTCGTCTTCGCCGTCGCCACCGTGCGGTAGTCCTTCAAGTCCGGCGGCGTGTCCGCATGCAGCGCGGCTGAGGTGGCGCAGAGGGCGGCGGCGAGGGAAAGGAGGCGCATGGTGCGGAGCGGGGAAGAGGCGTGGAAAGGCGCGGGTTTTAAAAGCCTTCCCGTCGTTTGGTAAGTCAAATCGGCGGATGTTGGGAGCGAGGGCGCTGTGTCTGCGGAGCGACGGAGACTCGCGGGAGATCGCCGTGATTTGCGCATGCATGAGATGCCCTAACCTCGCAGCGGCGGATGCGCGTGCTTTTACTCGACGGCGGGATGCTGCAGTTCGCGCATGAGGAAGCGGAGGCGGGCGACTTGGTCGTCGTGGTTTTCGCCGCCGGTCTCGATGATGGCGAAGTCCTGCAGGGCGGGCGCGAGGGCGGCTTCGTCGGCGCTGGGGAAGAGGGCGGTGGCGGTGCGGCGGACCCAGGCTTCGCCGATGCGGGGGAGCTGGTCGGGCTGTGCGGGCGGGGTGGCGCAGCCGCGGGCGAGGGCGGTGAGGCCGGGGGCGGGGTTGCCGTGGCGGTCGCGCGGCGGGAGGACGGCGCAGACGCGGAGAGTGGCGCGGACGGCGTTGACGATGAAGGTGTGCAGGAGCTCGGTGCCGATGGTCTCGGTGACGACGAGGAGAGATTCGCCCGAGGCGACGACGGCCTCCATGAGCGGGATCCACGCGGCGACGGGCTCGTGCGCGGCGCGGTCGCAGACGACGACGCGGCATTGGTGGAGGCGGACGGCCCACGGGACGTTCATGAGGGTGTCGGTGGTGTCGCGGAGGAAGTGCGGGGAGAGCGCGCCGCCGAGGAGGAGTCCGCGCCGCTTGGTGACGCCGGATTCAAAGCGGTCGGAGGCGGTGCACCAGATGTGGCGGTCGTCGGGGACGGTGCGGCGGGCTTCAGCGAGAAGGGCGGGGAGATCATGGAGGTCGGCGGGATGGTCGTTCATGGCGGTGTGAGGGGAAAGCTGCGCGCGGGCGGAGCCGGGGGACAGGATTTTTGTGGGCGGCTGCCCGGGCGGAAAATGGTGGTGGAGTGAGACGGGAAAAATTCGGCGTTCAAAATCGCGCGGGGCGTGCGTAAGCATCGGGCATGTCCACTCCTGCCAATCCTCCATTTTCCCTCAAAGGCCGCGTCGCACTCGTGACCGGCAGCACGACCGGTCTCGGCAAGGCGATGGCGATCGCGCTTGGCCGCGCGGGTGCGAGGGTCGCGCTCAATTTTCAAAACAACACGGCGCGGGCGGAGAAGGCGTTTGCTGAGTTCAAGGCTGCGGGTGGCGAGGGGATGCTCGTGCGCGGCGATGTGAGCAGCGAGACGGACGTGCCGCGCATCGCGGCCGACGTTGCGAAGACGCTCGGGCCGGTGGACATTCTCGTGCTGAATGCGACGCCTGCGCAGCCGCAGAAGCCGATCGAGGAATACGACTGGGCGTTCTACCAGCAGATGCTCGATTTCTTCGTGAAGAGCCCCTACCTGCTCTCGCGCGCGTGCCTGCCGCACATGAAGGCGCAGAAGTGGGGCCGCATCATCAACATCGGCTCCGAAGTCGTCGCGCGCGGCGTGCCGAATTTCACTGCCTACATCGCGGCGAAGGGCGGGCAGAACGGGTTCAACCGCGGGCTCGCGACGGAGGTGGCGAAATGGGGCATCACCGTGAACATGATCGCGCCGGGATGGATCCCAGTGGAGCGGCACGAGAACGATCCGCAGGAGCAGAAGGACGGCTACCGGGTGCTCATCCCCGCGGACCGCTGGGGCGTGCCGGATGATGTGGCGGGCGCCGTGGTCTTCCTCGCGAGCAACGAGGCGTCGTTCATCACCGCGCAGAACCTGCACGTGAACGGCGGGATGACGGTGCACTGACGTAGCGGCGAAGGCTGGCAAATCTCTTTCCAAATTCCGCGCGGCATGTTCAGCATCCGCGCCCACTCTCCCATGAAGACGAAAATCCCCACGCGCACTTTCCTCCTCACTCTCTCGCTCGCGGCCGCCGCGGCACTCACCGGATGCGACAAGAAGAACGACGCGGGCGCTTCATCCGGTTCGCCGACGAGCCCGGCGAAGAAGAAGCTCGCCTTTGTAACGAATGGCGTGGACCCGTTCTGGAACACGGCGACGGCGGGCGTGCGCGCGGCGGAGAAGAAATTCGGTGTGTCGTGCGAAGTGCTCATGCCGCCGAAGGGCGTGGTGGATCAGAAGCGCATGATCGAGAGCCTGCTCGCGCGCGGCGTGGACGGAATCGCGATCAGCTCGATTGATCCGAAGAACCAAATCGATCTCATCAACGAAGCCGCTGCGCGCTGCCCGGTGATCACGCACGACTCCGACGCGCCCGAGTCGAAGCGCCTGTGCTTCGTCGGCATGGACAACTACAAGGCAGGGCGCGCCGCCGGGAAGCTGGTGAAGTCCGCGCTGTCCGAGGGCGGGAAGGTGATGATTTTCGTGGGCCGGCTCGAGCAGCTCAATTCACAGCAGCGCCGGCAGGGCGTGATCGACGAACTCCTCGACCGACCCGAGCAGACGACCGGCGCGACGATGAAGGTGGACCCGAATGGCGCGCCGCTAACGGGCGGGAAGTTCACCGTGCTCGACACGCGCACCGACAATTTTGACTACGCCCGCGCGAAGGCGAACGCGCAGGACGCGATGGCGTCCGTGCCCGACCTCGCATGCATGGTCGGCCTCTACGCCTACAACGCGCCGCAATGCATGGAGGCCGCGAAGGAGGCCGGCAAAATCGGCAAGGTCAAGGTGGTGAGCTTCGATGAGCAGGAGGCTGTGCTGCAGGGCATCATCGACGGCACGGTCGTCGGCACCATCAGCCAGCAGCCGTATTATTACGGCTTCGATTCCGTGCGCATCCTCGCGGGCCTCGCGAATGGCGACAAATCCGTGCTGCCGAAGGACGGCTTCCTCGAGGTGCCGATCGTCGAGGTGACGAAGGCAAACGTGGAGAAATTCCGCACCGAGCTGAAGCAGATGCAGGAGGCCGGGAAGTAGCAGCCCTCCGCGACGCCGCGCATGATTTCCCCGGAGCCGAACATGCGTCCGCTGCTCGAGGTGCGCGGGCTGTGCAAGAGCTTCCCCGGTGTGCGCGCGCTGCACAATGTGAGCCTCACGCTCGGACGCGGGGAGGTGCTGGCGGTCATCGGCGAGAACGGCGCGGGAAAGAGCACGCTGATGAAAATCCTCGCTGGCGTGCAGGAGCCCGACAGCGGTGAGATCGTCGTGGACGGCACCGCTGCGCGCTTTCCAGATGTGCGCGCTGCCGAGCATGCAGGCGTGGCGCTCATCCACCAGGAGCTGAACCTCGCGGACAATCTCGACGTCGCGTCGAACATCTTCCTTGGCCGCGAGCCGCATCGGTTCGGCTTTGTGGATCGCCGCCGCATCTACGCGGACTCCACGCAGTTCCTCTCGCGCGTGGGGCTCGACTGCGCGCCGCGCACGCTCGTCGCCGCGCTGCCACCGGGCCGGCAGCAGCTCGTGGAAATCGCGAAGGCGCTGAGCACGGATGCGCGCGTGCTCATCATGGACGAGCCCACGTCGAGCCTCAGCCAGCACGAGACGGAGACGCTCTACCGCGTGGTGAAGGACCTGCGCTCGCGCGGCATCAGCGTGATCTACATCTCGCACCGGCTCGGTGAGGTGAAGGAGCTTGCCGACCGCGTGGCCGTGCTGCGCGACGGCGCGAACGCGGGCGAGCTGAAACGCGAGGAAATCACGCACGACGCGATGGTGCGCCTTATGGTCGGCCGCGATCTAGGCCGCCACGATCGTGTTGCGCACACGTACGGGGCGGACGCGCTGCTCGAAGTCCGCGGCCTGCGCACGCCCGCGCATCCGCGCTCGGCGCTGAATTTTTCCGTGCGCCCCGGCGAGATCGTCGGCTTCGCCGGGCTCGTCGGCTCGGGCCGCACGGAGGTGCTGCGCGTGCTGTTCGGGATCGACCGCGCGGCGGGCGGGGAGATTTTCGTCGCGGGAAAAACGGAGCGCATCGGGTCGCCGCAGGACGCCATCCGCGCCGGGCTCGCGCTCGTGCCGGAGGATCGCAAGCAGCAGGGCGTGATTCTGGAGATGGCCGTGAACCACAACATCACGCTCGCGAGCCTGCGGCGTGATGCGCGGCTCGGCTTCCGCAACGCGCGTGCGGAAACCGAAATCGCCACGCGCATGTCCGCGCAACTCCGCGTGAAGACGCCCGGCCCCTCGCAGCCCGTGCAGTTCCTCTCCGGCGGCAACCAGCAGAAGGTCGCGCTCGCAAAGTGGCTCGCGCTCGAACCGCGCGTGCTGCTGCTCGACGAGCCCACGCGCGGCATCGACATCGGCGCAAAGCAGGAGATTTACCGGCTCATGGAGGAGCTCGCCGAGCGGGGCGTCGGGATTCTTTTCGTGAGCAGCGAAATGGAGGAGGTGCTCCGCATGAGCGACCGCACGCTCGTGATGCACGAGGGCCGCATCACCGGCGAACTCGCGCGCGCGCAGCTCTCCGAGCAGGCCATCATGCGCCTCGCCACCGCAGACACCGCCCACACCGTTTCCGCATCATGAAAAAGCTCCTCGGGATTTTCGGACTGTTCCTCTTCGTGTTCATCGCGACGGCGATCAAGAACCCGCAGTTCGTCAGCGCCTACAACCTGCAAAACCTCGTCGCGTGGACGTCGCTCTTCGGCATCATCAGCGTCGGCGCGGCGTTTGTGATCATCACCGGCGGCATTGATCTTTCCATCGGCTCCGTCGTCGGGCTCGTCGGCTCCACACTCTCGTGGCTGCTCATGCACAAGGGCTGGAGCGAGCCCGCGGCGCTGCTCGCCGTGCTCGGCATCTCGGTCGCCATCGGCCTCGCGCACGGACTGCTCATCACAAAGGCGCGGTTGCAGCCCTTCGTCGTCACGCTCTGCGGGCTGCTCATCTACCGCGGCCTCGCGCGCTTCATCACCGACGATGCGAGCCAGGGCTTCGGCAGTTCGCACGACTCACTGCGCGCGCTCGCGATTGGGAAAGTGCCGGTCGCGGGCGGCTTCGCGCTGCCGGTGTCCGTCTTCTTCCTCGCCGCCATCGCCATCGTCGCCGCGATTTTCCTGAACCGCACCATCTGGGGCCGCTACCTCCTCGCGCTCGGGCGCAACGAGACGGCCGCGCGCTTCAGCGGCATCAACACCGACCGGATGAAAATCCTCGCCTACGTCATCTGCTCGCTGCTCGGCGGCGTCGGTGGGATTCTGTTCTCGCTCAATCTCAACTCCATCCAGCCCTCGGGCCTCGGCGAATTCTACGAGCTTTACGCCATCGCCGCCGCCGTCCTTGGCGGATGCAGCCTGCGCGGCGGCGAGGGGACAATCCTCGGCGTGATCATCGGCACCGCCGTGATGCGCGTGCTCTACAACGCGATCAACATCCTCGGCATCCCCACGCACCTCGAGTTCGCCATCATCGGCACCGTCATCCTCGCCGGTGTGATCGCCGACGAACTTGTGAAGCGCGTCGCCACGAAGCGCCGCGCGGCGAAGTCGCTCGCGGGCGGCGAGGGGTGAGTTTTTCCGCCGTCGAGGCGTGATCATTACGGGATGGAAAGGCGCGGGCGCGGCGTCGGGAGGTGGCCCGTCGGCTGCTTTATGGGCATTATAACGCGGGAGCCATTCCGATTCCCGCGCTTCAAAGCAAAACGACACTTCCCAATGAAAGCCTTCGCCATCATCGCCATCGCAGGAATCGCCGCCCTCTGCATCCACCATGAGCCGGAAACGGACGAAGTCGCCTCGCAGGCCGCGGCGCTGAGCATCGAGGGCGAGCGCGCGATGGCGCTGTTCGAGCACGGACGGCTCGGCGAGGCGAAGAATGCATTCATTTCCCAGCGCATGGAACTCACCCGCCTGCTCGGCCCCGAGGATCCGGCGACGCTGAAGAGCCGGAACAACCTCGCGTCGGTGTTTTACGCGATGGGCGACTACGCCGGTGCCGAGACGATGCACCGCACGGTGCTCGCGCTGCGCGAGAAGACGCTCGGTTTTCTGCATCAGGACTCGCTCGCCTCGCGGCACAATCTCGCCGTCACTCTGCTGAGCGAGGGCAAATACGAGGAGGCGCTGCTGAATGCGCGCCTCGTGGAGACCGGCCGCCGGCACGTGCTCGGCAGGAAGAGCCCCGAGCGCAAGGAGGCGAGTCGCCTGCGCGAGTTCATCCAGGAGTCGATGGACAGTCGGCAGAAGGAGGGCGCGCCGCGCACAAGTCCGTCGGGATTCAGTTCGAGCCCGGTGGGGACAGCGTAGAAGTGCGGAAAGGGGAGTGCGCGGGGCTTTCGGTCTGAGAGACGCGACTGCCGGCAGGAGTTCTCTCGGCTGCGCATCTCAACGCGGAATGCACTCCGAGGCTGCCGGGAAAGCAGCTTGCGGCAAAACAGGATTGCCACTACTCTCGCGGCTCATTTTTCCCAGCAAGACCATGAGCACATCCACGCAACCCGCAACACACAGCCCGGCGGCAAAGGGCGAACTCGGACCCAAGATGACCGGAGCGGACATCCTCGTCGCGGCGCTAGAACGCGAGGGCGTGGACACGATTTTTGCGTATCCCGGCGGCGCGAGCATGGCGATGCACCAGGCGCTCACGCGCTCGAAAAAGATCCGCACGATTCTCCCGCGCCACGAGCAGGGCGGGGTGTTTGCAGCGCAGGGCTATGCGCGCGTGCGGGGCAAGGCGGGCGTGGTGATGGCGACTTCCGGCCCCGGTGCGATGAACCTCGTGACCGGAATCGCCGACGCATTTCTCGACTCGACGCCGCTCGTGGCAATCACGGGACAGGTGCCGCAGCACATGATCGGCAAGGGCGCGTTCCAGGAGACGGACGTATTCGGCGTGACGGCGCCGATCGTGAAGCACAACTACCTCGTGACGGACATCAACGATCTGCCGCGCATCGTGAAGGAGGCCTTCCACATCGCGCAGACGGGCCGCCCCGGCCCGGTGCTGATCGATGTGCCGAAGAACATCCAGATGGGCAGCGCCCAGCCGGTGTGGCCCACGGAGGTGAAGCTTCGCGGATACAATCCCGACGTGCGCGTGGGCGATGCGGAGCTGAATGAGCTGATCGGTCTGATCCGCGAGTCGAAGAAGCCGATGCTTTATGTCGGCGGCGGCATCATCAGCGGCGAGGCGCACGCGGAACTGCTCGAGTTTGCCGAGCGCACGCAGATTCCCGTGGCCACGACGCTCATGGGCGTGGGCTGCTTCCCGGAGACGCACCCGCTTTCGCTGAAGTGGCTGGGCATGCACGGCACCGTGTATGCGAACAACGCCGTGAACGAGGCCGACCTGCTGCTCGCGTTCGGCGTGCGCTTTGACGACCGCGTGACGGGCAAGCTCGAGGCGTTCTGCGCGCACGGCACCATAGTTCATCTCGAAATCGACAACTCCGAGATCAACAAGAACAAGGTGGTGAAGCTGCCGATGCTCGGCGACGTGAAGGACGCACTCACCCGCTCGAACGCGCTGCTAGCGAAGGCGGGCTACGAGCGGGCGAAGGCCGGGCAGTATTCGCGGTATGCGCCGTGGCGCGCGCAGATTGAGCAGTGGAAGAAGGAGTTCCCCTTCTACTACGAGGACACGGAGGACGCGATTCAGCCGCAGTTTGTTATCGAGCAGCTTTACAAGCTCACGAAGGGCGATGCGATCATCACGACCGGCGTGGGCCAGCACCAGATGTGGGCCGCACAGTTCTATCATTTCGACAAGCCGCGCACGCTCATCAGCAGCCTCGGGCTCGGCTCGATGGGCTACGGCTATCCGAGCGCGATCGGCGCGAAGGTCGCGCGGCCGGACAAAGAGGTCATCGACATCGATGGCGACGGCTCCTTTGTGATGAACATACAGGAACTCGCTTGCGCGCATGTCGAGGGCATCGCCGCAAAGGCGCTCGTGCTGAACAATCTCCACCTCGGCATGGTGGTGCAGTGGGAGGACCGCTTCTTCGAGTCCAACCGCGGCCACACGTTCCTCGGCACTTTCCACGATGACAAGCGTGAGCAGCCGAACACCGACCGCATTTACCCGGACTTCCAGAAGATTTGCGACGGCTTCGGCATCCCAAGCCGGCGCGTGTCGCACAAGAAGGATCTCGCGGCGGCGCTCGAGTGGTTCCTCGCGCAGAAGACCGCGTGCTTGCTCGAAGTCATGGTTCCGTATTCCGAGCACGTGCTGCCGATGATCCCGAGCGGCGCGACCTACAGGGACACGATTTACCGCGACACCGAGAAGCGCCAGACGCTGAAGCCCGGCTCGGGCCTGTAAGCAACTGCGGGCAATTTTCCGCAGGAAAGTCATCAGCCACCGCCGGCAGACGCTGGTGGTGGCTGATGTGTTTTGGGGGAGAAATGTGGACCGCTACGAGTGCGCGGTCTCCTGCTTTGCGGCGCTTGTCTTGCCGGCGAGCAGCGCGACAGCGACGACGGGCGGCAGCACCCAGAGGATGAAGCTGAAGGGCAGCCATGCGAGCGTCGGGAGAGCGCTGGCGCTGTCGCTCATCTTGCCCACCCAGCCATCCACGAGGCCGAAAGCCCATGCGGCGGCGCCGATTCCCAACGCCGCGACCAAGCTCGTGCAGAAGCCGAACGTGAACACGACCGCCTTTTTCAGATCACCACATTTAACGCGGGCTTTGAGCCGGTCGAGTGTCACGCGTTTGAGGGCGAAGTAGCCTTTCATGGGCAGCAATTCGAGGAGCACGGGCCAGAGGATGAGGGCGAAGAGCACAAATGTGAGCGGCCGCTGCGCAGTGGCGTGAAAACGGAAGATGAGCGTGAGGCAGACGAGCCAAGTGGCGGCAAAGTGACCGGAGCAAAACCAGAACATAATGGAGTGGGTTGATCCTCATTATAGCAATTATAAGGCCAATCGCGCGCCGGCTTTCCGTGAATCAACCGGGTCGAAATCTGCTTCGAGACCGATGGTGTCTTCCACATGCCCTTGCGAACCGCACCCGGGACGATTTGCGTGGCGGTTCCTCCGCACGGATTTTCGACTTTGTGCCGAGGGTTTTATCGGAGCTTTCCCGCGGTCGTTTCATGGAAAATAAACAGGCCGGCCCCTCGCGAGGCCGGCCTGTTCATGAATGAGGATGTTGCCTCAGCGAAGCCCTACTTGGGCTTGTTGCACTTCTCGCAGACTTTGCCTTCGCCCTTCGCCTTCACGCAGCACGGATGGGTGCAGTCCTTGCCGGCGGCTTTTGCCTTGTCGCAGCAGCTTTCGGCGTTGGCGTTGGCGGTGACGAGGGCGAAGACGCCCGCGAGGAGGAGTTTGGTGATGTTCATAGGACTTCACGGCTACTCTCCTGCAGCGATCACAGCAATGCATTTCATCCGGGCCTATTTGCGTCGCAGGGCCTTGTTTTGCAGAAATCTTCGTGGTGCCGGAGCCGCGCGCAGAATGCTTGTGAAATTTTTCACAAAGTTCTTGCATCCATTTCGCGAATCTCCAAATGTCTGCGCTCCGTTTCACGGAAAACTTTCACCAACGATACGCTTTGAAAAACGTCAGCTTCCAGATTTCTGCCTGAGGACATGCCACAGATTTTTCCTCGCAGCAGCAACTTGGTCCCCCTGAAAATCATCGTCGTGCTGGGCGCGCTCGCGACCGGCGCGTTCGGCGCGTTCTGGTATTACTGGACACCCAAATACACGCGCGTCGGCTACATGCCCGCGCAGCCGATTCCATTCTCGCACAAAGTGCATGCAGGTCAGCTCGGCATCGACTGCCGCTACTGCCACAGCTTCGTGGAGACCGCTGCGCACTCGAACATCCCGACCGCACAGGTGTGCATGGGCTGCCATTCGCAGGTGCAGAAGGACAACCCGAAGCTCGCCCCGCTGCGCGAGGCTTGGGAGACCGGCAAGTCGATCCCCTGGGTGCAGGTTCACAAGACGCCTGACCACGCCTATTTTAATCACTCGGTGCATGTGAACCGCGGCGTCTCCTGCGTGAGCTGCCACGGCCGTGTGGACCAGATGGATGTCGTGTATCACGCGGAGTCGCACACGATGAAATTCTGCCTCGACTGCCACCGCGCGCCGGAGAACGGCCTTCGTCCGCTCGACAAGGTCGCGGACCTCGGCTGGGTGCCGACGCCGAAGGGCAAGGAATCGGTCAAGCAGGCGCAGCTCGACCTTGGCAACGAACTCAAGAAACAGCGCGATGTGAATCCGCCCGTGAACAACTGCGCTGGCTGCCACCGATGAGCAAACGCATCCTCAACCACCCGCAGGAGCCGCAGAACGGCCCGAAATACTGGCGCAGCCTCGGCCAGCTCGCCGACACGCCTGAATTCCGCGCATGGGCGGAAAGGGAGTTTCCGCAGGGGGCGTCGGAGCTGAACAGTGAGACAAGCCGCCGCTCGTTCATGAAATACATGGCGGCGAGTGCGGCGCTCGCGGGCCTGTCTCTCAGTTCCTGCCGCCGAGAGGAGAAGAACCTCGTCCCATTTTCGCGCGGCGTGGAGTGGAGCGTGCCGGGCAAGCCGATTTTTTACGCCACATCGCGTCCGCATCGCCGCGGCGCGCAGCCGCTCGTCGTCGCCACGCACGACGGTCGCCCGACGAAGGTCGAGGGCAATCCTTTCCACTCCGCCAGCAAAGGCGCGACGGACATCCACAGCCAGTCGTCTCTTCTGGACCTGTATGACCCTGATCGGTCGCGTCGCTTCCTGCATGCGGGTGTCGAGGTGAAGGAGAAGGACTTCGTCGCCGCGCTTGAAGCGCTGGTGAAGGAGGCTGGTGACGGAAGCGGCATCGCGTTCCTCACGGAGAATTTCAAAGCGCCGACCTACCTGCGTCTGAAGGGCGAACTCAGCAAGAAGCTGCCAAAAGCCACGTGGACCGAATACGAGCCGCTCGGCGGCGACGAAGCGCGCGCTGCGAATGAGGCGGCCTTTGGCAAGGGCGTCCGCGTTCTTCCGAACTTCGAGAAGGCAGACGCAATTCTCGCCCTCGACTCCGACTTCCTCGGTTTTGACGAGGGCACGCTGGACGGCATCCGCGCCTTCTCGAAACGCCGTTCGCCCGAGCAGGCGATGAACCGCCTTTACGTCGTGGAGAACCGCTTCTCGACGACTGGCGGCATGGCGGATCACCGGCTGCGCGTGCAGGCGGGCAAGATTGCGAACGTGGCGCGGCAGTTTGCCGAGATCATCGCGAACAAGACCGGCGATGAGGTATTGAAAGCCGTCGTCGCGAAGTTCCCGCAGACTTCGATTTTCGGCTCCGAGCAGGGCAAGTGGATCACGGAGGCGGCGGAGGATCTCATCGCAAAGAAGGGCAAGGCGCTCGTGCTCGTCGGCTATCGGCAGCCAGCTGCCGTGCAGGCGCTCGTGCATGCGATGAACGGCGCGCTCGGCGCGTATGGCGCGACGCTCGTGGGCCGCAAGACATCGGTGAAGAGCGGAATCGGCGTCGCTGAACTCGCAAAGGCGATCAGCGGCGGCAACGTCAAGACGCTGTTCATCCTCGGCGGTAATCCGGCCTTCAACACACCGAGCGATCTGAAGTTCGGGCAGCTCCTCCGCAATGTGAAGACCGTGATTCGCCACGGACTTTACGAGGACGAGACGACGCTCTCCTCGGACGATGGCGGCAAGCAGCACTGGGTGAAGTGGCACGTGCCGGCCGCGCATTATCTGGAGGCTTGGGGCGATGGCCGGGCCAGCGACAACAGCATCCTCGCGCAGCAGCCGATGATCCTTCCGCTTTACGGCGGCTGGTCGGAAATCCAGATTCTCAACTTCCTGCTGACGGGCAAGAAGAGCGACGGCCTCGACCTCGTGCAGGCGACGTTCAAGCAGATTGCCCGCGGCATCGACGCCGAGTCGTGGGCGAAGTTCCTTCACGATGGCTTCCTCGCTGGCAGCGAGGCAAAGCCCGAGCCTGTATCCCTCAACGGCGCGGCGGTTGCCGGACTCGTCGCCGGCTACAAGCCCGCGGGCGAGGGAATCGAGGTCGTATTTGCACCGTGCCCGAAGGTGGACGACGGTCGCCACGCGAACAACGGCTGGCTGCAGGAACTTCCCGACCCGATCACGAAGCTCACGTGGGACAACGCCGCGCTCATCAGCCCGGTGACGGCGGAGAAGCTCGGTGTGACGCAGAAGCAGGGGAATGGGCTTTTTGCCTCGCGGGTGCGCATCGAGGTGAATGGCGGCGTGCTTGAGATTCCGGCCGTCGTTGCTCCGGGCCACGCGGATGACAGCATCACGATCGCGCTTGGGTATGGGCGCACCTTCGATGGCCGCGTCGGTGGCCGCGAGGGCAACTACCTCTCGCATGGCGGATGGGGTGCGAAGAAGACCGGTGTCGGCTTCAATGCCTACAAGCTGCGCACGCTGGTGTCGCACTACGTTGCATCAGGCGCGAAGGTGTCGAAGGCTGCGCAGGATTCCTACCTTCTCGCGATTACGCAGGAGCACGGCGCGCTGGAAGGCCGCGGTGCCGACGTGATGCGCGAGGCGACCGCCGAACTCTACAATCACGAGAAGGACTTCGCGAAGGACGAGCACTGGCTGCATCACCGCGGCGCGATGGACGCCGAGGCCGAGCGCCGGGACAAGAAGGGCTACCCGATTCCGCAGAGCGCCTATTCGCACCCGGAACTGACCGACAAGCGGCACCAGTGGGGGCTCGCGGTGGATCTCAGCCTCTGCACCGGCTGCTCGGCATGCATGGTCGCCTGCCAGAGCGAAAACAACATTCCTGTCGTCGGCAAGGAGCAGGTCGCGGAGGGTCGCGAGATGCACTGGATCCGCATGGATCGCTACTTTGTGACGAACATGAACGACCGCCAGGAGAAGGACGGCGGATCGGGCAAGGAAACGCACAAGGCGAACATCAACGACCCGCGCATGGTCATGCAGCCGATGCCCTGCCAGCACTGCGAGAACGCGCCGTGCGAGACGGTGTGCCCGGTGAACGCGACGGTCCACAGCGACGACGGCCTCAATGTGATGGCCTACAACCGCTGCATCGGCACGCGGTATTGCGCGAACAACTGCCCCTTCAAGGTCCGCCGCTTCAACTTCTTCGATTTCAACGAGCGCCAGAAGGACAAGTATCACCGCTGGAATTTGATCAACGAGAAAGGCATGCCCGACTCGCTGAAGCTCTCGAAGAACCCGAACGTCACCGTCCGCATGCGCGGCGTGATGGAGAAGTGCACCTTCTGCGTGCAGCGCATCCAGGAGGCGAAGATCGCCGCGAAGGTGAAGGCCAAGGACAGCGCCGACGTGCAGGTGCCCACGGACAGCTTCACCAGCGCCTGCGCCCAAGTCTGCCCGACCGGCGCGCTCGTCTTCGGCAACACGAAGGATCCCAAGAGCGCTGTGAGCAAGACCAAGGACAACCCGCGCGACTACCGCCTTTTCGACTACATCGGCGTGAACGCGCGCGTGAGCTACCTCGCCCGAGTGATGAACCCCAATCCGAAGATGCCCGACGTTCCCAAGGACGCCGGCGCGCACGCCGCAGGAGGACACGCGTAATGGCCGACCACGCTGAAAAACTCGTGAGCGAGGACGGAGTGGTGGTGCTGCATTGCCCGCCGGAACTCGTCCGCGAGCCGCTGGTGAACCACGACCGTTCGCTGAACTGGATCACGGAGAAGGTTTCCGTGATCTGCGAGGAGCGCACGCCGAAGTGGTGGTGGCTGTGTTTCTTCATCTTTGCGCCCGTCGCGGTGCTCGTGCCGCTGCTGCTCGGCTATCAGGTGTCGAACGGTGTCGGCGTGTGGGGGGAAAACCAGCCGTTTGGCTGGGCGTGGGACATCACGAACTTCGTGTTCTGGATCGGCATCGGCCACGCCGGAACGCTCATCTCCGCGATTCTCTTCCTCACGCGCCAGAAGTGGCGCACGTCGATCAACCGCGCATCGGAGGCGATGACCCTCTTCGCGGTGATGTGCGCGGGCCTTTACCCCGGCTTCCACGTGGGCCGCGTGTGGAAGGCGTGGTATCTGTTCCCGATTCCGAACTGGAACGGCCTGTGGCAGAACTACCGTTCGCCGCTGCTGTGGGACGTGTTCGCCGTCTCGACCTACTTCACCGTGTCGGTGCTCTTCTGGTATGTCGGCCTCATTCCCGATCTCGCGATGCTGCGCGACCGCGCAAAGTCGAAGATCAAGCAGTGGGCCTACGGCATTGCCGCACTCGGCTGGCGCGGCGGCAACCGCCACTGGCAGCACTACGAGATGGCGTATCTCATCCTCGCGGGCCTGAGCACGCCGCTCGTGCTCTCGGTGCACTCCATCGTGTCGTTTGACTTCGCCACGTCCATCGTCCCCGGCTGGCACACGACCATCTTTCCGCCCTACTTCGTCGCTGGCGCCGTGTTCGGCGGTTTCGCGATGGTGCTCACCATCATGCTTCCGGCACGGCTGCTTTATCCGCAACTCGACGACCTGATGACGCGCAACCACGTGGACAAGATGGCGAAAATCATCCTGCTCACTGGCAGCATCGTCGGCTATGCCTACCTCATGGAGCTGTTCGTGGCGATGGTGTATTCGGGCAATTTCTACGAATACAACGCCTTCTACAACCGCGCGACCGGCTGGTATTCGTGGCACTACTTCGCGATGATGTTCTGCAACGTCGTCACGCCGCAGATCTTCTGGTTCAAGGCGATGCGGCGAAACTACATCGTCGTCTTCATCGCCTGCCAGTTGGTCAATGCGGGCATGTGGTATGAGCGCTTCGTGATCATCGGCACCACGCTCGCGCAGGACTTCCTGCCGTCCTCGTGGGGCCACTACACTCCGTCGTGGGTGGAAGTGCTCACCTTCGTCGGCACATTCGGCTTCTTCCTCACGATGTTCCTGCTCTTCATGCGCTTCCTTCCCATGGTCTGCGCCTTCGAGGTGAAGGCCGTGACTCCGCAGGGGGATCCGCACCATGAACCACCGGGGACGAAGCACGACGACCACGCAGCGCCGAGGGAGGCGGCCGTGACTCACTAGGCCATGAGCAAGCGACTTCACGCAATTGGCGCGGAATTCGACAGCGCCGCCGCCATCTACCACGCCGCCGAAAAAGTCCGTGATGCCGGCTACAAGGCTTGGGACTGCCATTCGCCGTTCCCGATTCACGGGCTCGACAAGGCGATGGGGATGAAGAAATCCTGGCTGTCCGCATTCGTCTTCATCTGCGGCGTCACGGGATTTATCACGGGCCTCTTCCTCGTCGCCTTCACGAGCTTCGGCATCTACCCGATCATCGTGAACGGCAAGCCGATTGACTGGAGCCACGGCCTCCGCTCGCTGCAGTTCTTCTTCCCCGTGATGTATGAGCTGACGATTCTCTTCAGTGCATTCGGTGCGACGTTTGGAATGATCCTCCGCAACGGCCTGCCGCGCCTGCACCACCCGCTGTTCAACTGGAGCCGGTTCGCGAAGGTGACGGACGACAAGTTCTTTATCGTCATTGAGACGCGCGACCCGCTGTTTTCGGACACGAAGACCAAGGCGCTCCTCGCCGAAATCGGCGGCAAGCACGTCACCGAAGTTTTTGACCACGACTAAGCCATGCTGAAAGCATCCTTTGGAGCACTCATCATCCTTGCAGTCGTCGGAGTCGGCCTCGCGGGCTTCCGCGGCGCGAAGATGGATCACACCCCTGTCGAGTGGTTCAATGACATGGCGCACCAGCCGAAATACGAGCCGCAGCACCGCAGTGGATTCTTCAATGACGAGCGCGCCGCGCGCCTGCCCGTCGCGGGCACGGTGCCGATTGGGTTCAACCTGCCAGGCCGCTACTTCCAAACCGAGGGCAGCAACCTCGGCAGCGGCACGGGCGGCTTTGCAAACCAGCCGGATTATTTCAACACCGGCCGCATGGGTGACGTCTATGGCGACGGCATTCCCACGCAGCTCGCCTCCCGCGGCGCGGCATTCCTTGAGCGCGGGCGGGAACGCTACGACATCTACTGCGCCATCTGCCACGGCAAGTCGGGGCAGGGGAACGGCGTCGTGAAGAGCTTCGGCCTGATGACCATCCGCCCGCTCGTGGATGACCTCCTGCGCGCGCAGCCGGACGGGCAGATTTTCAACACCATCACGCACGGAAAGAACACGATGAGCGCCTACGGCCCCGTCGTCCCCGTCGAAGACCGCTGGGCGATCGTCGCCTACGTGCGCGCGCTTCAGGTCGCGACCAGCGCGAAGCTGGCGGACCTTCCCGCCGATGAGCAGAAGAAACTTCAGGAGCAGAAATGAGCCAGCACATCTCCATTCCAAATTCCGAGAAGTTTGATGCGAAGAAGGGCGTGCTTTTGAAGAACGTCTTCTCCGTCGCGGCTGTCGTCGGCCTGCTCGGTGCGGCGGTCACCTTCTTTGCGAACCGTGAGCTCTTCGCACACACGTGGCTGTTCGCCTTCATGTATTTCTTCGTCGTTCTGTGCGGCTGCTTCTTCTGGAACTGCCTGCATCATGCGACCGACTCCGAGTGGTCCGTTGTGGTGCGCCGGCAGGTCGAGAACCTCGCATCGCTCCTCCGCTACATCGCGGTCTTCTTCATCCCGATCGCACTCTGTGTGACCATCCTTTACGCGTGGTTCAATGCGGATCCCGCAAAGGATGCGGCGATGGCGGGGACCAAGGCGTATTACCTCAACAAGCCGTTCTTCTGGATCCGCGTCTTCTCCTTCTTCGGCCTGCTCGCGCTCATCTCGCATGTGCTCCGCAGCCGCAGCATGGCGCAGGACAAGGACGGCGCCGCGGCCCACACGCTGGTGATGCGCAAGGTCGCGATCGCCGGCATCCCCACGCTCGCCATCTGCCTCACCTTCGCGAGCATCGACTGGCTGAAGGCGCTGAACCACCACTGGTTCTCGACGATGTGGGGCGTGTATCTCTTCGCCGGAGCGGCGGGTGCGAGCATGTCGCTCATCGTCCTTACGGTGAGCTGGCTCCGCAGCGTCGGCTACCTCAAGCCGGTGAATGACGAGCACTATCACCTGATGGGCAAGTTCCTCTTGGCCTTCACCGTCTTCTGGGCCTACATCGGCTTCTCGCAATACATGCTCATCACGTATGCGAACTTGGACGAGGAGACGATTTACTTCCGGGTCCGAAACACCGGGAGCTGGAATTTCTTCAGCCACCTCCTCGTGTTTGGCCGCTTCTTCTTCATGTTCGTGCCCCTGCTCTTCCAAGGCCTGAAGAAGTCGAAACTCATCAACTGGTGCGCGGTGTGGATTCTGGCGATGGAGTTCCTCGACATCTACCTCATCGTGATTCCCGAGTGGAGTCCGGTCGGCTTCTCCATCCGCGCTGCGATCGCCGCGATTTTCCCGTGGCTCGGAATCGGTGGATGCCTCGGGCTGCTCTTCCTTCGCCATCTTGGCCAGGGCTACGTGTTCCCGACAAAGGATCCGCGCCTCGCCGAATCGCTGAAATTCTCGAACTGACATGCCCACGAAAGCCAACGTCACCACTCCCGGCGGATTCTTTGTCGGCCTCGGCGGCATCGCGTGCTTCAGCATCGTCGCCGCGGCGATCTATTTCTGGGTGAGCAAGCCGGCGAAGAGCGACGAGTTGCAGGCGCAGCAGATCGCGCTCGGGTTCGCGGCAGCCGATCCAGCGAAGGCAGCCGAGGTGAAGAAAAGCACCGCCGACCTTTTGAAGAAGGCCTCCGCCCATTACAACGGGGGTGCCGCGCCGAACCTCGACAAGCTCGACGACCTCCGCGGAGTCGTCCGTTTCCGCGAGTCATCGAAGCTCAACGATGAGGCGGCGAAAGCGCTCGTTGCCCACGTGGCTTGGAAGGACAAGGCAAAGGGCGAGGTGACGATGCCAATCGATCTCGCCATGAAGGTCGTCGCGAATGGCCTGAAGGATCGCCAGCCGAAGGCCTCCGCCGTGAAGTTGGACGTGATGCCTCCTGTGGATCCCGGCGCTCCGCCGATGATGCCGAATGCGATGGGAGGCGGAACCAAGACGGTGATATTCTCCGCTCCGAGTGCCGCTGCCGCCCCTGCACCGGCACCAGCCGCCGCCCCCTCGAGTCCCTCTCCTGCTGCAGCACCGGCCCCAGCGACTCCCGCTCCGGCAAAGCCCGCTCCCGTTCCCGCTGCGCCGGCTTCAAATCCGGCACCCGCACCTGCTCCTGCGCCTGCGCCCGCAACGCCGCCCGCTGCGGTGCCTGCTTCACCGGCGCCTGCCCCTACCGCCGCTCCTGCATCGCCTGCTCCTGTATCGCCTGCTCCTGTATCGCCTGCTCCTGCTGCTCCCGCACCCGCTCCGAAGGCCGAGGCGTCCGCCACCCCTGCAACCCCGGCTGCCACCACGGCACCTGTGCCCGCGCGTCCCACGCTTTTGAACTGGCCTGAATCCAAGAAATGAACGCCACCACTGAAACCACGACCGCCCTCACGGGCGGGGCTTCCGCGCCGCAGGGCGGCGTGACCCGGCGCGACATCGAGAACGTCGAGCGTGCGCTCATTGACCAGTCGGCGCGCGGCCCCGTGCTCACCTTTTTCACGACGGCCGTCTTCTGGCTGCTCGTCTCGGTCGTCCTCGGCTACATCGCATCGAGAAAGCTGCACTCGCCGGATTTCATCCTCGGCCCCGAGTGGCTTTACAAGCTCCTCCACATCCAGGGCGTGATGGGCGGAATCTTTGAGCAACTCACCTACGGCCGCGTGTGGCCTGCCTATACGACGGCGCTCGTCTACGGCTGGTGCTCGCTCGCGGGAATGGGCGTCGCGACGTGGCTCATCGGCCGCCTCACGCGTGTGGCGATCAAGGCGCCGCGCGTGCTGCAGTTCGGCGCTTGGTTCTGGAACGCGGGTGTCGCTGTCGCCGTGATTACGATTCTCTCCGGCTACAACAGCGGCCTTGAGATGTTCGAGATGCATCGTGCGGCCCGCATCTGCCTTTTCGCCGGCTATCTTCTCATTGGCATCTGGGGGTTGATTCTCTTCCGCTACCGCCGCCAGTCCGCCCCCTACATCTCGGTCTGGTATCTCGCCGCGGCCTTCTTCCTCTTCCCGTGGTTTTTCGGGACGACCGACGCGCTCAGCTCGATGCCGCTCGCGGGCGTGATGAAGAGCATCATCAACGCGTGGTATCAGAACGGCCTGTTCAACCTCTGGCTCGGCTGCATCGGCATCGCCGCTGCGTATTACCTCATCCCAAAGGTCATCAACCGCCCGATATACAGCTACAACCTCGCGAGCATCGGATTCTGGTCGTGGATCTTCCTCAGCGGCCTCACGGCGATGACGCGCCTGAGCGGCGGCCCGGTTCCCGCGTATCTCGTCACCATCAGCATCGCGGCGAGCATCCTGATGATCATCCCCATCGCGACGCTCACGGTGAACTTCGTCCGCACGATGAAGGGTCACACCGGGCTGATGGCATCCTCGCCAACGCTTCGATTCACTTTCGTCGGCACGGTGTTCTTCAGCATCGCAGCCGGGCTGGCGGTGCTTTCGTCGCTCCGCTCGGTGGACAGCTACACGCATTTCACCTCGTGGACGCAGGGGCAGTTCCACACGTTCACGCTCGGCTTTTTCAGCATGGTGATGTTTGGTGCGGTTTATTACATCACGCCGCGTCTCGTCGGCTGCGAGTGGCTCTCGCGGACCTTCATCAAGGTGCATTTCTTCGGGACGGCCTACGGGGCGGGGACGATCATTGCCCTCCTCCTCATCGGTGGTGTATTCACCGGCGTCACGCTCCAGGAGCCGACGGGGGAGAAGATGGCGTTCTACAACATCAACGGCACCGCGAATGCCTTCATGCCGGTGACGGCCTACATTGGCTCCGACGCTGCTGGCAACACCGGGGGAGGGCCACTAAATGCAGAAACCCAGCACGCTTTTCACAGGCATCTTCGGCGCGTTCGTCGTCTCGTGCGGCGCGATGGTGCTCATCCCGCACAGCCAGCTCGCCTCGCTCCAGCCGCAGGTGCAGTGGGACGAGGGTCAGAACTCTCCGTCGGACGTGTATCCGCAGAAGCTGAGCACGCTCGGCCGGGACGTGTATGTCTCGGAGGGCTGCTTCTATTGCCACTCCCAGCAGGTGCGCGATGCGCAGTATGGGCCCGACATGGAACGCGGATGGGGTGCGCGCCGGACGGTTGCCCGCGACTATCTTTACGAGGATGTCCCGCTGCTCGGCACGCAGCGCCTAGGCCCGGATCTCTCGAACTACGGCTGGACCGCGAAGGTATCGCAGAAGGACGGCACGGAGAAAACCGTCCGCCTCTGGCGCAATGAGCATGAGGAGGATCCCAAGAAACCCGCGGAGCGCAACGCGCGGTGGATCTACCAGCACCTGTTCAATCCGAGGACGATCTTCTCCGATTCAAAGTGCCCCCCATACCGCTTCCTTTTCGAGCGGAAGGAAATCGGCGAGAAGCCCTCGCCAAACGCCGTCTTCACTGAGGGCAAGTTTGAATTCGTGCCCACTCACAAGGCCGAGCGCCTCGCCCATTATCTCCTTTCGCTCGACCGGAGCCATGAGTTGAAGGAGGCGCAAGTTGCCAGCAAGCCCAAGGAGGCGAAGAAATGAGCCAGCCGAACGAAGGACAGGATCGCATGGACTACCTGGAGACCTCGGATGTCACCGAGGTCCACGCCGCCATCGCCCGCGAACATGCGGAGCCGAGCGCGGATGTGACGCCGATCCCGACATGGCTGAGCATCGTCTGCGCGGGAGCCCTCTGCTGGGCGGGCATATACGTCGGCATCTTCCACGGCGGTTTCAATCCCAAGGTTTACAACGAATATGACAGCTCGCCGGCCGCGTTCTTCCCGCTGCCGCAGAGCAGCGTCGCGGGCAGCGGCGCAGCAGCGGAACTCACGCCGCTGGCACTGGGTGAGAAAGTTTACAAGGAAGTCTGCCAAGCGTGCCACCAGGGGACCGGTTTGGGCGTGGCCGGACAGTTCCCGCCGCTTGCCGGTTCCGAATGGGTGGACGGTTCCGAATTCAACGAGAAGCGTCTCGTCGCGATTGTGCTCAAGGGCCTGAAGGGACCGATCACTGTCAAGGGCGGCGCCTTCAACAGCCTGATGCCGCCGCAGGAGGCTGCGATCAACGCCAAGAAAGTCGCCGCCGTGCTCACCTACATCCGGCAGGCATGGGGCAACAAGGGCGGCGAAATCACGGAGGCGCAGGTCGCCGCTGCGAAGAAGGAATTCTCCGCCCGCACCGACCAGTGGACGATTGAGGAGATCAAGAAGATCCCGCTGGATGCGAAGCTTGACGGCGCTGGCGCGCCTCCCGCGGCAGCCAGCGGCAAGACGGAGGCGCCGAAAACAGCGGCCGCGGCACCGGAAGCTTCCAGCGGCTCCTTTGATCTGGCGGCGTCCATCAAGCGCGGCGCGACCCACTACGCGACGAGCTGCGGCACATGCCATTTTCCAACCGGCATGGGTCTGCCGCCTGTGAACCCGCCGCTCGTGGGCAGCGACTATGTCACCGGCGACGCGCGGCGTCTGATCGCGATTCCGCTCAAGGGAATCAACGGCCCGCTCAAGGTCGGCGCCACGGTGTATCCCGGCCCGATGGTGCCGCCGGCGCTCATGTTCCCGGCGGTGATCAACGACGACAAGAGCCTCGCCGACGTGCTCAACTACATCCGCAACACTTGGGGCAACAAAGCGGATGCGATCACGCCCGAGATGGTCGCCAAGGTGCGCGCCGAATTTGCGGGGCGCGCCGAGCCGTGGACGGAGGCTGAACTGTTGAATTTTCCCCCGGCCAAGTAAGAGTCACCCATTCTCCAAATGAAAAATCCCGCACGCATCCTCGCACTCGCACTCGCCACCACCACCGTTTCGTTCGCCCAGGACGACATCAAGGCATCCGCTGAGCGCGGCAAGGCCATCTACATGCAGACCTGCATGGCCTGCCATCAGCCCACGGGCCTCGGCATCCCGGGCGCATTCCCGCCGTTCGACGGCTCGGAGTATGTCCAGGGCGACACGAAGCGCCTCGTCGCGCTTGTCATCAAGGGCTATCAGGGCCCGATCACGGTGAAGGGCGTCCAATACAACAATATCCTCATTGCGGTGGACACCCAGTTCCCGCAGCTCAAGGAGAACGCCAAGCTCGCCGACGTGCTGAACTACATCCGCACCGCTTGGTCGAACAAGGCCGACACGGCGATCACCGCCGACTTCATCCAGAAGGTCCGCGATGAGTTCAAGGATCGCACGACTCCCTGGAACGCTGACGATCTCGCGAAGGCATTCCCGGCGAAGTAACCGCACACACCCATGGCTCACGCCGCAGAAGCACACGCACAGCACGGTCACGACGACCACCATCACGACCACCACGAACCCGGGTTCTGGCGGAAGTGGGTGTTCACCACCGATCACAAGATGATCGGCATCCAGTATGCCGTCACCGGGCTGGCATTCCTCTTCTTCGGCTTCGGGCTCATGATGATCATGCGCTGGAGCATCGCGCATGGCGCACAGCCGCTCCCGGGCTGGCTGGGCGGAGCGATGCACGGCATTTTTGGCAACGATGTTTTTACTTGGCTGTCGGATTTCGAGGTCAAGGGCGTGCTGGATCCCGCAACGGGCAAGAACCTTCTTGTCTCCGGATGGTCGCTCTCGACGCAGGGCTACAACATGCTTGGAGCGATGCACGGCACCATCATGGTGTTCTTCGGCATCGTGCCCATCGCGTTTGCAGGCTTCGGCAACTTCGTGATGCCGCTGCAGCTTGGCGCGATCGACATGGCGTTCCCGAGGCTGAACATGATGAGCTTCTGGTCGTTCTTCATCAGCTGCGTCATCATGGTGTGGAGCTTCTTCGTCGAGGGCAGCGCGGCAAAGTCCGGCTGGACGAATTACCCGCCCCTCGCTGGCATCGCCGACCAGTCGCATCACGTGGTCTTCAATGGCGGCACGCTCTGGCTGCTCGGCATGGTGTTCAACATCACATCCTCGCTGCTCGGCTCGGTGAACTTCATCACCACGCTCGTGCAGCTCCGCGCGCCGGGGATGACGTGGGGGCGCCTGCCGTTCTTCTGCTGGGCGCAGTTCATCACCGCATACCTTCTGCTCCTCGCCTTCCCGCCGCTGGAATCCGCGGCGATCATGAACCTCTTCGACCGCGTGTTCGGCTCGAGCTTCTTCATGCCGACCGGTCTTGTTTTGAACAACGCCTTCGGTCCCGATGGCCAGCCGCTTCTTTTCTCCGGCGGTGGAAGCCCTGTGCTCTGGCAGCATCTCTTCTGGTTCCTCGCGCATCCGGAAGTTTACGTCCTCATTCTCCCGGGCATCGGCATGGTCACCGAGATCATCGCGTGCAACAGCCGCAAGCCCATATGGGGATACAAGGCGATGGTCGGCGCGGTGTTCGTCCTCGCGTTCCTCTCCTTCATCGTGTGGGCGCACCACATGTATATGACGGGCATGGGCCCGAAGGTTTCCGCGTTCTTCCAGACGACGACCATCATGATTTCCGTGCCATCGGTGATATTGCTGACGGCGATCCTCATTTCGCTCTGGGGAGGATCGCTTCGGTTCAACACGCCGATGCTGTTCGCCACCGCATTCATCCCCATGTTTGGCATCGGCGGACTCACCGGCGTCCCACTGGCATTCAATGCCGTGGACCTCTACATGCACGACACGTATTACGTCATCGCGCACTTCCACTACGTCGTCGCACCAGGAACGATCTTCGCAATTTTCGCCGGCGTCTATCACTGGTTCCCGAAGGCGTCCGGTCGGATGATGAGCGAGTTTCTCGGTAAGCTGCACTTCTGGGGTTCCCTCGTTTTCATCAACTGCCTCTTCATGCCGATGTTCCTGCAGGGCATTGCGGGTGTCCATCGCCGCTGGTGGGATGGTGGGAAGGGAGTTTACGAGGCGACAGTTCAACCAGTGCTTCACTGGAATAGCTTCATCTCCGTGTCTGCATGGCTGCTTGGTGCGGTCCAGTTGATCTTTGTCTTCAACTTCTGCTGGAGCATATTCCGGGGCCGCAAGGTGCCGAACGACAATCCATGGGGTGCGACCACCCTTGAGTGGGACACCCCCACACCGCCCCCGCACGGCAATTTCATCAAGCCAATCACGGTTTACCGCGGGCCCTACGAATACAGCGTCCCCGGTGCCGACAAGGACTTCACCCCGCAGTCTGAGCCGCCTGTCGGCGCGCCCGCCCCCGCGACGGCGCACGGCGTCCCGGCCCACGCTTAGCACGAAGAATTTCGCGACTCATGGAAATCCCATACACAGTCCGGCCGCGTCCCGACACGGGCCTCGCCAATCCCAAGCTTGGCATCTGGCTCTTCCTCGCATCGGAAGTGATGCTCTTCGGTGGCCTCTTCGCCGGCTACATTTTCATGCGTCTCGGCGCGGAGCCGTGGATGTGGCCTCACGGCTGGCTGAACGTCCCTGTCGGCACGTTCAACACCTTCATCCTCATCGCCTCCTCGGTCACCGTCATCCTCTCATGGGAGGCGCTGAAGATGCGCAACTTCAAGGCCTTCAAGGTCTGGCTTGCCATCACATGGTTGTGCGGCCTGGCGTTCCTTGCGGTGAAGCTGGGCTACGAGTGGCCGAACAAATTCGGCCACTTCGGTGCCTACATCAAAAAGGAAGCTGCGGCGAAATACGAGAAATGGCTCGGCAATGAGGGTCCGGAAGGCCGGGTCGCCCGTGGTCAGGCGCCGCGGCTGTTCATCAGCGGCCATGTGAAGAGCTGGGAGGACGTGAAGAATCCGAAGGTGGACAAGATCGTCCTTGAGGGGATCGACGATGAGAACGCCAACCCGCTCTCCGCCGAAAACGACAAGGCTCACTTCATCCCGCGTGAAATGGTGCATCTGCACGAAGGGCACGAAGTCGTGCTCGACAAGAAGGATCTGCTTCCCGGTTTCGGTGCATTTGTCCCGAAGCTGAACACCTACCTCGCGTGCTACTTCATGATCACCGGCCTCCACGGTCTGCACGTGCTTGGCGGTGTGCTTGTGTTCCTCTATTTTTGGGGTCCCGGCTCGAAGCTCTACAAGACGAACCCCGAGCAGCTCTGCAACCGCATTGAGGTCGCCGGACTCTTCTGGCATCTCGTGGATCTCATCTGGATTTTCGTCTTCCCGATTTTCTACCTGCTCTAAAATGGCTGACCAACACACTCACGCCCCCGCGCCCGCCGCGGATAACGGACACGCCGCCGATTCCCACGCGCACGGTGCCGGCGAGCATGGCCACGCGGACTACTGGCACCACGTGCGCCCCTACCTTTTCGTTGGAGCGGCGCTCTTCATCTTCACCGTCATCACCGTCGGCCTGTCCTACGTCGATTTCGACCACCTGCTCGGCAGCCACGGCAGCAACATGAAAATCGGCCTCGCCGTTGCCGCGTTCAAGGTGTGCCTCGTGGGTGCGTGGTTCATGCATTTGAAATCCGAGACAAGGACCGTCTGGCGTCCGCTGCTCTTCACGTTCTTCTTCTGCCTCGCTCTCTTCCTGCTCTGCGTCTTCGCTTTCACCGATCCGATCCACTCCACCTCGCATTGGAGCCACTGATGTCGCTGAAAATCTTCCACATCTTCTTCATCATCGTGAGCACCCTGCTCTGTGCGGGTGTGGCTTGGTGGTGTTCTGCGAATGATGTGGCGCGCAGCTGTGTGTGGCTCTTCGCCGCAGTCGCGGCGTTGCTGCCGGTTTACGGCGTTTGGTTTCTTCGGAAGACTCGCAAACTCATCCTATGAGCCCCCGCTTCCTTCCCCTTCTGGTTGCCGCCGCATCTTCGGCAATGGAGTGCGCCGCCTCCGCATGTTCGACCTGTGGAGTGGATCCGAATTCCCAGGTTGCGGCCGCCGCCGGTGGAACGCTCTGGCTCCTGCTGGGACTCGTCGCATTCATGTTTCTGGCCACGGGGTTCACTGCGCTCTTCATCTGGCGCCGCGCCGTCGCCCCGATTTCCCCGGACGTCCAGCTCATTGAAAATCTGACCTCTGAACCAGAGGAACGCTGACTGAAATGACCATCGCCGCACTCTCCGACTATTTCGATCTCAACAAGCTCATGGGCATGCTCCCGAACCACTCGGAGCATGGCAGGGAGATCGATCACATGCTGAACTTCTGCCACTGGTTCATGCTGATTCTCTTCGTGGGCTGGAGCTGCTTCTTCCTCTACACCATCTGGCGTTTCCGCAAATCCCGCAACCCGAAGGCCAGCTATGTCGGTGCGACGAGCCACATCTCCACGCACCTCGAGGTGAGCGTCATCATCATCGAGGCGGTCATCCTCCTTGGCTTTGCCCTCCCGCTCTGGGGCAAGCGCGTGAACGAGATTCCCGACGGTGAAAAGGACAGCGCGCTCAAAATCCGCGCCATCGGCTTCCAGTTTGGCTGGCACTTCCACTACGCCGGGCCGGATGGAAAATTCGGCCGCCAGCATGTCCGCTTCATCACGGGCTCCAACGCGCTCGGCCTCGATCCCACGGACCCCGACGGCGCCGACGACGTTGTTGCGCCGGGCACCATGCACTTGGTCAACCATAAGGCGACCATTGTGCGTGTCAGCTCGCTCGACGTGATCCACGGCTTCGCGCTCCACCAGATGCGCGTCCAGCAGGATGCGACGCCCGGCACCGAGGTGCCGACTTGGTTCCGCCCAGTCTCCTTGGGTGAATGGCAGATCATCTGCGCGCAGCTCTGCGGGACCGGCCATTCCAGCATGGTGGCCAAATACATCGTCGAGGAGAGCAAGGATTTTGACGCGTGGTATAAGGAGCAGCTCGGCAACACCCAGGGGTATCTCAAGAAACAGGCGGACGAAGTGAGGAAGCAGGCCGAGGAGGCCCGCGCCGAGGCCGCCAAGCACGCTGCAGTGCACGGCGAGAAGAAGGAACACTGAGCTGCATGCCCGATGCGGCGAGTCTGGCGCCGTCACCCTGGTGGCCGGCTGGAAATCCCGCGTTGAAGGCGCTGAATTTCGCCGAGGGGGAGGCCGCGAAGTTCCGCGCAAAACGCAACTCAGCCCTTTCCGCATCGTGCATCCGGCATAGACTCCGCCGCTGACATGGACACTGCGCCCCATTCAATCTGGCTTCCGCGCCTCGCGAAATTCTACGTCGCGCTCACATTCGCGCTGATCCTCATCGGCGGCATGGTCACCACGAGCGGTGCGGGCATGGCATTTCAAACGTGGCCGCTCAGCGACGGTTCCGTGAACCCTCCCGGCTGGACCGCCGAGAAGGCCAAGCTGCTCGAGCACTCCCATCGCCTCATCGCGACGCTCACCTCGATCACCACCGCGGTGCTCTGTTCGGCCCTGTGGAGAAACTGGCTCGCGCTTGCCGTTGGCCCGCTGTGCGGCGTGCTCGGTGGATTCATCGCATGGAAGTGTGGCGCGACTGGCGCGGTCGCCAGCGCGGTCGGCATCGTGGTGAATGTGTTCGGCTACACTGCCGTCCTCCTCGCTCGGCGCGGCGTGCGCACCAGCGAGCAGAAGCTCGCCTTTGCCGCGGCATGGCTTGTTTCCATCCAGGCGATCCTCGGTGGTCTCCGGGTGCTCATCGAGGCGCACGTGTCTCCGGAGGCCGCCATCGGCTTCCGCGTCTTTCACGGCATCGTCGCGCAGGCATTTCTCGTCCTCGTCGTCATCCTTGCCGCGCGCCTGTCACCTGTGTGGCGCGAACTGGCGGCGACGCCCAATGAGAACGCGGGCAGGCTCCGCCGCATGGCAGTCGTGCTGCTCGGGCTCTACTTCGTCCAGCTCGCGTGTGCCGCGTATCTGCGGCACAAGGGCATCGGCATGCTCATCCCCACGTGGCCTGCCGCGGGCGCGAACGGCTCGCTGCTTCCCGTCGCGTGGAGCCACGAAGTCGGGATTCATTTCCTCCACTCGCGCATCCTCCCGATTCTCATCGCCGGCCACATCATCGGCATGGCCATCGGGACTGCAAAGCGCGCCGCCGGCATCCCGCGCCTCACGCGCCTCGGATGGGGGCTGCTCGCGCTGGTGTTCCTGCAGATCCTGCTCGGTGTGATGGTCATTTGGAAAGTCCGGCACGCTCACATCACGAACACCCACGTCCTCACCGGCGCCGTCTTGTGCGCAACGGCCGCGCTCTATTTCGCGCGTGCAGGGAGGCTGCGAGCCACATGAGGGATTCCGCGGCGCCCACCCATCATCGTGTTGAATCATTGGCCGGCGACTGGTCGATGGAAACTGGGAGCCGTGCATTGATTTGAGCAACGCAGCCGCCAACACCGACATCCCGCACGCGAATGCCGAGCCCGGCATTCTGGCGGACCTGCTCGACCTCACAAAGGCGCGCCTGAACCTCCTCGTGCTCATCACCACCTTCGTCGGCTACTGGATGGGCGCCTCGCAAATCGACTGGCTCCGCCTCGCGCAGGCCATGCTCGGCACGGCGCTGTGCGCGGCGAGCGCCGCCGCGTTCAACCAGCTCTGGGAGGTGAAGGTGGACGCGCTCATGGCGCGCACCGCGGACCGCCCGATCGTCGCGGGCCGCATGAAACGCGGCGCTGCGTTTTGGATCGCCCTCGCGCTCGGCGTCGCCGGCAGCACATGGCTCGCCCTCGCGGTGAACACCCTCAGCGCCACGCTCGCCGCGAGCACCATCGTCATTTACATCCTGCTCTACACGCCGCTGAAGCGCCGCACCGCATGGTGCACGGTCATCGGCGCCGTCAGCGGCGCGATTCCACCCGTCGTCGGATGGGCTGCCGCGAACCCGCGCCTCTCGCTCGGCGCATGGGTGCTCTTCGCGGTGCTCTTCACCTGGCAGATGCCGCACTTCCTCGCCATCGCCTGGATGCACCGCGACCAATACCGTGGCGCCGGACTCGTGATGCTGAAGCGCGATGATCAGACCGGCATCGCCACCGCCGCGACGAGCTTCGTCTTCACGCTGCTGCTCACCGCTGCGACGCTCGTGCCGTTCAACGCGGGCACCGCGGGCGGCACCTACCTCGGCGGCGCGCTGCTCATCAACAGCATCTTCTTCCTCGCGGCGCTGAACTTCTTCGCCGACCGCTCGCGCCCGGTCGCGCGGCGCCTCTTCTTCGCCAGCATCATCTACCTGCCGCTCGTCCTCGGGCTCATGGTTCTCTCCAAGCAATGAACACGACGGGCGCCCGGCCGACATCCAAGCTCGCCTCGCTGGCCGTGCTGGCCGCGATGTTCCTCGCAGTCTGCCTTTTCACCTCGTGCGAGCGTGCGCCGCAGCCGCTGAAGAAGCTCTACCAGCTCCCGCCTTTCACCCTGACCGAGCGCAGCGGAAAACCCTTCGTCGCCCCGGAAGCGATGCGCGGCAAAGTCTGGGTTGCCGACTTCTTCTTCGCGTCATGCCCCGGCGTCTGCCTCGACCTCAGCAAGCGCATGTCGTTCCTCCACCACGCCACCCGCGAGCTGCCCGATGCGCGCTTCCTCTCCATCTCCACGGATGAAAAGGACACGCCCGAGGTGCTCCGCGCCTATGCCACGCAGCAGCAGGCCGACGACCGCTGGATGTTCCTCTCCGGTGCAAAGGCCGACGTGTTCAAGCTCAGCGTGGATGGATTCAAGCTCGCGCTCGCCGACGCGGCTGGCGTGGATGTCGCGGAAAAATTCATCCACAGCACCAAGCTCGTCCTCATCGACCGCGAGGGATGGATTCGCGGCTACTACGACGGCATCGGCCAAAACCAGGCCGAGGAGGCCAAGCGCCTGCTCGCCGACATCAAGCGCCTGCTCAACGAAAAATGACCGCAGCCGACCTTCCTCCGATCAACGCCAGCCTCAACGGACTCGCCACGGTGCTCCTGCTCGGCGGCATCATCACCATCAAGCGCGAGGCGAAGCGCGCGCACGGCTTCTGCATGGGCGCGGCATTCGCGGTGTCGTGCGTGTTTCTCATCTGCTACGTCGCGCACAAGATCCTCGTGCATGGAGTCCACACTCCGTTCGGCGGCGAAGGCGCGTGGCGCGCGGTCTATTACGTGATGCTCCTTTCTCACATCGTTCTCGCGATCACCGTGCCGCCGCTCGCCATCGTCACGATGCGCCACGCGCTCGCCGGCCGCTTTGAGGCACACCGGCGTTGGGCGAAGGTGACATTCCCCGTCTGGTTTTATGTGAGCGTCACCGGCGTGCTCGTTTATTTCTTTCTCTACCGCTGGTTCCCGGCGAAATAGCCGCATGGCCGAGGCACCCGAAATCCCGGAGGCAAACGATCCGTTTGAGAAGCGCGTCGCCGTGACCATCGCGAGCCTGGCGGTGATCCTCGCGTTCATCGGCAACAAGGGCGACAACGCGAAGACCGACGCCATCATCAAGACGAACGAGGCCTCGAACCAATGGGGCTACTTCCAGGCGAAGGGCATCAAGGGCAGCATCGCCACATCGGAAAGCGAAATGCTCTCGCTGCTCGCGCCACAGGGCGCCTCCGCGGACCTCGCGAGGAAAGTCGAGGAGCTGAGGGGCGAAGCCGTGCGCTACAAGGACGAGCAGAAGGAAATCAAGGCGCATGCAGAGGAGTCCGCAAAAGACGCCGAGCGCAGTTCGAAGATCAACGACCGCTGCGACCACGCCTCCCTCGCGCTGCAAATCGCCATCGTCATCGCGAGCGTCGCCATCCTCTCGCGGATGCGCGTCTTCTGGTTCCTCTCCATCCTCCTCGGGCTCGTGGGCACGGCGATCGGCGTCACCGCGTTTCTCATGTGATGCGGCCGGCGCGAGCGGCATGCTCGCACCGCCTGCTCAGCCAAACGCCTTCCGCAGCGCCGCGAGACTCTTCGGCACCGCGGTGTCCGCGTGCTCCTTTCCCTCCATCTCCAGCGACACGTAGCCGCTGTATCCCGCGTCCGCGAGGATGCGCGCGATGCGCTGGTAGTCGAGATCGAGCGTATACCACAGCCCGCTGCCGTAATA
>JBGAPU010000066.1:0-35156 GCA_044221035.1 Chthoniobacteraceae bacterium | reverse complement strand
GGCAAGGCGGTGACGTTCGACACCGGCGGCATTTCCATCAAGCCCGCGGCCGACATGGAGAAGATGATCTGGGACAAGTGCGGAGGCGCGGCGGTGCTTGGCGCGATGCTCGCCATCGCGAAGCTCGGGGTGAAGCGCAACATCGCCGGCCTCATTCCCGCCGCGGAAAACATGCCCGGTGCCGCGGCCAAACGGCCCGGAGACATCGTGACGTGCTTCGACGGACGGCATGTCGAGATCGTGAACACCGACGCGGAGGGACGCATGCTGCTCGCGGATGCGATCGGCTTTGCACGCAAGGAACACGGCGCCGCCGCGATCTTGGACATTGCGACGCTTACCGGCGCGTGCGGAATCGCGCTGGGCGAAAGTGCTGCGGGATTTTGGAGCAACGACGATCGCCTCCGCGACACGGTGCTCGGCGCCGCGAAGGACTGCGGTGAGCGGATCTGGCCGATGCCGCATTTTCCAGAATACGACGACCTCATTCGGAGTGATGTCGCGTTGATCAAAAACAGCGGTGGCCGGCTCGGCGGGGCCTGCACGGCGGCGGCATTTCTTCGCACTTTTGCCGACAAGACGCCGTGGGCGCACCTCGATGTCGCCTACACCGCGCAGCGCTCGAAGGACGGGATGGCGCTCGCGCGCGGTGCGACGGGCTTTGGGGTTCGCACGATGGTGGAGCTTGCGCAGCGATGGAAGTAGCCGCGGCGCTGCTGCGGGACGCGAAGTCAAACCACCCGGAGCACCGGCACCCACCGCTTTTTCCTCAGCACACGCCGTGGAGGTAAGGGGAGTCGAACCCCTGACCTTCTCATTGCGAACGAGACGCTCTACCAACTGAGCTATACCCCCTTCGGCGAATTGAGGCGGCGAATATGCGTGCGGCGAAATGCGCGGCAAGCAGAAAGTTCGGCGCGCGCCGCGGCTGCGGGAGGAATCGTTTGCCAAAGGACTCCGCGCCGGACGAATTGAGGAAACGAACATGCTTCGTCGCCCCGCTTTTCTAGCCCTGATTTCGCCTTTGCTCGCTGTCTTCACCGCTAATGCGGGCGCTGCGCAGCCTGCTGCCGGACTGGAGCCGAAGGTGCAGGCCTATCTCGACAAGCACTGCATCTCCTGCCACGGGCCGGAGCACCAGAAGGGCGAGTTCCGCATCGACACGCTCTCGACGAAGGTCGGCTTTGAGAACACGCCGCAGTGGCTGGAGATCATGGAGCGGATCAATTCCGGCGAGATGCCGCCGAAGAAGGAGAAGGTGCGGCCGACGGCGGAGGAAAGCGCGCGCACAGTCGAGTGGCTCGCGTCGCGGATGAAGGAGGGCGAATCGGCGCGCATGGCGGCCCGCGGGCGCGTGTCCTACAACCGCCTCACGCGCGACGAATACGTGAACACGGTCCGCGACCTCCTCGGCGTGCAGTTCGACGCGGCGGACCCCGGCAATTTCCTCGAGGATCCCGAGTGGCACGGCTTTGAGCGGCTCGGCTCGGTGCTCACGCTGTCGCCGTCGAACATCGAGAAATATCTCGCGGCTGCGGAGACGATTCTCGCCGAGGCGTATCCCGAGCCGGTCGTGCTGCGGAAGGGCCAGAAGCCGCCGGAGCCCTTCGGCGGGACGAAGCCGGCCATCTACGAGGAGCAGGTCCACGAGCGGCACCGCGAGCGCCTGCGCGAGATGGGGCTGCTCGACAAGGTGCGCTACGACATGTGGCCCGGGGACATTTTCCGCTACTCCGCGCTGAAGGATCCGCTGCCGGAGGCGGGCATCTACGAAATCACCTACAAGCTCAGCGGGTTGAAGCCGGAGAAGGGCCTCGCGCCGCGGCTCAAGGTGTATGAGGCGAAGCTCGACCGTGTGCTGTTTGAGCAGGACATCGTGGCGGACGAGGACAAGCCCATCACCGTCACCTTCCGCGCGCATCTGCCGAAAGGCCGGCCCAACATCGAGGTGTATAACGACGTCCCCGGCCCCTCGAATCTCCCGCGCTCCGGACGGCACGGCGATGCGCCGTTCATCAGCACGAAGCTCGGCCGCATCCCCTGGCAGATGAAGCTCACCGACGAGGCGGGCCGGGCGCGCTACCCCTTCCTCATCATCGACTCGATCACATGGCGCGGTCCCATCATCACCGATGACGAGGTGAAGCGCCGTGCGGCCTTCCTTCCAGCGGAGGAGGGCGGTCTCGATGCAGTGCGCGCGTCGTTCGCGCGGCTCGCGCGGCTCGCGTTCCGCCGGCCGGTGACCGATGCGGAACTCGACGGCTTCATCGGCATCGTGAAGAGCGAACTCGCGGCGAAGGAGAAATTCCGCGACGCGGTGAAGGCCGGCATGCTCGCGATTCTCTGCTCGAAGAGCTTCATCTTCCTCGCCGAGGGCGACGACGCCGCGGACCGCGCGAAGCTGAATGACTGGGAAATCGCCTCGCGCCTCTCGTATCTGCTCTGGAGCACGATGCCCGACGACGAACTCTTCGCCCTCGCGGAAAAGGGCGCGCTGCACGACAAGGCCGAGCTTTCCCGCCAAGTCGCCCGCATGCTCGCCGACGAACGCGCGAGGCGCTTCACCGACTCCTTCGCCACGCAATGGCTGCGCCTGCGCAAAGTCGGCATGTTCCCGCCCGACAAGAAGCTCTACCCCGACTACGACAAGACCCTCGAGTCCAGCATGGTCGGCGAGACCCGCGCGTTCTTCCGCGAAGTCGTCCTCGGCGGCCACACACTCCGCGAATTCCTCAAGTGCGACTGGACGATGGCGAATGCGCGCCTCGCGAACTACTACGGCCTGCCCGATTCCGGTCTGCCGCGCGACGGCTTCACGCGCATCGCGCTGCCCGCGGAAAGTCACCGCGGCGGACTGCTCACGCAGGCGGCGATTCTCTCGCTCACGAGTGATGGCACACGCCACCGCCCCGTCCACCGCGGCGTGTGGCTCAGCGAGACCATCCTCGGCAAGACGCCGCCGCCGCCGCCCGCGAACGTGGATCCCATTCCCACGACCCCTGTCGATTCACCGAAGGCCACGCTGCGCATGAAACTCGAGGCGCACATCCACGACGCCCGCTGCGCCGCCTGCCACGCCCGCATTGATCCGCTCGGCCTCGCGTTTGAAAACTTCGACGCCATCGGCCGCTGGCGCACCGACGAGGTCACCGACGGCACCGGCGCCAACCCGAAGGTGAACCCCTCCGGCAAGCTCCCCGACGGCCGCGCCTACGCGGACGCCGACGAATTCAAGAAGCTCCTGCTCGACGACGTGGACGCCTTCAGCCGCACCTTCATCGAGAAACTCGCCACCTACGGCCTGCGCCGCGCCGTCGCCTTCAGCGACCGCGATGACCTCAAGTCCCTCGCCGCCGCCGCGAAGGCGAAGGACTACCGCGTCCGCGACATTCTCGAGGCCTTTGTCTGCTCGGACCTTTTTCAGAAGCGCTGAGCAGCCTGACGTCCGCGGAGGGGCGGTGCGGTTCAGGGGAAGAACGGGAACAGCTTCTTGATTTCCTCGCGGGAGGGCTGGCGACCGTATTCGCAGATCTCGAATGCCTCGGCGAACTTCACGGCGGCGCCATTTTCCGGGCCATACCATTTCACGAGCGCCTGGCGAAAGCGGTTCGCCTCGCCGGACTGGCGCGACTCCCAGCGCTGGCGCAGCCATGCCTTGCGGCCGGCCTCGTCACTCGCGGGCGGGACTTTTTTCACATGCTCCTCGCTGCCGTCGGCGCCTCCCTCGTAGTGCTGCGAGGGCATTTCGTGGATGGCGGTGAGCTTCTGGTCGAAGACGTCGTCCACGGAGACGGCGATGTCGGCCTTGAAGGGGTAGGGCTTTTCAAAGCGATCGCTGGAATAGAGGAAGACGGGGTTCCTTTTCAGCGGCGGCACGTCGGTGCAGACAAAAGGGACGCCGACCATGTAGGCGGCGTCCTGCACGAGCACGCCGGTGTAGCGGTGGTCGGGGTGGTAGTCCCAAGGGCGGTGCGCGATGACGATGTCGGCGCGCCATTCGCGGATGAGGCGGATGATTTTCTGGCGGTTTTCGAGGGAGGGGACGAGCTCGCCGTCGTGGATGTCGAGCACGGCGGTGGCGGCGCCGAGGATGGCGTCCACTTTCTCCACCTCGGCGCGGCGGCGGAGCGCGAGCGGCCCGCCCGCCTCGCGCCAGTGGCCGATGTCGCCGTTGGTGACGGAGACGAGCTTCACGTGGTGGCCGAGCTTCGCCCATTTCGCGGCGGTGCCGCCGGCCTTGTATTGCGCGTCGTCCGGGTGCGCGCCGAAGACGATGATGCGGAGCTTGCCGTCGTCGGTGGCGGGCGCGGGCGGCGCCGCAGAGGAGAGGGCGGGGAGGAATGCGGCGAGGAGGAGGGCGAGGAGTTTCATGGGTGAATGGAGCGGGGAAAGGGGAGCTTCGGTGACGGAGGTGGAAACCGCGATGTGGGGGATGTCTGAGGCGCGGAAAGCTGAATCGGGGAAAAAGAAAACCTCCACCTGCGTGTGCGGGTGGAGGTTTCCGATGATTCGGAGAGAAGCGGGCGGCTACTTCTTCTTAGCGGGCTTCTCGGGCTTGGCGCCGGCGTCGGCCTTTTCGTCGGCTTTCACTTCGACGGTCGCGGCGGTCATCACGTATTTGATGGTGACCTTCGCGCCGACCTTGAGGTCGCCGGTGACTTTCGTGTCGGCGCTGCGCGAGACTTCAAAGCGCTCGGTGCCCTTCATCACGACGATCTTCGTGTCGGTGACTTCGGCGACGGGGCCGGTGACCTGATACTTGTCGGCTTTCTCGGCTTTGGGGGCGGCTTTCTCAGCGGCGAAGGCGCAGAGGGGAGCGACGAGGAATGTGAGGAGGAGTTTTTTCATGGTGTGTGAGTTGGCTGTTCGTGGGAGCGCGCTTTTACGCCTGGCATGTGGCTGGTGCAAGCGCGGCGGTCCTCACTGCGCGAGAAGTTCGCGGAGCTTCGCGGGATCGGTGACTGGCTCCCGGCAGGTGAAGTTCTCGCAGACGTAGGCCGCAGCCTTTCCATCCACGGGCGAGACGCTGCGGAAGAACTCCAGCTTTTCGCCGAGCCACTTCTGCCCCTCGGCGCCGTCGGCGAGGAAGACGATCTGGTTTGGCGAGAACGTGGCGCGCACTTCGCGGAGCAGCGCCTGCGTGTCGGCGGCCTCGCGCTTGCCGGCGATGACGATTTGGCGCGGCTTTGCGAGCGAGGCGTCCACGGCACAGAGCATCTGCGTCATCGCGCTCGGCAGGCGGTCGAGCTGGGTGGAGACGCTTGCAATAGTCTTCTCGGCGCGTTCGCGGAGCTCCTTCGGGTCGGTGATTTGTGCGAGGCGGAGGAGGTTCGCGGCGGCGAGGCTGCTCGGGGCGGGCTCGGCGCCGTCGTAGTCCTCCTTCGTGCGGAAGAGAATGTCGGATGCGCCCGGCGCGGTCTGGAAGTAGCCGCCGTGAACCTTGTCGTAAAAGAGCGCGTCCATCTTCGCTTGGAGCTCGAGCGCCCAGGCAAGCCACGCGGTGTCGAAGTCCGCCTCGTAGAGATCGAGAAGGCCGGCGATGAGCGCGGCGTAGTCGTCGGCAAACGCGGCGATGCCGCTCGGCTCGTGGCGGAAGCTGCGCGTGAGGGCACCGTCGCGCCAGAGGCTGGAGCGGATGAATATTGCGCTGCGCTGCGCGGCCGCGAGGTAGCGCGGCTCGTCGAGCGCCTGCGCGGCGCGGGCGAACGCGGAGACCATAAGGCCGTTCCATGCGGTGATGATCTTGTCGTCGAGATGCGGGCGCGGACGCTTCGCGCGCTCGTCGAAGAGCTTCCTCCGCGACGCCGCGAGCGACGCCTCGACCTCGGCCTCGGTCTTTTTGAACTCCTTCGCCGCATCCGCGATGGTGAGCCGCTGGATGAGCGTGTTCTTTCCGGTGAACTCCTGCATCGGATCGCTGCCGACCGGCGCGTTGCCGCCGGGCTCGACGCCGTAGAATTTCTTGAAGAGCGCGGCGTCCTCGCCGAGGAGCGCTTCGATTTCCTTCTGCGTCCAGATGTAGAACGCGCCCTCGCCGTGCTCGGGCTTGCCGTGCGCGAGGAGCGAGTCGGCGTCTTCGGCGGAGTGGAAGCCGCCGTCCTTGTCCGTCATGTCGCGCAGGACGTAGTCGAGGATGCCGCGGGCGACCTTCTCCCAGCGCGCGTCGCGCGTTAGCTGGAAGGCGTCGGTGTAGGCGCGAGCGAGCTGCGCCTGATCGTAGAGCATCTTCTCGAAATGCGGGATGTGCCAGTAGGCGTCCACCGAGTAGCGGTGAAACCCGCCGCCGAGGTGGTCGTGCATTCCGCCCGCGGCCATTTTCTCGAGGGTGAAAAGCGCCGCCTTCCGCGCGAGCGAGCCGTCCCGCTTCTCCGTCTCAGGCGTCGCGCCGAGGCCGCGCCGCACGGACATGCGGAGGAGGAAATTCATGATGCTCGGCTGCGGGAATTTCGGCGAGCTGCCGAAGCCGCCGTGCTCGGTGTCGAATCGCTGCAGGAGCTGGTTGAGCCCGCCGTAGAGGCTCGCACGACCGGGTTTCTCCGCGGCGGATTCCGCCGCTGCTGCGGCTTCGCCGAGCTGCTTCGCGACTTCGTTGCCGTGCTTCACTATGTTCCCGCGCTCGTTCTTCCAGCCGTTCGCGATGCTCTCGAGCATGCGGCGGAAGCTCGGTCGTCCGCCGCGGTCGTCCGGGGGGAAATAGGTGCCGCCGACGAAGGGCTTCAGGTCCGGCGTGAGCCACACGCTCATCGGCCAGCCGCCGCCGCCGGTCGTCGCCTGCACGAATGTCATGTAAACTTTGTCCACGTCCGGCCGCTCCTCGCGGTCCACTTTGATGCAGACAAAATGCTCGTTGAGGTATTTCGCCACGGCTTCGTCCTCGAACGACTCGTGCGCCATCACGTGGCACCAGTGGCATGTCGAGTAGCCGACGCTGAGGAAGATGGGCTTGTCCTCCTTCTTCGCGCGCGCGAACGCCTCCGGCCCCCAGGGCATCCAGTCCACTGGGTTGTGCTGGTGCTGGAGAAGGTAGGGCGATTTTTCCTTCGCGAGCCGGTTGGTGAATCTTGCCGGTGATGAGTTCGGTGCGGCCACGGTTTTTGCGGGCTGGGGTTGGGCGTTCGGCGCGTCGGCTGCTTGACAGGGAATCGTCGCAGCAACGAGAAGGGCGGCAGTTTTACAACGCGTGAACTCTGACATGAAGAACATCGCCGCAACCCTCTGTGAACATGATGCCGGTGGCAAGGTGCGTCGCGCGGCCGTTTTCATGTTCGGCCTGCTTGCTGCGTGCCTCTTCGCCGGATGCGCGGGCGGGGTGAAGGACACGAGCCGCACGTTCACCGGTGTGGTGCTCGATGCGGGGCACGGCGGCCACGACAGCGGGACGACCTCGCGCTACGCGGGACGCGAGAAGGATGCGACTCTGGATGTTGTGATGCGCCTGCGGCCGAAGGTGGAGTCGGCGGGTTTCCGCACGGTGCTCACGCGTCGGGACGACACGTTCATCCCGCTCGACCGGCGCGCGGCCATATCGAACCGGCAAAGCAACGTGGTTTTCGTGAGCGTCCACTTCAACGACGCGAAGCGCGCCGGCGTGAGCGGGACGGAGGTGTATTACAACGCGGCCTGCGCAGCGCCGCTTGCGCGGAACATTCTCAACCAAATCACGGCAATTCCCGGCACGTCATCGCGCGGCATCCACACGGCGAACTACCGCGTCCTGCGCAAGGCGGAGTATCCCGCGGTGCTCGTGGAGTGCGGCTTTTTCAGCAATCCCGCCGAGGGCCGCCGCTGCGCGACCGGCTCCTACCGCGAGCAGCTCGCGGAGGCGATCTCGCGCGGCATCACGATCCAGCGGCATGGCGGGAGCGCGATGATGGCCGCGCAGTGACGGGCAGCCGTGCAGCAGACTGCCAAACGGGGCCGCGCCTTACTTCTTGGCTGCCGGTTTTGCGGGCGCCGGTTTCGCCGGTGCGCCTTTTGCCGCTGTCGTCGGCGGGGTCGCGCCGCTGTCCACGACTGCCTTGAAACTCGGCTCGCTATACATCTCGCTGAGCACCTTGTCGCCCTTCATCAGGCGAACCGCGTAGCCGACGATCTTTTCTCCGGATGCGGGCACCTTCGTCGGCTTCCCGGTCTTGCCTCCCTTCGGGGGCTCAATGTGCTCGTCCACCGAGCGCTTGGAGATGGTCTCGCTTTCCACGACATCCCTGCCACGGGGGGCGAGTGTGGATTTGCGCTCGCCGATTGAGAGAACTTTCACTTCCGAATCATTCGGCGTGCGGCCGAAGAACCAGTATTTCACGACGAGTCCGTCGAAGGCTTCCGAGGAGTTGTTGTCGAGTTGGATGCGCAGCGCGCGCGTCTGCGTCCGCGTGTGGTGGGTTTTGTCCGAGGGATCCTCGACGCTCTTGACTGTTGATTGCTGGACCAACATGCGGACGGGGCTGACTTCGGCGCGCAAGAACGGCGTGGAAAGGATGGCTGCGGAGAGGAGGATGAGGTGCTTTTTCATCGGGGACGCGTTCCTTTGCACAAGGGTGCGTGGAACGCAAGGAGCGCGGACATTGTGTCGCGCAAAAAATTTCGCCGCGCGCCGCGATGTCACACCTTGCACATTCAGCGGAGCCGCTCCAATGTGCATCGCATCTCTGTTGCGGCGCTCCGGCCCATGCGAAGTGCGGGGCAAGTGGCGCGGCACGGCGATTGCAAAGCCAACCCATGATGAACAACTTCACGCCCCGCGCGCAGCAAGTCCTGGCACTCGCCCGGAAGGAAGCAGACCGCTTCAACCACAACTACGTCGGCACCGAGCATCTCCTGCTCGGGCTCATCAAGCTCGGCCAGGGTGTCGCGGTCAATGTGCTGCAGAAGATGGGCCTCGATCTCGAGACCGTGCGCATGGAGGTGGAGAAGCAGGTTGGCAGCGGACCGGATCAGAAGATGGTCGGCAACATCCCCTACACGCCGCGGGTGAAGAAGGTGCTCGCGCTCGCGGGCAAGGAGGCGAAGGCGCTCAACCACAGCTATGTGGGCACCGAGCACATTCTGCTCGGCCTGCTCCGCGAGGGCGAGGGCGTGGCGGCCCGCGTGCTGAAGAACCTCGAGGTGGACATCGAGCGCACGCGCAACGAGATCCTCAAGGAGCTCGACCCCAATTTCACGCCGCCGGAGGGCGATCAGGACTCGCCGCAGGAGCAGCCGCCGTCGGGTGGCAGCAAAAAGGACGGCAAGACGCCGGCTCTCCGCGCATTTGGCCGCGACCTCACGGAGCTGGCGCGGAAGGGCGACATGGATCCCGTCATCGGCCGCTCGGGTGAAATCGAGCGCGTGATCCAGATCCTCTGCCGCCGCACGAAGAACAACCCCGTGCTCATCGGCGAGGCGGGCGTGGGAAAGACCGCGATCGTCGAGGGCCTCGCGCAGGAAATCGCCGCGGGCAATGTCCCCGAGCTTCTGCGCGAGAAGCGTGTGATCACGCTCGATCTCGCGCTCATGGTCGCCGGCACGAAATACCGCGGCCAGTTCGAGGAGCGCATCAAGGCTGTGATGGATGAGATTCGCCGCACGAAGAACGTCATCCTCTTCATTGATGAACTGCACACGATCGTCGGCGCGGGCAGCGCGGAGGGCGCGATGGACGCGAGCAACATCATCAAGCCCGCGCTCAGTCGCGGCGAGTTGCAATGCGTCGGCGCGACCACGCTCAACGAATACCGCAAATACATCGAGAAGGACGCCGCGCTCGAGCGCCGCTTCCAGCAGGTGAAGGTCGAGGCGCCCAGCGTCGAGGACACGATCCTCATTTTGAAGGGCATCCGCCACAAGTATGAGCAGCACCACAAGGCGCGGATCACCGACGACGCGATCAAGGCCGCTGCGGAGCTGAGCGACCGCTATCTCACGGGCCGCTTCCTGCCGGACAAGGCGATTGACGTGATGGACGAAGCCGGCGCGCGTGCGCGCATTTCGTCCATGACTCGCCCGCCGGACATCAAGGACATCGAGAAGGAAATCGAGGCCATCAAGGCGCAGAAGGAAGGCGCGATTAAAGCGCAGGACTTCGAGAAAGCCGCCGCTCTCCGCGACACGGAGAAGCAGGCCAAGGAGCGCAAGGATGCCGTGCTCAAGGATTGGGAGAAGAAGCGTGAGGAGAAGGAGGTCGTCGTGACAGAGGAGGACATGCGCGTGGTCGTCGCGAAGTGGACCGGCGTTCCGCTGCACCGCATGGAGCAGGAGGACACCGAGAAGCTGCTGAAGATGGAGACCGAGCTGAAGGGCAAGGTCATCGGCCAGGACGAAGCCGTGGTCGCCGTTGCGAAGGCGCTGCGCCGCTCGCGCGCGGACCTCAAGGATCCGCGCCGCCCGATTGGCTCATTCGTCTTCCTCGGCCCGACTGGCGTTGGCAAGACCTACCTCGCGCAGACGCTGGCTGAATACATGTTCGGCGACCGCGAGGCGCTCATCCAGTTTGACATGTCCGAGTATCGCGAGGAGCACACCATCTCGCGCCTCGTCGGCTCGCCTCCCGGCTACGTCGGCCATGACGAGGGTGGCCAGCTCTCCGAGCAAGTCCGCCGCCGTCCGTATTCGGTCGTTCTCTTCGACGAAATCGAGAAGGCGCATCCGAATGTCCTCCATCTGCTCCTGCAGGTGCTCGAGGAAGGCAAGCTCACCGACTCGCTCGGCCGCAAGATCGACTTCCGCAACACCATCATCATCCTGACGACCAACATCGGCGCGGAGCAGATGAAGAGGCAGACGCTCGGCTTCGGCGCGGAGAAGGAGGATTCCAGCTACGACTCGCTGCGCGGCAAGGTGCTCGGCGAGGCGAAGCGTGTGCTCAAGCCGGAGTTCATCAACCGCTTCGACGACCTCATCGTCTTCCACCAGCTCAACAAGGACAACTTGAAGCACATCGTGGATCTCGAGGTCGCCAAGCTCGTCGAGCGCATCAAGCAGAAGGACATCAAGGTCGTCCTCGACGACAAGGCCCGCGACTTCCTCATCGAGAAGGGATTCGATCCCGCCTACGGTGCGCGCCCGATGCGCCGTGCGGTCGAGCGCTACCTCGAAGACCCGATGGCCGAGGAGATCCTCAAGGGCACCTTCAAGGCCGGCGACACCGCTGAAGTCACCGCCAACGAAAAGGAGCTTGTCTTCAAAGCGGCATCTGCGGCAAAAGCCGAGGAGCCAGCGCCGACAAAGTAGGCGCGAACAGATTCCTCCTCCAAGGGCGGGCGAGCATTCCCCCAGTCGAAAGCTCGCCCGCCCTTCCTTTTTCCCCGATGTCCCTTCGTCTCCTGCTGCTCACGGTTCTCGCCAATGCCGCGTTCGCGGAGCCGGCGCGCATCCATGTCTTCGTCGCGCTGGCGGACAATCGCACGCAGGGGATCGTGCCCGTGCCCGCGCGCATCGGCGACGGCGACAACAAGGACGCGAATCTTTACTGGGGCTGCAGCGAGGCGCTCAAGCCGGTGCTCAAGGCCAGCGGGGAATGGAAGCTCGCTTCGTCGGTCGCAGGCCCGAAACCTGAGATACTGGAGCGCGCGACGTTCACGCACCGCAGCGGAAAATGGGTTGTCGTCGCGGATGCCTACCGCGGCTCGGAAATCCGCGCATGCACCTTGGACTTCTTCGCCGCGCTTTCATCCGATGAACTGCTCGAAAAATTCCCGCTCGCCGCCTACGTGGGCCACGACGGTCTCATGGACTTCGAGCTTCCACCCGATGCGACCGCGAAGCGCGGCCCTGGCCGGCAGGCTGTCGTGCTTTGCTGCAAGAGCGGCAGCTACTTCGGCCCGCACCTCTCTGCGGTGAATGCGCGCCCGCTCGTGCTGACCACGCAGCTCATGTATCCCGGCGGCTTCCTCATCCGCGCTATCTTGGACGGCTGGATGCGCGGCGAAGCTGCCTCCGCGCTGTGCGACCGGGCCGCGGCGAGCTATGCGCGTAACCAGCGCATTTCTGTGAAGGCCGCGCGCGGTGTCTTCACCACGGCGGCGCAGCGCTGAACTCAGCGGGCACGTCGCGGCTTGCAGCATTTCCGCCGCGCGGCATCGTGCGCGCCATGCAGAAGGTCCAGGCAGTCGTCATCCGTGAGCACGGCGATCCGCAGCGCGTTGCGCATGTGGAGCCGCTGGAGCTTCCGGCGCCTGCCGCCGGCGAGGTGCGTGTGCGGGTGAAGTTTGCGCCCATCAATCCCGCCGATGTGAACGTGATCGAGGGCAAATACCCCATCCGTCCTGAACTGCCCGGTGTGCCCGGAGTTGAGGGCGTGGGAGTGTTGGAGGAATGCGGCACGGGCGTGAACGAAGTCGCACCCGGAGATGTCGTGCTGCTGCCGCATCGGTTCGGCGCGTGGCGCGAGGCGGGAAATGCGCGGGCGAACGAGCTGCAGAAAATCGGCGCCGATGTCCCGCTGGAGCAGGCGGCCATGCTGCGCATCAATCCCGCGACCGCCCTCGTCATGCTCCGCCATTTCGTCGCGCTGCAGCCGGGCGAATGGATCGCGCAGAACGCCGCCAACTCCGCGGTCGGCCGCTGTGTCATCCGTCTCGCGCGGCATCTCGGCTGGCGCACGGTGAACGTCGTCCGCCGCGAGAGCCTTGTGGACGAGTTGAAGGCCGAAGGTGCCGATGCGGTGCTCGTCGAAAGCGAAAGGATTTCCGCGGAGATCAAGGCCGTCACAAGTGGCGCGCCCGTGCGCCTCGCGCTGAATGCCGTCGGCGGTGACAGCGCCACGCGGCTCGGCGGCGCGCTCGCGCCCGGCGGCGTCATCGTCACTTACGGCGCGATGGCGCGGCAGCCGCTGAAGATTCCGAACGGACAGCTCATCTTCAGCGACATCGCGTGGCGCGGCTTCTGGATTACGCGCTGGTATCAGCAGGCGGGCGAGTCCGCGGCGCGCGAACTGGTTGCTGAACTCGCTGACCTCGCCGCGCGCGGCATCGTGAGCACACCAGTCGAGGCCGTGTATCCGCTCGCGCAAATCTCCGAAGCCCTCGCTCATGCGCAGCGTCCGCAGCGCGGAGGGAAAGTCCTGCTCCGCTGCTCCTGAATCCTGCCCCATGCCTGAAGAACCCGTCGTCGTCCCACCCGCGGTGAATGATGCAAAGCCCACGCTGCGCATCACGTTGATCATCATCGCGCTCAGCATCGCCGGCAGCCTCGTGTGGGGATGGTTCCGCTGGCAGCGCTGGCAGAAGGAGTGGAACCGCGTCGGGCCGATTGAGCCGAGCGGCGGTCTCTTTTTCCAGCCGCGGCTGGAGCTGAACGACGTCCCGCTTTTCCGCCAGGCGGACGAGCGATGGGGCAGGGATAAACTCGGCAACACGCCGGCGTCGCTCGCGGCCGAGGGCTGCGCCGTCGCCTCCGCCGCGATGGTGCTCGCGAGCTACGGCGTGGACACCGACCCCGGCCGGCTGAACAAGCTCGCGACGGAAGGCGGCGGCTATGTCGGCAACGGCTGGCTCGACTGGGACAAGGCCGCGGAACTCACCGGCAACGTGGCGCGCAAAGTCTATGAGGCCGACCCGAGTTTCCGCCTCATCGACGAAAATCTCCGCCGCAGAAATCCCGTCATCGTCCGCATCCGGTTCGAGAGCGGCATCACACACTTCGTCGTCATCGCGGGGAAGGAGGGCTACGACTACCTCGTGCGCGATCCCGGCGCCGGCGCGTCGAAGGGCCTGTATCCGCTCAAGGAATTCGGGAGCAAGATCGAGGCGCTCCGCTTTTACGAGAAGGCGGGAGGGAAGTGATGAGCGACGAGGCGGGTGCCCTTCGTCATTCGCATCTCTCGCCGCGCGCTTGACACCGCGTCGCGCGGAAACTCCCCTCCGGCCCGTGTTCGCAATTCCGATCAGCATCATCTGCGGCTACCTGCTCGGCTCCATTCCGTTCGGCCTCCTCGCCGCGCGGTTCAAGGGCATCGACATCCGCAAGCACGGCAGCGGCAACATCGGCGCGACGAACGTCTGGCGCGTGTGCGGCTGGCGCGTCGGCCTGCCGGTGTTCCTGCTCGATGTGTTCAAAGGCGTCGCCGCCGTGTGGCTCTGCCGCTGGCTTGCGGTCCGGCTTGGCGGCGATCCGGTGTGGGCCGGCATTGCGGCGGCGGTGGCGTGCGTCATCGGCCACAGCTTTCCGGCATGGCTCGGGTTCAAGGGCGGCAAGGGAGCGGCGACTTCGCTCGGCGTCTTCCTCGCGCTCATGCCGATCCCGAGCGTCGCGGCGCTGGTCTCGTGGGCGGTGGTGGTGAAGACGACGGGCTACGTCTCGCTCGGCAGCATGGTCGCGGCGGTCGTGCTTCCAGGCACGGCCATCGTGATGCAGTTCACCTCGTGGGCTTACGGCTGGCCTGTGTCGGGATTCGCGGTCCTCGTCGGCGCGCTCGTCATCGCGCGGCACCGGTCGAACATCGCGCGACTCCGCGCTGGCACTGAGAACCGCATCGGGAGGAAGAAGGCGTGAAGATTTCCAATGTCGGCATCGTCGGCGCGGGGAGCTGGGGAACGGCGCTCGCGCTCCTGCTGGACGGCAACGGCTACCGCGTCACGCTATGGGGACACGACGCCGGGCACATTCGCGATCTCGCCGCGCGTCGCGAAAACTCCCTCTACCTCCGCGGCATCCCGCTGCCGGAGAGCATCCGGCCGACGCCGGAACTCGGCGACCTCCGCGACTGCGATCTGCTCCTGCTCGTCACCCCGTCGAAGGCCATCCGCGAAGTCTGCGCGCGCCTCGCATCGAGCGGCGTGCGCGGTGATGCGGTGCTGCTGAACTGCACCAAGGGCGTCGAGCGCGGCAGCGGCCTGCGCATGAGCCAGGTCATCGCCGAGCATTTTCCCGGGCGCCCCATCGCCGTCCTCAGCGGCCCGAGCCATGCCGAGGAGGTCGCGCGGAAAATGCCCACGTGCGTCGTGCTCGGCTGCGCCGACTCCGCCATCGCGCAGGAGCTGCAGCGCGCATTCACCGCGCCCTTCTTCCGCTCCTACACGAGCGACGATGTAGCGGGTGTCGAACTGGGCGGCGCGCTGAAAAACATCTTCGCACTCGGCGCCGGCGTCGGCGACGGACTCCGCCTCGGCGACAATGCCAAGGCCGCGCTCGTCACCCGCGCGCTCGTCGAACTGACGCGGCTCGGCGTCGCCCTCGGCGGCAAGCGCGAGACGTTCATGGGCCTCAGCGGGGCGGGGGACCTCATGGTCACCTGCTTCAGCCGCCACAGCCGCAACCGCTCCGTCGGCGAGCGCCTTGGCCGCGGCGAGCGCCTCGCGGATGTCGTCGCCTCGATGCAGATGGTCGCCGAGGGAGTGCCCACGGCCTACAGCGCGTTTGAGTGCGCGCGGAAGCTGGGCGTCGAGACGCCCATCATCGACCAGGTGAGGATGTTCCTCGATGGCGAGGTCACGCCCGCCGACGCGATGGCGAGCCTCCTCGGGCGCGACCCAAAGCCGGAATAGCGCGCCACACGCGGCGGCGAAAACCTGCGCGGCATTCTCAACGTGAAACACACCCTCGCACTCCTCCTCACGCTCTGCCTCGTTGCCTTTCGTCCTGCTGCTCCGCTGGCAGCGGCGGAGGCGGACGTCATCGTCTATGGCGCCACGCCGGGAGGCTTCTGCGCGGCGATCGCGGCGGCGCGCGAAGGGGCGTCCGTCATCCTGCTCGAGCCGACGGATCACGTCGGCGGCGTGAACACCGGCGGCCTCTGCTTCAGCGACTCAAACCAGACCGTCCGCAGCACGGTGCTCGGCCTTTTCGAGGAATGGCACAGCCGCATCGAGAGGGACTACACGGCGCGCGGCGTGGTGCTGCCCTACCGCGTTGCGGAAAAGGATCACAGGCACTGGACCTACGAGCCGCACGTGGCGGCGAAGATCACAAAGGAGATGCTCGATGAAGCCGGCGTGAAGGTGCTCACGAAGCGCGTGCTGAAACAGGTGGTCCGCGAGGGCGCGCGCATCACACGCATCGCGACGAGCGACGGCGGCTTCACCGGGAAGGTCTTCATCGACGGCACCTACGAGGGCGACCTCATGGCGGCGGCGGGCGTGAGCTGGACGATTGGGCGCGAGGGGCGGAAGGAATTCGGCGAGCCGCTCGCCGGGAAGCAGTATCCGAAATCGAAGATGCCCATCTCCGGTTTCGACGCGCAGGGCAGGCCGCTGCCCTTCATCACGACGACCGACGCCGGCCCCGACGAGGACGGCGACCGCAATGTGATGGTTTACAGCTTCCGCCTCTGCCTCACGAAGGACCCCGCGAACCGCGTCCCTTTCCCGAAGCCCGCGAACTACGATCCGGCGCGCTTCGAGATCCTGCGCCGCTACTTTGCCGCGGAGAAAAAGCCGCACCTCCTCTGGGATCTGTATCCGCTGCCGGGCGGCAAATTCGACGCGAACAACGGCATCGGGAAGCAGTTCTCCATGGGGCTCGTCGGCGCCTGCAACGGCTGGAGCGAGGGCGACACGGCTGCGCGTGCGAAGAGCTGGGAGGCGCACAGGGAATACATCGTCGAGATGTTCCACTTCCTCACCACCGACCCCGCCGTGCCCGGGGCGCTGCGGTCGCAGATGGCGGAGCTCGGCCTGTGCCGCGACGAGTTTCCCGCCTACGGCCACTGGTCGCCGCAGCTCTATGTGCGAGAGGGGCGCCGCATGAAGGGCGAATACATCCTGAGCCAGCGGGACATCATGGATGAGCCGAAGAAGGACGACGCCATCGTCGTCTCGTCGTTCCCGATTGATTCGCACGACTGCCAGCGTGTCGCGACCAAGGACGGCGTCATCGACGAAGGCACCATCATGCCCGCGCGCATGCCGCAGCGGGCGCACGGCTACCCCTACCATGTTCCCTACCGCGCCATTCTCCCGAAGGCGGCGGAATGCGCGAACCTCCTCGTGCCCGTGGCCCTTTCCTCCACCCACGTCGCCTACTCCTCCATCCGCGTGGAGCCCACGTGGATGGTCCTCGGCCAAAGCGCGGGCATCGCCGCCGCCCTCGCGGCAAAGCAGGGCGTGGCTGTGCAGGCGCTGCCGTATGCGGACCTCCGCGCGCGCCTGCTCGCGCAGCACCAGGCGCTGGAATTGCCCGTGCTCCCGCCGCTCCCCGTGAAGCCGCCCGGCGCCGCCGGCCTCGACCCGAAGGCGCTGCCCGGCATCGTCCTCGACGACTCCGATGCGGAGCTGAAGGGCACATGGAGCCGGTCGTCGAATTTCAAACCGCACATCGGCGCCGGCTATCTGCACGACGACCGCCGCGGTGATGGCCAATCCTCCGTCGTCTTCCGCCTCCGGGCGCCGAAGGCCGGCCGCTACGATCTCCTCATCGCCTATTCACCGCACGAGACCCGCGCGGCGAATGTCCCCGTCACCATCGAGAACGGCGCGCACCGCGAGACGCTGGCCTTTGATGAAACCCAGCCGCTCCCCGCTGGCGCCGCCTTTCGCCGCGCCGGCACCATCCGGCTCACCGCCGACGCCGAGACCCGCATCACCATCGGTAACACCGGCACGAATGGCTTCGTCATCGTCGATGCCATCCAACTCCTCGAAGTGAAGGAGTGACCAAGGCTCCCAGACCGTGCTGAGAACGGAATGGTCCTTCCGGTGGGGAGACTCCGGCAGGCTGGGAACGGAATGGTCCTTCCGGTGGGGAGACTCCGGCAGGCTGAGAACAGAATGGTCCTTCCAGCGGGGAGACTCCGGTAGGCTGAGAACGGAATGGTCCTTCCGGTGGGGAGACTCCGGAAGGCCGGGAAGACAGGGGATTTCAGCAGCAGGACTTTCTGGCATTGCCGCGCGCGCCTGTTTTTGGCAAGTTGGAGCTCCATGGACCAGCCCCCGCCATTGACCGTCACCACGACGACCGTCCGCACCATCGCGCCGCAGGAGATTTTCGAGGCGCTGAGCGACCCGACCCGCCGGCAGATTCTCGTCTCGCTGTTCGACGGGCAACTCCACGCCGTCGGCGGAATCGGCGGCTCCCTGCCGAAGAACCGCGACCTCGTGCGCAAACACTGCGCGGTGCTGGTGAAGGCGGGATTGATCGTCGGCGAGACCGACCCGACGAAGGGCCGGCGGCAGAGCTACCGCCTCGCACCCGCCGTGAAGGCCGGGACAACGCCGGAGGGCCGCACGCTGGATTTCGGCTGCTGCGTGATGCGCTGCTGAGCCGAGAGTTTTTCCGCGCGAGGGGCGTAACGGCGAGAGATTGCCAGCCGTGCCCCGCGATGCTATTCGAGACGTGTCCGCAGGTCATGACCACCTCAGGATGAATCCCACCCCAAGAATACCAGATGCCATGCTCGGTGAATTCTCCCGCGATGCTTTCCTCACCTATGCCGCGACGAACACGCCCGGCGTGCAGGACGTGGCGAGGCGGCTGAAAAGGAATCGCCTCCGGGCGTGGTCTGCGATGGTGGCGATGGTTGTCGTGTTCTTGCTCCCTGCCAAGCGGCTGAACGCGGAAACTTATAGGGATATTGGCTTCGGCGAGATGATTGAGCGTTCGAGCCTGATTCTGTTCGTTAAACTGACGCCCGCCGGCGAGAGACTTGACGTTCAAGTCGAGGAAGTCCTGAAGGGCGAACGGCCGCGTGAACTGGAAACTTCCTGGAAGATTCACTCGTTCAAATCAGACGGCGTGGAAATGCGTTATGCCGAGTTTGGCGGCGCCCCGATCGTGCCTGTGGACGTTCTTGTGGCGTCAAAACGTTGGGTTCTCTTTCTCCGGGCGGATGACAAGGGCCGATTGGTGCCGTTTCACCATGATGGCCTGAAACCGGAGGAGCAGAAAAAGCGCATCTCGGAAATTTTAGCCATGCGGCGCAACCCGGCGCCATTCGTGGCTTCGGCCAAATACGCAGGAGACACGGACCTCATCTATTCGCTCGGCGTGCAATTTTTCGCTGTGCATGTATCGGCACCCGCAGTGCCGGAATTGGAGCAGGGATTGAAATCGTTCCTTCACCCCGGCCTGCCCCTTTACGACGAAATTCCATGGCAGCATTCGCGCTTCACCATCCCGTTCACCTTTCAATCTTCCCGGCAGCCGATGCTCCAGATGAAGGCGTTTGCGGCGAAGGGAGTCCTGCCGGACTTCATCCGCAAGCTGGATGCCGCACATGAATTCGAGCGGTATGCCGCGGCCGCCAAGGATAAGCTCCCGCCCGAGTTTGTCGTAACCGTGGACACGACCGGCCCGCCGAAAGTTGGAGATCTCACTTTCGGGGCGGCGGCTGATTTTCTCCGGTCGCAGCTTCGGTCGGAAAAATTGGAAGTGGTCAAGGCCGCCTACGTCGCACTCGCCAATCTGCTGGATTCGGATGCGGTGCCCATTGCCACCGGGATGCTCCGCCATCCGGATCGGAAGTTTCGCCGCGAAGCCGCGAAGTTCCTCGCGTATGCCAAGGATCCGCGCTCCGTCGAACCTCTTTGCGCGGCGCTGGATGAGTTGCCACCGTGCATTCGCTACGGAGCCAAAGGCTACAACGATGATGACCACGAACTCAGCGGTGCGGTTGGAGAAGCCGTCCGTAATCTTCGCGATCCCCGGACCGTGCCGGCGCTGAAGCGAGCAGCGCTCAAGGGATACGCCGGTGATTGGATCGCGATGACTTTGAGTAAACTGGGTGATGAAACAGCATTTGAGCCACTGCTTTCCCATCTGCGGAAGCCTGACGTGCGCCACTATCCCGATGAACTGGTCACGATGATCCAACGGTCGAACTTGCCGGTCGAACCTTGGATGAAGAAGGGGCTTTCGTCAGACGACCGAGCGGGCGAGCGCCTTCGGGCGACCCGATGGATTGAATGGTGGGATGCGCACCAAAAGGAGTTTCGCATTGTCCGCACATGGGAAGAGGCTTGCCGGCTTCACCCCGATTAAACGCCATCGCGCCAGTGTTGTGAGCGAATGGTCCGCACATTTGAAAAACCTTGAGCCTCCGGCAGCATGGTGGTGAGGGTGTTGCGAGAACTCCCATGAATTCCCCGCGCCTTCTTTTCTCCGTTGCCGTCGCCGCGCTTTCCGTCGCGTGTCCGTGGACTGCATGTGCGCAGGATGCGGCGGGGATTGCGCCGTCAGCGAAAGCTGCGGAAGTGGTGCCGACCATGCTCCCGCTTTCCATCGAGAAGGGCGCGCGCATTGCGATCCTCGGCGGGACGCTGATGGAGCGGATGCAGGAGCACGGGTGGTTTGAGGGGATGCTGTTTGCGCGGTTTGCGGCGCAGGAGCCGGTGGTGCGGACGCTCGCTTGGCCGGGGGATGAAATCACGGTGCAGCCGCGTCCGGAGAATTATGGAGACATGCACGAGCATCTCGCGGCGGTGAAGGCGGACGTGGTGCTCGCGGGGTATGGGTTCAATGAGTCGTTCAAGGGCAAGGCGGGCGTGGCGCAGTTTGAGAAGGATCTGGCGGCGTTCATCGCGGGGCTGCGGGCGCATCGCTACAATGGGAAGTCCGCGCCGCAGATCGTGCTCGTCTCGCCGATCGCGCATGAGAACATCGGCAACCCGAACCTGCCGGACGGGCGCGAGAACAATGCGCGGCTGTGCATCTACACGGATGCGATGAGGCGCGTGGCGAAGCGGCAGCGCGTGGGGTTTGTGGATGTGTTCACGCCGTCGCGCGCGGCGATGGAGGCGAAGGAGAAGAGGGAGGCGCTCACTTTCAACGGCATCCATCTCACGGATGCGGGCTACCGGGAGTTTGGCGAGATGCTGTTCCGCGGGCTCTTCAGCGAGACGCCGCGCGAGGTGTCGGCGGAAATGAAGGCGATGGTCGAGGAAAAGAACCGGCAGTGGCTGCTGCATTATCGTCCGCTGAATGGATTCTACATCACGGGCGGGCGCGCGAAGCCGTATGGCGTGGTCAATTTCCCCGGCGAACTGAAGAAGCTCGCGGAGATGACGGAGAACCGCGACCGCGCCGCGTGGTCGCTCGCAGATGGCAAAGCGACGAAGGTGGACGATTCGAAGACGACGCCGCTCCCGGCCATCACCGGCGACCGGCCAATCAACGACTGGCTCTCGCCCGCGGACGAGCTGAAGGCGTTCCGCATCGACCCGCGCTTTTCCGTGAACTGCTTCGCGTCGGAGGAGGACTTCCCGGAGCTGGCGAAGCCGATTCAGATGCGCTTCGACACGCGCGGGCGGCTGTGGGTGTCGTGCTCGACGACGTATCCGCAGGTCACGCCCGGCGTCGCGCCGGACGACAAGCTGATCATTCTCGAAGACACGGACGGCGACGGGAAGGCGGACAAATGTTCGACGTTTGCGACGGGGCTGCACATTCCGCTGTCGTTCGAGTTTGGCGACGGCGGCGTGTATGTGTCGGAGCAGCCGCACCTCGTTTTCCTCAAGGACACGGACGGCGATGGGAAGGCGGACCTGAAGCAGATCGTGATGACGGGATTCGGCACGGAGGACTCGCATCACGCGCTGCACGACTTTGCGTGGAGCCCCGAGGGCGATCTCATTTTCCGCGAGAGCATCTTTCATCACTCGTCGGTCGAGACGCCCTACGGCCCGGTGCGCGCGCAGGACAGCACGTTCTTCCGCTTCCGCCCGGCGACGCAGCGGCTGTTCGCCTTCGGCAGCTACTACAGCACGAACCCGTGGGGCATCGTGTTCGACGACTGGGGGTGGCACGTCGGGAGCCATCCGGTGTTCGCGAGCGCGGTGCATGCGCTGAATCCGCCGTTCCCGCAGCAGCATGTGCCGGCGGGGAATTTCTTCCCGGCCTACAGCGGCACGTGCGGGCAGGAGTTTTTCACGGGCCGGCATTTTCCCGCGGAGCTGCAGGGCCGCTTCGCGCGCGTGCGCTACAAGCCGACGAACAGCGTGGAGATCATGCGCTGGGAGGAGAAGGACACGCACTTCGAGGAGAAGCTGGAGGGCCACGTTTGGGAGAGCACGAATCTGTCGTTCATCCCGGTGGACGTGCGCTGCGGCCCGCGCGGGGAGATGTATGTGTGCGACTGGTATAATCCCGTGAAGGGCCACGCGCAGTATTCGCTGCGCGACACGCGCCGCGACAAGACGAGCGGCCGCATCTGGCGGATCACGGCGAAGGGGAGCCCGCTGGTGGATGCTCCGAAGATCTCCGGCGCGCCGGTGCCCGCGCTGCTCGAACTGCTGAAGGCTCCCGAGCCGCGCACGCGTTACCTCGCGCGGATGGAGTTGCGCTCACGCGACCGTGCGGAGGTGAAACCTGCGCTGGATCGCTGGACGACCGAGGTGTCGTCGTCGAACGACGCGCGCGCGGAGCATCACATGACCGAGGCGCTGTGGATGTATCGCGCGCTCGGCATCACGAACGTGGATCTGCTCGTGAAGCTGCTGCACGCGAAAGACCTTCAGGCCCGCGCCGCCGCCACGCGCGAGCTGCGCTGGGCGAATGCGCTGCTGTCCGGGCCGTCGGGGCACGACTTGATCCACTCGACCGGACCGGACGGACGCGAAGTGCTCATCTGCACATCCACGACGCCGAAGGCGATCGATCTGCTGCGCGAGCGCGCCAACGACGAGAGCGGGTTGGTGCGTCTGGAAGCCGCGATTGCCGCGAGCTATTTCCAGAACCGCGATGCCGCGGGCGTTGCGCTCGACCTGCTGAAGCACCCGATGGATAGCTACACGACCTTCGCGCTGCGCACCGCGCTCGACTCGCTGAAGCCGTTTTGGGAGCAGGACGCGAAGTTTGCCGCCGAACCAACACTGGTGAAATTCCTCGCCGACAGCTCGGTGAAGAAGCGCGTGCAGACCGGCATGGATGCGAACGTCCCTTTCGACCGGCTCAACCCGCAGGTCGTCCGCATCGGCACGATCCACGAGCGGATGCAGTTCACGGTCACCGAGTTCAAGGTGAAGGCCGGCGCGCCGGTGAAGCTCATTTTGGAAAACCCCGACGCCACGCCGCACAACCTGCTCATCGTGAAGCCCGGATCGGAGGATGAAATCGGCCAGGCGGCAAACCAGATGGCCACGCAGCCCGGCGCATTCGAGAAGATGGACTTCGTCCCGAAGAACCCGAAAATTCTGCACGCGACGAAAATGCTGAAGCAGGGCGAGAGCGACACGCTGCGCTTCCACGCGCCGAAGGAGCCGGGCAGATATCCCTACATCTGCTCCTTCCCGGGCCACTACCTCGTCATGCGCGGGGTGATGGTTGTCGAATAGGCGCCGCAGCCTCAGTGCCGGCGCGGCAGCTTGGCGAAGGTCGTCCAGAAATGCGCGATGGCCTGGACGGCTTTGACCATGTCGTCGAGGTCCACGGGCTTCGTGACGAAGCAGTTCGCGCCCAGCTCATAGGCGCGGCGGATGTCGTCCTCCGCCTCGGAACTGGTGAGGATCACGACGGGCAGGGTCGCAAGCTCGCGGTCGGCGCGGATTTCCCGGAGCACCTCGCAGCCGTTCTTGCGCGGCATGTTGATGTCGAGCAGGACGAGATCCGGTTTCGGGGCGTTCGGGAATTTTCCGCGGCGGTGGAGGAAATCGAGCGCCTCGACTCCGTCATTCGCCGTGCTCACGTGGCTGTGGAAGTGCGTGCTTTTCAGCGCCTCCTTCGTGAGCACCACATCCCCGATGTTGTCGTCCACGAGGAGAATCTCGATGCTTCGCGCTGTTTTTCCAGACATGTCAGCCCTCTAATCCCGTGGCGGACGTATTCTTAATGGGAAAGACCCGGCGAAAACGACGGCGGCTCCGCCGGAGCCGCCGCGGAATGCCGCGGTGCTTCAGCAGCCCAGATGCTTCCGAATGCAGGCGTCCACTTGATCGCGGCTCACGGGCTTTGCGAGGAACTCGCAGCCACCGACTTCGCGCCGGTTCTGCGCCTCGTCCTTGGAGACGATTGCGGTGAGGAAGACGATCGGCACGTTCTTGAGTGTCGGCTCCTCCCGCATCTGCGCGGCGATGGTGCCGCCGTCGGCCTCGGGCATGATGACGTCGAGGAAAATCATGTCGGGCAGGAATTCCTTCGCGGTCTGGAGCGCCTTCAGAGGGTTGTTTTCCTCGCGGATCTCGTAGGCCGGAAGGGTGAGGCGCAGCAGGCGTGTGAAACCGGATTCGTCGTCAACGAGGAGGATCTTCTTCTTGCTCATGGGCGTTTGGGCGGGCGGCTGTCGGCGTGGTGGATTGCTTTGAGGATGATGGTGGCAATTACACCACCGGCGGGATGGTTTTCGATGCTTATTTTTCCGTGGTGAAGCTCCATGATGCGGCGCGCGACGGAGAGGCCGAGGCCGGTGCCCTTGCCGGTGCTCTTGGTGGTGAAGAACGGCTCGAAGATTTTTCCGAGCTTGTCGGGCGGCACGCCGGTCCCCGTGTCGCGAACCTCGATGATGACGGCCCGCTCGCCGGCCCGCAGGGCCAAGTCGCCACGGTTGCCGGCATCGTGCGGCGAGGCGTCCGCGGGGGTGACGGTTTTCTGCCGCGTGGTGACGGTGAGAGTGCCGCCGCGGGGCATTGCGTGACAGGCATTGGTGAAGAGGTTCACAAAGACCTGCTCGATCTTGATCGGGTCCACCATCACCTCGGGCAGGCTGTCGTCGAGGTGCTTCACGGTTGCGACCTTCGCGGTCTTCAAATCGTGGTGGACGAAGCGAAGGGACCGCTCGATCAGAGCGTTGACGGAGCGGGGCTGCATTCCCAGTTCGCGGGGCGAGGAGAATTCGAGGAGATCCTGCATCACGGCGTTTGCCCGCTGCACGGCATCGTGCATTTCGCCGATGACGGAGCGCACCTCCCCATCCTTCGCCGCGGCGCAGTCGCCGAGATACTGGAGGCCGACGAGGATCACCTGAAGCGGGTTTTTCACCTCGTGCGCGACGCCCGCGGCGAACTGCCCGATGGAGTGGAGCTTCTCGAGCTGCATGAGCTGCGACTGCGTGGTCTGCAGATCGTCGGCCGCGCGCTTGCGCTCGGTGATGTCCGACATGAGGCCGTCGTAGGAGACGATGGTGCCCGAGGCGTCGCGGCGGGGGACGTGCTTGTTGCGCACCCACCGGACCTCCCCGTCCTTGCGCACGATGCGGTGCTCGATTTCAAAACTTCCGCCGCCTTGCGGGATCTTCGCGACGCTGCCCACGACGGCCTCCTGGTCCTCCGGAAAGATCATCCGGTGCCAGAGCCACGGGTCGGCTCGGAACTCCTCGGGTGAGTAGCCCGTGACTGCAAGGCAGCCGGCACCGTGCTGGGTGGAGACCGCGCGCCCATTCTCGATGAGCACCGTGTAAACGTAGTCCGTGACCGAATCGAGCAGCCGCCCGTAGCGCTCCTCGCTGTCGCGCAGGGCGAGTTCGGCGGTCTTCAGCTCGGTGATGTCGCGCGAGACGCCGAACGTGCCGACGATGGCGCCCGACTCGTCGCGCAGCGGCATCTTCGTCGTGAGCGCCCAAGTCGTGCGGCCGTCGGGAAAGGTCTCGCGCTCCATCTTGCCGATGATCGGCTTGCCGGTCCGGAGCACGTTCTCCTCGTCGGCGCGGGCCTGGTTTGCATGCTCGGGGGTGAAAAGATCCGCGTCGGTCTTTCCGATCACCTGCGAGGGGTCCGCGAATCCGTAGAGGCGGGCGAGGGCTGGATTCACCTGGATGAATGCGCCGCGGATGTCCTTGAAGTAGATCCGGTCGGGCACGGTCTCCAGGAGCATGCGGAGCCGCCGCTGCTGCTCGGAAAGCTCGCGTGCGGTCCGGGTGCGTTCGATCGCATATCGGATGGCGCGGGTGAGGAGGCGGCCGTCGGCCTTGCCTTTCACGATGTAATCCTGCGCGCCGAGCTGCATCGCGCGGACGGCGAGGTTTTCATCGTCCAAGCCCGTCTGCACGATGATGGGACTGCGTGCGGCATGCGGCTGGAGGCGCACGACCGCCTCGGTGCCCTGCGCGTCCGGCAGGCTGAGATCGAGGAGCACGACATCGATGCCGCCTTGATCGAGCCGCGCGACTGCGTCGGCGAGGCGCGAAGTGGATTCGGTCACAATGCGCCCGCCGCTCTCCTCGGTGAGCATGATGTTCAGCAGCGTCACGTCGCCCGGATTATCCTCGACGATGAGAACGCGGATCGTGTCGGCGCTCATGACGGCTGGATATCTCCTCGAAAGGCCCGCGTGGCTTGCGGATGCAGGCCTCCGGGGATTGGATGAATCGTTGTGACGAACACTGGCATCAGCTCGCTCGCTGCGGGGAGATACTTCGCCGCGCGGTCTGCAGCAGCAAGGCAAAAGACCTCCCTCAGAGTGTCCGTCCCGCGCCGCCGGTTCCGCGATTCTCCGGTCGCGCCGCCTAGAAAACCTCCGCGTCGTCCGGCAGCCCGGAGTCGTGGCGGATGCTGTCGAGGCGCTTCCGCGCTCCGCGCTCCGTGCTCGGGCCGCTGATCACGTGCGTGACCGCATCCACGATGGACGGGAGCGCGAGGAGTGCGCCGACTCCGAGCAGGGTGAAGGCGGTCGCCTTCTGCGCGCCGCGGCTCATTTTTCCACCGAGCAGGAGCCCGAGCCCGCAGCCGACGGCGGTCTGGGTGACGGCGAGCAGCGAGTTGTTCAGGAGGTCGGGTTGCTTGGCGGGTTCCATGGCTGTGGGAGGACGATGCGGTTTTCTTTCATTCTGTAAAGCACCGACTGTTCCCGGCGCCGTGCGGAAAATTCCTAGTGTGGCGGCGCAACTTCCGCTAAGGCCCTCCGCGGATGTCGTCCCAATCCCTCTACGTGCTCATTCTCGCCGGCGGAAGTGGCGAGCGTTTCTGGCCGCTCAGCCGCAAGGCGCGCCCGAAGCAGCTCCTCTCGCTTTTCGGCGGCGAGACGCTGCTTGAATCCACGCTGCGCCGGCTCGACGGCCTCGTGCCCGCGAAGAACATCCTCATTCTCACCAACGCCGATCAGGAGGCCGCCGTGCGTGCGCTCGCAAAGGAGTTGCCTGCCGAAAACATCGTCGCCGAACCCGCGAAGCGCGACACCGCGGCAGCCATCGCGCTCGGCGTGGGCTGGGTCGCGGCGCGCGACACGGAGGCGACCATGGTCGTGCTGCCGGCGGATCATTTGATCAAGGACCGGGCTGGTTTCCAGCGCACGCTCAACACGGCGGTCGCGGCGGCGCGGCAGACGGGCGAACTCGTCACCATCGGCATCCAGCCGACATGGGCGTGCCCCGGCTTCGGCTACATCGAATGCGGCGGGAAGCTTGCCCTCCATGGTGAGGTGGATGCACCCGCGTTGCATGAAGTGCGGAGTTTCCGCGAGAAGCCGAACCCGGAACTGGCCGAGGGGTTCGTGCGGCAGGGGAACTTCCGCTGGAACGCCGGCATGTTCATCTGGACGATACCCGCGATCCTCAGCGCGCTGCGCCGCCACGCGCCGGAACTCAGCATGTTCGTCACGCGCCTTCACTCGGGCGAGGACTTCGCGAAGATGCTCAGCGACGTCTTTCCCACGCTGCCGAAAATCTCCATCGACTACGCCGTGATGGAAAAGGCCGGGCGCGTGCTCATGGTGGAGAGCGCATTCGACTGGGACGACGTGGGAAGCTGGACGGCTGTGGCGAAATACCTCGCGGAGCAGGGCGGCGGCAATGTCGCCAACTGCGATGTGAGCGTGCTCGACAGCTCGGGCAGCATCGTTTTCTCCTCGCAGAAGAAGCGCGTCGCCCTGCTCGGCGTGGACGATCTCATCGTCGTGGACACGCCCGACGCGCTGCTCGTGTGCAGCCGCCATGACGCCGAGCGCATCAAGCACCTCATCGCGAAAGTCCCCGCAGAACTCCAATGAAACGCGCACTCGGAATTGACGTTGGCTCGGCCCGCATCGGCGTGGCCGTCTCGGATGAACTCGGAATCCTCGCGCATCCCGTGGAGACGATTGTGGTGAAGGAAACACCCGACCCCGCCGCGCGCGTCGCGCAGATCGCGAAGGACAAGGATGCGGCGAACATCATCGTCGGCCTGCCGAAGAACATGGACGGCACTTCGGGCGAGGCGGCGGAAAAGGCGCGCGCATTTGGCGACAAGCTGCGCGAGCTGACGGGTTGCACCGTGCGGATGTGGGACGAGCGCCTCACGACCGTCGCCGCTCAGCGTTACCTCCACGACGCGGGCCGCAACGTGAAGCAGAGCCGCGCGGTCATCGACCAGGTCGCGGCGCAGATCATCCTCCAGGGCTGGCTCGATTCGCAGGCGATGATGGGATGAGCGGCGGCGCGACGGAGCGGCTGAAGCTCACCATCGCCTACGACGGACGCCCGTTCGATGGCTGGCAGAGCCAGGCCACGTCGAACGGCATCCAGGACCACATCGAGGCGGCGTTCTTCGCCGTCGCGGGAATCCGCCTGCGCATCCACGGCTCGGGGCGGACCGATGCCGGCGTCCACGCCACGGGCCAGATCGCGCATGCGGATGTTCCGCGCGGAAAGCTGGTGCCGCGCGTGTGGATGTCCGCGCTGAACGCGAAGCTCCCCGACGGCATCCGGATCGTGCGCGCGGCGCGCGTGCGCGGCGGCGACGACGGCTTTCACGCGCGCTTCTCGGCGAAGGGCAAGCGCTACATCTACCGCGTGTGGAATGCGCCCTACATGCACCCGCTGGAAATCGGCCGCGCGTGGCATGTGCCGCGGAAACTCGACCCCGCACTCCTGCGCAAGGCCGCGGCGCTTCTCGTCGGCACGCACGACTTCGCGCGCTTCGGTGCCAACCGCGGGCAGAAGGAGACCGACACCGTCCGCACGATTTACCGGGTCGCCGTGCAGGGGCGCGGGCCGCTCATCACGCTCGTCTTCGAGGGCGACGGCTTCCTTTACAAGATGGTGCGGCTGCTCACGGGCACGATCGTGCGCGTGGCGGAAAGGCGCGCGCCGCTGTCGTTCATCACCGACCTGCTGGATCCGCGCGTCCGTGCGCGGACCCACTTCATGGGCGTGGCCGAGGGCCTCTGCCTCGCGCGCGTGCTTTATTAGCGCGGCGCGTCGTTGAGCCCGGGAATCTTGATTGCGCCCGGCGCCTCCGCAGCATTCGCCTGCGGTGCGGGCGCGGCGCCCTTCGGCTTCACCACGATCGCGAACTGCTCATACACAAACTGCACGTTCGCGAGGTCGCCGATGTAGCGCAGCACCTCGGAGAAAGGCACCTTCTGCAGCGTGAGCGTGATCTTCGTGGCCTGCGCCTGCTCGTCGAGCTGGAGCACGAAGTTGATCGCGACCTTCCCGCCGCCGAGCGCGTTGCCCTTCTGCTTGAGGAACTCCAGCGCCTCGGCGAGCGACGACTCGCGCAGCTCCACCTTCTCCATGATCAGCTTCTGCAGCGCGGCCTGCGTGGCGTTGCCGGTCCGCTGCTTCGCGATCTCCGCGGCCTCGTCCGCGGCGATGCGCTTGAGATACGAGATCGCCGTCTTGTTGCTCGGCTCCATCTTGCGGACCATCTCAAACCGCGTCTTCGCGGCTGCGAAGTCGCCGCGGGCGAAGGCGCGCTGCGCTTCGGCCATCAGGTCGGCGAGGTCGTCGGCGGTGGCGATGGTGGTGAGGGATGCCAGCGCGAGCATCCACGGGCGGAGGCTGAATGGGGAGTTCATCGGCAAAAGCATGACGCCCCGCGGGCGATGCGCAATGAAACTATTCGTTATCTCTTGCCGCACTTCCGGCCCCCCGCGAGCGTGCCCGCCCATGCCGCTGGACGTCCTTCTGCCCCTCCTCGCCGGGCTCGTCTATGCCGTGGCGGCGATGATCCTGAAGCGCGCGACGGACGGCGGTGTCGGCCCGTGGCGCGCGATGTTCGTGACCAACTGGACGAACGCCATCGTCCTCGGCCTCTGGTGGCTGAAAGGCGGCGCGCCGTTCGAGTGGGTCCACTTCGGCCATGCGGTGCTCACCGGCGCGGTCTTCTTCATCGCGCAGATATTCGTCTTCCTCGCGCTCACCCGCGGCGACGTCTCCGTGGCCACGCCGGTGCTCGGGACGAAGGTCATCTTCGTCGTCCTCTTCACCGCGGCGATGACCTCCGCGAGCGTGCCCCGCGAATGGTGGTTTGCCGCGCTCCTCACCGCGCTCGGCACGGCGCTGCTCGGGGGCGGCGGGCCGCCGAAAAGGGGCGCGGGTCTCGGCATCATCTTCGGCTTCATCTCCGCGGCGCTCTTCTCGCTCACGGATGTGTGGAGCCAGACTTGGGCGAATGCATGGGGCTTCGGCCGGTTCGCGCCCGTCGTCTTCGGCACGGTCGCGCTCCTCTCCTTCCTCCTCGTCCCGCTCTTCCGCGAACCGCTCCGCGCGATCGGGCGCGTCAACTTCACCTGGCTCCTCGCCGGCTCGCTGCTCATCGCGCTGCAGGTCACCGGCGTCGCCTATTCCGTCATGGTCTTCGGCCACGCCACGCGCGTGAACGTCCTCTACAACACCCGCGGCGTGTGGAGCGTCGTCCTCGTCTGGGCCGTGGGGCACTGGGTGGGAAACATGGAGCGCAACCTCGGCCCCGCGGTCCTCGTGCGGCGGCTCACCGGCGCGGTGCTCCTGCTCGCGGCGATCGTGCTGGTGACGAAATAGGAATGACGAATGCAGAATGACGAATGACGAAGGCGGGCGCCTCTCCTTCGTCATTCTGCATTCTTCACTCGTCATTCGTCATTCCGCCGCGCGGCACTGGACATCCGCGCCGCGTTCCTCTTCTACTCCGCCCATGTCCATTCCTCTCGAAGACAGCTACACAGACATCATCGGCAAAACCATCCGCGGGCTGAAGCTCGACGACGCCACCGTCGCCCAGCGCGCGGGCGTCACCGCGGCGGAACTCGAGTCCCTCCGCGGCGGCGAGTTCAATGTCGCCGTCGCCGACAAGGTCGCCCCCGTCCTCGGCGTGAACGCCCGCGCCCTCGCCGCCCTCGCGCAGAAGCGCTACACCCCCGCCGACGTGACGCTCGAGGGGCTGGAGCAATACAACACCACCTTCGAGGACATGACCGTGAACGCCTACCTCGTGTGGGACCCCGCCACGCGCGACGCCGCAGTCTTCGACACCGGCGCCGACGTCACCGGCATCCTCGACACCATCGCCGCGAAGAACCTCACCGTCCGCCACATCCTCATCACCCACACCCACGGCGACCACATCTTCGACCTCGACCGCCTGCGCGAAAAAACCGGCGCCCCCGCATGGACCAGCGAAAAGGAGCCCGTGGACGGCGCGACCGGCTTCGCCCCCGGCAAGACCTGGCAGCTCGGCAGCCTGAAAATCGAGAGCCGCTCCACATGGGGGCACTCCGCAGGCGGCATCACCTTCGTCGTCACCGGCCTCGCCCGGCCCGTCGCGGTCGTGGGCGACTCCATCTTTGCCGGCAGCATGGGCGGCGGCGGCGTGAGCTACCCCGACGCGCTCAGGAACAACATCGAGCAAATCCTCACCCTTCCCGCGAACACCGTCATCTGCCCCGGCCACGGCCCCCTCACCAGCGTCGGCGAGGAGCAGAAAAACAACCCCTTCTTCGCGAAGTAGGCGGAGGGAGGAGTCGGCAAGGTGGATGGCGACCTCCGGGCGCCATGCGTCCCCCTGCGCGCAGCGCACTCTGGAAATTGGCCCTGCTAAGGGTGCCACCGGGGAATGCTGCCTATGCCATTGAGGAGTCCTGACCATGACGGTCAGGGGTCCCCACCATGACTGTCAGGAGTTCCAACCATGACGATCCTCCGGGCTAGGTATGGCAGTCAGCCGGGCTGAGTATGGCAGTCAGCCGGGCTGAGTATGGCAGTCAGCCGGGCTGAGTATGGCAGTCAGCCGGGCTGAGTATGGCAGTCAGCCGGGCTGGGTATGGCAGTCAGCCGGGCTAGGTATGGCAGTCAGCCGGGCTAGGTATGGCAGTCAGCCGAGCTGAGGGTGCCACTCAGCCAAGCTGGGTATGCCAGGGAAACGGCTTCACCTGCCGAAACGGGCCAAAAGCGCCCCAAATCCAACAGATTTGCCGCCCGAATGTCCGGCCGGCTTGATGGGGAGCGAAAGGAGGGGAGTTGCCCCAAAATCTCCCGGAGCCGCCATCCGCGAGGCCGCTGCGCCCGGCCAATCGCCAACTCCCCGACATCGCCCGCCTTCCATCGGGACTCCGCCGCACGCCCGCTCCCGCGTTTCGCCAAAAACCAGCACGCCGCTTCAAAGCAATTCCGGGCGCAGGAATTCTCCTCGCGCGGGCTGCCACACGGCTGCCTGCAGCTTCCCAGACTCCACCACCTCATCATTCCCTGAATCCCGAACCACCCATGAATCTCACCCGTCGTTCCGCCCTCAAGTCCACCGCCATCCTCGCCGCCGGCGCCGCACTTTCCCGCATCCCGAACCTCCGCGCCGCCGACGCCGCCGGGCGCAAGCTGCGCGTGATGGTGGTCGCCCTCGGCCGCGGCATGGGCCACGTGCAGGCGCTGCTGCAGATTCCCGATGTGGAGATCACGTATGTGGCGGAGGTGGACTCGAAGCGGCTCGCCAGCGGCATGAAGGCGATCTCGGCCAAGCAGTCGAGCATCTGCGAGGGCATCGGCGATTTCCGCCGCGGGCTGGAGGACAAGACGCTGGACGCGGTGTTCATCGCGACGCCGAATTTCTGGCACACGCCCGCCGCGCTGCTCGCGATGCAGGCCGGCAAGCACGTGTATGTGGAGAAGCCCGGCAGCCAGAACCCGCACGAGGCGGAGATGATCGTGGCGGCGCAGAAGAAATACGGGCGCGTGGTGCAGATGGGCAACCAGCGGCGGACCTGGATGAAGGAGGCCATCGAGGCGCTGCACGGCGGGGCGATCGGGAAGACGCGGTTCGCGCGCGCATTCTACTACGCGAAGCGCGGCCCGATCGGGCAGGGCGACAAGAAGCCGTCGGAGGACATCAACTGGGACCTCTGGCAGGGCCCGGTGCCGGACGATGCGAAGCACGACATCAGGAAGTTCGCGCACTACGACTGGCACTGGCTGTGGCACTGGGGCAACGGCGAGCTGGGCAACAACGGCATCCATCACCTCGACATCCTGCGCTGGGGCCTGCAGGCGGATTACGCCGAGCGCATCTCCTATCTCGCGAACCGCTACTGGCACGAGGACGCGCAGGAGACGCCGGACACCGGCACGGCGATCTATGATTTCGGCAAGAAGGGCGGCTGCGAATGGGTGCAGAGCAGCTCGCATCCGCGCGCCGCGGAGAAGAACGTCGGCGAGTGCGTCTTCTACGGCGACAACGGCACGATGGGTGTCGCCCGCGACGGCTGGACAATTTACGACCCCACCGGCAAGGAGATCAGCAAGGGCAAGGGCGCGGGCGGGGGAGACGTGGCGCACATCGGGAACTTCATCGACGCCATCCGCGGCAAGGCGAAGCTCAACAGCCCCATCGAGGAGGGCCAGAAGAGCACGATGATGTGCCACCTCGGCAACATCGCCTACCGCACGAACACCGTCGTCCGCTGCGACCCCGCGACCGGCAAGATCCTCGACAACCCCGCCGGCGAGAAGCTCTGGGCGCGCCCCGAGTATCGGAAGGGCTTCGAGCCGAAGATCTGACGCACCGCGGCGCATCGCGCTGCTTGCCACGCCGCCGCATTCTTCGGCAGCTTCCGCATCATGCCGAAACCCACCGACATCCGCGTCCGCGAGACGGAGCTCCATTTCATCCCCACGACGCTGCGCATGCCGCTGAAGTTCGGCGCGCAGGTCGTCGAGCGGGCGCTGTGCGCGCGGGTGCGCGTGACGGTGGAGGACCGCGCGGGCCGCACCGCGACGGGCTGGGGTGAGACGCCGCTGAGCGTCGCGTGGGTGTGGCCGTCGCCGCTCGCTTGGGAGGAGCGCGAGCAGCGCATGGTGGATTTCTGCAAGGCGCTCGCCAGGGAGCTCCCGGTGTTCGACTGCGCGGGGCACCCGATGGAAATCGGCGACGCCTTCCAGCGCGAGCAGCTCGATGTGCTGCTCACTGCCGCAAACGTGGACCACGCCGAGCCGATGCCGCACCTCGCGGCGCTCGTGTGCCATTCGCTGTTCGACCTCGCGGTGTTCGATGCGTTCGGCAACCTGCTCCAGCGCCCCGTCTTCGAGACGCTCGGCGAGGAGTTCCTCACCGCGGACCTCGCGCACTTCCTCGACGGCGACCAGCGCTTCGCCGGGCTGCGGCCGCCGCATTTCCTCCGGCCAAAGCAGACGCGCGTGCCCGTGTGGCACCTCATCGGCGGCCTCGACCCGCTGGAGCCCGCGGACCTCAAGGGCAACGAGCCGAAGGACGGCTACCCCGTGCTGCTCCGCGACTGGATCCGCACCGACGGGCTGAAGTGCCTGAAGATCAAACTGCGCGGCAACGACGCCGCATGGGACTATGACCGCATCGTGCGCATCGGCCGCATCGCGATCGAGGAGGGCAGCGACTGGCTCACGGCGGACTTCAACTGCACCGTCACCGACCCGGCCTACGTGTGCGAGATTCTCGACCGCCTGCTCGCCACCGAGCCGCGCATCTACGGCATGCTCCTCTACATCGAGCAGCCCTTCCCCTACGACCTCGAGGCAAACCGCATCGACGTCCCGCATCTACGGCATGCTCCTCTACATCGAGCAGCCCTTTCCCTACGACCTCGAGGCCAACCGCATCGACGTCCGCAGCGTGAGCGCGCGCAAGCCGCTGTTCCTCGACGAGAGCGCGCACGACTGGCGCTTCGTGCGCCTCGGCCGCGAACTCGGCTGGACCGGCGTCGCCTTGAAGACCTGCAAGACTCTCACCGGCGCGCTGCTCAGCCAGGCGTGGGCGCGCGCGAACGGCATGACGCTCATGGTGCAGGACCTCAGCAACCCGATGCTCGCGCAGATCCCGCACGTCACGCTCGCCGCGCACGCCGGCACCATCATGGGCGTCGAGAGCAACGGCATGCAGTTCTCGCCCGAAGCGTCGCTGCCGGAGGCGAAGATCCACCCCGGCCTTTTCAAGCGCCGCAACGGTGTGCTCGATCTGTCCACGCTCGGTGCGACGGGCTTCGGCTACCGCGTGGAGGAAATCGGCCGCGTGCTGCCGTAGCGGCGGATTTCTGCGGGATTGACAGCGCGTCGCGGCGGCCACAAGAGGCGCACCATGAAGACGCTCCTCCGCTCACTCCTCGCATTCATCATCCTCCCGCTCACGCTGTCCGCAAAGGACACGAAGGAAAAGGTGCCCGCCGGCTACATCGCCCTCGAAGACATC
>JBGAPU010000065.1:0-34842 GCA_044221035.1 Chthoniobacteraceae bacterium | reverse complement strand
CCCCCGGCGCCCCGCCCGTCTATCTCTTCTACGACACCGCGCCCGCGCCCGGGCAGACCTTCGCCGACCGTCCACGCCGCGAATCCGGCGCCGGCCTCGCCGAAAAGCTCCGCCGCCTCGGCATCGAGCACGAGTTCAACTCACAAGGGCGCCCCCGCCGTGAAGCACCCGAACATCTTCGACTTCCTGCTGGAAAAGCTCGGCGTGGGGAAGGGGAAGTGAGCGTCCGATTCGGGCGGGAAATCTGCCCCTGAGGGCAGCCTGCACTTCCGAGCCTGCTCTGACCGCGGAAGCGGCTGTTCTTTGACCAAATGGCCCATCTTCCCACTGGGGGTGTCATACCATCTGGCTGCGGGTGGCATACCGTCCAGCTTACGGTGGCATACCGTCTGGCTTGTGGTGGCATACCGTCCGGCTTGCGGTGGCATACCGTCTGGCTTACGGTGGCATACCGTCTGGCTTACGGTGGCATACCGTCCGGCTGCGGTGGCATACCGTCCAGCTTACTGCGGTGGCACACCGTCCGGCTTACCGTCCGGCATACCGTCCGAATACGGCGAGCCACCCGTTGCTGCGCCCTGCCAGTCACTCAGCCTCACCCCGCACTGAGGGTTACTTCAGCCAGCCGACGATGTCCGCGCGGAGCTTGGCGGCGTCTTTGTCGAGGAGATACATCATGTGGCCGCTGTCGTAGGTGGCGATGGTGATGTTCTTGCGGAGGCTGTCGGGGATGGACATGTGCTCGAGGGAGAAGCGCATGGCGTCGGGCGGGACGGCGAGGTCGCGGAGGCCCTGGCAGACGAGGACGCGGAGGTTCGGGTTCTCCTTCATGGCGCCGGCGAGGCGGGGCTCCATGCTGGCGTAGCGGTTGGCGAAGCCTTTGTAGTTCCACGGGAGGCCGGCGAGGATGCGGTAGGGCTGGTCGGTCTCGTAGCCGAGGGTGCCGCGGACGTAGGCATTGGCGGCGGCGCTGAAGGGGCCGGCGATGAAGGCGTGGCTGGGGTCGAACTCGGGGACCTGCATGCCGGCCTGGCCGTCCTCGGCGACGACGCGCCCGTCGAAGCGGCCGATGATTTTGCCCTCCTTGCGGAGCAGCTCCTTGCGGAAGACGTGGGGGGAGACGCGGAGGTCGTGGTCCTCGACGAACTGCGCGGAGACGCCGAGGAGGCGGGCGAGCTTCTCGGCGATGCGGCGGCGCTCCGCGGCGGGGATGGCGCGGCCCTTGAGGAGCGCGGTGGAGTATTCGCCGAAGGCGAAGGCGCGGGCTTCGGCGATGGCGCGCTCGGGGGCGGCGTTCAGGTCGGGCGGGAGCTTGCCGTGGAAGGCCGCGGTGGCGGTGAGCGTGGGGAGGAAGGTGAGGTAGGGGAGGTCGTTGGCGGTGTCGGCGGAGAGGGTCTGGAAATTGAGCAGGCCGCTGACGACGATGAAGCCGTGGAGGAACATGCCGTGGCGGTCCTGCAGGTAGTCGCTGAGGCCGGCGCCGCGGATGCCGCCGTAGCTTTCACCGCAGAGGAACTTCGGGGACATCCAGCGCTGCTCGCGCGTGGTGAAGAGGCGGATGAAGTCGCCGACGGACTCGACGTCCTCGTCCACACCCCAGAACTGCTCGCCCTTCTCGCCCTTCGCGGGACGGCTCGCGCCGGTGCCGACGGGGTCGATGAAGACGAGGTCGGCGGCGTCGAGGATGCTGTTGGCGTTGTCGGAGATCCTGCCGAGCACCTCGGGGGTGCGGCCATCGGGCGGGAGGGCGATCTTCTTCGGGCCGAGCCCGCCGAAGTGGAGCCACACGGCGCTGCTGCCGGGGCCGCCATTGAAGCAGAAGATGATGGGGCGCTTCTCGTCGGTGGCGGCGAGCGGCTTCCCGTCCTGCCCGGTGCGGGCGTAATAGACGAAGAAGACATCGGCGCGCGTGCCGCCGTCGTCCTTCAGCAGGGGCATGGTGCCGGTCTTGGCGACGTAGGTGACCTGCGTGCCGGCGATGGTGACGGTGCCCTTGCTCTCCTTCGGCTTCTGCTCCTTCGCCTCCTTGGCCTTGTCGTCGGGCTTCTTCTCGGCATGCGCGTCCTTCTTCTCCTCGGGCTTCGGCTCGTCGGCGCGGAGCGGGAGTGCGGCGATGGCGGCGGTGAAAATGGCGGCGGCGGGGAGCGGGATTCGGAACATGGCGGCGGTCAGACAGCAGATGCGGCGCTTCCGCTCAATCACCATCGTCCAATGTCCGGTGCTCAGTGCTCGGTAAAGACTCGGCACTCGCCCGCGCCCTGCACATCGCACCATCTGAGCACTGAGCACTGAGCACTGAGCACTGGACACGCCGCCGCCAGTGCGGGTTAGGTTGCGGCTGCATGAACGCCCTCCGCCGGCTCATCTCCCTGCTCAGCCCCGTGCTCGCGCTCGCGGTCGTCGTGGGGCTGTTCTGCGCGCTGCTGGCGTGGAAGGACGTGCGCGACTTCCAGCAGCAGCACGAGGGGGTGTCGTTCGGCGATGCCTTTGCGAAGATGCGCGCGCAGGAGGATGAGGCGTTCACCGGGCTGAAGTCGTTCGTGACCGGCGGCGCGTGGAAGAAGAACCTCACGCAGACGGCCATCGTGGCCGTGGGCGCGCTGGGCATGATCCTCATCCTCGTGAGCGGCGGCATCGACCTCAGCGTGGGCTCGACGGTGGCGATGTGCAGCGTGTTCGCGGCGAAGGCGCTCAACTCGGGGAACGGGCCGCTCGCCGCCGCCGGCATCGCGATCCTCGCGGGCGCGGCGGTCGGCTGCGTGAACGGCTCGCTCGTCGCGGGGCTGAGGCAGAACCCCTTCATCGTCACGCTGGGAATGATGAGCGTGATCCGCGGCCTCGCGCTGTGGCGTTCGGACAACCAGACGGTGAACCTCGAGGGGAACGTGGGCGAGACGTGGATCACGAACCTGCTGGCGGTGGAGGAGCCGGGGAAGTTCTGGCCGCTGCCGTCCGGCGTGTGGGTGGCGATCCTGCTCTCGGTGCTCATCGCGGTGGTGATGAACCGCACGGTGTTCGGCCGGCGCGTCTTTGCCATCGGCTCGAACGAGGCGACCGCCCGGCTCTGCGGCATCCGCGTGCGCTGGACGCAGGTGGCGATTTACTCTCTGGCTGGGGCGCTCTTCGGCCTCGCCGGCGCGCTGCAGTTCTCCCGGCTCACGCAGGGCGACCCGACCGGCGCGCCCGACCTCGCGCTCGATGTGATCGCCGCGGTGGTCATCGGCGGCGCGAGCCTGAACGGCGGCAGCGGCAGCGTCTTCGGCGCGGTGCTCGGCGCCCTGCTGATGACCGTGCTGCGCAACGGCGCCACGGCGATGGCGTGGGAGGACTGGACGCAGCGCGTGATCATCGGCGCGGTGATCATCGCCGCCGTGGGCTTGGACCGCCTGCGCCGCCGCGGGACCTGAGCGGGCAGGGGAGGGCGCCTTACGCTTCCTCCTCCTCCTCGGGCTCGGCGCGGGAGTGGACCCACACGCTGTTCACAAGGCCGAAGGCGAACATGAGCACGAGCAGGAACGTGCCGCCGTAGCTCACCAGCGGCAGCGGCAGGCCCGTGATGGGCATCAGCGCGATGGTCATGCCGATGTTTTGGAAGATGTGGAAGAACACGAGCGCCGTGATGCCGCCGACGATGAGCACGCCGAACGGATCGGTGGCGCGCGACGCCGTGAGCATGCACGCGATGATGAGCACGCCGAACGCGGCGATGAGGGCGATGCCGCCGAGGAAGCCCCATTGCTCGCCGATCGTTGCAAAGATGTAGTCCGTGTGTGCCTCGGCCATCGGGATCATGCCGAGTTCGAGCTGGGTGTCCGGCGCCTTGAAGCCCTTGCCCCGGATTCCGGCCGATCCGATGGCGGTCAGCGACTGGTTCACCCCGTAGCCGATTCCCCGCGGATCCACATCGGGGTCCATGAAAGTCACGACGCGGTCGCGCTGATAGGGCTTCAGGCCGAAGTTCATCACGAGCGGCAGGATGGTCAGCCCTGTGAGCACCACCACCGCCAGCCAGCGCAGCGGCAGCCCGCCCACCCAGAACATCGTGAGCACCACCGGCACCCAGGCGACCGTCATGCCGAGGTCCGGCTGCTTCAGGATGAGCAGCATCGCCGGAGCCGCGATGATTCCCGAGCAGAGGATGCGCAGCGCCGGGTGCCAGCGCTTCGAGTAGGAGAGGAACAGCCCCAGCGTGAGGATGCCGCCGATCGCGGCCATCTGCCCCGGCTGGAATGCCGTGAGCCCCGGCAGCTTCAGCCAGCACTTCGCGCCGTTCTTCTCGATGCCGAACCTCGTGTAGGTGAGCGCCACCAGCACGATGCTCGTGAGGTAAAGGGGCACCGCGAGCCACTTCGCCCATCGGTAGTCCACCAGCGTGACGATGAGGAAGACCACGACGCCGGCGCCGATGAACATCGCCTGGCTCTGCCAGTAGCGCGCATTCGGGAACGGATACGACGCCCCGTGGATGAACAGCACCCCCGCCAGCGAAATCGCGACGACCGCCGCGAAGAGCAGCCAGTTCATCCCGAGAAGTTTTCTCAGCAGCGGTGTCACTGGGCGGTCGAAGGTCGAGGGTCGAGGGTCGAAGGCATCGGGCGGCTACACGTCGTTCGAGCGATCCCGCACCTTGCTCTCCTTCACGAGCATCGAGCGGTTCAACGCGGCGACTTTCGCCGCGAGCGCGCGGATTTCCTCCAGTGCGGAATCGGCGGCGGCTTCGTCCGCATACGACAGGTCGAGCGCGAGGTAGAGCTGTGAAGCCGCTTCCATCAGCGAGCCGTAAGCCGTTTCGAGGAACTGCGCAAAGACCTTGTCCGAGTTCCGCCCGCTTCGCGCCGCGCCGTGGAGGAACTGTTCCGAATTTCAGCGAAATCGCGACGACCGCCGCAAGAAAACGGAATCCAGTTCATCATGGGGTTAGTTGTCTCAGCAGCCATGTCCTCGTTCGTGTTCGCGCCGCGCGACCCCGTTCGCCATCAGGCGAACTTCGGCACGGCCGCCAGCAGCTTCTTCGTGTAGTCGTGCTGGGGGGATTCGTAGATCTGCTCGGCGGATGCGCTCTCCACGACTTTGCCGTGATACATCACGAGCACGTGGTCGCTGATGTGCTCCACCACGGCGAGGTCGTGCGCGATGAAGAGATACGTGAGGCCGAGCTCGTCCTGGAGGTCCTGCAGGAGGTTCACGATCTGCGCCTGCACGCTCACGTCGAGCGCGCTCACGGGCTCGTCGCACACGATGAACTCCGGCTTCACCGCCAGCGCGCGCGCGATGCCGATGCGCTGCCGCTGGCCGCCGCTGAACTCATGCGGATACCGCTCCATCATCTCGGGCTTCAGGCCGACCTGTTTCATCAGCTCCGCGACCCGGGCGCGGCGCTCCTCGCGGTTCATCGCGGGGAAGTGAATCTCCAGCGCCTCGCCGACAATCTGGAGGATCGAAAGCCGCGGGTTCAGCGAGCCGAACGGGTCCTGGAAGATCATCTGCATCCGCCGGCGATACGGGCGGAATTCGTGCTCGCGCATGGGCAGCACGTCGCGGCCGTCGAGGATGACCTGGCCCGAGGTGGCCGGGCACAGCTTCAGCAGCGCGCGGCCGATGGTCGTCTTCCCGCTGCCGCTCTCGCCCACGAGGCCGACGGTGGTTCCCTTCTCGATGGAGAAGGTGACGTCGTCCACCGCCTTCACGTCACCCGTGTGCCGGCGGAAGACGCCGGTGCGGATGGGGAAATAGACCTTGAGGTTGCGGACTTCGAGCAATGGCACGCCGCTGTCTCCGTCGGCACGCCGCCGCTGTCAAGGTGCGAGGGCGCGGGGCGGCGCGTCAGTTGCAGCCGCAGCCGCCGCCGCCGATGCCCTTTCCGCCGCTGGCGGCCTCGCGGGAGAAAAATGTGTGCTCGGACAGGCTGTCGGCGAGCGGGTCGCGGTCGGGGCGCATGCCGTATTCCGCGAGTTTGCCGCGCTGCCAGGGCTTTGCACCCGCGCAGCCGGAGAGGGTGAGCGCCGCAGCGCCGAGCAGCATCGTGGAGACGGCGCGGAGAATGCGCGGCGTCATTTGGTGTCCCCCAGCAGTTCCTCGATTTGCTTGCGGAGCTTCGCCTCGGTGTCGGAGCGGAACCCGGTGTTCACGAAGCGGACGACGCCGCGCCGATCAACTAGGAGCGAGGTGGGCATTGCCGAGACTTTCACGGCCTCCACGAGCTTCTGCTTCGCGTCGCGCGCGACGGGGAAAGTGACTGCGTGCTGCTTGAGGAAAGCCTTCATGGCCGCGGCGTTCTCGTCCACGCTCACGGCGAGCACGGTGAGGCCGCGTCCCTTGTAGGCGCGGTGGATCTCCTCGATGGCAGGGAACGACTTTTTGCACGGGCCGCACCACGAGGCCCAGAAATCGAGCAGCACCACCTTGCCGCGTGTGGCAGGCACATCGCCCTCCAGCCCGAAGCCCTTCAAATCCGGAAGCGGCTTGCCGGTTTCCGCAGCATGCGCTGGCAGCGCGGCGGCGCAAAGGAGTGCGAGTGCGGCGGCAATCTTGCGAATGAAGGATGCTCGGTTCATGGCGTGTTGCTCGTTGCGGGCGGGGTGGTCAGCGCCACTCCAGCTTGTCGATGAAGAGGTTGAACTCCCGGAGCTTCTCGTGCTGCTGCTTGAGCGCGGCGATGACGGATTCCGGCGTTTTTTCAGCGGCGGTGACCATGCCCATGGAGAAACCGTGGCGCTCCTTTTCGCCGGGCTTTTTCCAGTGGTAGAAGACGCGTGCGCGGAAGGAGTGTGCGGAGGCTTCGCTCATTTTCGGAAATTCAGACAAAGGCGGGTGAGGCGCAAGGTCGGAGATGCCGCGCTATTTCTCGACGGTGAAGACGAGGACGTAGCGCTGCGGGACGAACTGCGCGTAGGTGGAGAACTTGAAGCCGTAGTGCGCGAGCTGCGCGATGAGCATCTCCTTCGCGATGCGCGGGCCGTAGTAGCCGCCGGCGCTGTCGGAGAGCGGCATGTTGTCCGCGATGACGAGCTTGCCGCCGGGCTTGATGGCGCTGTGCAGGCTGCTGACGAAGCCGTCGCGAACGTATTCAAGCGAGTTCACATAGCTGGCGTGGTAGAGCGAGCAGAGGAAGGCCATGTCCACGGAGTTTTCGAGGAGCGTGGAGTTGTTCTCCTTCGAGACGACCGCGTGGATGTTTGTGATGCCTGCGGCGGTGGCGGAGCGCTTCAGGTTTTCGAGCTGCTCCTTCACGAGGTCGAGCGCGAGGACCTTGCCGTCCTTGCCGACGAGCGAGGCGAACTTGAACGTGAAGTAGCCGGCGCCGCTGCCAACGTCCGCGACGGTCTGGCCGGGCTTGATGTCGAGCACGCCGAGCATCTTGTCGGTGTGCTCCCACTGCGCGCGGCGCGGGTTCATGAAGTTGAGGTATTCCCACCACTCGATGATGGTGTCGGCGCTGATGTCGAGCGGCAGGAGCGGGTAGGGCGCGGGGAGGTCGTCGAGGCTGTCCGTCGTCTGGTCGGCGGGAACTGCTGAGGGGCCGCCCTTGTTGACGTTGCCCGTCGCGGTGATGGTTCGGGGCGCGGAGGGTTTCTCGGTGACGGCGGTGGGCGTGATGACGTCGAGCTTTTTCAACCGGTCCGCCTCGCGCTGGCTGATTTCCGCGAGCTTCGGCTTCAGCTCCTCGAGGACGTATTTGTTTTTGAGGTAGCTGGTCAGGCGCTTGTAGTTGCTGCCGGTGAAGAACGCGACGTAGTCGGCAATCAGCGGGTTGGTGATGAGCTTCGAGCGCTCAGCCTCGGGTGTCAGCGCGTAGTCGCAGAACCACTGCAGTGCGGAATACTCGTCGCCGATCCGCTCCTTCGGAATGAGGCCCGTGTAGAGGTCGCGCGCTGCCTTGAGCTTGGCAGCGTCGTTCTTTCTCAGGCCTTCGAGGAGAACTTCGGCGGCGGCACGGCCTGCCGAGGAGAATGTCGCGGAGGTGCCGGGGAGCTGCGCGCGGAGCAGAGCGCGGTGCGAGAGGACGCGGATCTTTCCGGGATCACCGTCCACGATTTCCGCCACGCCGGGAGTGGCTGGCAGCTTGTGGAGATCCTTCACGATCAGGCCGCCCTCGGGGATATCGAGCTTCGGCGTCTCGGGCCATTTTTCACCGGGTTTCTTGGCGTCGTCGCGCAGCTTGAAGAAGAGCATGTAGCGCTGCGGGATGAACTGCTGCGTCTCGACGAGGTCGAAGCCGTGGTGGCGGAACTGCTGGATGATGCACCGGGCCGTTGTCGGCGACCACGAGGCGCGCGCCGGGGGCCATGACGGACTTGATGCTGTCGAGCATCCCGTCCCGATCCTCGTCCGTCATGATGGCGTAGAGGTTGTGGTAAAGGGAGCACATGTAGATGAGGTCCACCTTTTCTGGGACGCCGATGTCGGCACCGCGCGGCATGACGGGTGTCACGTTTGGAACCCGCAGGTCGGCGATGATCTTCTTCAGGTAAACGAGGTGGTCGGCGTTGTTGTCGATCGCGTAAACCTTGCCCTCCTTGCCGACGAGCTTGGCGAACTGGAACGAGAAATAGCCGGGGCCGCTGCCGATGTCCGCGACTTTCTGGCCGGGCTTCAGGCCGAGCGCGGCGACCATCTTGCTCGTTTTCTCCCAGCCTTCTCGGCGCGGGTTCGAGAAGAGGATGAAGTCCTCCATGAAGCGGCTGCGCGTCTCGGCTTCGGGGTCTTTCTTTGCGCCGGGGACCTCGTCGAGGTGATACTTGCTGCGGATGAATGCGCGGAAGTTCTTCCAGTTGTCCGCGGCGAGGAAGTCGTGGAAGCTGCGCACGTAGGGGTCGGCTAGGAATTTGCCGTCGCGCTCCTCCTTCGTGGCAAGTTCGCACTCGAGGATCCACTGGAGCGCGGTGTATTCACCGCCGAAGTTTTCGTCGGGAACGATGCGCTTGTAGATGTCGATGGAATGCGCGGCGGCTGCGCGGTCGCCTTTCTCCAGAAAATCGAGGACTCCGCGGGCTGCCTCCTTGCCACCCTGGGTCACGTCGAAGGAATCCAAGCTGCCGAGGTGAATCAGCGAGCCCTTGGAGGTGACGTTGATGATGGTCTCCGGTCGGGCTGCCTTCTCCGCGGCCTGGGTGGCGAGCGGCAGCAGGGCGATGGAGGCGAGGAGAGGGGTCAGTTTTCGGCGGAGCGCCACGGTGTTCATAATCTGGATTGAGAGCCGCGGCGACTGAACACGGTGGGCATTTCGCTGCAAGCGCGAAACCCTCCCATGCACGCCATGCTGGCGCCCGCACGAGAGGGACAACGCTGATCACCGAGGGACGCGACCCCCGGTTTGGGGCACCCCGAATTCCGCCGCCGCGGAACCTACTCGAAGAGGTTCTGGTTGTTGTAGGGATTGAGCGGCCCTTCAGCGTAGTCCTCGCGCGGATACGGGACGAAATCAGCGCTGTGGAACTGTTGCGCACACTCGTCGGCGAAAAACGCACCGAGCGGGGTGACGCCAATCGCCGTGTCCGTCTCATACACGAGGCCGTGCGCCTTGAGCGCCTCGATCTTGCCGCGGAACACTTCGTCGAGGCCGAGGCCGGTGAGGCGGCGGTAGTTCGACGGGCGGACGTTGCGGTTCTTGATCGGGAGCACGATGGCCCAGCGCGCCTGATCCTCGGGCGTGCGGCGGTAGCCGCGGTTGATGGGCAGATGGCCGCTCTCGATGAGCGAGTAGTATTCGTCGAAGTTCTGGGTGCAGAGCGCGAAGCGGTCGCGCAGGCTGCTGAATGCGGTGAGGCCGATGCCGATCTGGTCGAACTGCACGCAGCACTGGTTGTGCGCATAGACCGAGTAGTCGCCGCGGCGGCGCGAGAAGACGCGGCGCAGGTTCTCGGTGTAGCCGTAGTGCTTCAGCATGAGGATGGCCGACTGCTTCATGAGGAACTGCGTCTCGTTGTCGGGATACTCCTCGGGCTTGTTGAGCACGTAGTTCTTCACGGCGCCCTGGTGGTCGCCGTAGGCGTCCACCTTCAGGCGGTAGAGCTGGATTTCATGCACGCCGAGCTGGCAGGCCTCCTCGATCACATCGAGCCAGTTCTCCAGCGTCTGGCCGGGATAGCCGAAGATGAACTCGATGTTCACCATGAATCCCGCGGCGAGCGTCTCTTTGATCGCCTGCAGCGCCTGATCCTTGCCGTGGTGGCGGCCCATCTTCTTGAGGATGACCGGGTCGAGCGACTGCACGCCGATGGTGAGGCGGTCCACGCCGTATTCGCGCATGAGGGCGACGCGCTTCTCGCCGTCGGGGCCGATGAGCGTGTTCGGGTCCACGTCGTAGTTGAACTGGCGGCAGATCGAGAGGTCCACGCGCTCGACAAAGCCGGCAAGGAAGCGCTCGAACTGGTCCACCGTGAGGAACGTCGGCGTGCCGCCGCCCACGAGGACGGAGCGGGCCTTCACACGCTCCACGCCGAGGCGGTCGCGCCAGATGTCCGTCTCCTTCATGAAGGCGTCGATGTATTTCGTCTTCTCGTCCACCTGCGGGCCGAGTTTCACGGGATAGTGGCAGAAGACGCAGTGCGAGTTGCAGAACGGAACGTGCGCATACACGTCCACCGCGCCGTCCGCGGGCAGCGTGTAGCCGTCGAGGAGCTCGTCGTCGCTCATCGGCGGATACATGGTGATCGGCGGATAATGGACGGACGGATAGAAGTCGCCGCGCTTGTTCACGAGGCCAAGGTCACGCACTCGGCGGAAATCCTCGATGCGCTCCTTCGCTTTCTCGATCAGCGCCGCGCGGTCGAGCGGGCCGGCTTCCCACGGCGGGGGCAGCTCATGCGGGGCGAGCAGCTTCGGGTTGATGCTGGGTGCTTCGTAAACAGCGTTCATGGTCGTTGGGTTCTGTGTTGAGAGTCGGTTGGATTTTGGAAATCAGATCAGCGGGGCCTTGCCGAAGCTGAGGTTTGCATCGCGCACCATCGCCTCGCAACGGGTGAAGCCGGGCGAGCAGCGGTCCGTGGAATAGATCGGGAAGAGCTTCTTGAACTCGTCCGGCGTGCCGTCGTGGATGGTGACGGTGTTCGCGCCGGCCATGAGGCCCGCGAGCTGGCCGCCTTTCTTGCCGCGCTCGAGGCAGCTCGTGGTGGGCATGAGGCGGGTGGGATACATGATGCGCATGAGCGCCATCTGGTTGAGCGCGATCTCCACGTCGCCCATCGGCTGGTTCGAGTAATTGCACATCTCACCGGGGATGAAGACGGTGCAGCTCATCATCGAGAGGTCGTATTTTCCGAGGAGGAGGAGGTCGTCGATCACGTCGTCGAGCGACTGGCCGGGCATGCCGACCATGTTGCCGGTGCCGACCTTGAAGCCGATGTCGATGAGGTCTTGGAGACAGGCGAGGCGCTGGTCGAGCGTGTCGCTGGGCTTCCACGTGTTGTAGAGCGTGGGGCTGGAGGATTCGAATTTGAGGATGTAACGGTCGCCGCCGGCTTGTTTCAGCCGCACATATTGATCGTGGCTCAAATTGCCGAGGCACAGAATGATCTCCGCGTCCGGGTATCGGTTCTTGATCTCGGTGCAGCACTTCGCCGCGTAGTCCACGAACTTGTCCGAGTCATTCTCGCCCGATTGCAGGAGGAAGACGCGGCGGCCGCGCTCGTAGAGGAAGGCCACCTGCTCCATCAGCGGCTCGATTTTGATCACGTAGCGCTTGAGCTTCGATTCCTTGGCCATGCTGCAGTAGTTGCAGCTCTGCTGGCAGACGTTCGAGAGCTCGATGACGCTGCGGGTTTCGACCTCGTGCGCGGGCCACACTGTGTCGCGGCGCTGGCGGGCGAGGGCGAAGATTTTGTCCTGTTCCGCGCCGCGGGCGAGGAGCGCCTTGCGGAGCGTCTCGCGTGAGTAGTCCCCGGCGGCGAGGGCCTCCACAATGGACCCTGACGACTTTGCGTCGGTGTTTTCGGTCAGTGTCGTGATCATCAGTTCGTCCTCCTTTGGTTGGTTTGGTGTGTGAATGCTCTGTTATTGGGATTCGGCGTTCAAGCGGAGAATCGCCTGCTGCTGAAGTTTTAAGACGAAGATCGCCACTGATTATTCGTCGTTTGATGGGCTGAGTTTCGCGCGCTGAGCAGGCACTGAACTCAGGAGTTGCACAACACCACGACGCCTGCAAGCGCGGTGATCGTCCCGACGATCTGCGGCAGCGTGATCTTTTCCCGCAGGAAAATCGCCGCGAGCGGAAGCACGAAGACCGGTTCCATCGAGTTCAGCGTGGTGGCGATGGCGACATCCACATGCCGCATCGCCAGCAGCGAGAGCCAGAACCCGCCGAACGTCACCACGCACACCGCGAGGAGGAACGAACCGGCGAGGCGCGCGCTGCGCCCCTCGGCAAACCAGGCCCGCAGCCTGCCTCCGAACAGCCCCACGATTGCCAGCCCCGCGGTGCCGGCGAGCATCCGCACCCACGTCTCCTGCAGCGCAGAGACGCTGGCGAGCGCCGGCTTTGCCATGATCTGCGACACCGACATGCACAGCACCGACAGCATCCCGAGAACGATTCCCCGCATGCGTGAATGCTGCTGTTCGCCGGAGAATCCCGCGCGCAGCACGATCGCGATGCCGGCGAGCACCGCCGCCATGCCGCCCCATGCCGCGGGTGAGGGCCGCTCGCCGAGAAACGCGAGCGCCAGCAGCGCCGTGAGCACCTGCCCGATCATCATCAGCACCACGAGCGTCTGCGGCGCGAGGTGCTGGAGTGCGGCAAAAAAAAGCGTGTCGCCCACGGCGATTCCCAGCAGCCCGCTCGCCGCAAGCAGCCCGAGGTTCTGCGGCGTCATCGCTGTGAAACCCACGAACGCGAGCGCGATGCCGAGCAGCACCACGCTCACTGCCGCCTTGGCGAGCGTCATCGCGAGCGGCGACATGTTCTCGCCGATCTTCTTGAAGAGGATCGTCCCCAGTGCCCAGGACGCCGCGGAGCCCAGTGCCGCGGCGATACCCACCGTGGCGTTCATCGTGCGTGCGCCTCCGTTGCGCTGCGCTGCGCGGGCACTTTTCCGCTGACTGCAAAAATGATCGGCTTGAGCATCGGGATGGTCGGCGGCGTTTGGCGCGCGGAGTAAATGGATCGCGCGCCGCGGCGTCAAGGTTGCGGCATGTTCTGCTTGAAAAGCGCGTGCGCGGGCGGGAAGGATGCGGCACTGTGCGCCCGACCTTCCATCCCACATTCGCCGCCCTGCGCGGCATTGCACCCCGCACTCGGGCGATGGTCTTCGCCGCCGCGCTCCAGCTCATGCCGGTGCGTCGCGCTCAGGCCGAGGATCACGCGGATTTCAAATTTCTCTGGTATCGGGAGGAGAGCAGGCGCGTCACGGTGTGGGGACCTTCCTTCCTCGTGGAGAAGGAGATTTCCCCGCGGCTGAACCTGAAGATCGAGGGCATCTACGACATCATCTCCGGAGCCTCGCCGACGGGCGCGCCGACCCCGGCGCAAATCCGCGTCGGCAGCGCAGGCCGCACCTTCTCCGTCGTGTCCGGAGCCAGCTCGCGCTCGTCCGGCGAGGTTCCCGGCGGCGACCACGTGCTCCCGACGCAGACATTCAGCGACAAGCGATTCGGCCTGAACGGCGAGCTCACGTTCCGCGACGGCGACTGGAGCTACGGCGGACAAATCGCCTACAGCAAGGAGTCGGACTACGCGGCCATCGCCGCCACGGCGAAAATCGCCCGCGAGTTCAACAACAAGAACACCGTCATCTCCGCGGGCGTCTCCGTGAACCACGACGACGTGAACCCGGTGAATTCCGTCCCGTCGGGGAGCAAGGATGGTGTGCAGCTTTTCCTCGGCGCCACGCAGGTGCTCGATCCGAAGACAGTCCTGAGCGTGAACTTCACCGCGGGCTTTTCCTCCGGCTACCTCTCCGATCCCTACAAGGTCGCGTGGGTGGCCGGCTCGCTCCTCGCGGACAAGCGGCCGAGGGACAAGGACAACCAGATCCTTTACACCTCGCTCACCCGCGCGGTGGATTCGCTGAATGGCAGCGCCGAGGTGTCCTACCGCTACTACCGCGATTCGTTCGGCGTGAATGCGCACACGGCGGCGCTCGCGTGGTATCAGAAGATCGGCAGCACGCTCGTCGTGAAGCCGAGCGTCCGCTACTACCAGCAGGACTCCGCAAATTTCTACGGCGTGATGTTCCTGAACACGCCGGAATACTACTCCGCGGACTACCGGCTCTCGAGCTGCTCGTCGCTCACCTACGGGGTGAAAGTCGTGTGGACTCCGCGGGAGAACTTCTCCGTGGACGTGGCCTACGACCGCTACGACATGCGCGGGCGCGACGGCGTGACCGCCGCCGACGCGTATCCGAAGGCGAACATCGTCACCGTCGGCTTCCGCTACTCGTTCTAGCCGGCGGCGATGTCACAGGCCGGATCGCCAGCCAGCGCGCGGGAGGGGTTCGACCGGCTCGTGTTCGACGCGATGGGGACGCACTGCCAGGTGCTCTTCCGGGCGCCGTCAGTGAAGGCGCGGAATGAATTCCGCCGCGCGGCGCAGGCGTGGGTGGGGGACTTCGAGGCGAAATATTCGCGCTTCCGGCCGACGAGCCTCATTTCAAAAATCAACGCGATGGCGGGCCGCGAATGGGTGGAGACCGACGCGGAACTCGAGAGCATCCTAAAGCTCTGCGACTGGTTCACGTGGCGGACGGGAGGCATTTTCGACGCGAGCATGCTGCCCATCGCGAAGCTGTGGAGCTATCACGCGGAGAATCCGGTCGTGCCGGAGCAGGAGGAGATCACCCGCGCGCTCGCGCTCACGGGCTGGGGCAAGGTGCAGCGCAGGCCGGGCGCGATCTTTTTGCCAGAGGCAGGCATGGGCATCGACCTCGGCGGGATTGGGAAGGAATACGCGGTGGACCGGGTTTTCGAGATGAGCCGCCAATGGGTCATCGAGGACATCTGCGTGGATTTCGGCCGCGACCTGCGCGTGCGCGGCGAGCCGCCGGAAGGAGGCGAATGGCGCGTGGGGCTCGAGGATCCGCGGGACCCGCAGCGCTGCTGGGGTGGAGTTTCGGTGCGTGACCGCGCGGTGGCGACGTCGGGCGGTTATGTGCGTCTGTTCGTCGCCGAGGGGCGGGCGTTCACGCACATCCTCGACCTGCGCACAGGCTGGCCGGTGGAAAACGGCTGCGAGGCAGTGACGGTCATCGCGCCGACCTGCACGGAGGCGGGGATCCTTTCCACCACGGCGTTCATTCTTGGAAGCGAAGCGGGGCTGCCGCTCATCGAGCAGGCACCGCACACCGAAGGCGCGATGTGGTCGCGCGGGCAGCTTTTTCAGACGCGCGGACTGGGCCGCTACGTCATCGCGGAGTAGGGGAGGAGACACCGCGGATTGAACCGCGTGCCGGATTTAGAGACCGAGCGAACGCAGCAGGGCGCGGTCGATCTTGCCGGTGATGTCGAGGCCGTTCTCCTCCTGATAGGCGCGAATCGCAGCGCGGGTTCCGCGCCCGAGTTCGCCATCCACTGTTCCGGTGTAGTAGCCGAGCCGCTTCAGCTTCCGCTGAACGGAAGCAGTGAGGGAAGTTCCATCCGACTCGACAACTCCCGGGGGTGGAGGAAGCGGAGGGCGCGGTCCGGGCCCAGGGCCAGGGCCGGGTCCAGGCCGACCGGGTCCGGGACCGGGGCCTCCCGGCCCGCCAGGTCCACCGGGTCCAGGTCCAGGGCCGCCCGGACCACTGGGGCCACCGGGGCCTCCGCCTCCCGGTCCGCCGCCGGGGCCTCCTGGTCCGCCACCGCCCGGAGGCGGCTGCGCAAACGAGAGGCTGGCCATTGAAATCGCCGCGACGACTGCCGCGATCCGCGAGAGGGAGAGGGTTCGTTTCATGGCGAACCTTTACGGTGTGCAAACGCGCCGAGTCAAATGGATTGCCTCGGCGGGGACGAAATGCCCGCGTTGTTTCCGGTCGGTCGTCCTCAGCCGACCTGCTCGCCGAAGACGTAGCGCGTGAGGTGCTCGATGGTCGCGGTCTGCGCGGAGATGATCCACTTCACGAGGTCACCGATGGAGAGGATGCCGACGAGTTCGCCATCCTCGACGACGGGCAGGTGACGCACGCGCTCCTCGGTCATCAGTTCCATGCAGTCGTTCACGGTGTCCTCGGGTGAGACGGTGACCGGGTTGTGCGTCATGATTTCGCCCACGAGCGTCTCGCGCGAGGTGCGGCCCATGAGCATGATTTTGCGGGTGTAGTCGCGCTCGGTGAAGACGCCGAGGAGAATGCCGCCCTGCATGACGGGGAGCGCGCCGATGTTTCTCTCGGCCATCAGGCGGATCGCGTCGAGGACGGTGGACGAGGGTGAGATGGAATAGATGGCTTGTGCCTTATCGCGCAGAAGCGCGCTGACGGAGTCTGTGATTTGCATGGGAGGTGTCGTTGTTGGTTTGGTGGATGCTGAAACTCGCCGGGGTGGTTTCAAGGAAAGATTTTGGTGGTTTTGCGGGGCGTCGGCTGTCGTGCCGGGTGACGTCGCGCGCGTTGAGTTTGCGGAAAGGTGCGCAGCTCCTCAGTGCTGGCGTGCGTCGAGGACTCGGGCGTAAGCTGTGCCAATGTCGCCCCGTCGAATCCGCTCGTTGCTGGCCACCGTGCTCCTGCTGGTCGCGGCGACTTCGCGCGGAGCCGCCCGCCCGCCGAACGTCGTCTTCATCCTCACCGACAACCAGGGCGCGTGGACGCTCGGCTGCTACGGGAACAAGGACATCCGCACGCCGAACATCGACCGCCTCGCCGCCGAGGGCACCCGCTTCACACGCGCGCTGAGCTGCAACCCCGTGTGCTCGCCGACGCGCGCGACGTATCTCACGGGGCTCATCCCGTCGCAGCACGGCGTGCACAGCTATCTCGGGCAGGAAAAACCAAACGCGCAGGTTGGGCCCGAAGCCTACGGCACGATCCGCGAGTTTGCATCGCTGCCGAAAATTCTCCGCGCCGCGGGCTATGTGTGCGGCCTCAGCGGAAAGTGGCACCTCGGCGCGAACCTCGCGCCGCAGGAGGGCTTCACCGACTGGATCACGATGCCTGCGGGCAGCACGACGGAATTCTACGACGCGAAGGTGATCGAGAAGGGCGAGATCCGCACCGAGCCGAAATACCTCACCGACCTGTGGACCGAGCACGGCGTGAAGTTCATCGAGAAGAACAAGGACCGCCCGTTCTTCCTCTACCTCGCCTACAACGGCCCGTATTCGCTTGGCAGGCTCCTGCTGAATCCCGCGCGCAACCGCCACGCCGCATTCTACGCCGACAAGGATCTCCCGTGCTTCCCGCGCGACGCAATGCACCCGTGGCAGTTCAACAACAAGGAGTATCACAACAACATCGTCTCCATGCGCCGCGTCGCCGCCGAGGTGAGCGGCGTGGACGACGGCGTGGGCGAAATCATGGCGACGCTCAAGCGCCTCGGCCTCGATGAAAACACGCTCGTGATTTACGCGAGCGACCAGGGCTGGATGGGTGGGCAAAACGGCATCTGGGGCATGGGCGATCACACGCGGCCCGTCGGCGCGCACGAGCTGATGATGCAGGTGCCGCTCATTTTCCGGCAGCCGGGGAAGATCCCCGCAGGTGCGACGTGCGACTCGATCGTGAGCAACTACGACTTTCTCCCGAGCGTGCTCGCGCACCTCGGCCTCGCGGAAAAATCGCCGGAACAATCACCCGGGCGCGACTACTCGCGCGTGCTGCGCGGCGGGAAGCTGGCGTGGGAAAATGTGATGTTCTACGAGATGATGCACACGCGCGCCGTCCGCACCGATGATTGGAAATACGTCGCGCGTCATCCGGGCGGCCCGTTCGAGCTCTACGACATGAAGGCCGACCCGCAGGAGCGGTTCAACCTATTCGGCCAGCCGGCTCACGCCGCAAAGCAGCGCGAACTCGCCGCACAGCTCGAAGCATTTTTCCAGCGCCACGCCGACCCTCAATACGACGTGTGGAAAAGTGGCCGCTCGAAAGCCGGAGAGTTGAAGTAGCGGCGCGGCTCCGTCATTGGTCACCGGTAATTCGCGATGCCGCCCATCCAAATCGCCTTCCTCGTCTTCACGCTCGCAGGTCCGCTGCTGCTCTGGATTATCAGCCGCCATCTCGACTCGCCGCGCTTTTCAAACGGCATCTGCTGGCTGTTCGCTTTCGCGCTCGTTGCTTCGAAAGTCTTCACGCTCGCGTGCGTGTGGCGCGAGGGCGATCTGACCGCCGACTACGCGCTGCCGATGCACCTGTGCGACTGGGCGCTCGTCGTCACCGTCGTCGCGCTGACGCTGCGCCGGCAGGTCTGCTTTGAACTCGCCTACTCCTGGGGCATCGCCGGCACCGCGCAGGCCCTCATCACTCCGGCGCTCGATTCCACGGAGTTCTGGCGGATGTTCGCCTTTTTCACGGTCCACTCCGTCATTCCTGCGGGCGTGCTGTGGCTCATCTTCGACTTCAAGCTGCGCCCTCAGCGCGGCGCGCTCCTGCGGGTCATGCTGTGGTCGCAGCTTTACCTCGTGAGCGCCCTCGCGGTGAACGCGCTCACCGGCGGCAACTACGGTTTCCTCAGCGGGCGTCCGGCCGGTGTGAAGAGCATGCTCGACCTCTTTTCCGACAACCGCTGGCTCTACGTGCTGGAGATCGACCTCACCGCCCTGGTCTTTTTCCTCGTCCTCGACCTCCCCTGGCAGATTGGGCGCTGGCGGGAGAAGCGCGCGCTTGAAGCCGCATCGGGTGCCGCTCGCGTTTGATTTTTTTCAGGGCTCGGGCGCTTCACGGATTCATCCCTGCCGGGCTCCCGGAACGACGCGGGCAAAAAAGAGATTCCCGCCCGCGGCGCGTGGCATCTTCGATGCTAAATTGAAGCTGTGAGAAAATTCCCCTTTCACTCCAAACTCGACCCGCTCGGCGTCAAGGTGGGCCTCGAGCTCGCCGCCGGCGGCATCATCGCGATGCTGCTGATGCGCTGGTTCGGGATGTAATCCGGCCGGCGACGGATTCTTGCCGCGCGCGCTCCGGTGCGCGAGACTCGCGCCATGCCCATCTACGTTTACGAGACCACGGATGAGACGCAGCCGCCGCGTCATTTCGAGATTCAGCAGAGCATGAAGGACGACCCGCTCACGAGGCATCCGGAGACCGGCGAGTCGATCCGCCGCGTCATCAGCGGCGGCTACGGCTACATGTCGAAGGGCAATGCGCCGCGCCACGCGGACATGCAGCGCAACATGGGCGGCGGTTCCTGCGGCTCGGGCTGCGGCTGCCACTGACGCGGCAGATTTGTCATTTGCAACCGGGTGGGGCGCACGCTCTCATCCGCGCTCCCGTGGAAAACTCTCCCGACAAAAAGACGAGGTCGCCGCTCGGTCTCATCTTCCTGACGCTGTTCATCGACATGATCGGCTTCGGAATCGTGATCCCCGTGCTGCCGCTCTACGCGGAGGGTTCGGCAACGGGCTCCCACTTCCGCGCGACGGAAAATGAGCTCGCTTGGATTGTGGGCGTTTACTCGCTCCTCCAGATCTTCTGCTCGCCGCTGCTCGGCAAAATCAGCGACCGCGTCGGCCGCAAGCCGGTGCTCGCGGTCAGCATCCTCGGCACGGCGGTCGGCTTCGTCGTGCTCGGTGCGGCGACGACGGTCACGATGCTGCTAGTAGGGCGAATCATCGACGGCATCAGCGGCGGCAACATTTCCACCGCGATGGCGTGCATCGCCGACAGCACGAGCAAGAAGGACCGCTCGCGCTACATGGGCCTCGTTGGCGCGGCGTTCGGCCTCGGCTTCATCATCGGCCCCGCGCTCGGCGGCGTGCTCAGCAACCACTTCGGCCTCGCCACCCCGTTTTACTTCGCCGCCGCTCTCGCGCTCGTGAATGCGCTGCTCGTGATCTTCCGCCTGCCGGAGACGCTCACCGCCGAGAGCCGTGCCCGTGCACGCGACAAGGCGAGCCTTTCGGAGGTCTTTGGCGGTGGCCGCGCCAGCACGGTCGTCATTGCGCTGCTCAGCCAGCTCGCGGGCGTCACCGGCTTTTCCGTGATGACCGCACTCTTCGCTCTCTTCTGCGAGAAGCGCTACGGCTACAACACAGCGCAGGTCGGCTACGTGCTTGCTTACGTCGGATTCCTCGGCGCGCTCATGCAGGGCGGAGTCGTTCGCCGGCTGCTTGTGAGGCCGATTGAGAAGCCGCTCGCAATCTTTGGCACTGCCGTCCTCGCTGTGAGCATGGCGTGGCTGGCGGTGCTCGCTCCAGGTGGCAGCATCGGCTGGCTGCTGCTGGCCTGCGCCGGCATCTCCATCGGCAACAGCCTCTCAACTCCGACGCTCAACGGCCTCGCTTCCCGCACTGTGGACGCGCATGCGCAGGGCCGGCTCATGGGAATGATGCAGAGCGCCGGCGGGCTCGGCCGCTTTCTCGGCCCGATGCTCGGCTACTCGCTCGTGAAATACGACGGCGCGCATTCCTACGGCCACGTCGCTTTCCTCGCGTCCGCCGTGCTGCTCGCGCTCGACTGCGTGCTGCTCTTCTTCATCCACGCACCGCCGCCGCATGCAGAGGAGGCTGCCTGACATGCGCCTGAACCGCTTTCTCGCATCCGCCGGTCTCGGCTCGCGCCGCAGCGTGGAGGAACTCATCACGCAGGGCATGGTGCGCGTGAATGGCCACGTCGTCACGAACCTCGCCACGCAGGTGTTGCCGACCGATTCGGTGAAAGTCGGCAGCAAGCTCATCCACGCGGAGCACCTCATTTATGCCGTGCTCCACAAGCCGCCCGGCTTCGTCTGCACGGCGGACGACGAGCGCGACCGGCAGACAATTTTCGACCTGCTCCCGGCGCGCTGGCCGCGCGTGCACCATGTCGGCCGCCTCGACAAGGAGAGCGAGGGTCTCATTTTCGTGACCAATGACGGCGACCTCACGCACGTGCTCACGCATCCGAGCCACGAGGTGGAAAAGGAATACGACGTTCTGCTCGACAAGCCGTTCGCGCCGGAGGACCGCGAGAAAATGCTGCGCGGCTTCCGCATCGAGCATGGCTATGCGAAGTGCGAACGTCTGGAAATCATCAAGCCCGACCGCCTGCACCTCGTGCTCACGCAGGGGCTGAAGCGCCAGATCCGCCTCATGCTCTACAAGCTCGGCTACGAGGTGGAGCGCCTCATGCGCATCCGCATCGGCACCATCGGCATCGAGGGCCTCGCGCGCGGCGAGTGGCGTTTCCTTTCGCAGAAAGAAATCAACGCGCTGCGCGAGCCGCGGCCGAAAGCTGCGAAACCGGCAAAGCCAGCGCGAGTAGGAAAGCCGGCGCCAAAGCGCGCTCCCGGTTCATCGGCACCGCCGAGGGGCGCTGACCGCGCCCGCGGGTTTCGTCAGACGCGCGACTGACGCTGGAGCCGCTTCAGCTTCCCAGCGAGGCCGGTGCGGACCGCGGAGTTCATCCGGTCGATGAACAGGATGCCGTTGAGGTGATCCACCTCGTGCTGGACGGCGCGGGACAGGAGGCCGCGCGCCTCAAATTCGATCGTCGAGCCGTCGAGCTTCTTCGCCTTCACCTTCACCGACGACGCGCGGACGATTTCGCCGCTGATTTCCGGGAAGCTCAGGCAGCCCTCGGAGCCCTCCTCGGTGTCCCTGCCCAGCTCGATGACGGGGTTCAGCAAAATGAGCGGCATGAATGCGGCGATGTCCACGCTCTTGCCGCCGATGATCATCTCGCTCGGGCGATCCTCGACCCCGCTCACATCGATCACCGCGAGCTGGATGGGCACGCCGATTTGCTGCGCGGCGAGGCCGACGCCGTTTGCCGCCCGCATGGTTTCGAGCATGTCGTCGGCGAGTTTGCGCGCGCGTTCGTCGCCGTCGCTGACCTCGAGGCCTTTGGCGCGGAGGACTGGGTTTCCGTATTTGACAATCTCTAGGACCATTGGGCGCCAGTTAAATGCGAATGAGGTATCGGAGCGCGAGCGGATTATTTGGCGGTTTCTGGATTTTCATCCGCCGATGGCTGCTCCGGTTTGCCAACTGGGCCGGATGCAGCTTTCGTGCGGCCATGAAGACACTGCTTTCCCTTTTGCTCACTATTCTTGTCTCCGTGCTGTCCGCCGAGCCCGCGGCAGTGAAGGATGTGACTCCGGACGAGGCCGAGGCGCTGCTGAAAGGCGCCGCGAAGCCGCTCATCCTCGATGTGCGGACTGCCGACGAATTTGCGCAGGGGCGCATCCCGGGAGCGAAGAACGTGGATTTTTTCGGCGACGACTTTGAAAAGCAGGTCGCCGCGCTGAAGGGCGGCGGGCCGGTGATCGTCCACTGTGCCGCGGGTGGGCGCAGCGCGCAGTCGCTTCCGAAGATCACCGCGCTGAAGAAATTCGGCGTCATCTACCACCTCAAGGCCGGCTTCAACGGATGGAAGTCCGCCGGGAAGCCGGTCGAGACGAAACCCGTGAAGTAGCCGCGGGCGCCGCCACACGGCGCTTGTGTCGGAGCCGCGACACGGCATTTTTGCCGCCCCGAAATTTCCCATGAAAAACCTCCTGCTTCCTTTCACCGCGCTCTCGCTGCTCGCCGGCGTGGCTTCTGCCGCTGACCAAGTTTTCGTCGAGGCCGAGAGCTTCCGCGACCATGGCGGCTGGTCGCTCGACACGCAGTTCATCGACAGCATGGGCTCGCCGTATCTGCTCGCTCATGGAATGGGCGAGCCCGTGAAGGACGCGGCGACGACGGTGAGATTTCCGAGCACGGGGAAGTATCGAGTGTGGGTGCGGACGCTTGACTGGGTGGCGCGCTGGAATGCGCCGGGCGCGCCGGGGAAATTCCAAGTCGTCGTGGATGGCAGGCCGCTCGCGGAGACCTTCGGCACGAAGGGCAAGCTGTGGGGCTGGCAGGATGGCGGAACGATCGAAGTGACAAAGACCGAGGTGCCGCTCGCGCTGCACGACCTCACGGGATTCGAAGGGCGCTGCGATGCGGTCTTCTTCACGAAGGACGCCGCATTCACCCCGCCGAACTCGAACGACGTGAACGACGCGTGGCGCCGCGGTGTGCTCGGTTTTCCGGAAAAACCGGAGGATGGCGGCAGCTACGACCTCGTGGTGGTCGGCGGCGGCTACGGTGGAACGGCGGCGGCGATTTCCGCGGCGCGCATGGGCTGCAAGGTCGCGCTCGTGCAGAACCGCGCGGTGCTCGGCGGCAACGGCTCCAGCGAAGTGCGCGTGTGGGCGATGGGCGGCATCCGGCGCGGGAAGTATCCAATGCTCGGCGAGATCGTGGAGGAGTTCCAGGATCAGGCAAAGCTGTCGCCGGGGACTTACGAGGAGTTTGGCGATGACAAGAAGGAGCAGCTCGTGCGTGCGGAGAAGAACATCACGCTCTTTTTCAACAACCACGTCATCGCGACGGAGATGAAGGACAAGCAGCACATCGGCGCGGTAATCGCGCTCGACGTGCGCACCGGCGCGAAGCGGCGCTTTGCGGGCAAGCTCTTCTGCGACGCCACGGGTCATGCCTCGCTCGGTGTGCTCGCGGGCGCGGACCACACGATCCGCGAGACGGAGCACCTCGGCATGTCGAACATGTGGCGGTGGAAGGAGACGGGAGCGCCGACCACGTTCCCTGACGTGCCGTGGGCGCTGCCGCTCGACATGGATGACTTCCCCTACCCGCAGCGCTTCCACGCGCAGTGGTTCTGGGAGAGCGGCTTCAACAAGCACCCGATCCTCGGACTTGAGGACATGCGCGACTGGAACTTCCGTGCGATTTACGGAGCGTTCAACGCCATGAAGAACAAGGGCGGCAAGGCCGAGCACCCGAATGCGAAGCTCGAATGGGTCGCCTACATCGGCGGCCCGCGCGAGAGCCGCCAGCTCATGGGCGATGTGGTGCTCGCGCGCGAGGACATCGCGGAGAAGAAGGAGTTCCCCGACGGCACGGTGCCGACGACTTGGGACATCGACCTCCATTACCCGAAGGAGCAGTTCGCCAAGGGCGTGGTGAAGGACGACCCCTTCATTTCAAAGGCCGTCTTCGACAAGAGCGTGGATCGCAAGCACGGCTACCCCGTGCCGTATCGCTGCTTCTACTCGCGGAACGTGGAAAACCTCTTCATGGCTGGCCGCGACGTGAGCGTGACGCACGAGGCGCTCGGCACCGTGCGCGTGATGAAGACCGGCGGCATGATCGGCGAAGTCGTCGGCAAAGCCGCCAGCCTGTGCATCAAGATGGACGTGATGCCACGCGCGATCTACGAGCGCTACTTCTCCGAGTTGCAGGAGCTCATGCGCCTGCCCGGGGCTGCCCGCCGCGCGACAGTCAATGACACGCCGAAGCTTCCGGAGGGCTACACGCCGCCTCCGCTGGTCGGCGACAAGCACGACGCGCCGGAGGGACTCCAGGTGAAGTCGCTCCCCGGTCTCGTTCTCGACGATTCGCAGGCGAAGCTCACGGGCAAATGGACCGAGGGCCACGGGCTGCCCGGGTTTTTCGGCGCGGGTTACCGCTACCGCGGGGCGAAGGAGGAAGGCGCGGCGCGTTATGAGTTCCCGATTGAAAAGGCGGGCACTTACGAGGTGCGGCTCAGCTACAGCCCCCACGAGAACCGTGCGACCAAGGCGCCCGTGACCATCGAGTCGGCTGAAGGCGAGAGGAAAATTTCTGTGAACGAGCGCGTTCCGGCTCCGCTGGAGAAGGGATTTGTCAGCCTTGGCAAATTCCGCTTCGAGCCCGGCAAGCCCGCGGTCGTCACCGTCGGCGGCGGAGCTTCCGATGGCAACGTGGCGATCGACGTCGTCCAGCTTCTGCCCGCGGAATAAGCGCAGGCTCGCCCCATGAAACTCCTCCTTGTGCTCCTCGTGGCCGCTTCCGCCGCGGTCGCCGTGCCGCCGATCCGGATCACAAACCGCGGCTACCCCGACGGCTCGGGCAGCTCGCGCGAAACGAATGCGCTCAAGCGCGAGTCCGTCGAGACGTTCTACGATTCGAGCCGCCGGATGACGCACAAGGTCATCTACAAGCTCGATGAACGCCTGCAGCCCCAGTCGGGGATTTTCTACAATGCGAAGGGCATCATCTACCAGAAGAGCACCTACCGGCTCGACGGGCAGGATCGCATCATTCAGGAAGTCATCTACGACGCGAAGGACGCCCTTATTTGCACCAAGAACTACACCTACGGCTCGCGGGGCGGCGGTGCGATCGTCGTGAACGTGGACACCTACGATGCGAACGGAAACCTGATCCAGGCGCCGCGCCGCCCGTCGTCCTCGAAAAAATCGCGCTGAACCTCACATAAACCTCGCTCGCGAAAAATTACTTGGTTCCCGCTTGACGGAATCTGCGTCTTGCAGAAGAAGTCCCGCCCCTTAAATCCAAAAATGAAAAACGCACCATTCCTCCTCTCAACAGTGGTCGGTCTTGTGGCGGTGATTTTGAGCTTCATCAGCTTCGGGTCAGCGCAGACGAACAACGGCCTGCAGGATGAGCTCCGCAAGAAGCAGACCCAGATTCAGGATCTCTCGCAGGAGGTCACGCTGAAGAACCAAGATTTCAACCGAGCCGCCGAAATCATCAATACCGGCGCCACCGTTGCGCAGAAGCTCGGCCCGCCGATCCTCCGCGACATGGGCTACTTCGCGGCGAAGGGCAACGACAAGCTCAAGGAAATCCTGACCCGCTACAAATTTCAGGATTTCATCTTGAAGCCCGAGCAGGTGAAGGAAATCGACAAGCAGATCAACGAGCTGAAGGCGAAGCAGGGTGCGGGTTCCCCCGCGCCGGCTACGGCCCCTGCAGGCGCACCTGCGGCACCCGCTGCGCCTGCCGCCCCCGCACTTCGTCCCTAACCCCAAGAAAACGAAAATCATGGACAACCAAGAACCCAGAAACCCCTTCATCAGCGTTCACACGCCGGTCGCTTTGGTCGCACTCGCGATTTCGATGCTCTTTTTCAGCCAGATCAAGGGCGTCGGAACTTCCAATGAGACCATGAAATGGCAGACCGCCAATGCCGACAAGCAGATCGCCGCGCTCAAGGACAACAACGAGAAGCTCGCCAAGGCTCTTGAGGAGCGGAAGCCGCTCGTCGCTCAATCCGAGGAACTCCAAAAGACCTTCACCGAGATGATGAAGGACGTGAACGCGATCGCCGAAAAAGACGAGGACGCGAAGAAGATCATCCTCGGCTACGGCATCAAGATCGCCGATGGCCAGTCGGCCCCGAAGAAAGACAAGTAGCCTTCCCGTCCGGTTCACCGGACAGTCGGATTTCAAGGCGGGTCTGCCGAAGAGGCAGGCCCGCTTTGCTTTTTTTGGAAAGCCTGTCGTTGGCAATCCCGGGCGGTCTCATCGCAGGATTCGGAGAAGCTTTGCCGAACGGGTGGCCGCTCTCTCAAGCAGCGGCGCGGCTTCCCGGATGGAATCCTCCATCGCGAGCGGTCGGTCGGCGATCGGAATGAGCGCGTCGAAAACACCGGAGGCTTCCGCCGCGGGTGAGATTGCGCCTCCAAAGGCGATCACGCGCTTTTCCAAGCTGTGCGCGAGCGCTGCGACACCAGCGGGGCCCTTGCCGTCGAGCGTTTGATCGTCGATGCGCCCCTCGCCGGTGATCACAAGGTCGGCGGCTGCGATGCGGCTGGCGAGGTGGATGGCTTCGGCGATGACATCGAAGCCTGGCCGGATCGTTGCGGAGCAGAAAGAGAGCAGGCCGAACCCGAGCCCGCCGGCCCCACCGGCCCCCGGGACATCACGGTGGTCGCAGCCGAGGTCGGCTTTGCAGACGTCGGCGAGGCGCGCGAGCGACTCATCGAGCAATGCGACGGCCGCAGGGTCGGCGCCCTTCTGCGGGCCATAGACGCGGGCGGCCCCGCGTGTTCCGAGGAGCGGGTTTTGCACGTCGCATGCGGCAAAAATGGGAGGCAGGCGAAGCTCCGCCGGGCGCTCGATGCCCGCGAGTGAACGCAGTTCTCCCGGGGCGGCGATTTCATGGCCGCCAGCGTCGAGAAAACGAAAACCCAGCGCGCGTGCCACTCCAGTGCCGCCATCCGTCGTCGCACTGCCGCCGAGCCCCACGAGGATGCGCCGGGCGCCGCGTGCCGCTGCGTTTGCGATCAAAATGCCCGTCCCGAAAGTGTCGGCCGTGAGTGGTGCACGTTCTTCCGGCATGAGGCGGTGCAGGCCGCTGGCCTCGCTCATCTCGATGATGGCCTGATTCTCCGATGCCAGCCACGCGTAACGCGCCTCGATGGGCCGGCCGATGGCGTCCTTGCTCGCGACCGCCACCCATTCGGCGCCGAGTGCCAATGAGAGGGATTCGGCAAAGCCCTCGCCGCCATCGGCGATCGGCGCGAAGTCGAACTGTGCATCGGGCCACACCCTCTGCAGCCCACGGGCGATGGCTTCGGCCGCGGCCGGCGCGGAGAGCGAGCCTTTGAATTTGTCGGGAGCAATGAGGATGCGCACTGGAGCCGGAGGAGTGCTTCGTATCACTGGTGCTGCTTGCAGCGCAAGGAGTGCGGCGCACATTGGTGCAAAGGGTTGACTCCCTCGTGCATCGTTTACTCTGACTTTCAAAAGAACCCCCGTGACCGCCCCGTCCCAGCGCCATCATCTCCACGCATTCGGCATCGCCACGGGGTTTGCCATGGTGTGCGCGCTCGCGACCGTGTTGCTGTGCGCGAAAGCCGAGGAGCGTTACATCCACAATTTCGCCGGCGAGTTCGGCGACCTGAAGCTCCAGGGTGTCGCGCTGCAGAAGACGGCATTCACGCAGCCGGACCTGCTCGTGCTCTACGGGAGTTCGGAACTGGTCTCGCCGGTGCCGGGCAAGGCTGCGGAGTTTTTTGAAAAATACCCGACCGGCTTCCGTGCGTTTCCGGTGGGCAAGCCGGGGACCACGGCGCTCGCCATCATGGAGAAGATCGCGTCGCTCGGGCGCTACATCCAGGGCCGCAAGGTCGCGTTTTCCATCTCGCCGAGCTACTTCCTCGAGGAGGAGGTGAACCAGGACTACTACGAGGGAAACTTCAGTCCCATGCAGGCTGCCGAGTTTGCATTCAGCACGCACCTCAGCCCGGGCCTCCGGCGCGACGCGGCGAGGCGGATGATCCAATACCCGGAGACGCTGGAGGGCAACTGGACGCTGGAATTCGGCCTGCGGCGCCTGGCCGGCGACACTTGGCTGGATCACGCCCTTTACGCCGCCGTGTGGCCACTCGGAAAATTTGCGAATGCGATCGGACGCGCGCAGGATCACGTCGAGGCCGGATTGCGCATCGCGGAAAACCTCGAGGAGCAGAATCCCAAGCCGCACCGCATCCCGGGCCTGAACTGGAAGGAGATCCTGCGCAAGACGAGCGTGAAGGTGAAGACGACGCGCCCGCCGGTTCCCCCACGCCTGACGAAGAGGCCAAAGGGCTCGCGTGACGCGGAATTTTTGAAGGTCCTCAAGGAGGCCGACGAGTGGCACGATTTTGAACTGCTGCTGCGGACGCTGACGGAGATGCGGGCCGATGCGCTGCTGATCTCCATGCCGCTGCACGGCCGGGATCTCGAGACGACCGGTGTCTCCGCCGATGCACGGAAGGCCTACGGTGTGAAGCTGAACGAGCTTGCGACGAAATACGGCGTCCAGCTCGTCTATTTCAGCCAATACGAAAACGATCCGACGTTCTTCGCTGACAATCTCGACCACCCGGGCGAGCGCGGCTGGATGCTCTTCAACAAAGTGCTCGACGATTTTTACCATCAGCCGCAGAAGAAAACCCGCTAAGGGCGCGCCTGCCGCCCGCTCTCTCACACACCATGCCCACCGCGACAAACGAACAAGTCCTCGATGTCCTCGCGCGCGTCGCCGACACGGATGAAGTGCGCACCAATCCTGACCTCGCGCTCTACGACCTGCAGATCCTCGACTCGATGAAGACCGTGGAGCTCATCGTCGCGCTCCAGACGGAAATCGGGGTGGAAATCTCGCCCGCGGAGTTTGACCGGGATGCATGGGCCACTCCGGCGAAGATGGTCGCGGACGTCCAGAAGCGGCTCGCGGCGTGATCGCATTTGCGCAGAAGTGGCTCGATGCGCATCCGCGCGTGAGGCCCGCCCTCCTGGTGCTCTATTACCTCGCGATCATCGGGGCGCTCGTCGCGATGTATGGCCCAGGCAACTTCGAGACGCCCGAGTTCGTTTACGCCGAGTTTTAGCCATGCATCTCCTCGACCGGATCGAAAGCCACGCGCGCACTTCACCCGACCGCCTTGCCCACGTGAGCGGCGACCGCCGCATGACGCACGGCGAGCTGTCGGCCAGAAGCAACGCTCTGGCGGCGTGGCTGGACGCTCAGCTCGGCGACAAGCGGGCGCCGGTCGCGGTGCACGGCCACAAGGAGCCCGAGATGCTCGTGGCTTTTCTCGCCGCGGTGAAATCGGGCCGGCCGTATGTGCCCATCGACTACATGACGCCCGAGGCGCGCATGGCCCGCGTGATCGAGATTGCCGGTGCCGAGGTGGTGCTGAATCCAGCAAAGGTCGCCGAAATCGTGGGCGCCGCTGGAACCGTGGACTACCAGCGCAAGTCGCTCGAAGCCCCGGACCCGTTCTACATCCTCTTCACCAGTGGCAGCACCGGCGAGCCCAAGGGCGTCGTGATCACCCTCGCGAATCTCAACCATTACCTCTCGTGGCTGCACAGCGAGGGCGGCTTTCGCGAGCGCGGGGAGGTTTTCCTGAACCACGCGCCATTCACGTTCGACCTCTCGGTCCACGACATCTACCTCGCCCTCAGCTCTGGCAACACGATCTTCTCGCTGACGAAGGATCACATCACGAACATGCGCGCGCTATTCGTCGCGCTGCGCGAATGCGGTGCGACGCAGTGGATGAGCACGCCGTCGTTTGCGCAGATGTGCATGATCGAAAAGGGCTTCAACTCGGCGATGCTGCCGGAGATGCGCTCATTCTATTTCTGCGGTGAGGCGCTCGCTCCGGAAACTGCGTCGCAGATGATCGAGCGTTTCCCAGGCTCCGTGATTTGGAACACCTACGGCCCGACCGAGGCAACGGTCGCGATGACGAAAATCGGCGTCACGCGCGACATCATCGCGCAGTGGAATCCGCTGCCCATCGGCCGCGTGATGACCGGCACGCGCGTCGTCATCCGCGGTGAGGATGGCAACTCCGTGCCTCCCGGCGAGCGCGGCGAGATCGTGATCGTCGGCCCGAATGTGAGTCCCGGATACCTCAAGCGCGACGACCTCACTGCGAAGGCATTCTACGAAATCGACGGCACGCGCGCATACCGCACCGGCGACTGGGGTCGCGACCGAGATGGCATGCTGTTCTGCGAAGGCCGCATGGACAGCCAGATCAAGCTCCACGGCTACCGCATCGAGCTCGGCGACCTCGAGGCGAACCTCCGGGCGCTGCCCGAAATCGCGGATGCTGTCGTTCTGCCTGTGCGCAAGGGCGAGATCATCGACTCGCTCACCGCATTCGTCGTTCTCACAGGTGCAAAGCAGGGCACCGACTTCGAGCAGTCCGCGAAACTCAAGACGAAGCTCGCCGAGCGCCTGCCAGCCTACATGGTGCCGCGCAAATTCCATTTCCTCGACAGCTTCCCCATGAACAACAACGGCAAGGCGGATCGGAAAAAGCTCGCGGAGATGCTGTAGCCCCGCGGGCCAAACCCGATGACCCCCTTCGCAAACTGGACCTTCTTCGGCCTGCTGCTCCTCTATGCGGTGCTGCCGATTCTGGCGCTCAGCCTCGCGCAGACTCGATGGGGTCGCGTGGCGCTCATGGCCGGCGTCGTGGTGCTCGTGCCATTCGTTGTGACGGTGCTTGTGGGCGTCATCTCGCCAGTCACGGAGGTGAGCATCGGGATGCAGTTCATGCACCAGATTCAGGCGAGCTGGTCCTTTTCCCTGTTTCTGCTCGTTGTCGCTGCATTTGGAAATTCGAGCGCGCGGTGGTGCTTCATCATCACGCTGCCGATCCTCGGCTTCGTTTTCGCGCACCACGACAACTCCGTCCTGCGCATCGCCGGCATGCACCTGCCCGACGCCGGCGGCCCCGCGATCACGCAGCCGTGGACGAACACAAAGTCCGGCATCGAGTTTTCCCCTCTCTACATCTTTTTCCTCTGCGTCGTATGGCAGCTTTGCGTTCCGTTTGCCTATCTGCGCTGGAAATTGAACCGAACTTTTTATCTGGCGATACTGCTCACGCTGCTGCCGCTCACGGTGAGCAAGCTCCTGCCGTTCGTCTCGCACGAGAGCGTCTTCGGCTATCTCGGTGTCAGCTACGTCACGTTCCGCGCTCTTGATGTGGTGTTCTCCATCCGTGACGGCGTGGTGAAGTCGCTCTCGGTCGGCCAGCTCTTTGCGTTCCTCTTCTTCTTCCCGAGCGTTTCGTCGGGCCCGATCGACCGCTACCGCCGCTTCGGGCAGGACTGGGCGAAGGTGCGCAGTCGCAACGAATTCCTCGACGATCTCGATTTCGCCATCCAGCGCATCATGCGCGGCTTCCTCTACAAGTTCATCATCGCCGCGCTCATCGACCAGCACTGGCGCGTGCCGCTCCTGAAAGTGGCGGGGCTGAAGGGCTACGCGGGCTACATGTATGTTTACACGCTCTACCTGTTCTTCGATTTCGCGGGATACAGCGCGTTTGCCGTCGGCGTGTCGCGCCTCATGGGCATCAAGTCGCCGGAGAACTTCAACCTGCCTTTCCTCGCCCGCAACATCCGCGACTTCTGGACGCGCTGGCACATCAGCCTGTCGTTCTGGTTCCGAGATCACGTCCACATGCGCTTCCAACTCGCGGCGGCGAAGGGCAAGTGGTTCAAGGGCAGGCACACGGCGAGTTACCTCGGCCTCTACCTTACTTTCGGCCTCATGGGCATCTGGCACGGGTTGTCGCTGCACTACATCGCCTACGGGATTTACCACGCCACGCTGCTCTGCGGTTACGACATCTTCGCGCGGTGGAACAAGACCGCGAAAGTGTGGGGTGACGGCCCGTGGTGGCGCGCGCTGAACATCGGCATCACCTTCCACATCATTGCGCTCGGCATGCTGCTCTTCAGCGGACGCCTCACGCCGCCGCCGCCGCCGCCCTTCGAGGCCGTGATCGAGGAGGCGGACCATCGGGTCGTCTCGGGCTACGTCTGGCAGAAGGAGATGCCCGTGGATTTTCTCACCGTGGATGTTTACGCCGACCACGCGTGGGCGGCGCGCAGCCGCTGCACCGTTCCGCGTCCGGACCTCCGTGAGAAAGGCTATGGCGATGGCAACATCGGCTTCCGTGCCGAGATGCCGCTGTGGTTGCGCGACGGCCTCACGCATACCATCGAGGTGCGCATCTTCGAGGGCAACCGGGTCATCGGAAAGCCCAAGTCCATCGCGTTCCCGAACGAGCCTTGGACACCAACGCCCGAGCCCGTGCCTCCGCCGCCCGCGACGCCTCGCGAGGCTGCGGGGGTTAAGCCGTGATTTTCTGCCAGTCCGGCTTGTTGTCGAAGACCCAGCGGTAGTAGTCGCGGCGCGACAGCTTCGCCGCCGCGGCCTCGTCCACGATGCACTTCGCGACGCCGTGCATCTGTAGAACGCTCGCAGGATTCATCGCGGTAATCGGCCCTTCGACTGCGCCAGCCACGGCGTCGGCTTTGCTTGCGCCGAATGCGAGCAGCAGCACTTCGCGCGACGCCATGATCGTCCCGACGCCCATCGTGATGCAGTGAAACGGCACCTGCGCGAGATCGCCGCCGAAGAACCGCGCATTGTCCGCCCGCGTTCGCTCGGTGAGCGTCTTGATGCGCGTTCGTGATGCGAGTGAGGACGACGGTTCGTTGAAGCCGATGTGCCCGTCCGATCCGATGCCGAGCAACTGCAGGTCGATTCCGCCCGCCGCCGCGATGGCCGCCTCGTAGCGCGCGCACTCCGCGGGCACGTCGCGCGCCATGCCGTCGGGAATGTGCGTGCGTTTCACATCCACGTTCACGTGCCGGAAGAAATTCTCCGCCATGAACGCGCGGTAACTCTGCGGGTGCTCCGGCGGCAGGCCCACGTATTCATCAAGGTTGAACGTGGTGACCCTTGAAAAATCGAGCCCGTCCTCGCGGTGCATTCGGATGAGCTCGCGATACGTCCCGAGCGGCGTGCTCCCCGTCGCGAGCCCGAGCACGCAGTCCGGCTTCGAGCGCACAAGCTTCGCGATGATTCGTGCGGCGATGATGCTGCCGGCATCGGGCGTGGGCTGGATGATGATTTCCATACGTTTTGATTCACTACGAAGGGCGCGAAGAGGACGAAGGAAAAAGGTTCCTTTGTTCAGCTTTGTGCTCTTCGTGTTCTTCGTAGTTCATTTTCCTAGCCGGCTGCGCAGTTTCTCCACCACATCCGCGCGGAAGCGGTCGATGGCTCTGGTGACGTATTCCACGATGTCGAGTGAGTCGTCGTGCGCGAGCGGTGTGAGGTCCATCGCGAAGGCGAGCGCGTCGCTGCTGTCCACACCGTGGCTCTGGAAGAACGTGGCATTGGTGCGACGGCGGCCCATCACGGCGAGGTCGTAACGTTTTCCTCCTGCGATCTGGCTGTCGAAGATTCCGTTCAGCGCAGCGGCGAGGCTGTCGTTGCCGCTTACATCGAGCACGACTTTCTCCGCGTCGCCGAGCCAGTCGAGGTCGCGCCAGACTTCGCAGCCGTGGACGGTCTTCGGGCGCTGCTCACGCGGCAGGTCGCGGATGGCCTGAATCACCGGGATGACGACGGCGATGTGTGTGTCGTGCTTGTCCGCAGGGTTGTGCGTGTAAACGACGCTCGGCCGCGTCGCCGCAAGAATGGCGCGTAAATCCTCGCGCATTCGCGAGTCGCCGGCGTCCTTCGCGATGCCGCTCGGATAATCGAGCTGCACCATCGCGCCGAAGCGCCCGACGATTGCGGCCTGCCGCTGTTCCTCCTTCCGCGCCGCCATCATCTGCTCATCCGTATAGCTGGCGTATGCACCGGTGCGCGCGCTGCCGCTGCCGTTCGTGCAGGTCACGCCGCCGAACCATTCCGTCTCACTGTGAAAGCACTGGAGAATCCCATGGAATGCCATGAACTCGAGGTCGTCCTGGTGCGCGCCGATGCCGAGATGCGTGACGCGCGAGAGTGCCTCGGCGACGGGCTTGCCATCGGGGATGAAAATTTCCGCGGAGGGAAGATGGAACTTCATGCGGGGTGTCGTCGGCTATTTGCGTAGTGCGGGCAAGCTTGCGGCGGCGACCGCCTGGCCGTGGCGTTTGTCCCTTTCGTCGGGCGTGCGAAGCCGGATGCGCTCGGCGAGAGCGGGGAACTCTGCGCGCAGCACTTCACCCGCTTTCTCCAGAATGACCGAGCCGCCTTCGCCGCTCGTCACGCGTCCGAGGATCAGCAGCGTGCCGATGTCGTAAAACTCCGCGTAGTGCGCGATGGCGTAGCCGAAGCAGACGCCGATGGTCTCGAAAATCCGGCGCGCGCGCGCGTCACCCGCGGCCATTAGCTTTTGCACTTGCACGAGTTGCTCGGGAAACTTCATCTCCTTCGGAAACGCTAGGCCTGCGAGTGGCGCGAGGCGTGCGACGCCTTGCTGGCAGAAATACTGCACCGCGCAGCCGCGATCGCCGCTCCACTCGTCCACAGGCGCATCTTCGCGGTAATCGATCGGCGCGAAGGCGAGTTCGTTCAGCCACGGTGTGATCGCGCCGCTCGCGGTGACGTAACCCGCGGCAACGCTCGTGCCCATGCTGATGCCGAGCACGCGATTTTCGCCGAAGCTCATCGAGGCCGCGAGCGCGGTGACCTCGCCGTCGTTTGCCACCTCGAACGGCACACC
>JBGAPU010000064.1:0-35394 GCA_044221035.1 Chthoniobacteraceae bacterium | reverse complement strand
TTCGCGCCGCGGATGGAGCCGGCGAAGGTGTGACGAGGCGGTGATTGACGCGTGGAGAATGGTCGTGTGGCCTTGCCGGACACGAATCCCCACCATGAACAAACCTCTTCCCATCTTCACCGCGCTGCTGCTCGGCGCGATCCCGATGCCTGCCCGCGCCGCGGAATGGACGCTCACTGTGCGCGCAGGAGACTGCGAGCGTTCAGGCGGCATCGTGTCATTCACCGCGCCGAGGGAACTGCGCGGCGCCGCGGTGCTGAAATCCGCCGATGGTGGGATGCTGCCCGTGCAGATCGACAGCGAGGGCCGCGCAGTCTTCATCGAGCCGAATCTCAGGAAGGGCGCGCAGAAAACTTACAGGCTCGCAGCGGCATCGGGCAGGGTAGGGGATGTCATCGGTGCAAAGAAGGATGGCGAAATGCTGAAGTTCACCGCGGGCGGCACATCGCTTTTCAGCTACCAGATGAATCCCGGTTCGGTGCCGGAGGGAGTCGCTCCGATTTACGCGCACGGAGCGTATTTACATCCCGTGTTCAGCCCGAGCGGCAAACTTGTGACGGCCGACTTTCCTCCGGACCACCGCCACCAGCGCGGAATCTTCTTCGCGTGGACGAAGACGGAGTTTGACGGGAACCACCCGGATTTCTGGAACATGGGCAAGGGCGACGAGAAGGGGAAACCGGGCGGCAAGCCGCTCGCGGAGGTGCGCTTTGCGTCGCTGGAAAAAAGCTGGGGTGGTCCGGTGCATGGCGGATTTGTCGGCAGGCACAGGTTCGTCGACAACGCCGCGGAGCCTGCGAGGGACGTGCTGAGCGAAGCATGGGAAGTGACCGCATTCCGCGTGAGCGTGAATGGCGCGCCGCTGAATGTCATCGACCTCGTCTCCACGCAGACCTGTGCGTCGCCCTCGCCGCTCAAGCTGCCGAAATACCACTACGGCGGGCTCGGCGTGCGCGGCAGCGCGCAGTGGGACCCCGTGGACAAAGTGACGATGCTCACGAGCACCGGCGCGGACCGCGCCGCTGGCGACGCGACGAAGGCAAAGTGGGTCCATCTCGGTGGTGACGTGGACGGCGCGCCCGCCGGTATCGCGGTGCTGATGCATCCGTCAAACTTCCGCTTTCCGCAGCCATTGCGGCTGAACCCGAAGAACCCGCAGATTTGCATCGCGCCCTCGCAGGAGGGCGACTGGCAGATTACGCCCGGCACGCCATACGTCTCGCGTTACCGCATCGTGATTGCCGACGGGAAAGCGGATCCAGCCCTTCTCGAAAAACTGTGGTCCGACTACGCTGAGCCGGCGGTTGCCGAGGTGAAATAGGCGGCCCGCTGCCGCGGCAATTCATCTGGTTAGTCTTCGTCCTCGTCGAGACCCCAGAGGTGCTCTTTCTGCCATTTCGCCTCGTAGAGTTTGCAGAGGCCGAGCGCAGGCGCCACGCCGCCGCTGTAGGTCGCAGTCGTGGAATACTGCTTGTCCTCGTCATACCAGCCGACTGCGACGATGGCGTGATCGAAGTGTTCGCTGAGCAGTTCGATCACTTTATCGAGGACTTCCTGTTGTGCGGCGTTCATGCGGGAGAATGTGGCGGGGGGCTCAGGCAAGAAAAGTCAAAACGCGGGGCGCCCGTGGGGCCTCATGCGCTCATTGCTCCCCCCGAATCCAGATCGGCCGCGGAAGGAAGAATGGCGAGGCAACTCCGGTGCGGTATGCCTCGAGTGCGCCGGAGGAGGAGTTCAGCCGCAGGTCGCTGTAGGTGCCCGCGTTCTCCTTGGTGGACTCGTCCACTTCGTCCGCGCTGTTCTGCCAGCGTTCGTGCCAGTAAACTGCGGCCTTGATGCGCGGATACCTTTTCTCGTCGGCCATGATGCGGAAGCCGTCGCCGAGCCAGGCAGCCTTGTTGCCGACCTTTGGAAAATCGCCGACGCCCCACTCGCAGAGCATGATGGGTTTGCTCGGATCGAGCCGCGCAAGCTCCGTGTAGGGCCAGTCGAAGAGGTCGAAGAACGGCGCCCACTCGTGGTCGCTCACGAACTGGTTGCCGTAGAGGCTGAAGCCCATCCAGTCCACGTAGTCGGAGCCGGGGAAGTATTGCGCGGCCATGTTCCAGACGTCGTTTGGCATCGAGTAGTCCATCGTGTGGAAGACCCAGATCACGTTCGACGCCCCGCGGGCGCGGACTCGGTCCACCACATGCCGCCAAGCCTGCTTGAACAACTCGGGTCCCTCGTAGCGCGGCGGATTGGTGCCGGGGATCACTTTTCCCCCGCCGTAGTGCATGCCGCTCCACGGGAACCACGCGCCGTTCATCTCGTTGCAGAACGAGACCATGATGGGCGAGCCGTGCTCCTTTGCGCCGTCGGCCCAGCGATCAATGTAGGCGTCGTGTTCGCCGGCGATGATGTTGCGCAGCGAGAATCTGTCCGGCCCCATGCCTTCCTTGTAGGGGCGGTCCCATGGCGACCAGAAGACCAGTGGCAGCGAGCCGTGCCGCGCGATGATCTGCATGTTCTTCTTTGGGAACGTCTGTTCTCCCCAATAGGACGACGAGGCGAGGATCGCCTGGTGCTTGCCCGCAAGCTTCTCGAAAGCCTCGATCTTTTCGAGTGTCACGTCGTCCTCGCGGTCGCCGAAGTCCGCGTAGGCTCCCGTGTAAACGCCGTGTTCCGGCACCGCAAGCCGTGCGCCGCGAGCCTGTGCGGCGATTTCCAAGGGCGTCGCCTCCTGTGCCTGCGGGGCGCGCTTGCAGCCCGTGAGCCCGGTCACAAGAACGGTGAGGATGTGCAGCGCGCGTTTCACGATGCGGTGCCCACCGTGGCGGTGCGGTCGAGTTTCCCCCAACCGACGAGCGCGCCCTTTGCGGCGCGGAAGATTGATTTCCAGACGACCCACGCGAGGAGCCAGCGATACACGAAGCGCATTGGCACGATCAGGAGTGCGCGCACCAGCGGCTCCTCCTCCATCCAGCAGGCGAGCGCGGCGAGCACGAGGTCGAGGCCGAGGAAGATCGCGAAGTAGTGCCAGATGTCCGTCGCGGTGCCGGTGACGATGGAGAAGACGAGAACCAAATCGACGAGCGGCACAAACGCGACGAGGAGGAATTGGAAAAACCAGATGCCCGGCAGGCTGAACCAGCCGAGCGCGCGGTAGCGCGGATTGAATGTCATGTCGCGGTGCTTCCAGAGGCATTGCATGGTGCCGAAACACCAGCGGAAGCGCTGCTTCGCGAGCCCGCGCCATGTTTCCGGCGCCTCCGTCCACGCCACGGCCTCCGGCGAGTAATCCATGCGGTAGCCGAGCCGGTGCAGCGTGAGGGTGAGGTCCGTGTCCTCCGCGAGCGTGTCGTGGCTGAAGCCTCCCGCCGCCTCCAGCGCGCTGCGGCGGATCGCGCTCACGGCGCCGGGCACCACGGTGATGCAGTTCCACTCGCTGAACGCGCGGCGGTCGAGATTGAAGCCGCAGACGTATTCGAGGCACTGGCAGTGTGTGACAAAGTTGCGCCGGTTCCCCACGCGCGCGTGGCCGGAGACGGCGGCGACCTTCGGATCATCCAGCCGCTCCACGAGCGCGCGGATCGTCTGTCTTTCAAAGTGCGTGTCCGCATCGAGGAAGATGAGTATCCCGTGCTTCGCATTCGCGATGGCGCTGCTCAGTGCCGCCGCCTTCCCGGCATTCGGCTGCCGCACGAGACTCACGCGGGGATCCCGGGCGGCAAAGCGCTGCACGGCTTCCGCCGTGTCGTCCTTGGAGCCGTCGTCCACGACGATGAATTCGATCTCGCCCGGGTAGTCCGATTCGGCGACGGCGCGCAGCGTCTTTTCGATCACCTTGCCTTCATTGTAGGCGGCAATGAGCACGCTGACGGCGCGGGCGTTCACCCTGAGGGCGGCGTCGGGCTCGGCGGATGTCCGGGCATGATGGCGGCTCGCCAGCCAGATCACGAGCAGCGTCCGTGCAACGGTCAGAACGGTGGCCGCGATCATGAAGGCCCAGAAAAACTCCACGGCGCTGCGGCTGATCGGGAACGCCGCGCTCGATACGGCACGCCAGAACCCCCATTCATTGCTGGAGCTGACCGGCGGCATCAATTCGTCTCGGGGGATGTTTGCGAGTTCGCCGACCGGCACGATCTCGTCGCCGCGTGCGTGAAGCCAGTCGATGATCTTCGGCAGCGCCTCGACAGTCTGGGAACGGTCGCCGCCGGCGTCGTGCAGCAGGATGATGTTGCCGTCCCTCCGCTGATCCTTCACACGCTGGAGAATCGCCGCTGCACCCGGGAGCGACCAGTCCTGCGGGTCGATCTTCTCGAGCACGATGGTGTAGCCCATCTCGTCACCTTCCGCGAATTTCAGCGGAATGAGCTCCTCGAGCCGGCTTGGAGTGGCGTCCGCGTTGTATGGAGGCCGGAAGAGTGTCGTGCTGCGGCCCGTGAGGCTCTCGATGAGGCGCTGGGTGGCGTCCAGTTCAAGCCGCATCCGGGTGCGCGAGATCTTCGACAGCCGCGCGTGCGTGTAGGTGTGGTTTCCGATCTCGTGGCCCTCGGCCACGATGCGCTTCACGAGCGACGGGTTGAACTCGCCATTGTGGCCGACGATGAAAAATGTCGCCCTCACGCCGCGCGACTTCAGCACATCGAGAATCTTCGGTGTCCACACCGGATCGGGCCCGTCGTCGAATGTGAAGGCAACGCGGTGCGGATCCGATGCGCCATGATGGTAGAGCACCGGGAATGTCGGGAAGTCGTTGTAGCGTGCGCGCATCAGCCCGTCTTCGTCCATCGTGAGGACGCGCGTTCCATCATCCATCGAATCGTCCACCGAGACGATCTCGCCGCGGCCAATGTGGGTGATGGTCGCGTCGGCGCGCATCTTCCCCAGCGTGGTCAGCGCGCGCTGGCCAGGCACGCCCTTCAACTCCAGCACATCCCAGAGCTGAGGATCCTCGCTGCCGAGCCGGTAGATTCCGATCCCGCCGAGCTTTGAGGCGCGGACGACCTGCAGTTGGTTGTGGAAACTCACCGCGTCGAGGAAGGTCACGGAGTGCTCGCCGTCCGGCTCCGAGTAAACGTAGCGCCCGTTGTATTCGGGCGGGCCGACGTTCACGCCGTTTGCGCGGTCGAGCCCGGCGTAGCTCGCGCGGCTCATCGCGTCGCGGAAAGTGATCGTCTCCGCCCGCTTCGCACTGAGGTTCCAGTCGTAGGCAAAGGCCCCGAGCGCTGCGACCCACTGGTCGCTGTCGCCGTAGTTTTCGATCACCTGGAGCCAGCCCTCGAACCACTCGCGCGAGGCAATCGGCCCCGGCGCATCGGTGTCCGAGTTCTCGTCGAACATGAGCGCGACGAATCGGTCGGCGACGCCGGAGAGCGTCTCCAGATCGAGTGCATCGAGCTGCTCGCCCGGGGAGACGCACAGCCACATCTCACGCCCCGCGGTGTGGATCGCGGCGGCGAACTCCGTCAGCAGCGCCGTGTAGTCGTCGCGGTAAGTCGCATCGATTTGATCGAACTCGATGAGCACTCCCGCGGCTTTGATTTCCGCGAGCTTCGCAGTCAGTTCCCGGGTGAAACGCGCGCGATTTGCCGCGGGGCCCCGCGCGAGGTTTTCCACCGCCTCCGGCTGCCATTGGTCGCGATCGAGGTTCCGAAGGATCGGCATCACCGCGATGCCGCGGCCGGAGCAGAACTCGACGATGGCCGGATCGCCGCCCGCGACGAGGCGGCTGTCCGGCCCGACGACGGAAAGCCAGTCCGGAGAGAGGTGCGTGAGCTGGGCGGCGTGATCGTGCAGCGAGGTGAGCGCGTTCGGATCGTAGTCGGAGTAAAAGCCGAGCCGCACTTCTCCGGGTGGTCGCGCGGGGGCCTTGCTCCCGCTCGCGCGCATCTGCGCGATGCGCGCCTGCACGTTGCGTGACTTGTCGAGGTAGCCCTTCCACTTGTCCGCATTCCGGTTGGGCGCCGTCTCGGGGTGCTTCGCGATGTCCGTCTTTAGCTGGCCCTTCAGCTCCCGCACCGATGCGGGCAGGCGCAGCGCGGGATGAATCAGGAGCGACCAGACTGTGAGCACGGTTCCCGCGAGCAGCAGGAGCAGCCCGATGACCAGGGCGAGACGCATGCGCGGCCAGCGGCGGCCGTGGGGGTCCAGGAAGACAAAACTACCGCGGCGAGCCATGCGCTGTCTGCTTTTCCGGCTCGGTCCGCAGCGCCCGGGCGCGGAAGAGTGCGCGCATCGGTGTCATGCAGTCCGTCAACATTCCGCCCATCCTACCTTGCCTCCGTCTGTTCGCAAGCGCACCGGCGGACTTGCCATGCAGGGGGATCACTTGTCGGCGGGGAATGGATCGGCGGAGAGGCGTGCGCTGATTTCCTGGGGCGTCCACGCGCCGCTGCCGAGGAATGCGCGGGTGATCACTGGCTTCAGCGACGCACACGCCACCAGCAGCAGCGCACCGCCGGCGCACAGGGCAAAATCGGCGGCGCGCAGCCAGAAGCCGGCTCGTCGTGAGGGCTCGAGGATGCGGCGCACGCGCTGCTCGAGTTTTCCCCGGCCCGGTGCAGCCATCGAGATGCAGGTGGCGGCAGCAGGGCGGGGCTGGTGTGCGGCGATGCCCATTTTCCAGAGCAACATCGCGTAGTCTTCCGGCGCGGCGCCGCGGGAGAGCACGAGTGCGTCGCAGGCAAACTCGCGTTCGAGCGCGAGCTGCCGGTGCAGCATCCACACGAACGGGTTGAACCAATGCACTGCGCACGCGAGCCGGCCGAGCGCGTGCGTCCAAAGGTCGCCGCGGCTGAAGTGCCCAAGCTCGTGCAGAAGGACGAGCCGCCGCTGCGCGTGTGTCCATTCGAGCGCCTCATCCGGCAGGAGCACCGTGTGGCGGAGGAGGCCCGTGGCACTCGGCACAAAGCCCGGCCCGGCGAGGAGAATTTGGACCGAGCCACGCATCCCGAGGGTGCGCTGGCATTCGGCGAGGAGCTTCCGCCACGGGCGCCCGGGGGCGGGACGTGATTTGCTGATGATCCTCGCGACGGAAAGTCCGGCGACCGCGTTGCGGACGAGGAGCAGAGCCGCACCGGCGACAAAGGCGTGGATGAGCCATGGTGCGAACCCGTTGCCCACGAAACTGGTCAGCGACGCGAGGAAATGAGGCGTCTGCATCTCGACGCCTGGCAGCGGCAGGACAAGGCCGGCACCGAGGGCGAGGAGCACGCCGAATGCGGCGACAGGCACGACCTGCCGCACGCGCACACGCCAGCCCGCCGGGCAGAGCGCCATGCATGCGGCCGCCGCACCGGCGACGATCACGCTGCGGATGAGAAGTTCCTGAAATGCCGACGGGCTCATTTGCGCTTCCTTTCGTCGATGAGCTTGCGGATGCGCGACAGCTCCTCGGCATCCACCTCCGACGGGTCGAGCAGGGTGGCGACGAGGTTTGAGGGGCTGTTGTTGAAGAATGTGGAAAGGATTCTCCGGAGGGCGCTCTTTCCGGCCTTCTCGGGTGATGCGAGCGGCTCATACACATAGCGCTTGCCGTCGCGCTGGTGGCGGATGTGGCCTTTGTTCACCAGGACCGCGAGGAGGGCGCGCACTGCAGAGTAGCTCGGGGCATCCGGCAGCTGCTCGTGGATTTCCGAAGCTGTCGCGCGGCCGGAGCGCCAGATCACGTCCATGATCTGCCGCTCGCGGCGGGAGAGGGGATCGTGCTCGGAATGCTCTGCTGACACGGCGGGAGGATGCTCTCCGAAGAGGCATGGTCAAATGAAATGCTGTTTTTTTAGCAAAAGATCTTGTCATGCTGGCCGTCACATGCTGGTTTTTTAGCACATGAAGAACACAGCTCTCATCATCACCGCCGCCGCCCTCCTCACCTCGGGCTGCTCATCCTACGTGAATTCACCGGCCGTCGCCCGCTCGCTCAAGGACAAGCGCGAGGCATTCTCCGATCCGCTTATCGCTCGCGCGGCCAATGCGAAGCCGACGATGCGGTTCCCGGCGACCATCGCCATCGCCGCGCTGGATCACGACGAGCGCGGGCACATCCGGGCACTCTCCGCTCTCGGCAAGCTGGACAATCTGGGCACGCTCCCGCAACTGGCGCGGACCGCCATCGTGAGCCCGGTGATCGTCGGCGAAATCGATCGCGAGCGCCGGATGACCGCGGACCTGCGCATCCGCGAGGCGGCGGCAAAGCTGCACGCAGACGCTGTGCTGATTCTCGCGACGGAGACGCAGGCGACCGACGGGCAGATCGTCGCGCCGCTCACGAGCCTCTCCCTCGGGCTGCTCCCGAACAAGCGCTACGAACTCATCGCGACCGCGCTCGCCGCGCTCGTGGACACGCGCACCGGCTATATTTACGGCACGCTGGAGAAGAGCCGTGCGCGTTCGGGGCTCACGATGTCGTGGGGCAGCGACGATGTGATCCGCAGCGCGAGGTCGAAGGTCGAGCGTGAGGCGACAGAAAAACTCTTTGCAGACTTCCCGGCATTCTGGCGCGTTGTCGTGGACACTCACCGCCGATGAAATCCGCACGCGCCGCTCTTTTCCTCGCAGCCGCAGTCCTTTCCGGCTGTGCAGCTCGGACGGCGCATCTCCCCGGGCAGGCGAGGAGCAGCGCATTTGCGCCGACGACGGAACGGCCCGGGCTGGGCACTTCATGGGGTGAGCAGCGGGAGTCGTGGGTGGAGCCCGCGAACTTCACCCGCGCGAACGCCGAGCGGCCTGCGGGAAGGGGGCAGATCTATTACAACGATCGCGAGGGAGCGGATGCGATGCTCGCATTCCTCGGTGGCGAGGCGAAGCGCAGCGATGGCCCGCAACCGGTGCAGGGCGGACTGGTGCGCGCCGGGATCCGCGGGGGGAACGGCGCATGGCTCGACTGCCGGGAGGCGCGCGGAAAGCGGATCGCCGCGGGGGAGCGCGGCACGCGATACGAGGTGGTTTTGAAAAACGAAGCGAGGCGCGCGGTCGAGGTGGTGGTGAGCGTGGACGGCTTGGACGCGATGGACGGGGAGCCGGCTTCGTTCAAGAAGCGCGGCTACGTCCTTGCGCCGTTCGAGACTCTCGCGGTCGAGGGTTTCCGCACGAGCCGGACGACGGTGGCGGCGTTCCGCTTCGGCGGGATGTTTGACGCCTACAGCCAGCGCCGGCACGGCGACACGGTGAACGCGGGCGTCGTCGGCATCGCCGTTTTTGAGGAGAAACGAGGAGCCCCGGCGAATGCGCCGGGCGGACACGCGTGGCGCGCCACTGCATCGAGACCCGGCGCCGGAGCACACCACTTTTCCTCACCTCCAGAGGCGTGAGCGCTGCTGCCGACGGGATTTCTTCGCGCCGCTGTGGACACTCCGGCACCGCCGGTGATACTTCCCACGCGTGCCCGGCGTGCCGGGCATGCCAAACATGAGCAGCACCGCCGACGGGGCACGCACCGCAACACCAACACGCAGAACCCTCTTGTCGCCTTTCCGCGCGGTGGGCCGCCTTTTCCAGCGCGGATGGCGGAAACTCGCGGGACGGGCGCGCCCCGCGGAGGACCAGAGCCTTTTTCCGCTCGTCATCCAGGTGCTCGCCGCATTTTCAAAGAACGACGGAGAAGTCGTCGAAGAGGAGGTGGACACGGTGCTCGGCCTGCTGCGCCACGGGGTGCCCGGTGGGATCTACGAGGACATGCGCCGGCAGTTCCGCGAGGCGCTCGGGCAGCAGCAGGATCTCGATGCGATGGGCGTGCGGCTCGCGCGGCTGCTTTCGCCGGAGCAGAAGATCATGCTCGGCGTGCAGATCTACGACATCATCGCGCGCTCGGACAAAAGCCAGCAGCAGATGCCGTCCTTCTACGGCTTCATGCAGCGCCTCGAAATGGCCGCGCAGGCGGTCGAGATCGTCTATCAGCTCCAGGCCGGTGAAAAGGCGGACCAGGGTATCTCGCAGAGCGGGGAGCTTCCGCTCGAAGTGCTCACATTTGGCCGCGACGCACAGGCTGATGTCTGGCTGAAGAGCCTGCAGCCCGGCGAACTGCTCATCGCCTTCCGCTACGAGACGCTCGTGCTTTTGAAGAATGCGAGCCAGCGGCCGGTTTATGTCCGGGGACGTCCGCTCCCGCCCGCGAGATTCTCCCGAATTTTTCCCGGTCACCGGGTGCTGCTCGACGAGCAGGTGCTCACCTACGAGGACATCGTGTCCTTCTTCAACGCAAAGAAGGGCGTGCTCATCACCCACGTCTATGTGGAGATCGACGGTGACAACGAGGTGGAGCTGTCCCGGGTGCGGACGCGTGACAGCGCGCTGGAGGTCCGCTTCGGGCTGAAGGTCCAGGTGCGCGCGCTGCGCAATGTGAATGCGCAGCTCAATGGCGTGACGCTGCGTGCGGGCACGATGCTCAATGCCACGCCGGAGGATCGCATCATTTTCCGCAAGGAGGCGGAGCTGCCGCTTGCCGAACTGCGGCGCAGGGCGCGCGCCCTCGGTGTGCGCTTCCAGCTCAAGAGCTACAAGAACACCTACCGCATCTCGAACAACCCCGGCCTCCTCGAGATGGACGACATCCTGCTCTCGCCCGGCGCCTCTGCGGAGATCCTGCTGAAGGTCGAGTGCGACTACGACAACAAGGTGGGCAGGCTCGAGGTGATCGCGGCGGCGCGCCCGGTCACCGTGGGCGAGCGGGTCATCACGGTCGGCGGCACCTGCGAACTGAAGGACGGCGATTTCATCCGCATTGATTCGAACCAAGGCATCCGCTGCGACTTCGGCGAGCGCATCATCGAGGAGGAGCGCAACATCGTCTCCTCGCTGGAGCTGCGCGACGTCACCTGCATGTTCGGCGACAGCACCACGGGCATCGACGGCATCAATTTCCGGCTCACGCGCGGCGACATCGTCTGCGTGATGGGCGGCAGCGGTTCTGGAAAAAGCACGCTGCTGCGAGCCATCGCGGGGCGCCTTCCTCCTTCGCGCGGAAAAGTCCTGCTGAACGGACAGGACCTCTACGACAATCTGGAGGCGTTCAAGCGCTTCATCGCGTTTATTCCGCAGGACGATGCCTTCGACGATCACCTCACCGTTGTCGAAAACCTCAACTACGCCGCTGCGATCCGCTCGCCGCACCTCGGAAAGAGCGACCGCAAGCGGCGCGTGGACAGCCGTCTCGTCGAGCTGGGGCTCAGCGAGCGGCGCGACGTCATTGTCGGTTCGCCGGAAAAGAAGACGCTCTCCGGCGGCGAGCGCAAGAGGCTGAATATCGGCCTCGACATGATCAGCTCTGCGGACATTTTCCTCTTCGACGAGCCGACGAGCGGCCTCAGTTCCAAGGACAGCGAGCACGTCATCGAGATCATCCGCGGCCTCTCGCACAACAAGATCGTCTTCGTCGTCATCCACCAGCCGAGCGCGCGGCTCTTCCACATGTTCAACAAGGCGATGCTGCTCGACCGCGGCGGCAAGCTCGTCTTCCACGGAACGCCGGAGGAGATGATGCGGTATTTTGCCGAGGCGGCCACCGAGGAAAACGTCGAGGTGCCCGGCCTGAAGAGTGAAAGCGGGAGCCCGGAGTTCTGCTTCGACATCCTTGAGACGCCGCTGCACGACCTCAGCGGCGAGGTGATCCTCGAGGAGGGCAGCAACGGGCAGATGATCCCCGCCCGGCGTTTCTCGCCGGACTTCTGGCGCGACCGCTACGAGACCTACCGGCTCACGCAGGAGATGAAGCAAATCTCGCTGCGCAAGCAGGGTGCGGCCACGAGCACGACCGCGACGCAGATCATCGAGCCCCGGCGCCAGCCTGCGCCGCAGAAGACGCGCTGGCGGGAGGAATGGCTGCAGTTCCATGTGCTGCTCCGTCGCGCGTTCCTCTCGAAGCTGCGCAACGGCGCGAGCCTGCTCGTGACCCTGCTCGCACCGCCGCTCCTCGCGCTCATCGTCGGTTGGGCGCTCTATTTCACCGAGGAAAGCGACCGCCCCTATGTGTTCGCGTCGGCATTTCACATTCCGACCTACATTTTCATCAGCCTGCTCGTCGCGCTCTTCCTCGCGCTGATGAACAGCGTCGAGGACATCATCCGCGATCGGACGATTCTCCAGCGAGAACGCAACCTCGACGTTCGGGTCGGCTACTACATCACGGCGAAGTTCCTCACGCTCTGCGTGTTTTCGGCGCTGCAGTGCGCGCTGTTCATCATCGTCGGCAACGCGATCCTCGAGATTCGCGGAATGTTTTTCTACTACTTCGTGTGGAACTTCCTCACAGCGATCAGCGGCATCTCACTGGGCCTGCTCGTCTCGGCGCTCGTGCCAAACTCAAAGACCGGCGCGATGCTCGTGCCGCTGATTCTCATCCCGCAGCTCATCTTTGGCGGAGCCCTCATCAAGTATGAGGAGATGAACCGCGATCCGAGCATCCTCTACACGTTCCAGCGCTGGTTTGCGTCAAAGAGCCAGCCGACCGACATGGAGGCCGACAAGAAGCTCCGCGTGCCGCTCATCAGCCGGTTTGTCGCGACGCACTACAGCTACGAGGCCCTCGTCGTCGCGCAGGCGAAGCTGAACCCGCTGGCGATTCGGCAGCAGCGGCTCCAGCAGGCGATCGAGGCACTCGCCGCCCGCCCGACTCCGGAGCAGAAGGAGGCGATGATCGCGGAGAATGAGGCGGACATCGCCGCCCTGAAGTCGGCGAATCCAGGCGACGAAAAGGCGCTCGCCGAAAAGCAGAAGCGCCTCTCGGAAATCAGGGAGCTCGTTCCCCGGAACGACGCGGACGATGAGCGCCTCGACGACCTGAAGGACACGCTCGCGCAGCTCAGCGGGCTGGAGTCGGGCACGGCCAGCGACGTGGACCGCCGCCTTCGCCGAGTGGACAAAGTCATCCACGGGCAGAAGCCGATCATCCTCGATTTCCGCACGCGGCCGCCGGGCATCACAGCCGACCAGCTCTACTCGAACCAGAAGATCACCGACATGGTCTCAAAGGCCGAGACCGAGCAGAACGACTACCGGCGCAGCTACAAGATCAACGTCTTCTTCAGCCCGGAGAAATTCCACTTCTCGTTCGGCTATTTCGGCAACGGCATCGGGATGAGCGTGTATTTCAGGAATGGCGCCCTGCTGCTCCTCTCGTCACTCGTGCTGCTCCTGGTGCTGTGGAAGGTGCTGCGTGTGCAGCTTCGCAAGACGGGCCGCTAGGCTCAGCGGCTGCGGAGCTGGCCGGTGATTACGGACTTCAGCGACTTCAGCGCAAGCTCCTGCACGCTGTATGGTTTCGCGATGAACTCGTTCCCGCCGCGCAGCGATGATTTGACGCGGTTCTCGAGGGACGAGTCGCCAGTGACGAAGAAAATCGGCGTTTCCGCATGGGGCGCCATCGTGCGGATGTGCGAGGAAAGCTCGAAACCGTCGAGGTCCGGCAGATGCACATCGAGGATGATGAGGTCGTATTTGTTCGACGACAGCTCGGCGATTGCCGCTGCGGATGAATGTGCGTGCTTCGAGTTGAGGCCGACCAGGCCGAGGGCATCCACGGCCATCGTGCAACTGCCGGGCTCGTCATCCACGATGAAGACGCGGGCCTCCGCGAGCTTGACGCTTCCCTCGATTTCCGGGTCGGAAAGCAGCAGTGCGACGAACTCGATGGTTTGGTTCAGTGTGCGCAGGGTGGACTGCGAAATCTGCTCCGGCAACTCCATCAGGTCGCCCAGCAGGCTGGCAAATGCGGTGCTCACACGGTGCAGGATCGGATGCCCCGCCTGCATCGCCTGCCCGGAAATCTGGAGCGCGTGTGTCTCGAGTTCCGCGAGCAGTCCCACCTGCTTCTGATCCCGGCTGAATGCCTGGAAGCAGCGGCGCATCGCCACGATTTCCTCGTAGCCATGCACTCGGTCCGGGTTGTGCGAGTTGCAGATTTCCGAGTGAGTCGGGGGAGGGAGGGGATGGCCGGAGAGTTTCGCGTGCAGGCGGGCCTCGGCGAGGCTCGCGCTCAAGTTCCGGATTTCGCGTTGCGCGTTTTCGAGTCGGACGCTGAGTTCGATCATCTCAAGGCGGCGGCGCTCCAGCAGGGCTTCGAGTTCGCCGCGCTGGGAGACCTTGCCCTCGTTGTCGTTGAGCATCTGGCGCAGCTTGGCGAGCTCCGCAGCCTGATCCTTGACCTGCCTTTCGAGTGCGATTGCGTTCTCGGAGAGCTGCTCCTTGATCGTGTCGCGGTCCCGGATGATGGCCTCGATCTGCTTCTGTGCGGCGACGAGCGAGGTGCGCGCCTCAGTAAGCTGCACCGGATCTCCCGACGAACTGCTCCGCAGCGCTTCCAGTTCCGCGGTCAGCCTTGCTTCGTTTTCGGTGAGTGCCGTGTTCGACTCTGAGGCTGCGGCAAGTGACGCGCCCATCGTGGTGAGCGACTCGTTCGCCGCGGTGAGCTGGGCTTGGAGATCGAGCAGCGTGGCTTCCAATTGCTCGACCTTCTGTGCGTCGTTCCCCGCCGCGGCAGCTTCGAGCACTCCCTGGATGTCGGTGAGCTGGGCCTGGCATTCGCGCGCGGTCTTCTCCGCCGCTTCCCGTGCATAGCCGGCTTCCGCCAGTTGGTCCTCAAGGTCGGAGACCCGTTGTTTGAGCTGCACGATCTGCGCGGCCATGCCGTCGCGCGCCTGCCGGAGCGACACAAGCTGGACCGCGAGATCCTCTTCGCCCTTCTTTCGGCTGCTTTCAAACTCGTGCCTCGCGTCGAGGAGGGCCTTCTGCGTTTCCGCGATCGCCTTCTGCGCATCGTTGAAGTTCTTCCGTTCGATCGCCGCCTTTTCGAGCGCCTTTTCCAGCTCCGCCTTCGCGAGGTCGCGCTGGCGGACGGCGGCGTCCCTCTGCCGGCAGGCTTCGGAACGTTTTTCCTCCGCTTCCTCCAGCCGCCTCTGCGCCTGCTTCCGCTCGCGGACAGCCGTGTCGCGCTCGGAGGATGCCTCGCGGATGTCCGCCTCGGCGGATTTGAAGCGCTGCTTGAGGTCGGAAATCACGGGGCCGTATTGCGACTGCTGCTCCAGCAGCATGTCCCGCTCTCGGATGAGGGCCTTAAGCTGTGAGTTGCCATGCGAGCCGGAGTCCATCCGCTCCTGCAGATCCAAAAGCTTGCTGCGCATCTGCTCGCGCTCCTCTTCCGCCTGCCGCTGCTGCCTGCGCGCCTCCCGCGCCGTGTTTTGCAGTTCTTCGATCATGCTTCGGAGTTCACGTGCCGCGTCGCGATCCTGAATGGGGGGAGGATCGGGCGGAATGGAGGAAAGAGGGTCCGGCGGCTCGACCGCGCCGGGGAATTCAGTGATTTTGTGGGAAGCTTGAGCCATGGAACGCTGCGGTCAGTCGGAGACATGCACCGCAATACCGGACATTTTAAGCAAAGCACGTGCCGTGACGGCTTGCCGGATGGCGATTAGGTCACCCCGCCAACCTGAAAGCCGGCTTCTTCGAGAAATGCCCGGATTTTGCCGGGCTGGTCGCCCTGCATTTCGATGCAGCGTTCCCGGACGGTGCCCCCGGTTCCGACTGCTCGGCGCAAGTCGCGGGCCAGATCCTCCAGCGCGCCCTGCGACATTGCCGGGGGGAAGTCGTGAATCACGATGACGGTCTTGCCGCCCCGGTGCGCTGTTTCCCGGCGGAGAATGACGCGGCCCAGTTTTGCCGGCTTCTTCTGATCGGCGGGCATCGAGGGTGCCGGGGTTGCGGGAAGCGGGCCGATGTCGAGGCCGGACAGGGCCTGCCCCAGACCGGCCAGGCCCTGTTGGTTCGGGTTCAGTTCGACGCGTTTTTGTTTTTCCGGGCGCATGGATTCTGCACAGCGTTTCGCTGCGAAATCCCCATTTTACAATTCCAGAAACAACCCTAGCTTCCCGCCAGCCTGCCTCTCATGAAGCGCTTCACCCTCATCGCCGCCGCATTCGCCGCACTTGTCGCGCCGGGAAACTTCACCCGTGCCGGCTCGGTGCCGAAGCCCGAACCCGTCAGCGCGGGGCTGGTGGCAAAGGCGCCGTTCTCGCTCGTCGGCCAGATCATTTTCCGCAGCGGCGAATCATATTACGAGGGGAGCGGTGCGGTCGTGCATACGCGCAGCGTTCTCACCGCCGCGCACAATGTCTGGGATCCGGTGAACGGCTGGAGCACCAGCGTGCAGTTCAACCGTGCGCGCAACGGCGACGCCTTCGCATCCCGCCAGTTTGCGAGCAGGCTTTTCGTCCTCGGCGCCTATCGGTCTGTCGCCGCGCGCCATGGGCAGGATTCGGACCGTTCGTTCGCGAGTGATCTCGGGGGGCTCCGCTTCAATGCCGCGCCCGCGTCCGGTGCTTATGCCGGCTGGCGGGCGGAGACTGGCCTGCTGGGGGCCGGCACGCCGGTCCTGTGTCTTGGTTACGGTGCACAGCACCACACGGGCAACGAGATGCTGCTCGTCCGCTCGGATGCGGGTTTCGCCCCAGTCACTGGCGCATTCATGGAAAGCACGGGCCTCACTTTTGAGAGTGGCATGAGTGGAGGGCCGGTATTCTCGGAAGTGGGCCCCGATGATTTTCGCATCGTCGCAATCGTCGTCGCCGGTTCGGAGGATCCGCCGGCGGGAGGCATCCGTGCACTCGACGAGGCGGCTGCGGCATTCCTCGCCGCGTATTTGCGCTACTGACGGGCGAAGGGAACCGTCCTCGTGCGACACGCCCGCGCCCTCAGGTCTCTCGCGCTCTGGGTGCTGCTGATTGCAGTCGCATACCTTGCTGGCCGGCGCTTTCGCGATGAGCGCCGCGAACCGCAGCCAAAGACCCGCCTCCTATCGGAGGGCGGGGCTGAGCAGGGAAGTTCGCCGAGGAACCACCCGGAAACCCCGGCAGGTGTGCTGGCAAGAGTTTTCGACCGGCTGCGCTCCGGCAATCTCCAGCCGGGCGAACTTGCACTGCTGCGCCGGGCATTGCTCGCGGCCGATCCGGGTGAGGCGATCACGGCGATCCTTTCATTTCTCGCGACGGGGCAGGACGCGAGGACGGGCGAGAGCTTCGGCATCGGGCCGGGCGGGGGACTCATGGGCGCGCCGACATTCCGCGTGATGCTCCTCGATCTGCTCGGGCGCATCGCGCGCGACTCGGGCAGCGACGAGGCGGAAAAGCTCTCCCGCGCATTGCTGACGCGCAAGACCTCCGCGGACGAATGGGCCATCGCGCTGCGCAACATCGCGTGGAGCGCGCCCGAGGATCGCGCCTTCCTGGCTGAGAAAATGCGCGAGATGCTCGCCTACCAGCCGTGGCGGATGCAGCCGAGCGCCGGCTTTCTCGAGGCATTCGACGTCATGGTTTTCACACGGAACGCAACATTTGCATCCGACCTCTCCGAGATGGTGACCGCGGAGGACGATGCGACCAAGCGCGCCGCGGCGGCCGCCATGGACAGGCTCGCCGAGATGGCCCCGCTCGACGTGATGAACTATCTCAACGGGCACCCCGCGGAATTCGCGGATCGGCCGTTTCTCCGGGCGGACTACTATTCAAAGGCTGACCTGTCGCAGTTTCAGCAGCGGCAGGCAGTCGAGGCGTATCTCGCGCGGCAGGATGTCTCGGTTGGGGAGAAGTCGAAGCTCCTCGCGGTTTTCGCCAGCCCCGGAACCTTCGTCGGCGACACGCTCGTCACGCAGGCAACCGCCGCGGACGAACTGCCGCAGCGCGCCGCCAGCCTGCGCGCCGCCGTGAACGACTGGCTGAAGGACAACCGCTTTCCCGCTCTCACCGGGCCGCTTCGGCAACTCCAGCAGAATCTCGGGGAGTGAGGCTCACCGTTCGCGGCGCAGGCGCACGCCGGTGAATTCAGCGTCGGGCAGAAAGAATTTCCGCAGTTCCACGTCGACCGCATTCACCGCGAAGCGCCGCATCACCAGCGCGGCGATATCCTCCGCGAGCGTCTCAATGAGCGTGCGCTCGCCATCCGCGGCGAGCCCTTTCACCGCCTGCGCCACGGCATCGTAGTCCACGGTGAGCGCGAGTCGGTCGCGCAGTTCATTGAAGCCGCGCACCGGTTCGAGGATCACGAAGGCGAGCACACGCTGCGGCGCGCTCCGCTCCGCTTCCGTTGCGCCGATGCGCGTGGAAAGCTCGAGTGCAGAAATGAGAATCTGGTCCGGTTGGCGGGGCATTGCGATTTCAGCCCACGCGGAACTTCACATCCCGCACCGTGCGTCCGAAGCGCTGCTTGAGCTTCTTCAGGACTTCAGGCCGGAGGGTGCGGTCGAGTTCGTAAAGCATTGATGGCTGGAGAACGCGGATGTGCAGGACTCCTTCGACCAAGCGGTGGGGAGCGGAATGCTGCGCGACGAACGGGCCCACAATCTCCTGCCACGCATGGAGGATTTCCTCCTCCCGGACTCGCTTCCCGAGGCCGAGTTTCTCGACGACTTTCTCAATTTCACCCGCGACGGGCTTCCAGTCGTCCTTGGGAAACGGCCGCTCCGGGAGCCCCCGCCATTCGGCAATGACTTTGGAGCGGAGCTGCGGGTTCATGCGACGATGGTCGCCCAAATCAGACCCGGCGCACGCAAAATCCACGGTCGCCCGCTCGCACGATGTGCGGGCGATTCCACGACGGGATTCCTATTCGCCGTCGCTCCCGATTGCCTCGACCGGGCAGCCTTCCATCGCCTCCTTGCAGACCTTCTCCTCGTCGGGATTCTCCGGCTGCTTGAAGACGAAGCTGTGGCCGCCGTCGTCGTTGCGCTTGAAGTTGGCAGGCGCGGTTTCGCGGCAGAGGTCGCAGTCAATGCACTGGTCGTCCACGTAGAACTTGCCGGAAATGTTTTCGGGATACTTGTTTGCTTTGTCGGCCATGGAATTGGGCGGCGAAAGTAGCGCCGTGTCTCCTTTCGGCAACGCAATTTTTCCGGGAAGATTCCAGTGGTGAATCGATGCGTGATCCGGATACTCACGGTGAAGAACCGGATTTCCATGACTGACAAACCCGCTCCGAAACTCGTATCCGCCGAAGGCTGGCACGTGCTTCATCTCTTTTACAAGGTCGAGCACGGCCAGTGGTCCCTGCTTTCGCCGGAGGAAAAGCTGCGCGCCCGCACGAATCTCACCGACCTCGTCGAGGAGATCCGCAAGTCGGAGGGCTGCCAGGTGCTCACGTTTTCGATGATCGGGCCGAAGTCGGACCTCGGCTTCATGATTCTCTGCGCAGACCTGCACGATGCGAACCGCCTTGAGAAGCGTCTCACGCTCTCGCTCGGGCCCGATGTGCTCTCGCCAGCCTACAGCTTCTACTCGATGACCGAGCGCAGCGAATACACGACGACGGAGGCGGAATACATCGCCGAGTTGAAAGGGAAGGGGACCGCGGAGGGGACACCGGAATTCGAGAAGGCCCTCGGCGAATGGCGCGAACGAATGGCGGTTTACAACAAGCACCGCCTCTACCCCGTGCTGCCGCCATGGGAGGCAATGTGCTTTTATCCGATGCTCAAGCGGCGCGGCGCGCTGGGGCAGAACTGGTATGCGCTTTCGCACGCCGAGCGGAAGAAGCTCATGCTCGGCCACGCGGCGGTCGGCCGCCGCTGGCACGGGAAAATCCTCCAGCTCGTCACGGGCTGCACGGGCCTCGACGACTGGGAGTGGGGCGTGACGCTCCTCGCACACGATCCGATGGACCTGAAGGGCATCGTGTATGAGATGCGCTTCGACGAAGTGAGCGCGCAGTATGCGGAGTTCGGCGACTTCTACGTCGGTCTCCAGCTGCCGATGGATGAAATTTTCCGCCGCCTGATTCTGTGAAGAATATCCTCTCCACACTATCGCTGCTTGCCACTGCGACCCTCGGCTCCGCGTCAAATCCTTACCTCCACCTTCCGGACGAAACGCCGGTCGTCCGCAAGTTCGTCGGCGAGGAGTGGGATCAGGATCGGCTGGGCGTGAATGAGAAGGGCGACGGCGCGAAGCGTGCGCCGCTCACTGCCAACGTCACCACGATGCGTCTGGAGAAGATGTCGTGGGGCGAAATCTACCGCATTTCCTTCGAGGTGTTCCCCGCCGATTCGGAGCGGAACCCCGGCCCGTATCACTTCCTCGTCACGGACAACGAAATCCTGCTCCTCAGCAGTGAGGACATGGATCGTGAGATCCGCGTGATTCGCGCGATGAAAAAGCAGCCGCGCCACGAAAAGTCGGACGTCTACGCGCTGACGAAGGGCGCTTTGAGGTTCAAGGAGGGGCCGTGGGTCACGGAAATCAAGCAGGTCGGCGACACCTGCCGGAACGAGAGCTGGCACGACGGCTCCGGCCACTTCGGCCGGGTCGTCTGGCGCAAGGGTGTGGGGCTCGTCGAAGTTGCCAAGGGGCGCGGCGCGGAACTGACCGGCTACGAGTTGAAGCTCCGTCCCGCAGCCGGGAAAAAGTGAGCATCGCTGCGGCATGAGCACTGTGACGGACATTCCCGTGGATGCGAAGCGCGCCCGGCTGCGCGGGATCCTCCGTGCGAATGCGCCGCTCATCATCGCCTACAGCGGCGGTGTGGACAGCGCATTCCTCCTCGCCGAGGCACGCCGTGAACTCGGCGACCGGGTGCTCGGTGTCATCGCTGACAGCCCGAGCCTGCCGCGCCAGTCGCTCGCGGATGCCGTCGCGCTCGCGCGGGCCATTGGTGCGCCGCTCGAGGTGGTGAAGACGCTCGAACTCGACAATCCGGACTACGCCGCGAATCCGCCGAACCGCTGCTATTTCTGCAAGGCTGAGCTCTTCCAGCGGCTCGACGCACTTGCGGAGCAGCGCGGTTATCCGGCCATCGCCTACGGCGAAAATGCCGACGACATGAACCACGAGCGCCCGGGCCGGAAGGCGTCGGAGGAATTTCAAATCATCGCGCCGCTGCGTGATGCCGGGCTGACCAAGGCGGAAATCCGCGGCCTCTCGCGCGAACTCGGGCTTCCCACGGCCGATGCGCCCGCGCAGCCGTGTCTCAGCTCGCGCATTCCGTGGGGCACGCCGGTGACAGTGGATGCGCTCGCCATGGTTGAGCGCGCCGAGGAGCACGTTCGCGGACTTGGCTTCCGGATATTCCGCGTGCGCCATGTCGTGCGCGACGGTGAAGCTCCGCGTGCCATCGTGCAGGTCGCCCCGTCCGAGCAGCCGCTCGCGGCGTCTGTGCAGGCGGAGATCGAGCGGGGCATTCGCACCGCTGGATACGCTTCTGTGGAGGTCGACCCCGCCGGTTACCGCGGACCTTCGCTCTGAGTTCTTGCCGCATCAGCGAGGAGCGCGCCAAATTCCCTCAGGCTCCATGCGCTCTTGCTCAGTCCCCAAACCTTGGCGGGCGGCTGGCTCGTGTCCACATCGGCGCTGATGTAATCCTCCACGTGCCGGCGGCTGCGCACGAGGATTTCGCCGCCCGGATCCATGATGTAGCTGTCGCCGTATCCGATGCCCGCGTTGCGCGTGATGCCGCTCTTTTTCGGGTCGAGCACCACGTTGTTGCCGCGGACAAAATGCACGCCGTTCTCGATGGCGCGTGCGGAGTGGTCGGCGCGCACCTTCATGAAATGGCTGATGAGCCCGCGGTCGCCGATGTAGTTGAAATGCGGCGCGAAGATGATGCGCGCGCCTTTCAGCGCGAGGATGCGCGCAGGCTCGATGTAGCCGCCATCGGCGCAGATGAGGACGCCGAATTTCACGCCCTCAATCTCCCAGACGGGGAAGTCGCGGCCCTGCTTGTGAAACGGCATGTAGGCCGCGCACTTGCTGTAGAGGCCGAGCCGCCGGCCGTGTTGTGCGACGACGACCGTGTTGTAGAGATCCGGGCCGCGTGTTTCGTTGAAACCGGCAATCGCGACGGCTCCATGGCGGGCGGTGACGGCGAGAATGCGCTCCATCTGAGGCGAGTCTGAGGCAAACGCACCACGCCGCGCCTCGGCCTCTGTATCGGGGTAGCCGGTGAAGAAGCACTCGGGGAAGGAGACGATCTTTGCACCGTCGGCATCCGCGCGCTTCAGCCCTTCCTCGAACCTCGCGAGGTTGTGCTCGAAGTCTCCGCACCAAGGTTCGAACTGGCAGTGGCCGATGCGCATGGCGGCGAGTCTTGCAGCGACGGACCCATTGGCAAGCCCGCGGCGCGGACCTACCCCCGAGTCAGTGCTTCGGCGCGCGGACGGTGTTGTCCTCCACGTCCCGCTGGCGCCGCGTGAGAATCTTGTCCGCAATCTCGCCAACCATCTGCTCGATGAGCAGGCGGAGGTGGCTGCCGGGCCGGTAGTCGGCGGGCGCGATGTGGCGCACGCGGTCCGCGGTGCCGACGAGCTGGTAGCATTTGCGGAAACTCGTGCGCGACTTGTCGTCGGGATTGTAAACGGCGATGGCGTGGCCGCCGTGCTGGCGGACCACGGTGAAGCACGGCACGTCGGTGGGGCCGTCGCCGATGTAAATCATGTGCTCGAACGGCACGGGGCGCAGGTCGGGCGGCATGTGGTCGTTCACATCCTGCGAGTGGTCGAGCATGCCTTTGTTGATGCGGAAGAGGAACTGCGTCTTCTGCGTGTGGCTGATGACACGCTTCGGAAACGAAATGCGGCCCGAGGAATCCTCCGCGAACTCACAGCCGAAAATCGCCCGGATGTGCTGCGCGAGGCGGGAGCCTTCGAGCAGCGCCTTGATTCCGCTGCTGATGATGTAGTGCTCCACGCGTATGCCGAGCGTCTCGTGCTCGGGGCGCAGCAGGCAGGATTTGAAGTCGTCGAACATCTCGGGAAGGCCCGGATAGAATTTCAGGCCGGCGCCGAGTTCGCGCAGGTGCTTGTTCGTCGGGCGGTCGAGGCCGAGGTAGTCGAGCAGCGCCTTCAGGTAGGCGAGCTCGCTGTCGTAACCCTCGTCGCGGACGAGCGCCTGGCAGCGCTGCCAGAATTTCGGCGGGTCGATCCCGAACGACGGGAAAATGACCTCGTCCTGCATGTAGTTCGGGGAGAGCGTCTGGTCGTAGTCGAAGACGATCGCGATCGTGTTTTGGGGGACAGCCATTGCGGAGGTATCGGGAATGAAGGCGGCGGAATGAAGCGAAAACTTTCCGCTCACGCGACGGCGTCTGCGAGCGCCGGTCCGAGTTCGGAGAAACGGAAGCCAAAGCCGAGCGCCGTGGCGGCGGCGGGGAGCACGCGCTTGCTGCCGAGCAGTTCGCGGGAAAACTCGCGGAGCACGAGGCGCAGCGCGAAGGCTGGCACGGCGAGGAATGCGGGGCGGTGGAGCGTGCGGGCAAGTGTTCGTGTGAAGTCTGCGTTGCGCACAGGCCACGGCGCGGTGGCGTTCATCGCGCCGCGAGCGTCGAGATTCTCGACTGCAAAAAGCAGCAGCGACGCGACATCCTCGGCGTGAATCCACGGCATCCATTGGCGTCCGCTGCCGAGGCGCGCGCCAAGGCCGAGGTGGAAGAGAGGCAGCATCATGCGCAACGCGCCGCCGGCTTTTCCGAGCACCATGCCGATGCGTGCGCGGACGACGCGGCAGTGCTGTTCCGCGGCCAGAGCCTCCGCTTCCCATGCGCGGCACGTCTCCGCGAGGAATCCCGCGCCGCTCGGCGAGTCCTCGGTGAGTTCGTCGTCCCCGTCGCTGTAGAATCCCGTCGCGCTTGCAGACACGAGCACTTCGGGAGGCTGCGACATCGCGGTGATGGCGGCGGCGATTTGCCGGGTGCCGAGCACGCGGCTGTCGCGGATGCGCTGCATCTTCTTGCGCGTCCAGAGTCCCGCGACATTTTCCCCGGCGAGGTGAATCACCGCATCGCAGCCGCGGAGGTCGGGCGGGGCATCCGTGGAGAACTCGCGAGTTTCGATGCAGTCGCCGACCGGCCGCGAAGAATCGCGCGTGAGCGCAATGATTTCGTAGCCACGGCGAACCGCGAGGCGGATGACATGCCGGCCCACGAAGCCCGTCGCGCCGGTGAGTGCGAGTTGCATCGGTGCTGCGCGCAGGAGCTAGAATTTCCGGTGGAGCCAGCTGTAGGGAAATTCGTCGCCGGGGCAGTCGGTGGGCCACTGTGGCGGATTGATCTCCCGGTGTGCGCGGACGACGGCGGACTGTCCCTGGATCTTTCCGACGCGTTTGCGGAGATATTCGATGAGTTCCGAGAGCGAGTCGAGCTGACCCTGGCGCACGCGCTGGTTGTTGAAATCGCCGACGAGGCAGATGCCGATCGCGATGTTGTTCAGGTAGTCGCTGTGCACGTGGCCGCCCTGCATCTGGCGGTGCCAGCGGTTGCCTATCTCGATCGCGCCTTCCTTTGTCGAGGTACCGTTGCCGATGACGAAGTGATAAGCGAGGCCGTTCTGCATTTTGCGGACGTATCGGTGGTAGTGTTCGAATGCCTTGGCGCTGCCCTGCCGGGTGCCGCTGTTGTGGACGACGATGTAGCGCCAGCGTCCGCGCGTCACGGGTGCGCGGTCAATCGCGCGACGCACATTGCTGGTGAGGTAGCGGTAATTTCCAACACCGCCTCCTGTGAGCCGGGACCAGAAGCTCTGCGGCTTCGGCGGCGGCTCTGGTTCGACATCCGGCTCGGCGACCGCGCTTTCGCGGACGACGATGTTCGCACGGGGCGGGGTCGGCATCGCGGGTGACGGTGTAGTCGCGGGGCGAGGTGTTGGCGCAGGAGTGGGTCTCGCGACTGGATCGGGCGTCGCGCGTGGCGGGGGCACGTTGCCGAGAGGTGTCGCATGCGGTTTCGGCTTCGGTCCCGGAGTGGTCGGGGGAGTGTAGGGGATGGTGGTCATCTCCTCGCGCGCCCGCAGGAAGGCGCGGCGCTTTTCCTCCTCGGAGAGCGGCTGCTGGGCCGTCAGTCGGAAGACGACGATGAAGAGCAGAACCAGAAACAGGACAGGGCGGTGGCGCACGGACGAGCATGGTAGGGGAATGCTCGCCGCGTCCGCAAGCACGACGGCGAATTGCGAGGGAAGTTTTGCAGGGTGCGGCGCCACGAGTAGTCTCGGGCCGTGAAACTCGAACTGCCAACCAGCCGCGCTGCGGTGAAGATATGCGGCATCACCAATCGCGATGACGCACTGGCTGCGGTCGATTCAGGTGCGGATATGCTCGGCTTCAACACATGGACCGGCTCGAAGCGTCACCTCGATCTCGCGCGGAATGCAGAATGGATCGCAGCACTTCCCCGCCCGGCGCTGCGGGTCGTCCTGCTGGTGAACGCCGCGCGTGGCGAGGTGGAGCGTGTCGCAGCCTTGCCGTTCGTGGACGCCCTGCAGTTTCATGGCGACGAGGACGCCGCCTTCTGCCGCTGGGCAGCGACACTCGGGAGGCCGATCATCAAGGCATTCCGCGCGCAGAGCCGTTCAGCGTTCGCTGATGCGGCGGATTTTTCCACGCCGCACATCCTGCTGGATGCGCATGTGCCGGGTGAATTTGGCGGCACGGGAGCGCGCGTGGACCTTGATCTCGTCCGGGGATTTAAGGCTGTCCATCCCTCGCTCACGCTCTGGCTGGCTGGCGGGCTTGCCCCCGGGAATGTCGCGGACGCGATCCGCGCGGTGCGACCGGCGGTCGTGGATGTCTCCAGCGGTGTTGAGATCGCGCCCGGCCGGAAGGATGCGGCGAAGATGCGCGCGTTTGCGGGCGCCGCGAAGGCCGCGTGAGTTCTTAGATTGCACGTTGGCAATGCGAGGGCGCGTCGCCGAAGCGTGGCCCACGGTTTGCTTTGGAGAGGCCCACGATTATGAAAATCTCAGCCCTCACCCTCGCCAAGATCCAACGCGCAATCGGAGCCCTCGTCGTCTCGGCGAGCGCCTCGCTCGCGCAGCCGCCGGTTGTTCCGCCGCCTCCCGGAGCCCCCGCGCCAGTGGCTCCGCCGCCGCCTTCCGCGGTGGCTCCGATTGCGCCGCCCTCATTGCCCGCTGCAGCCGGTGCGCCCGCCGCGCCTTCGATGCGGCCGGGCGGCGCCTCCGTCGTGCCGGCGCCGATTGATCCTCCGATTCAGGTTCCGAACGCAAATCCCGGGACTGCTCCCGCCACGCCGGGAGTCCCCGGAGTCCCCGGTGTGCCCGGCGCGCCCACCGACGATCCGGCGAACCTTCCTCCGAGTGGAATCGATGCCGGCGGTTCGCGCGTGAGCGAGTTTCAGGGCGACGACGTCTCCCTCGTTCTCCGCACGCTCGCGCGGCAGGCGAAGATGAATGTCGTGGTTAGCCCGGCGGTCACCGGACAGATCACGCTTCGCGTCGAGGGCAAGACTCCCGCCGAAGTGCTGCGCATCATCTGCCAGGCGAACGGCCTCATCATGGACGAGATGGAGGGCGTCGTTTACGTGAAGACGATCGCCGAGAAGCAGAAGGAGCCCACGGAGTCGCTGCAATACACCTTCAGTTACGCGACCGCGGAGAAGGTCTCCCCCCTGCTCCAGACACAGCTCACCAGCGGCCTCGCCCCGCAGTATGATGTCCGCACAAACACGATCTTCTTCCGCGAGGGGAAATCGAATGCGGACAAAGTCCTGAAATTCCTCAAGTCCATCGACGCGCCGACGAAGCAGGTGATGATCGAGGCCCGCCTTGTGGAGGTGAACGCGAACCCGAAGCAGAGCTACGGCCTGAACTGGGGCGGCGTCGTCGGCAGTGCGTCCACGCCGATGCAGTTCAAATACGGCGGCACCAACACGGATGGCTCCGTTGCCGATGCGCAGAAGGGCGTTTATCAGATGAATGACATCCTCCGCAACGCGAAGAACGTCTCCAGCCTCGCGAACAGCGTCGCGGGCCAATACACGATTCTCTCCGTGCAGCAGATGTCGCTCACGATGCGCCTGCTGAATGAGGACAGCGATGCGGAGTTCCTCGCGAACCCGCGCATCGTCGCGGCCAACAATCAGAAGGCCACCATCAAGATCACGCGCAACCAGCCGGTGCCGCAGCTCAACTTCAACGAGCAGACCGCGCAGGCGGTCTTCGGCGGATTCCAAGACAAGGAGTTCGGCAACACGCTCGCGGTCACTCCCTCGATCAACAAGGACAACTTCGTTTCGCTCATCGTGCAGCCGGAAATCAGCAACAAGGTGGGCGACGCCACCTTCACCTTCAGCGGTGCGACGGTCGCCAGCCCCATCATCGACAAGCGCACCTTCGACTCGAACGTCATCATCAGGAGCGGCGACACGCTCGCCATCGGCGGTCTCCTCCAGGACGAAGTCACGAAGGGCAAGACCAAGGTTCCGATTGCCGGAGACATCCCGCTCTTCGGGCACCTCTTCCAGGAGAAGATGAACAGCCGCACGAAGCGCAACCTGCTCGTGTTCGTCACGCCGCAGATCATTCACGAGGGCTACGGCACCGGCCTTGAGAGCCAGATTACCGGGCTAAAGAACAGCGGCAACGAGTTCGCCGACCCGAATGGCTGGCGCAACAACGCCCGCGGTGCGTTGAACAAGAAGATCGACAAGCCGCTCGCCGCCGAATACGCGGCGCCTGTGAAGGCCCGCAGCGTCGGCAGCCGCTACAAGGTCAGCGCCGCCACGCGCGACTGACGCGCGGCGCCCCGCATACGAATCCAGACAAAGATGCCCCTCTCCCGGAAAAGGAGAGGGGCATTGCTTTGAATGAAGGCCGGGTTCGTTTCAACGCCGGCTCAGAGAGCCAGCGAATCGAGCAGCGCGCGGTCGATGCGGCCTGTGATCTCGAGGTTGTTCTCCTCCTGGTAAGCGCGGATTGCAGCGCGGGTCTTCGGCCCGATTTCGCCGTCCACGGAACCCTCGTAATAGCCGAGGTTCTTCAGCTTGCGCTGGACCTTTGCCGTGGTGGAGTCGTAGTTCGAGACTGGGCGCGGCGGACGCGGCGGACGCGGCTCGGGCGGGTGTGGTGGATGCGGCGGCCGGGGCGGGCGCGGACCGGGGCCAGGACCTCCGGGGCCAGGGCCAGGACCACCAGGGCCACCAGGACCACCAGGGCCACCAGGACCGCCGGGAGGCGGCTGAGCGACGGAGAGCGACGCGAGTGAAAGCGCGACAAGCAGGGCTGCCGCACGTGGGAACATGTTGGTGAGTTTCATAATCGTAGCACTTCCTCCATACGGCTGCCTCCGTCGCTTGGCTATGCGCAATTTGTCCGCCGCGCCCCCTCCATTGCAGCCACCGGCGGGGGCTCCGGCGATTCCGTCTTGGCAAACCCGGCGCGGCCCCTAATTTCGCGCGCCCTATGCCGAACTATAAAATCGCCGTCCTCGCCGGGGATGGTATTGGACCCGAAGTCATGGTCGAGGCGCGCCGCGTGATGGCCGTTGTCGAAAAGAAGTTCAACCTCTCCATCGCCTATACCGAGGCCCGCGTCGGCGGCATCGCGATTGACGTGGACGGCAAGGCGCTGCCCGAGGAAACCCTGCGCATCTGCGAGGCGAGCGACGCCATCCTCTTCGGCAGCATCGGCGGGCCAAAGTGGGAGAAGCTCCCGCCTGCCGAGCAGCCCGAGCGCGGCGCGCTGCTCCCGCTGCGCAAACACTTCGGCCTTTTTGCAAACCTCCGCCCCGGCATCTGCTACCCGCAGCTCGCCCACGCCTCGCCCGTGCGCGCCGACCTTAGCGACGGCGGCTTCGACATGCTCTGCGTGCGCGAGCTCACCGGCGGCCTCTACTTCGGCCAGCCGAAGAGCCGCCACGAGGAAAACGGCGAGGCCGTCGCGGTGGACACGATGGTTTACAAGCGCAGCGAGATCGAGCGCATCGCCCACGTCGCATTCCGCGCCGCGCAGGGGCGGCGCAAAAAAGTCTCCTCCATCGACAAGGCGAATGTTCTCACGAACGGCGTGCTCTGGCGCGAGACCGTCACCGCCGTCTCAAAGCAATACCCCGACGTGCAGCTCGAGCACATCTACGTGGACGCCGCCGCGATGTATCTCGTCCAGCGCCCGAAGCACTTCGACGTCATCCTCGCGGAGAACCTCTTCGGCGATATTCTCAGCGATGAGATGGGCGCCGTCTGCGGCAGCATCGGCATGCTCGCCAGCGCGAGCCTCGGCACACCGAAGGAAGGTGGCCTCTACTTCGGCCTCTTCGAGCCCGGCGGCGGTTCCGCGCCCGACATCGCAGGCAAGGGAATCGCAAATCCGATAGCGCAGATTCTCAGTTCTGCACTGATGCTCCGCCACGGCCTCGGCGAGAACGCCGCAGCCGACGCCATCGAGGCCGCCGTCCGCAAAGTCATCGAGGCCGGCCTGCGCACCGGTGACATCTGGAGCGAGGGCACGAAGAAGCTCAGCACCGCCGAGATGGGCGCCGCCGTCGCGGAGGCCGTCTAAGTTATTTCCCGATCTTCGGCCCTTCGCCGATTTCGTCGGTGCCGGGCATCTGGATGGGGCGCACCCAGATGTTGCGGAAGCGCATGGGGTTGCCGTGGTCCTGAAGCTTGAAGGGGCCTTTGTCCGCATGAGCCGTGTAGGTGCCCACGCGCTTGTGCGGCGTGTCGCCGATGAGGGCGGTGTGGTTCTGCGTGACGACGCCGTTGTGGAGGACGGTGACGATGAGGGGCTTCTCGAGCTTGCCGTCCTTGAAGCGGGGGCCTTCGCAGAGGATGTCGTAAGTCTGCCACTGGCCGGGAGGGCGGGATGCGTTCACGCGCGGGGGCATGTAGCCGTAGATGGCGGTGGCCTGTCCGTCGGGGTAAGTCGGGTTCTGGTAGCTGTCGAGGATCTGCACCTCGTATTTGCCGAAGAGGAAGATGCCGCTGTTGCCGCGGCCCTGGCTGTCGCCGACAGGCGGGGGCGTGGCGAATTCGAGGTGGAGCTGGAAGTCGGGGCCGAATTCGTCCTTCGTGAAAATGTCGCCGGTCTTTGGCGCGACTTCCACGTAGCCGTTCTCGACTTTCCACTTGGCGTCCTCGCCCTTGGCGTTGCGCCATTTGGAGAGGTCCCTGCCGTCGAAGAGGACGATGGCGTCACTGGGCGCGGTGCCTGCTTTTTCCTGCGTGCTCGGCTCACCGGGGGTGACGACGCGCGGCTGCGGGCGTTCGCCGTCATGGACGTGCCACTTGGTGCCGGGGATGACGGGGGTGTCCTGATAGCCGATGGGCTTGGCGGGCTTGTCCTGCGCGAGTGCGAGGGCGCTGGTGGCGATGAGGGCGGTGAGGATGCGCGGAGTGCGTGCGGTGGAGGTCATGTTGCGAGTGAGAGTGCGGATGAGAGCGCAGGGAGAGTCCCGCGTCGCGAAAATTCTTAGTCCGGGGCACGCAGAATGGGTGGATGGGGTGAGCCTCCCCGAACAGAACGCCGGCAACGGATGTGGAGGCGTTGTGATACAAGTTTTTTTCCAAATCGCGGCACGGCGCACGGGGCTGGAATTAGAATTGCTAGAAAGAAATTTGAACAGACCCGCCAAGTAGCCATGCCCACCACCCGACCTCGGAGAACCGTTGACGCAAGACCGCTGAAGGACAGCGCTGCGGAGGTGGAGGTCGCGATCGTGGTGATGGAGGGGCGGACATTCCCGGGGGAGGTGGCACCGTGATCATCCAGGCGAACCGCCGCATCCTGCTGGTGGATGACAACGCGGCGATTCATGAGGATTTCAAGAAGGTGCTGCTGGCCTCGCAGGTGCAGAACGATGCGCTGGACGAGGCGGAAGCGATGCTCTTCGGCGACGGGGATGCGCCGAAGCCGAAGGGTGAGAAGGCGCAGTTCTCGATTGATTCGGCGTTTCAAGGCGAGGAGGCGCTGGAGAAAGTGCGGAAGGCGATCTCGGAGGGGCAGCCCTATGCGCTGGCGTTTGTGGATGTGCGCATGCCGCCCGGATGGGACGGCGTGGAGACCATCGAGCGGATTTGGAAGGAGGATCCGTCGCTGCAGATCGTCGTGTGCACCGCGTATTCGGACTATTCATGGGAGACGATGACGGAGCGGCTCGGCGTGAGCGACAACCTCATGCTGCTGAAGAAGCCCTTCGACAACGTGGAGGTGCTGCAGATTGCGCATTCGCTCACAAAGAAGTGGCTGGTGACGAAGCAGGCGGACTGGCGGCTCGACGAACTGGAGCAAATGGTGGCGTCGCGAACGGCGCAGCTCGAGACGGCGGCGAGGGAGGTTGCGCTTTCCGAGGAGCGCTTTTCAAAGGCGTTTCGCAACAGCCCGATCGCGCAGGCGATCCAGACGCTTGGCGCGCAGCGGTTCGTCGATGTGAACGACGCCTTCCTCGAGATGACCGGTTACTCACGGGAGGAAGTGGTGGGCCGCACGCCGCTGGAACTTCGGCTGTGCCTGGATTTCGAGGCGCAGTTCATCCAGATGGTGCGCGATGGGAAGGTCGTGCGCAACGCGGAGGCGCAAATCGGCGGTCGGAGCGGCGAGCTGCGGACGGTGCTGCTCTCGCTCGAGCCGCTCACCATCGCGGGCGAACCGCACATCCTCATGATGGCGCAGGACATCTCGGAGCGGCTTCATCTCGAGAGCCAGCTCCGCCAGGCGCAGAAGATGGAGGCCGTGGGCCAGCTCGCAGCGGGCATCGCGCACGACTTCAACAACCTGCTGACGATCATCCAGGGACACGCGAGCCTGCACCGGAACACGGTCGGCGTCTCACGCGAGGTGTCGAAGTCGCTGTCGCAGATCAGCAGCGCCGCGGAGCGCGCAGCGGACCTCACGCGGAAGCTGCTCACTTTCAGCCGGCGCAACATGGTGCGGCCGCGCGTGATCAATCTGAATGAAACCATCGAGAACCTCGGCGCGATGCTGCACCGGGTGCTCGGGGAGCGAATCGAGCTGCGCACTGCGTTCGCGTCCGGAACACCCGCGATTTTTGCCGATCTCACGAGCATCGAGCAGGTGCTCATGAACCTCACGCTGAACAGCCGCGACGCGATGCCCGACGGCGGCATGATCACGATCAGCACCTCCCGGCTCACGCTGGGGGCCGACGCCGCCGCGCGAAATCCAGATGCGCGCGCGGGCGACTACGTCTGCCTGAGCGTGGCGGACAATGGCACCGGCATGGACGAAGCGACGAGGAACCACATCTTCGAGCCGTTTTTCACCACGAAGGGGACAAACAAGGGCACAGGCATGGGGCTCGCGACGGTGTATGGAATCGTGAAGCAGCACGAGGGCTGGGTGGAGGTGGACACTGCTCCGGGCAAGGGAAGCGCTTTCCATATCTACATCCCCGCGACTTCGCGTGCTCTCGAGGCGTCCGAGGAGGAGCACCCCGAGGCGGTGGCGGATGAAGGGGGGCACACCATTCTCGTGGTGGAGGATGATGCCGCGGTGCGATCGCTCGTCGTCGAAGTGCTGCAGAGCTACAACTACAACGTCATCGAGGCGGAGACCGGCGATGCCGCGATCAAGCGCTGGCCCTCCTGCAAGGAGGAGGTGGACCTCGTGCTCACCGACATGGTGATGCCCGGGCAGGCAAACGGCCTCGATGTCGCGCGCCACTGCACCGCGAGCAAGCCGAACCTGCGGGTGATCTACACGAGCGGCTACAGCCGGGAGCTTTTCGGCAGCGACGTGCGTCTGGAGGACGGCGTGAACTACCTGCCGAAGCCATATTTTTCCGGAAAGCTCACCGAGATCATCCGCAATGCGCTCGAGCCCTCCAGCGGCGAGGCGCATCTCGCGGAGGCGGTTTGAGGGACGCGTGAACCGCAGCCGCAGCAGGCCGGCCTGCGGATGCACGGAAATTCACTAAAGACAGCGCGCGCGCGCTGATTACCGTTGGCGCACATGCCACGCATCTTTTCCACGATTGGTTTCTTCGGCATCGCCGCCGCCGCATCGGCCGCGCCGACGCCCGAGCAGGTTGAGTTTTTCGAGAAGCGCGTCCGCCCGGTTCTCGCGGATAGCTGCTACAAATGCCACGGCCCGGAGAAGCAGAAGGGCGACCTGCGGATGGATTCGCGCGCGGCGTTGCTGAAGGGCAACGACATCGGGCCGGTGGTTTTTCCCGGCGATCCGTCGAAGGGCACATTCCTCAAGAGCATCCGCCACGAGATCGACAACAAGATGCCTGAGAAGGCGCCGAAGCTGAGCGCCGACAAGATTGCCGCGCTCACCGACTGGGTGAAGATGGGCATGCCGTGGCCGGAGAACGACAAGCCCATCGCGACCAAGGAGGACATCGCGCGCACGCACTGGGCGTATCAGCCGGTGAGGAAGCCCGCCGTGCCTGCGGTGACGGATGCCGCGCGCTGGGGGCGGAGTGAATTGGACAAGTTTGTCCTCGCGAAGCTCGAGCCTGCGGGCTTGGCCCCGTCGCCAGTCGCATCGCGCTACACGCTCATCCGCCGTGCGGCTTTCGACCTTATCGGCCTTCCGCCGACGAGCGAGGAGGTCGCCGCTTTTGAAAAGGATCCCGCACCGACGCTCCAGGCGTTCGCAAAGGTCGTGGACCGCCTGCTCGCCTCGCCCGCCTATGGCGAGCGTTGGGGACGCCACTGGCTCGACGTCGCACGCTATGCGGATCACCGCGGGTATCTCGCGGGTGGTGTGAGCCGCGAGTATCCGTTCGCATGGACGTATCGCGACTGGGTGATCCAGTCGCTGAACGAGGACATGCCCTACAACGAATTCCTAACGCGCCAAATCGCGGCCGACGTTCCCGGCTCCGGCGCAAGACCCGGGGACATCGCCGCCCTCGGTTTCCTCACGCTCGGACGGCGTTTCCTGAACAACACGAACGACATCATCGATGACCGCATCGATGTGATCATGCGCGGCACGATGTCGATCACCGTCGGCTGCGCGCGCTGCCACGATCACAAATACGATCCCGTCAGCCTCAAGGACTACTATGCGCTCTACGGCGTGATGGCCTCGTGCGAGGAGGACTCCGATCCTGAGAAGCTGCCGCTGCTTCCCGGGGGGAAGGCGACGCTGGAGTTCGAAAAGGCCCGCGCGGGCGTGTTCGCGGAGCTGCGGGATTTGGACGAAAAGTTTGCGGCGAAGCTTGCGGCGACAATCCGTGCGGGAACGGGAGTGTCGATCTTCATCCCCGCGGAGGCGATCGACCCGATCGCGGTGAAGAACCGCATTCCGCGCAAGGCCATCGAGGAGCGGACGAAGGTGAAGAACAAGCTGGTGAAGCTCGAACTAGACCCCGGCTCCGCGCCGCGCGCCCATGTTCTCCGCGACAAGGCGCAGCCTGTGAGGCCGCGTGTCTTCCTCCGTGGAAATCCCGCGCGGCCCGGCGACTTGGTGGACCGCCGCTTCCCGTCGTTCCTCGGCGGTGAGGCCGCGCCATTCAAGCAGGGGAGCGGCCGGCTTGAGCTCGCAAAAGCGATCACTGCACCGACGAACCCGCTGACTGCGCGCGTGATCGTGAACCGCGTGTGGCTCCATCATTTCGGCAGCGGCCTCGCGACGAATCCTGGCGACTTCGGTGTGCGCAGTGAGCCGCCGGTGCAGAGGGAGCTCTTCGACTGGCTTGCCGCGAACTTTGTGGAGCAGGGCTGGTCGTTGAAGAAGCTTCACCGGACGATTCTGCTCAGCAGCACGTGGATGCAGGAGTCCGTGCATCCCTCGCAGCTCGCGCAGGCACCGGGCAAAATTCCGCAGTCCGTGGATCCCGACAACCGCCTGCAGTGGCGGCAGAACCGCCAGCGCCTGGAATGGGAGGCGATGCACGATTCGCTGCTCGCCGCATCGGGGAACCTCGACGCGACGCTCGGCGGACGTCCTGTGCAGCTTTTCAAGGAGCCTTTCCCGAAGCGCCGCGCTGTCTATGCCTACATCGACCGGCAGAACCTCCCGGGCACGCTCCGCACGTTCGATTTTGCCAGCCCGGATCTCATGAACCCGCAACGCTCGACGACGAGCGTGCCGCAGCAGGCGCTCTACATGATGAACAGCCCGTTCGTCATCGCGCAGGCAGAGGCGCTCACATCAGGCCCCGACTTTGCCTCCACGCAGCCCGAGGAGCGCCACGTGCAGATGCTCTATCAGCGGATTTTTGCCCGGAAGGCGACGCCGGAGGAGGTGAAGGTCGGGATTGAATACGTCCGCGCGGCCGAGACCGCGCAGCGCACGCCGCCACCCACGCCAACGTGGCGCTACGGTTACGGCAACTACGATGGCGCGTCGCAGAAAGTCACGTTCACGCCGCTCACGCACTGGAGCGGCACATCGTGGCAGGCCGGGCCTAAGCTGCCGGATGAAAAAATCGGATGGGCGCATCTCAACGCGGACGGAGGGCATCCTTCCCGAGATGCCGCGGCGATCCGCCGGTTCACTGCGTCGCGCGAGATGACCGTCTCTCTCAACGGCGAAGTCGTCCATGCGCCCGCCGCGGGCAACGGAGTCCACGCGCGCATCGTCAGCAGCCGGAAGGGCCAGCTCGCGGAATACGACGCGGGGCCGAAGTCGAAGGTCGCAACTTCCATCGAGCGCGTCGAACTCGCCGCGGGGGAGACGCTCGATTTCATCATCGAGAGCAAGGGCGACGAGAACAGCGACAGCTTCACCTGGCGCACGACGCT
>JBGAPU010000063.1:0-35498 GCA_044221035.1 Chthoniobacteraceae bacterium | reverse complement strand
CGTGCAGCACCACATGGATGCGCTCATCCGGCACTCCCGCGTCGCGGAAGAACTGCCGCTGGCACTCGCTCATCAGCACGATCGCCGCAAACTTCCGCAGCCGCTTCGGAAAGCGGATCACCCCGCCGATGTCGCCGGGACAATTGTGAAACGTCCCGCAGAGCCGGTGCCGCTTCGCATTCAGCAGCAGGTCGAGGAACCCAATATCCTGGTCGCCCCACAGGTAATGCAGCACTCCCGAAAACCCCGCGCGCAGCTCGCGCCGCGCCTGCCATTCCACCGATGCGCTCCCGCCGAGATACCAGCGCGAGAACGCAAACTTCCGCGCGACCCGCGCGAGGAAGAGCCGCAGCCCGCCCTTCGGGTCGCGGCGCGGCGCGTGGATGAGCTTCGCCCCCTGCACATACTCCGCGAGCAGCCCGTAGCCCGAGCGACGCGCGTGCGTCGTGGGGATCGTCGAGAGCATCATCAGCGGAGTGTCGTTCGGCATCGCGCGCTGTGCTAAGTCGGACGCCGCTCGGCAAACCAGCCAAATCTCCCGCGCTTGCCCCGCGGCGTGCTGGCGTGGAAGCTGCAACGCAGCGCGCATGACTTTCCACCGCCTCCGCCAAATCCTCCAGAGCATCGGCTCGCGGCGGCGTGCATTCCTCCTCCGGCTCGCGGGGATGAAAATCGAGGGCCGTGTGTGGCTCGAGCGCATCGAGTGCCCCTCGCGCCCGAAGTGCATCAGCCTCGGTGAAGGCGCCGCCCTCGACCGCGGCATCACGCTCCTCGCCACGAACGACGACGCCCGCATCGTCATCGGCGCACGCACCTACATCAACCGCAGCACCATGCTCGACGCCTCCGAGCGCATCGAGGTCGGCGAGCAGGCGATGATCGGCCCCTTCTGCTACATCACCGACCACGACCACGTCGTCGGCCCCGGCCTCGCGCCGGGCGACACGCCCCTCGCGTCAAAGCCCGTCGTCATCGGCAAGCGCTGCTGGCTCGGCGCCAATGTCTCCGTCCTCAAGGGCGTCACCATCGGCGAAGGCAGCGTCGTCGGCGCGGGCAGCGTCGTCACGAAGCCCGTCCCCGAGGGCGTCATCGCCGTCGGCAACCCCGCGCGCGTCCTCCGCCCCATCGCCTGAGCCGGTCCGTTAGAACGGGAATGTGTTGAAGCTCCCCGTCAGGAAAGTCCATGTCGTCCCGAACTTGGCGATGCCCTGTGCCTGCGCTTCGGAGTAAAGAATCAGCCGGTGCCCGTCGCTATACCACCAGCCGGTTTGCGCGGCCTGCGGAGTTCCGTTTCCCGCGTAGATGCACTCGCCACCGCCCGTGCCGTCGAAGCGGGCGTTGCTCACGCGGTCCCACGGCGTCTTGTTGGCCGCCACAGGCGACTCGTGGGCGAAATACTTCAGCTTCACCATTTCCTCCGAATGCTGCGCGCATGCGGCCGTCAGCTTCTCCGCGAGCAGCAGCGGCTGCAGGCCCGCGATGACACGCCGCGCATTCAGCAGCTCCGCGTAAACGACCGCCTCCGATTTCGCCCACTTCATCTGCGCGTGCGCGGCGCCCACGAGCCGCGCGTATTCACGCAGCTCGATGAACGGCGCCACCTCCGTCACGAACTGCTCGATTCCGATCGCAGGCGCCTCCTTTTTAATCACATCGCTGATGCCCAGCTTCGCGGCGTCGGCGGATTTGCCCGAGCCCCAGTCCTTCTCTCGACGGCTCTCCGCGGTGAAAATGAGCGCGTCCAGAATCTGCGCCGCGGGCGTCGGAGTTCCGGGCTTCGTCAGGCGGGCGAGTGTGTCGTGCGCGCGCTGCGCCTTTGCAAACGCCTTGTCCATCTCCGCGAACTTTGCGGGATTCTTGTGATGGTCCACGAGGATGATCGCGCGCGCGGCCTCCGCGGATGACTTCCATTCCTGCGCGGCTCTTTTCGCATCCTCAAAGCTCTTGTCCGTCGGCTTCGCCATCTGCAGAAGCCTGCGCAGCGACGTTTCCGCCGCGGTTTCTGCGCGTTCCGCGGCGGACTTCACATCATCCGCGGCGGTGCGTCCATCTGCCCGCAGGCGCACGATCGCGCGGGCGCGCTTCTGCATGTCCGGCTGGGAGAGCTGTGCTGCGAGCGCGGCGCGGTCTCCCGGCAGCAGCGTGCCGCCGAAGGGATGATCGGCGGCGGATGCCGCGCATGCGAGGGAGAGGGCCAAGAGGAGGGCAGGGAATTTCACCGCCGCACCATTGCGTGCGGAAATCGCCGCGCACAAGCGCCGACGCGCGGCACACTGCAAACTCATCAAATTTCCCGCACGTGTTCCGATTGATGATGCGCGCGCCTTGCACCGCGCCGCAAAAACTTCCACACACCGCCCATGAAACTCCTCGCCGTTCTCCTTCTCCCCGCCGCGCTTTCGCTCTCCGTCCTTGCCCAAGACGTCCGCCCGGTTCCCCCTCCGGGCATCGTCGTCCCCGATGCCGACCGCGCGGAGATCGAGGCGGGTGTGAAAAAGCTCGGAGTGGAAATCGCGAAGCTCCGCGACTTGGCGAAATCGAACGCGCTCATCGAGAAGGAACTCCCGAACGTCGAGATCTTCCTCAAGTCCGCCGACTGGGCCGTGCGCTACAACGAAGTCCACGACGCCAAGCACATCGCCACGGCGAAAGACCACATCCTCCAGGGCCTCGACCGCGCCGCCGCACTCGCCAAGGGCCAGACTCCCTGGAACACCGCCACCGGCCTCGTCGCCCGCGGCTACCGCTCGAAGATCGACGGCTCCGTGCAGCCCTACGGCGTGCTCATTCCCGACGACTTCGGAAAAGAGGGCGCGAACCGCAAGCCCTACCCGCTCAACTTCTGGTGCCACGGCCGCGGCGAAAAGCTCAGCGAGCTCGCCTTCATCAGCGGCGTGCAGAGCAGCAAGGGCGAGTTCACCCCCGAGGGCCAGATCGTCTGCTACCTCTATGGCCGCTACTGCTGCGCCAACAAATTCGCCGGCGAGATGGATCTCTTCGAGGCGAAGGACGACATCGCCGCTCACTACCCCATCGACTCCCAGCGCCTCGTCGTCCGCGGCTTCAGCATGGGCGGTGCGGCGTGCTGGCAGTTCGCCTTTCACTTCCCCGGAATGTGGGCCGCCGCCGCGCCCGGCGCTGGCTTTGCCGAGACCGAGGAGTTCTTCGGCCGCACGCTCTACGCGGAAGGCGCCACTCCGCCCCCGTGGTGGGAGCGCCACCTGTGGCGCTGGTATGATGTGACCATCTGCGCCCGCAACGTCGAGGGCCTCTCCCTCGTCGCCTACTCCGGCGAGCTCGACGGCCAGAAGCAGTCCTCCGACATCATGCTCCGCTACGCCGCGCAGGAGAAGCACAGCTTCACCCACATCATCGGCCCCGGCGTCCCGCACAAGTATCACCCCGACTCGAAGCCCGTCATCGAGAAGTTCATCGAGGTCGCGCTCGGCCATGGCAACGACCCCGCGCCAAAATCCGTGAGCTACACGACCTACTCGCTCATTTATCCGAAGCGCGCATGGGTCACCATCGGGGGCATGGAGCATTCGTGGGAGCGCGCCGATGTGGACGCGACGATCGACAAGGACACCATCACTGTAAAGACGAAGAATGTCTCCGACCTGCATCTCTCGCCCAGCCTCAACTTGTTTTCAGTGGACCAGAAGCAAGCGCCACATCAGCTACAGCTGAAACTTGTCATCGACGGAACACCATTTCCTGTTGGCGGATTTACTGGCGCCACTCTTCCCGAATTGAAACCGACGCATGTTTGGGAAGTGCTCCGAAAAGTGGATGGAAAATGGAGGAAGGAAGATCGCGGCATTTCACATCGATTCGACTTGGAAAAAAATCCGCGGACCTGTGGCCCGGTCGATCACGCCTTCATGTCGAAGTTCCTCTTCGTCCGCCCGACCGGCAAGCCGCTCAATGACGCCCTCGGCAAATGGACGCAGTCCGAAATGGGACACGCCATCAAGAGCTGGCGCGCAGTCTTCCGCGGCGACGCTCCCATCAAGGACGACACCGCCGTCACCGACGACGACATCCGCGACTGCAACCTCATCCTCTGGGGCGACATTTCCTCGAATGCGATCATCAAGCGCATCGCCGCCGACCCGATCCCCGCAACGACGAAGGACGCCGCTGCAAAACCCGCCGGCCCATTGCTCCCGATCCTGTGGGGAAAGAACGAACTCAACTTCAAGGCCTACCGCCTCGACCCCGCGCGCTACGCGCCGATCCTCATCTACCCGAACCCGCTCAACCCCGCGCGCTACGTCGTGCTGAACAGCGGCCACACCTTCCGCGAATTCGCGCTGCTCAACAACAGCGACCAGACCCCGAAGCTCCCCGACTGGGCCATCGTGGACATCACCACGCCGCCCGGCCCGAAGTGGCCCGGCCTCATCTACGACGCCGGCTTCTTCGACGAACACTGGAAGTGAGGCGGGCGCCCGGTGGGCAAAGGGAATGCCCACCGTGCCCGACATGCGACACAGGGGAGCAAGGACCGCAGCGAACGCCCCATTCACGCCCGCATCCGCCGAAATGACGGCAGCAGGTGGTCCGTTTTCTATTCCAAGCGCCGCCTCTTCGATACCAAACGCCAGAGGTATCCCCATTTGGAAACCGAGAATCCATGAAATGAGGGAAGGACGGAGAGCCAAGATGGAAAAGCCTGCTTTTCATGGCTTCATGGCTTCCAAACTCAAGCAAGGAGGTGACCAAGACGCGGCATTTGGTATTCAAAACGCCGCGTTTTGAACACCAAATGCCGCGTTTGGAACACCAAATGCCACGTTTGGAACACCAAATGCCGCGCTTTGAATACCAAATGCGGCACCTCAGAGCCTCTTTGTGGCGTCGTTGATTGAGAAGGTAGCAATTTGGTCTGGAAAAATGCCACTTTCCACCAAAAGCCCCGGCGCCTCGGGACACGAGCTACTTTCCGATGCGGATTCCGGCCTGCTTCTCCGGCTGGCCGAAAGACGCCGGAAACCGGCGGCGGGAGGTGGAACTCGCGCTCCGCGCGCGTTTGCTTCCCTTTGGAAACGAAGGGAAGCGTGCGCGGACCGCACGCTCCACCGCGGGCCAGCCTCCCTGTCAGGCAACCGGATAGGGACGGATTCCGGCCACGGAACCATGCCCGGCAAAGTCTCTGCCAAGGATGACGACGGATCCCGAAACGGACCCGCATCGCCAGCCGAGGCCGGGCTCTTACTTCAGCCGCACGATGCCGCTGCCCTTTTCGATGCGGCCGATGATGCGGGCCTTGAGCTTCTTCGCGACGCTGGCGGCGTCCTTTTCCGCGACGATGACGGTCATGCCGATGCCCATGTTGAAGACCTGATACATCTCGGCGTGGTCCACTTTGCCGCCGCGCTCGATGTGCTGGAAGATGGCGGGCACGGTCCAGCTCGCGGTGTCGATGACGGCGTCGCAGTCCTTCGGGAGCACTCGCGGCATGTTGTCCACGAGGCCGCCGCCGGTGATGTGGGCGAGGCCCTTGATCGGCGTCGAAGGTCGAGCGTCTGAGGTCGAAGGCTTGCCCTGCCTGCGTCCTTCGTCCTTCGTCCCTCGGCTTTCGAGCGAAGCGAGCAGCGGCTGGTAGTTGCGGTGAACGCGCAGGAGTTCGTCGGCGAGCGTGCCCTTCACGCCGTCGAGCTTGCTGGTGAGCTTGAGGCCCATCTGGTCGAAGAGGACTTTGCGCGCGAGGGTGTAGCCGTTCGTGTGGAGGCCGTTCGACGCCATGCCGAGGACGATGTCGCCGCTACGAATGCGCGAGCCGTCGAGGAGCTTCGGGCGATCCACGACGCCGACGATGGTGCCGGCGAGATCGTATTCACCGGGCTGATACATGCCGGGCATCTGCGCGGTCTCGCCGCCGACGATGGCGCAGCCCGCGGCCTTGCACGCCTTCGCGAAGCCCTTGAGCAATTGTGTGAAGACCGCGGGCTCGAGTTTTTCCGCGCCGATGTAGTCGAGGAAGAACAGCGGGCGCGCGCCGATGACGGCGATGTCGTTCACGCAATGGTTCACGAGGTCCTGACCCATCGTGTCGTGGCGATTGGTCATGAACGCGAGCTTGAGCTTCGTGCCCACGCCGTCCACGGACGAGACGAGCACCGGGTCCTTCATGCCGCGGAAATCCGGACGGAAGAGCCCGCCAAAGCCGCCAATCTTCCCGAGCACCTCCGGCCCGTGCGTCCCTTTCACGAGCGCCTGGATGCCGCTTTTCACGCGGTTGCCAAGGTCCACATCCACGCCAGCGGCGGCGTAGGCTTTCTTGGATTTTGGATTCTGGATTTTGGATTGCGGATTGCGGGGCATGGGAAAGTGAAACGTCTATTCGTGTCCGAGGCGCTTGCGCCACTTTTGCGGATCCTGCGAACAGTGGAAGACGGAATAGACGATGATGCAGTCGCCGGCCACCTCGTAGAAAATCTCGAACGGAAAGCGGCGGATCAGCGCGCGGCGGAACGCATCCACGGCGACGGGGTAAAGCTCCGGGTGCCGCTGGATGGTGAACACGCACGCCTCCACGCAGCGGAGGAAATCCTCACCGAGCCCCGGCTCGTGGCTCTCATACCAGTCGTAGGATTCGGCAACGTCATCGTCGGCCTCGGGCGTGTAGATGACGCGCTCAATCATGCTGCGTCCGCGCGCGCTGCTTCACCTGCTCCCATGTGCGGCCCGACGCGGGATGCGCTGCGAAGCGCTCCTTGCGCCGCCGCAGTTCGTCACGCTTCGAGTCCGGCACCGGCGACTGCGCATCCTCCTGCGCGATGCTGTCCCACAAATCCTCGACTAGCTGGAGACGCTCGGCGCGCGCGAGTTTGAGGAGCGGTGCGAATTCGGCGTTCATGCGGGAGAAGTAACGAATCTTCGCCGCGCGTTCAATAGAAGGATGCGCCCGAGCACCTCAAGCCCGTGCGTGCCCTTCACGAGCGACTGGATTCCGCGCTTCACGCGGTTGCCAAGGCCCACATCCACGCTGGCGGCGGCGTAGGCTTTCTTGGATTTCGGATTGGAGATTTTGGATTTCGGATTTTTCGGCATCGGGAAAGTGGCGGTGTTGGTGAGCTTCCGACTCGCAATGGAGTGCAGAGCGCGGAATGTCTCATCGCCCGGAGGGCGAATGGAAATTAGCCGGTGGTCGAGCGAGCGTAGCGAGCGAAAACCACCGGAACCCCGAAGAAAAATGCACCGCACCCCGGCAGGGGTGCGCGGACGGTTACCGCGCGTGCTGCTTCACCTGCTCCCGCGTGCCGCCCGATGCGGGATGCGCCGCGAAGCGCTCGCTGCGCCGCCGAAGTTCGTCGCGCTTCCAATCGGGCACCGGCGACTGCGCATCCTCCTGCGCGATGCTGTCCCACAAATCCTCGACAAGCTGGGGCCGCTCGTCGCGCGGGCGTTTGAAGCGCGGTGCGAATTCGGCGTTCATGCGGAAGAGGTAGTGGAATTTTGCGGTGTGTTCGATGCGAGATCTATCCTACTGATAGAGGAATGCGCTCCGGACGCCTTTCTTTCTTTGCCGCTGCTGCATGGCTGGTTCCGCTCTTCGTCTTCCTCATGATGATGCCGTATGTCGAGGCAGCCGCGGCGCGTGACACGCCGAATTGGGCACTTCCTCGGGGATTCGGTGCATTCCTCGTCCAACTCGGCGTCACCGCAGGATCGGCATTCATCCTCGGGCTGGTCTCCTTTCTTCGCGGTGAACGCCTCTGGTGGTTTGCTACAATTCCCGCCGTCCCCGGTGGCCTTTTCGCGGGCTGGTTGGTCCTCGTCAGTCTGCGGAACAGAGATCTGTCTTCCATCCGTGCTATCCAGCGGTCCCCCGACCTCACGGCAGGCATCCTTGCGATGCTCATTGGCGTGTTCTTCCTCGCTTACCTACTGCCAAAGGCGTCCTCGCTCCTTGCGCGTGAGAAAGAGGCAGACGACCTCGGCGAAACGGGCACGGAAATGAAGGTGAAGGCATTTAAGGTCGTTGGCATCGCGGCTCTGCTTGTGGGCGTTGCCCTGATCCTCGTCCACCTGCTCGATATTTTTTGAAGTGTTTCTTCAGCAGCGACCGCTGGTGTCGCCCTACTTCAATTTCCCAAACAGCTCCGCCTGCGGGCTGGCTTCGGGGGCGAGGCTTTTGCGCTCTTTGCCCATGATGTGTTTGCCGCCGCCGTCGGGGATGGCGACGGGGTAATCGCCGTTGAAGCACGCGAGGCAGAAGGCGTTCGCGGGCTGGCGGCTGGCTCTCACCATGCCCTCGACGCTGAGGTAGCCGATGCTGTCGGCGCCGAGGTAGCCGGCGATGGCTTCGGGCGCGTGCTGGTTGGCGATGAGCTTTTTTGGATCGGGGAAATCGATGCCGTAGTGGCAGGCGTGCTTGTGCGGCGGGCAGCTCACGCGGAGGTGGACTTCCTTCGCGCCGCATTCGCGGAGGCTCTTCACGCGGGAGATGGCGGTGGTGCCGCGCACGATGCTGTCGTCCACGATGACGACGCGCTTCCCATCCACCATCTCGCGGATGAGGTTGAGCTTCACGCGGACATTGAAGTCGCGGATGAGCTGCGAGGGCTGGAGGAAGGTGCGGCCGATGTAGTGGTTTCGCACGAATGCCTGCTCGTAACGGATGCCGAGCTGCTCGGCGAAGCCGAACGCGGCGTAGTTGCCGCTGTCGGGCACGGGGATGACGATGTCGGCCTGAACGGGTGTCTCGAGGGCAAGCTGGCGCCCCATCTCGGTGCGGACGCGGGCGACGTTGACGCCGGAGATGATCGAGTCCGGCCGCGCGAAATAGACATACTCGAACATGCAGAACGAACTGCGGACATCATCGAAGGGCCACTCGCTGCGGATGCCGTTTTCGCCGATGATGACGACTTCGCCGGGCTCGATGTCGCGGACGTATTCGGCCTGGATGAGATCGAAGGCGCACGTCTCGCTGGCGAGGACGTAAACGGGCTTGTCGGACGATTCGTCCTTCAGCTTGCCGAGCACGAGCGGGCGGAAGCCGTGCGGGTCGCGGACGCCGATGATTTCCGTCTCGGTCATCATCACGAGGGAGAACGCGCCCTGAATGCGCCGGAGCGCGGAGAGGACGTTGCCGCTATGATTGGGCTGCGCGAGCAGGTGGAGGATGATCTCGCTGTCCACCGTCGTCTGGAAGATGGAGCCCTTCGCTTCGAGTTCCTCGCGGAGGATGTGCGCATTCACGAGGTTGCCATTGTGCCCGATGGCGATCTGGCCGCGGGCGCAGTCCACCATGAGCGGCTGTGCATTCGTGATGTTGCTGCTGCCAGTCGTCGAGTAGCGCACGTGGCCGATGGCCCGGGTGCCCGTGAGCCGGATGAGGTCGCGGCCTTTGAAGACCTGTGAGACGAGGCCCATGTCCACGTGGCGGACAAACTGTGAGCCGGATTCGCCGGCGGTGACGATGCCCGCGCTTTCCTGGCCGCGGTGTTGGAGGGCGAAGAGACCGTAGTAGGTCAGCTCTGCCGCGTTCTTGTGACCGAACACGGCGAAGACGCCGCACTCGTGTTTCGGTTTGTGGTGGTTCACGCGAGACAAGGCGTGGAGATACGAGGGGGCGCGCGGCGCGTCAAGCGGAGGGCGCGGGGAACACGTTTTCGCGCGCATTTGGATGCTGGCCTCGGCGTCGCGGCTGGGCTACAGAACGCCGATGCGCCCCGCCTTTTTCCTGCTCGTTCCGCTGCTCGCGGCGTCCTTTGAGCGCGCCGTCGCGCAGGATGCCGCGCCAAAGCCCGGCGCTCCCGCGCAGCCGGCGGAAAAGGCGCCGTCCACACCGGCGCCCGCGCCCGAGCCGGCCAAGGAGCCGAAGCCGCTGCGGTCTGACCTTCCGTCGGAAGGGCAGGGGATCAAGCTCGGCGCGCTGCCGAGCCGCTACCAGTTCCTGCTGTCCGAGGCGATGAACCGCTTCCGCGTGCGCGACTTCAAGGGCGCGATCGACTACGTGGATCGGGCGGATGAGGTGCTGCCGCCGACTGCTTGGTCGCTGAACGTGCGCGGCGCCGTCGCCATCGAGCAGCGTGACTTTGCACGCGGCCTGAAATACTGCTCCGATGCGCTCAAGCTCGACTCCGGTTTTTTCCCGGCGCGCTTCAATATCTGCGAGATCCCCTTTCTCGAGGGCAAATACGCCGAGGCACGCGGCCTGTGGCAGAAGCTCTTCGGCGCGGCGCGGCCCGGCGATCCGGTCGCGGAGCTGCTCACCTACCGGATTTTCCTGACGTATCTCCTCGAGAATGATTTCGACCGCGCGCGCGAGTGGCTGGAAAAGCTGCCGTTCCCCTCGCAGACGCCCGCCTACCAGTATGCGAACGCGGCGTGGGCGCGGCAGAAGGGGGACCTCGCAAAATGGGACGAATGGGTGCGCAGCGCGTCCTTCATCTGGCCGGAGACGAAGCGTTCGGACTACGTGGATGTGCTCATCCAACTCGGCTGGATGAAGCGGCAATGAAGCGGGCCCGATTTTCCCGCGCGCGGGCCTGTCTGGCGGACGCGCATTGAGAAGATGGATTTCCTGCTCCGCCTCCTCCTGCAGCTCATCGAGCCGGTCGGCCTCCTGTGGCTCGGGCTGATTTTCCTCACGCTGCTGCTCCGCCGGCGCCAGCAGACGATTCCCTATCTCATCTGCGCGGCCCTCACGCTGCTCGTGACGCTCATCGGCGGGACGGATTTTTCCTCGTGGCTGGTGCTCCGGCTGGAGAAGCAGTGGGCGGGCGTGAAGCTGATCGAACTGCCGCAATGCGACGCCGTGGTGGTGCTCGGCGGCGGAGCGGAGGCGTCGCGCAATGACGTGGGCGGCGTGCGGCTCACGAAGGCCGGCGACCGCATCCTCGCCGGCATGGAACTGATGCGATGGGGCCTCGCGCCGGCGCTGGTCATCGGCGGCGGCACTTCACGCGTGGACGATGTGGAGAAGATCGAAAGCGACCTCATCCGCGCACGCATCGGTGATTGGAAGCCGCCGATGACGTGGGCGATCGTGAGCCTCGGGGGCGCGGCCGACACGCACGATGAGGCGCTGCGGCTCGTGCCCCTCGCGAAGGAGCGAGGCTGGAAAAAAATCCTGCTCGTCACTTCCGCCACGCACATGAAGCGCGCCGCATCGGTCTATCGGGCCGCGGGATTCGAGGTCGTGCCCGCGCCGTGCAATTTCATCGTCGCAGGCAACGCGGCGCAGCCTTCGTTCTTCCGCATCGGAGTTCCGTCGTGGGTTGGCTTCGAGCGGTTTTCCATCTGGCTGCACGAGGTCGTCGGCTGGAAAATCTACAGCCGGCGCGGCTGGCTCGATGGGGCGTAGTTTTCTGCGCCGCGCCTAGAGCGTGAGGAAATTCCTCAGCAGCTTCTTGCCCTCGAGCGTGAGGATGCTCTCGGGGTGGAATTGCACGCCGTGGATGGGGAATTCGCGGTGGCGCAGGCCCATGATTTCCTGCTCCTCGGTCCATGCGGTGATTTCGAGGACTGCGGGGAATGTTTCCCTCTTCACGAGCAGCGAGTGGTAACGCGTGGCCTCGAATGGCGACGGCAGGCCGGCGAAGACTCCGGTGCCGTTGTGATGAATCGGCGAGGTCTTGCCGTGCATGAGCCGGTCCGCGCGCACGACGTCGCCGCCATAGACATGTCCGATGCTCTGGTGCCCGAGGCACACGCCGAGCAGCGGCGTGGTGGGACCAAAGCGGCGGATGACTTCGCACGAGATGCCGGCTTCGTTCGGAGTGCACGGGCCCGGTGAGATGACGATGCGCTCGGGCTTGAGCACGGCGATTTCGTCGGGCGTGATTTCGTCGTTCCGTTTCACGAGCGGCTCCGCGCCGAGTTCGCCGAAGTATTGCACCAAATTGTAGGTGAAGCTGTCGTAGTTATCGATCACTAGAAGCATGGCTGTGTCCTTCTATTCGCTGAGGTTTTTCGCGCGCGCGATTGCCGCCATCATGCCCATGGCCTTGTTGACGGTCTCCTGGTATTCGCCCTCGGGGGTGCTGTCGGCGACGACTCCGGCGCCGGCTTGCACGTAGGCTTTGCCGTCCTTGAGCACGACTGTGCGGAGCGCGATGCACGAGTCGCTGTTGCCGTCGAAGCCGAAGTAGCCGACGGCACCGGCGTAGACACCGCGCTTGGATTTTTCCAACTCGGCGATGACCTGCATGGCGCGGACTTTCGGCGATCCGCTCACGGTGCCGGCAGGGAATGTCGCGCGCATCACGTCGTAGGCGGAGCGATCGGGGCGCAGGCGGCCCTCGACGTTGCTGACGATGTGCATGACGTGCGAGTAGCGCTCGATGATCATGAAGTCGTTCACCTTCACGCTGCCGAACTCGCTCGCGCGGCCGACGTCGTTGCGCGCGAGGTCCACAAGCATGAGGTGTTCGGCGCGCTCCTTCGGATCGGCGAGCAGGTCGGCGGCATTGGCGTCGTCCTCGGCGGGCGTCGCGCCGCGCTTGCGCGTGCCGGCGATGGGGCGGATTTCGATTTTGCCGTTCACCGCGCGGACGTGGACCTCGGGGCTGCTGCCCACGAAGCTGAACCGCCCCGCGAACTTCATGCAAAACATGTAGGGCGACGGATTCACGAAGCGCAGCGCGCGGTAGAGCGTGAGCGTGGATGTATTCGTGCGACTTGCGGACCATCGCGTGGAATTCGTCGCGCGTGGTGTTGCTCGTGGCGGCAGCGGGCGGCGGCGGTGGCGTGATCGGAAAGGGCGGGAGCTGGTTTGGCTTTGCGAGCTTCGCGGCGATGTCGGAAATGGTCTTCGTCGCGCGCTGGTAAGCAGCGTCGGCATCGCCGTCGATGAAGGCATTCGCCACGACGCGGAGGCGGCGTTTGAGGTGATCGAAGATGAGCACCGTCTCCGCGAGGACGAAGAGGCTTTCGGGCAGGCCGAGTTCATCGGTCTTCGCTGCAGGCACGGTGGGCTCGAAAAAGCGCACGATGTCGTAGCCGAGGAAGCCGACCGCGCCGCCGGAGAAGCGGGAGTGAAGATCTGGCGGCTCGTCGGGCAGCGGCACGTAGCGGAAGCGAGCCATGTATTTTTCCAAATCGGCGAGCGGATCCTTCTCCGACTGGAACTCGCGCGTCGCGCCGTTCTCGGTGATGCGCACGGTGCGGCCGTTGCTCTCCATCACGACGCGCGGGCCAACGATGACAAACGAGAAACGTCCCGCCTGCACGCTCTTTTCCACGCTCTCAAAAAGGAACGTGTAGCCGCCATCGTCGAGCTTCGCGAACGCGCCCACGGGAGTCTCCGCGTCGGCGATGAACTCGGCGTGGACGGGGATGAGGTTGCCCTGCTTCGCGAGCGTGCGGAACGCCGCGAGGTCGGGTGTGAAATGGGTGGTCATTTTGTGACTGGTGACTGGTGGATTGTGAATGGTGCTCTCGCGTGTGGGGAACGGTCTGCGACTAGTCACTATTCAGTAGTCACCAGTCACAGCGGCATCAGCCGCCATACGTTTTCGCCGCATCGAACAGCGGCTGTTCCTCGATGGGTTTCGGCATTCCGTGGTCGTCGAGCTCCTGGAAAAAGCACGACTCGTAGCCCGTGTGACAGGCGCCGCCGGTCTGCTCGACTTCGAAAAGGAGCGTGTCCTTGTCGCAATCCACGAACCACCGGAGCACGCGCTGGACGTTTCCGCTCGTCTCGCCCTTGAGCCAGAATTTTTTCCGCGAACGGCTCCAGTAGCACATCATGCGCTTCTCGAGCGTGGCGCGGATCGTCTCCTCGTTCATCCAGGCCATCATGAGGACGCGCTTGGATTTCGCGTCCTGCACGATCGCGGGGATGAGGCCGTCGGCGTTGAATTTGAACTGGCTGATCATGGCTGAGTGACAGGTTTCGGCTGGAAAGGGTGTGTGGTGAAAATGAAAAGGCCCGGTGATTCGTTCTCTGAATCATCGGGCCGGAGAGAGGCGACGCACGGTGGCGACGACCGCCGCGCCGGAGGAGGCGCGGCAGGCCCGTCTAGGGACGCCACCAATGCTGGGAAAATTTCATGCGCGGCCCAGATAGGGCGGGTTGCCGCCGCGGGCAAATTATTTTTTCAAATGGCACTGGCGGGTGCGACTGCGGGGCATGCTTTTGGCTTTATCATCGGCGAAAATGCCCACGATCGAAGCCAGCCCAACCCAGCCGCTCACATCGGAGGAACAGGAGCAACTGCAGCAGACCATCGAGATGTTCGAGGTCATCACGCAGGCCAATCCTCAGGATGTCCAGAGCATGGAGATCCTGAAGGAGGCGTATTTCAAGCTGGGGATGCCAAAGGAGGGCGTGGGCGTGGCGCGCCGGCTCGCGTCGGTGCACATGGAGCTGGGGCTCTATTCCGGCGCACTGCTGGAATACGAATTCATCCTCCAGCACGAGCCGGGGAACACGGAGATCATCGAGGCGCTCGGACAGGTCGAGGAACGGCTGAGGGCCAGCCAGGAGGAGGCGCAGAAGGCAGCGGGGCCGGACTCCGGCGCGATCAATTTGGATTTCCGCAGTGTCGTCAGCGATGGCGGCAACCTGATGGCGACGAAGCTGACGCAGTCGGCCGACCGGGTCTCGCTTCGCGGCCCTGTGGACACGGCATCCATCACGTCGCAGCTTGAGACCGCGGGTGATGGCAACGACGCGCTTTCGAAATTCCTCACCCAGCACCGGCTCGTGGCGGACGACATCCTCGTGCCGACGCTCACGGCCATCCGGAAGAAGAACGATGCCCGCGACAGCACCCACCCGGCCTCCTCGCTCATCGGTGAACTCGTCGCCCGCGGCGGCGTGGATTTGGAAAACTTGCTGAGCGGAATCCTCGACCGCTCGAAGTTCGCCTACATCCCGCTCGAGTATTACGACGTGGACCGCCAGATCGTGCGCATGCTTCCCGAGGCGGTGACGCTCGGCCGGCTCATCGTTCCCTTCGACATCATCTCCCGCACGATGATGATCGCGCTCGCGAATCCCTTCGACGCGGTCGGCAAGGAGGCCGTGCAGCAACTGCTCGACTACAACATCCAGTGGCACCTCGCTTCCCCGGAAGCCGTGAACAAGGTGCTGCTCGACGCCTACCGCCGTTAACGCCCAACGCCGCCCAACGATGAGCATCAAATCCTTCGGAGAACGTATCGCGGATGTCCTGATCGAGGACGGGTTGCTGCTGCCCGGCCAACTCGAGGAAGCGGTCCAGCTTCAGAAGAAGCAGGGAGGCCGGCTGCTGAAGATTTTGACGGACAACAAGTTCGTCACCGAGCAGGACATGGTGATCTCGATGGGGCGCTGCCTGGACACGCCTCCGATCAATCTCTCGAAGATGCGCATCCCGGAGGAGGTGATGAACCTCGTGCCGAAGGAAATGGCGCGTGCCTACAAGCTCGTGCCGGTGTGCCGGCTGGGGCAGAAGCTCTTCGTGGCGATGGCGGATCCGCTGAACGTCCTCGCGCTCGACGACCTCCGCCAGCGCACAAAGCTGGATGTCTTCCCGATGATCACCACGGAGACGTGCGTCCTCGAGGCGCTCTCCGGCGTGAGCCAGGCGAGCGCGACGATGGACCAGGTGCTGCGCGATGCTGCGGCAGCCACGGCGGCGGAGACGGTGGAGGAGGTGAAGCAGCAGAAGCAGGAGATCGACCTCGACCAGATGGCGGCGGACAGCGAGGACGCGCCCGTCGTCAAGATCGTGAACCTCATCCTCGTGCAGGCGATCAAGGAAAAGGCGAGCGACATCCACATCGAGCCCTTTGAGAAGGAGATCAAGCTCCGCTACCGCGTGGACGGCGCGCTGATCGAGGCGACATCACCGCCGAAGGCGCTCCAGCTCCCGATTGCGTCGCGCATCAAGATTCTCGCCGGCCTCGACATCGCCGAGCGCCGCCTGCCGCAGGACGGCCGCTTCCGCATCCGCGTTTCGGGCAAGGAAGTGGACTTGCGCGTGAGCATGCTTCCCACCGTTTACGGGGAGAAGATCGTGATCCGTCTCCTCGACAAGGGTGCCCTTGGCGGGAGCATCGAGAACATGGGTCTCGACGAATACACGCTCGGGATTTTCAAGAAGGCCATCGATGCGCCGCACGGCATGATCCTCGTCACCGGCCCCACCGGTTCCGGCAAGACGACGACGCTTTACACGATCCTCAGCGAGTTGAACAACCCGGTGTATAACATCGTCACCGTCGAGGATCCGGTGGAATACCAGCTCATGGGCATCAACCAGGTCGCGGTGAAGGCCGACATCGGCATGGGCTTCGCGGAGGCGCTGCGGTCCATCCTCCGCCAGGACCCCGACATCGTGATGATCGGTGAAATTCGTGACAACGAGACCGCGGACATCGCGGTGAAGGCGGCGCTCACCGGTCACCAGGTTTTGTCCACGCTCCACACGAACGACGCCGCCGGCGCGATCACGCGTCTCGACGACATGGGCATTGAGCCGTTCCTCATTTCGTCCTCGGTCATCCTCACCTGCGCACAGCGTCTCGTCCGCCGCATCTGCCCGAACTGCAAGGAGGAGTTCCAGCCGGAGGAGGAGATTTTCCAGAAGCTCAACATCGAGAACGACGGCTCCACGCTCTATCGCGGCGCGGGATGCTCGCGGTGCAAAGGCCGCGGCTATGTGGGCCGCGCTCCGGTGCTCGAAGTGCTGCCGGTGAGCGAGACGATCCGCCGCCTCGTGATTAAGCGCGCAAGCGCCGCGGTGATCAAAAACCAGGCGATTAGCGAGGGCATGAAGTCGCTCCGCATGATCGGCGTGGAGAAGGCGAAGGAAGGCATCACGACGCTCGAGGAAGTGCTCCGCACCACGAGCGAAGACCATTAATGAGCCGTCGGTCGGAACGGCACGGCGTCCGGCCTAGTTTCAGCCCACGCGGAATGCGAGCGCTTTTGCCGGCTCCGCAATCGAGCGCAGGCTGACGAGCAAAACGGAGTCGCGGCCTCGGAATGAGAGCACGGGCATCAGGCCCCGCGCGAGGAGCGCGTCGCCGGCTTTGTCGGTGAGCCATGCCTCGGCGCACGGTGTGGTCTGCGTCTCGCCATCGGCTTTGAACGAATGCACGGGCAGCCCCCCGATTTGTCCGCCGGTGCCGCCGAGTTCCATGCTCCAGCCTTCGTTGGCGAAGGCATTCACGAGCAGGTGGCCGCAGAGGAATGCGGCGCTGCCCCACAGGCGAGCCTCGTGCGCACTTTCGGACGGCAGTTCGGTGAACGGGAAAGTCTCGATTGCATCGCTGCCGGGGCTGTAGGGCTGGCGCAAAAGGAAGCGTGGAAGAGCCAGGCCGAGATGCTCCGCCTCAGGAGTGCGCCGCAATTCGGCGAACGCGGCGACCGGCGAAGGCATCCAGTCGAGAGGGTTTGGCTGTGCGCCGAATGAAACGCAGCCGGCGAGGTCGGAGTCTGCTCCCGCGACGAAGGCCGTGCGGCAGGCGGCGGCAAGCTTCGCGAGTTGCCCGAGGGGCGCGACATCGTCCGCGCCAAAGCAATACGCGCTGAGCACGACGGCGGGCGCGAGCTGTTCGAGCGTGCGGCCGAGCGGGGTGGCGGCGGGATTGCCGGGAGCGGCGAGTTGTTGCGCGAGTTCGGCGCGCGAGATGGCGAGTGCGTGGAGCTTCACGCACTCGCCGGACTCGCGCACGAGAAAGTCGAGCCCGCGCCATGCGGCCTCGAGCGACTGGAAATCTGGAGCATGCATGACCGCGCGGAGGCGGCGCGAAAGTTCGGCGTCGAGTGTGGCGAGCAGGGATGTCTGCGCCGGTGAGGCCGCAGGCGCGGCCGTGGGGGCGACGGACTTGGCGATGAGCTGCTCGACGATGGATTTCGCACTCGCTTGCGGTGCAGCCGGGGATGCGGGCGCCGAGTCCGGCGATTTTCCGAGCAACCGCGCGAGCATGTCGGCTGTGGATTCGGCATGCGGCGCAGACTTTGCGGACGGAGACGCTGCGGGCGTCGCGCCTGGCCCGAGGAGCGTCCGCAGTTCCGCCGCCGCTGCCTCAGTCGTCGCGGGGTTTGCGAGCCTTGCGCGCAATTCGACGAGTTGCGCCAGGGGCGGGATGCCCTTCAGCAGGCGATCGGGGTGAAAGTCATCGAGCTTGTGAAAATCGAGTGTCGTGCCGTCCGCGGTTTGCAGTGTCGCACCGAAGCCGGCACAGACGGCGTCGAAGTTGTCCACGTCCACGAATGGCGCGCGGCCCATCGCACCGTTGTCGCCGCCGAAATTGCCGAGCACGACAATGCGGAGAGGCGCGTCTTCATCCACCGGCTCGTGAGCGGCGGTTTTCTTGAACGAGATGTCGAAGCTGATGTTGCCGGGGCGGATGGGATCGGGCATGGCGCTTTGTTCCTGGTGAAGGTTGACTCTCATGCCGAGTCTCTGCCGGCCCGCGGGCAATTCAATTCGCAAATGCCGCCGCTGCTGATGAACGCATCGGCCTCATCGTGCGCCCGCCTTTTGCAGCATCGAGAGGCACGCCGCCCGTGTGGACGGGATGCGGTGATACGCGCGGCCAATCGCGACAATCGGTGTCAGCGTCGGGTGCGCGATTCCGAGCAGCCGTGCGAGTTCACTTTCGAAATGGAGCAGCGCCCTCTCGCTCGCGGCGTTCTGGTCGAGATGCGCGAATGCGCGGTGGAGCAGATCGTGTAGCTCCGGGGCAGGATGCTCGGACTCCGTCGTGAGTTCGGCGAGTTCCACAAAATACGACCCGAGCGTCACGCGGCGGTGGTCGGTGCGGAGGCCTGCACGTGCATCGGCGAGCGCGGCTTCGCGCAGCGTGTGCAGGTCGCTTTTCGCGCTGCGCGCAAAGCTGATCTCGCAATCGAAAAAGAGATCGAGCAGCCCGGCGAAGCGGTTCTTTGGTCGCAGCGCGCCCTTCACGACCGTTTTGATTTTTCCGAAGTCGCGGGTGAACCACGTCACGATGAGGCTCGTGTCGCTGAAGCGCGTCTTGCGGAGCAGGATGGCGGGCGTGGTCTGCACAGCCTCACGATTGCCTCATCGCATGCCCGCCGTGAAGCGGCGATTCCGCGCGGGACGAGATCGCCTTTCCTCTGGAAAAATAGCGCAAAAAATCTCTCACAGATTCCGGGGGCATGGGTTATTGGTGCAGAACACACTATGTTCCTCTCTAAAGCCAAAAAGAAGTCCGCATGGGTCCAGAGCGCTCTCGAGCGTTTCGAACGCCCCCTCCTCCAGTATGCGCTGAGCATTCTTCAAGATCTCGACCGTGCGCGTGACACGGTTCAGGAAACTTTCATGCGCCTGCACACGCAGGATCAGGCGGCGATCGAAGGCCATCTTTCGCAGTGGCTTTTCACGGTGTGCCGCAACTGCGCGCTGAAGTCCCTGAAGAAGGAGGACCGCTACATTTACGTCGAGCACGAGGAGTTCGAGCACCGCAAGGTGGAGAACGTCAGCCCGCTCCAGGACATGTCGCGCCGCGAGACAATCGCCCGCCTCATGGAGCATGTGAAGGCTTTGCCGAAGAACCAGCAGGAAGTCGTGCGCCTCCGTTTCCACGGAGGGCATTCCTATCAGGAAATCAGCCAGATCACCGGGCTGAGTGTCGGCAATGTGGGATTCATTTTGAACGCCGCCATGCGCAACCTGCGCGGTAAAATGGAGCGCGACGAGAAGGACGAGAAGATCATCTATCTGGCCAAGCGGGCCGCATCGTAAAACACACTGCAATGAGAGGGAGACTGACAGAACAAGACCTAACCGACTACGCGCTCAACGAACTCCCCCCGGACGAGCGCCTTTACGTCGAGAGCATGCTCGGAGCTTCCGAGGAATGCCGTCACGACGTGGTTCAGATGCTGGAGTTCGGCGAGATGCTGAAGGAAGGCCTCGAACTGGAGGAAACCGAAGTGCTGATGCTCAGCGACGAGCAGCGCGCCCGGGTGCTTGAGATTCCCGCATGGCATTGGCGTGGACTTCTTCAGAAGGCTGCAGCGATTCTGCTGCTGGCGGCATGCACCGGATTCATTGCCACTCGTCCAGGGCTTTGGGGTCCCGGTGGCACCGCCATTGAAAAACTCGCATCCGCCGGCCATGCCGTTCAAGGCATGGTGGCCGATGTTCAGGAAAAGGGCTTTGCGCGCAGTGTTGAAGAGTTCCGCAGCCGCCTTGAGAAGGGCTCGGGGCAAATCGCCGACGCTGGCGAGTGGCAGTTCGCCGCGCAGCCGGCTGTCTGCACGCCTCCCGTCTGGATTGATCCGCTGCCCGAGATCGCAGAGATGTAAACGCGCGACTGTTTCAGGCACACTGGATTTGACGCCGTTCGACGTTGCTCGCCGAACGGCGTTTTCTTTGCCACAGAGCATCTTTCCCAAACGACATGACCACCACTGACACCTCACCCGACACCCAGTTCGACGACAAGGCGGCCGCCGCGTCGCTGGTTGACGCATACAAGAAGATCACGCGAGAGATGGCGAAGTTCATCGTCGGGCAGAAGGACGTCATCGAGCAGCTTCTCATCGCAGTGCTCGCCGGCGGCCACTGCCTGCTCGAAGGCGTGCCCGGCCTCGCAAAGACCGCGATGATCCGCACGCTCTCGCAGGCACTGAACATGGGCTTCCGGCGCATCCAGTTCACGCCGGACCTCATGCCGGCGGACATCACGGGCACCGACATCATCCAGGAATCTTCGACTGGCCAGCGGCAGTTCGTTTTCCAGAAAGGCCCCATCTTCACGCAGATGCTGCTCGCCGACGAAATCAACCGCACGCCGCCGAAGACGCAGGCCGCGCTCCTCGAGGCGATGCAGGAAAAGCACGTCACCGTCGGCGGCAAGACGCTCGAACTCGACCAGCCGTTCTTCGTCCTCGCGACGCAGAACCCCATCGAACAGGAAGGCACGTATCCGCTGCCTGAGGCGCAGCGCGACCGCTTCCTCTTCCTCGTGAACGTCAACTACCCGACGCGCGAGGAGGAACGGCAGATCGTCGCGCGCACGACCGGCACGATGACCACCGAAATCCAGCCCGTGCTCAGCGGCGCGCAGATTTTGCAGCTCCAGAAAGTCGTGCGCAAGGTGCCGGTGCCCGATCACGTGATGGACTTCGTGCTCGACCTCGTCCGAATCACGCGGCCGAGCGAGCCTGACGCGCAGCCGTTCGTGAAGGAGCTCATCAGCTGGGGCGCCGGTCCGCGCGCGTGTCAGAACCTCGTGCTCGCTGGAAAAGTGCGCGCCGTCCTGCAGGGCCGCTTCCACGTCACGATCGACGACATCGAGGCGCTCGCGCTCCCCGTGCTCCGCCACCGGGTCGTCGCGACCTTCAATGCCGAGGCGGAGGGCATCACCGTGGATGAGATCATCCGCCGCGTCCTCAAGAGCGTCCCGCGCGGCGAGGCGAAGCGCGCGCTGTAATTTCGGAATCCGAATTCACCGCACGGCATGGCCCACGTCTCGGACTTCCTCAATCCGTCCGACCTCCAGCGAATCTCGAACCTGCAGGTGTTCGCGCGGCAGGTTGTCGAAGGCTTCACCACCGGCCTGCACCGCTCGCCGCACAAGGGCTTCAGCGTTGAGTTCAAGCAGCACCGGCAGTATGTGCCCGGCGACGAAATCCGGCACATCGACTGGCGCGTCTTCGCGCGCAGCGACCGCTACTACATCCGCGAATACGAGGAGGAGACGAACCTCCGCGCGACCATCATTTTGGATCGCAGCGGCTCGATGGACTACGGCGGCGGGAAGGACGGTGGCGTGAGCAAATTCGAATACGCGACGAAGCTCGCGGCCTGCCTCTCGTATCTCATGCTTCAGCAGTCGGACGGCGTCGGCCTCGTCACGTTCGACACGGAAATCCGCCGCTACATTCCGCCGCGGTCGCGCGTGAGCCACATGCGCACGATTTTGAGCGAGCTGGAAAGCGGGAAGCCCGGCGGCGAGACCGAACTCGGGAAGGTCTTCCACGATCTCGTGCCGAAGCTCCACCGCCGCGGCCTGCTCATCATCATCAGCGACTGCTTCGGCGAGGTCGCGAATTTCCTGAAGGCGCTGGCGCACTTCCGCCATGCGCGCCACGAAATCCTCGTCTTCCAGATCTGGCACCCCGACGAACTCAGCTTCCAGTTCAAGGGCTGGACGCAGTTCGAGTGCATGGAGCGCGACGGTGTGAAGCACCTGCTCGACCCCGCGATTTTGCGCCAGGCGTATCTCGCAAACCTCGAAAAATTCCGCAGCGATCTCACGCGCGGCTGCCGCAGGCACAAGGTGGACCTCGTGCCGTTCACGACCGACGAGCCGTATGCCAAGGCGCTCGCGGCCTACCTCAGCCGGAGGCTCGCCCGCGGTTGATGCCATTATCCCTGCTCAATGCTGGACTGATCCTCGGCGTCGCCACGCTTGCGATTCCGATCATCATCCATCTCTTCCACAAGAGCCGCTTCAAGATCGTGAAGTGGGGCGCGATGCACCTGCTCGAGGCGGTGCTGAAGACGAACAGGCGGCGCATTCAAATCGAGCAGTGGATCCTCCTCGCGATCCGTTGTGCGATTCCAGCGTTCCTCGCGCTCACGATGGCTCGCCCGCTGTGGAAGGGCGCAAAGTCGCTTCTCGGCGACGCGAAGACCTCGACCGTCGTGCTGCTCGACAACAGCTATTCGATGGACGCCGCGCGCGCGGGCACGACGAGCTTCGGCATCGCCAAGGACGAGACGCTGCGGCTCATCAACGAACTCCGTGCCGGCTCCGAGGTGCATGTGATTCTCATGGGCGAGGGCGGTCGCGGCCTGCTCGACACGCCGAGCTACGATCTCTCTCGCGTCACGCAGGCGCTCACGAAATCGGGCGCCGGATTCGGCTCCGCAAAAATCCCCGCCGCGCTCGATCTCGCCGCGGGCGCACTGGAGAAGATGCACGAAAGCGCGCGGCAGGTCGTCGTGCTCACGGATTTCCAGCGCGTGAGTTTTCCAGCGACGGAGGACGCGCTCATCGGCCGCACGCTGCGGCGCATTCGCAGTCAGTCCACCGCGCCGGGCATCACGTTCTGGGACGTGGGGCAGGAGGTGAAGGAGAACGTCGCCGTCGAGTCGCTCGACTTCACGAAGCTCATGGTAGGCGTCGGCCAGAAGGTGCAAATCCGCGCGAACCTCCGCAACTTCGGCGAGGCGAACCACGCCGACCTGCGCGTGACTTTGAAAGTGGACGGAAAGGACAAGGCCGCGTCGCAGGTCGCGCTCGGCCCGCACGCGAAGGCGCAGGTGCTCTTCACGCACGTGTTTGAGGCTGCTGGCTCGCACGTCGTCGAAGTCTCCACTGAGCCCGACGTGCTCGCCGCCGACAACGCTTTCCTCGCCAGCATCCCCGTGCGCGACCGCATCTCGGTGCTGCTCGTGGACGGCGCGCCGGGCACGCCGGTGGACGACATCTCCTCCGAGACCGGCTACCTGCAAGTAGCGCTCTCACCGTTTGCCGCGGGGAAGGTGACGCAGAGCGATCTCATCGAGCCGCGCGTGGTCATCGCCGATGCCTTCTCCGCCAAGCATCTCGCGGATGCCGCGGTCGTGGTCCTCGCGAACGTGCGCAAGCTCAGCGGGGAACAGTTGCGAGCGCTGGAGGATTTCGTGAGAAACGGCGGCGGCCTGCTCGTCTTCCCCGGCGACCGCACCGACGTGAATTGGTGGAACAGCACGTTCGCGCCGCTCGCGCCCGTGCCGCTTGCGGGACTTTCCGGCGAGCTGAAGGATGGCGTTCAGGGCGTCGGCGTCGCAGCAACGCGATTTGAAAATCCCGCGCTCGAACTTTTCAACGACCCGCGCAACGGCACGATGACCGAGGCCGCGATCAAGGTGTGGTTCAAGATGAAATCGCCCGCGGCGAGCGGCGATCCGAAGGAGCCGGTTGTGCTCGCACGTTTGGAAACCGGTGACCCGTTCCTCGTCGAGCGCACCGTCGGGCATGGGCGCGTGATCGCATGCGCGACCGCCGCCGATGCCGACTGGGGCAACCTCCCTGCGCGCCCATTTTACCTCCCGCTCGTGCAGCGGCTCTGCGTGCATCTCGCCTCGACGGTGCATCCGTCGCGCAATCTCGATGTGGGTCACGCTCTCACGGCATTTCTTCCCGCGGCATCTGCAGGCAAGAAAGCGCTGTTCACCGGGCCCGACGGCACGACGAGCGAACTGCCCGTCGTGAAGAAGGAGGAGCGCGGAGTCGTCGAGAGCGCGCCGCTCTACCAGCCGGGCCTCCACACGCTGCAGCCGCCGGGCGCACCGCCGATTCACTACGTCGTGAATGCCGACCGCCGCGAGTCCGACCTCGCGCGGCTGGGCGACACGGAGATTGCCGACTTTGCACAGGCGCATTCCGTCGCCGTCGTGCGCTCGGCCGCGGAGTTCCGCGAAAACGAGCACAAGCAGCGCTTCGGTCAGGAGCTGTGGAAGCCGCTGCTACTCGTGCTGCTCATCCTCATTTTTCTCGAGTTGATCCTGCAGCGCCTCTTTGCGCGCAGCCGCGGCGCGCCGCTGCCTGAATCGGCGCTGAAGAATCTCAAGCGCGAGATGGAGGCGGCGAAATGAGGCAGGAGCAGATCACCACCACGCTGCGCTGGGCGGTTTGCCGGCGTCGGCGCGGCACTCGTGCTCGGCGCGCTCGCGTGGATGCTCTATCGCCGCGACACGCTCGCGCACAACCGATGGGTGCGTCTGCTGCTCCCGCTCCTGCGTGCGCTGGCCGTCGCGCTCATCGTGCTCATGCTCAGCGGGCCGGTGCTGCACCACCGCAAAGTCATCGGCCAGCTCGCGAAGCTTTTCCTGTGCATTGATGCCTCTGAATCCATGCAGCTCGCCGATCCTGCGATGGACGCCGGGCGCAAAATCACGCTCGCCCGCAGGCTCGGTCTGCTCGACGGAGCGGGCGTCGCACTCGATCTGCCGAACGCCGCTGCCGCGCTCGCCGACGCGCGCAGCCTGGCCGACCGTCTGCCGCCGCCGGAGAATCTCACCGACGAGGTGTGGAAGAAGATCTCCGTCGAGTTCGCCGCGAAGGCATCCGAAGCCGCCGCGCTCCTCGCGAAGGCCGCACCCGGCAGCGACGATCTTGCGCGGCTGCGTGCCGAGATTGCCGATCCCGCGAAGGAGATCGCATCGCGGCAGTTCACCGGCACCGACGACCATGTGCGGGCGGTGAACGACCTCGCGCGTCTCGGTGAAGCCGCGGGCCGCTTCTCGCTGAGAATCTCGGCGCTCTTTGAAAAGCAGATCGCCGCCGACCCCGCTGCGGCTCCGCTCCGCTCGGCACTCGCGAAGTTCGACACGCTCCCGCGCTGGCAGCGTGTGCAGGCGCTGTTGCTCGAGGGCGCGCCGGAAAAGCGCCTGCTCGCGCGTCTTGCGCAGAAGCACGACGTGCAGCTCGTCCTCCTCGACGGCAACGACGTGAAGCCGCTCTGGCATTCCAGCGCTGGCGAGTCCGCGCCGCCCGCCGAGCTGCCGAAGCCCGCCGCGCAGGTCACGAACCTCACCGCCGGGCTGAAGTTCGCCGCCGACTCCGCCGCGAACGCCGAGCGCAGCGCCGTCGTCCTTTTCACCGACGGCCAGCACAATCCGGCGACGCGCCGCTCGACTCCGCGCGCGTCCTCGCCGGGCGCAAGACGGACGTCTTCGCCGTCGGCACCGGCAGCCAGGTCCCGCCGCGCGATGTCGCCGTGCTGCGCGTCGTCGCGCCGGACTCCGTGTTCTTTGAGGACCGCGTGCGCGGCGAAGTTTACATCAAGGAGGAGATCCCCGCGGGTGAACCGTTCACCGTGTCCGTGAAGGACGGCGGCAAGGTGCTGTGGGAGAAATCCATCGTCTCCCTCGGCAAGGGCGTGCGCCGCGTGCCGTTTGAATTCCCCATCAAGGAACTCGCCGCGGAGCGCATGAAGGCGCAGTCGCAGGGTTACGAAGTCGCCGGCGCGCCCATCCAGCTCACCGCCGAGGTCAGCGCCGTCGAGGGCGACCGCGAGCTTTCCAACAACGCCGCCTCGCTCCGCTTCCGCGCCGTCACGCAGAAGCGCAAAATCCTCATCCTCGACGGACGCCCGCGCTGGGAGACGCGCTACCTGCGCAATCTCTTCGACCGCGACGAAAAGTGGGAGGTGAACGCCGTCGTCGCCGGCGCCACGTCCGACGCCGGTTTCCTCCGCGGGGAAAAGCCCGGCTCCTTCCCTGCCACGCGCAAGGTGCTCGATGGCTACGACCTCATCGTCTTCGGCGAAGTGCCGCGCCCGCTGCTGAAGGACGAGGAGCTCGCGTGGCTCGCCGACTTCGTCGCAAAGCGCGGCGGCGCCATCGCCTTTGTGGACGGCCAGCGCGCCGCCCTCCGCGGCTACGCGGGCACGCCGCTCGCCGCGCTCTTTCCCGTCGAGTGGACCGGCCCCGGCCTGCGCGACGGCATCAAGGCTCTCGCCCTCGCCGGACGCGCGCAAAGCCTCGGCGCATTCATGCTCGGCGGCGACGCCGCGCAGAACAGCGACACGTGGCTGAAGCTTCCCGCGCCCCACTTCCTCGCGCAGGTGAAGCCGCTCCCGGGCGCCGAGGTTCTCCTCGAGGCATCCCTCGGTGGCACCTCGCGCGTCCCTGCCGCCGTGCTGCGGCCCTTCGGCGCGGGCCGCGTGTATTACCACGCGTTCGAGGACTCGTGGCGCTGGCGCTACGAGGTCGCGGACATGCACCACGTGAAATTTTGGAACCAGCTCGCCGACTACATCGGCGAGGCGCCCTTCGCCGCACGCGACAAATTCGTCCAGCTCGACGCCGGCCAGCTCACCTACCAGCCCGGCGAGCAGGCCGACATCCGCGCGCGCCTCCGCGACGCCGAGGGCCGCCCCGTGTCCGATGCCTCCGTCAGCGCCGTCCTTTACCGCGACGGGCAGAAGGCCGCCAGCATCACCCTCACGCCCGATGAAGGCGGCCTCTACCGCGGCCGCACCGGCGCCCTCGACAGCGGCACCTACGAGGTCGCCATCGACACCGCCGCCGTCCCGTCCGAGCAGCTCCGGGCGCGCACGCAGTTCACCGTCCGCCAACGTGAAAACGCCGAGCGCACCCTGCTCAGCCTGAATGAGGACCTCCTCCGCCAGGTGAGCCTCGCCGGCGGCGGCGAATACTACCGCGAGGAGCAGGCCGACGCCCTCGTGGAAAAGCTCGCCCCGCTCAGCAACGGCCAGATCATCGAGAGCGACACCGTCCTCTGGCAGAGCTGGTGGTGGTTCCTCCCCATCGTCCTCCTTCTCACGATCGAGTGGCTCCTGCGCAAGCGGCTCGGGATGCTGTAGCCCCTGGCGGGAAATGGGGAGTGGCTTTGCGCTCCCCCGAGGGGAAAGGACACCGGCCACTCCATCGTCGCCAAGCGCCCCGCGGCGCTTTTTGCGCAATCCTTGGTGCAAAGTGGTTCGTTTCCGAAATGCTCCTTGCCGGGCGCGGTGCGGGAACAGATAGTCCGGCCCCTTTTTTCCAAGACTCATGATGCAGCAGCCACTCCACGACCGAGGTGTCATCGCCCGCTGGCGGCAGTTTTTGCCGGTGAGCGATGCGACGCCCGTGGTGTCGCTGAATGAGGGCTCGACGCCGCTGATTCATTCGCCGCGGCTGAGCGCGATCGTGGGGCGGGGCGCGGAGGTTTTCGTGAAATACGAGGGGCTGAACCCGACGGGGTCGTTCAAGGACCGCGGGATGACGATGGCGATCTCGAAGGCCGTCGAGGCAGGGGCGAAGGCGGTGATCTGCGCGAGCACGGGAAACACCTCGGCGGCGGCGGCGGCGTATGCGGCGCGCGCGGGGATCACGAGCGTGGTGCTGCTGCCTGCGGGGAAGATCGCGCTGGGGAAGCTGGCGCAGGCCTTCATGTATGGCTCGAAGGTGGTGGCCATCGAGGGGAACTTCGACGACGCGCTGCGGCTCGTGCGCGAGATCGGCGAAGGCAAAGCCGACGACGGCTCGGAGCCGATCGCGATCGTGAATTCGATCAACCCGTTCCGCCTCGAGGGGCAGAAGACGGCGGCGTTTGAGATCATCGAGACGCTCGGCGACGCGCCGGACCTGCACGTGATCCCGGTCGGCAACGCGGGCAACATCTCCGCCTACTGGATGGGCTACCGCGAGTTTCACGCGAACGGCCGCGCGAAGAAGCTGCCGGTGATGACGGGCTTCCAGGCGGCGGGCTCGGCGCCGATTTTTTACAACAAGGTGATCGAGAAGCCGGAGACCGTGGCAACGGCGATCCGCATCGGCAACCCTGCGAGCTGGAACCTCGCCACGGCGGCGATGCGCGATTCGGGCGGTGCGGTGGACATCGTCACGGACGCGGAGATTCTCGAGGCGCAGTTCTGGCTCGCGAAGAACGAGGGCATCTTTGTGGAGCCCGCAAGCGCGGCGAGCATTGCGGGGCTGATGAAGTGCGCGGGCAAGTCGCGCTGTGCCGCGTGCCCGATGCCGAAGATTCCCGAGGGCGCGAAGATCGTCTGCACCGTCACCGGCCACGGCCTGAAGGATCCCGATGTGGCGAAGGACCGCATTTCCGGCATCGTCACCGCGCGCGCGGACAAGGGCGCGATCATGAAACTCATCGGCGCATAGGCCGGCGTCCCGCGCAGAAGAGGCACCCCGCTTTCCAAACACATGAGCAACTACAACTGGATCGAATCAACGGCATGGCAGCTTCAATTCTTCGGACTTCCGGGCCGCATCCCGTGGCCGGCGGAAGCGAAGCAGCCGGACGCGGAGAAGGGCGAATTTGACATGGGCGCGCTGGTGCGCGGCGTCGAGGCGTGCGTGAACAGCGAGCCTTCGGTGATCGGGCCGTGGCGCGGGTTCCTCGCGGCGTCGCAGAGCTTCCAGGAGATGACCGAGGCGCTGGAGGATCAGGAATACGCGCGCGCGTCGGAGCTGCTCGCGGAGATCGAGAAGTCGCACTCGGGCTCGCCCTACGGGCTCTTTCACCAGGCCTACATCCACCGGCAGAGCGGCAACGACCAGGAGGCCGTGCGCCTATATGCCGAGGCGGCGCAGAAGGCGCCGGGCGTGCCGTTCATCTGGAACAACCTTGGTGCGATGCTCGCGGAGAATGGCCAGCGCGAGCAGGCGGTGCAGGCGTTCCTGAATGCGGTGCGCGCGAACCAGAATGACCAGGTCGCGCTGGAGTCGCTCGTGCAGCTCCGCGCCGCGGTGAAGCTGCTGCGCGACCAGAAGGATCCGAACTCCGCCGTGTATGTGCCGGTGGATCAGTTCCGAGAGATGGCGGCGGGGCAGATCGACCAGCTCTCGGCGAACATGGATCAACTCGTCGGCTTCGGCGAGCAGATGGTCCGCGAGGGGCTCGTGCCGGATGTCGGAGTGAAGGCGCTGGAGAAGGCCGACTCGCTGCGTCCGAATGACCCGCGCATCACCGCCGCGCTCGGCGCCGGCTACCGGCTGCTCGGCGAGCACGACAAGTCGAAGGCGGCTTTTGAGAAGTTCACGACGCTGCGTCCCGACGACGCGTGGGGCTATTTCAACATCGCGCAGACGTGCAACGCCGCGGGCGACACCGCCGGCGAGCGCGCCGCGCTCGAGAAGACGCTGGAGCGCGACCCGAACATCCAGGCGGCGCTCGGCATCTACTACGATCTGCAGAACGACCAGAGCGCGGAGAAGGAGAAGCAGCTCCTCGATTTCGCCGAGAAGCGCGGCGCGTGGATGCCGCTCCTCCTAGCCAGCAGCGTCGCCCGCCAGCGCGGCGACATCGCCGCGGCGGTGAAGCACGCGGCGAAGGCCTTTGAGCTGAAGCCGGACTCCGAGGAGGTGCTGCTGCAATACAGCGCGATGCTCGGCGACGCGCAGGATGCGGTCGGGCTCGAGACGGCGATCCAGCCCGCGGTGACCGGCGGGCGCTACTCGAAGCGGCTCGACTGGAATTTCGCGCAGTCGCTCAAGCAGTGCGGCCGGACGCAGCAGGCCATCGAGGCGCTGCAGCGCGCGCAGCTCGGGCAGGTGCCGGAGGACTTCAAGGCGGCGGCGACGAATGCGATCGAAATCTGGAGCGGCCTCCGCGCGCAGAGCGGCGAGCAGCTCGAGGTTCACCGCAGCGGCTCGCTGCTGCGCCCAGTGCTCCTCGCGCTCGATGACGGCGAGGGCGGCGTGCTCATCCACCCGCGCCAGCCGCTGCCTGCGATGCAGAAATTCCCGTGGCGCGCCAAGGAGAACGGCGGCACCGAGGCGCGCGTGCGTCTCCAGCAGGGCCAGGCCGGACTCGGCAGCGCGCCGAAGCCGCTCGGCACCTTCGTGGTGAAGAACGTCACGCCCGGCACCGACGGCCCCGCCGCCATCGAGTGCCGCGTGGAAGTTTCGCACGACGGGCACCTGCTCTTCAGCGCCGGCCAGGATGGCCGCATGCTGCCCGTCGAGTGGGCCGGGCTGAGCTAGCGTCTCCCGCGGAAAATCACAGGCCGTCGGCGAATTTCTGCATCGCCTCCTGCTGCTGCTCGATGCTCTGCGCGAGGCGGAACTGCGTGCGGCAGCGGATCAGGTTGTGCTGCGGGCGGTGCACGCGGAAATACGTGTCCCCCTGCAGGTAGTCCGTGAGGAAGCGCATCCCGAGCGTGAGCGCGATGAGGCGGCCGCTGAACGCCACGAGCGCGCGCTCGTTCTTCGTGAGGAAGGAGCCCGCCGTGACGAGGTAGCCGCGGGTGATCGCCTTGAACATCGGCATGTGCATCCGCACCTTCGAGAGGTCGGTCTCGTCCTCGAGCGTGGGGCTCGTGGTCGAGCGCACCATGTCGCCGAAGTCGTAGAGCGGCGTGCCGGGCATCACCGTGTCGAGGTCCACGACGCACATCGCCTTCTGCGAATCCACGTCGAGCATCACGTTGTTGAACTTCGTGTCGTTGTGCGTGATGCGCTCCGGGATCTTCCTCTTCGCGAGCGCGTTCAGCAGCACATCCACCGCGGACTCCTGCGAGAGCGCGAAATCGATCTCCGGCTTCGCGGTCGCGGCGCGGTTCACGGTGTCCGCCTCGATGGCCGCGAGCAGTGCGTTGAAGCGGCGCCGGGAGTTCAGGAAATGCGGGATGGTCTCGACGAGGCGCCTGCCCGGCAGGTCCGCGAGCAGGCTCTGGAATTCGCCGAACGCCCGCCCGGCCTCGAACGCCTGCGCCGTCGTCTCCACCGCCTCATACGTGCGCACCCGCTCGATGAACACAAACGTGCGCCAGTATTCGCCGTCGGCGGTTTTCAGGAACGATGCGCCGTCGTTCGTCGGAATCACCGTCACCGCGCGCCGCGTGATGTCCTTCGCGCCGGTCTCCGCGAGCTTCCGGCGCAGGTGCGTGGTCACGCGCACGAGGTTCTCCATCACACCCTCGGGATCCTTGAACACATGGTGGTTGATGCGCTGGTGGATGTAGCGCACCTGCGTGCCGCCCTGATTGTAAGTCGCCGTGTAGGTCTCGTTGATGTGCCCCACCTTGCACGGCTCCGCATGGAGGATCTCGCCGTGGATCTGGAACTGGCGGGAGATGTCGAGCAGTCGGGTGGGTGGGCATCCGGGCATCCTGCGAGGAAAATGGAAAGTGCCCGCGCGGTGCAAGCGCCGCACGCGCTACAGCCACTTTTTCCGGTAGAAGAAGATGAGCTGGCCGATGGCGACGGCGGCCATCAGGGCCCAGCACGCTGGGTAGCCCCACCAGGTGTCGAGTTCGGGCATGTGCTTGAAGTTCATGCCATAGACGCCGGCGAGGAAGGTGAGGGGGATGAAGATGGAGGAGATGACGGTGAGCACGCGCATGACTTCGTTGGTCCGCAGGCCGACGCTGGAGAGATACATTTCCATGAGGCTGGTGACGACGTCGCGGTAGGACTCGATGAGGTCCATGATCTGCACGGTGTGGTCGTAGAGGTCGCGAAGATACACCTTCGTCTCGGGGCGGATGAACTCGCTGGTGCCGTGGAGCATCGCGTTCACGACGTCGCGCTCTGGCCACACGAAGCGGCGGAGCTGCATGAGGGTGCGCTTCAGGCTGTGGAGCTGGCCGATGGTTTCCTTGCCGGGGGCGGTGAGGACGGTGTCCTCGATTTCCTCAAGGGCCTCGCCGATTTCCTCGAGGACGGGGAAGCCGTGGTCCACGATGGCGTCGAGCAGCGCGTAGGCGAGGTAGTCGGCCTTCATGGTGCGGATGTTGCCGCCGCCGGAGCGGATGCGCTGCCGCACGGGGTCGAAGACGTCGATCTCCGCGTCCTCCTGGATGCTGATGAGGAAATCTCCGCACACGAAGATGCTCACCTGCTCGCCGCAGAGGGAGCGCTCGGCGTCGTGGTAGATCATCTGCGCGATGATGAAGAGGTGGCCGGGATACGGCTCGAGCTTCGGGCGCTGGCCGACGTTCAGCACGTCTTCGAGCGCGAGCGGGTGGAGGCCGAATTTTTCACCGAGCGCCTTGAGCGCGGAGACGTCGCCGAGTCCGTTGAATTCGATCCAGCGGATCTGTCCGTCGTTCGCATTCCGGCAGTCGGGCAGGTCGGCGACGCTGGAGAGGATGCGCTCCTCGCAGCCGCCGGGGCCGTATTCCATGAGCTTGATGACGGCCGCGCCTGTGGAATCGGGCGATGGCTGGAGCGTGGCGGGAGCCGCCCCGGGACGGGAGTAGCGCTTCTTGAACATGCGCGCGATGCAATCACCCTGCGCGGCGCGGCGCGAGCGCAATGACGGCGCGCGGTGCGGATCGCGCGGCCCACGATTGCCTTTGCACGCTGCGGCGCGCTGCTACTTTCCCCGCGCATGAGCGATGACAGAGAACAGCCGCAGGGCCTGGAGGTCCGCACGTATTTCGTCCGCGAGCGCAATGCGCTCGTGGCGCGGGCGGACTTCGGCGAGCTCTACGTGGACTACTACCTGCACCAGGGGCAGATCGGCCGGCAGCACCTGCCGTCGCACGACGCGATGCTGAAGGACGCGCTCGCGGCGCTGACGCTGCACTGCGCGTCGAGGCCGCGGAACGAGACGACGGCGTGGACGATTCACTTCACGCAGCCGCTGGTGAACCTCTTCGTCACCGGCGACAACGCGCGCGGCTCGGTGGTGGGCCAGCTTTTCACCGAGGACGTGAAGCAGGACGGCAGGAACCTTTTCGTGAGCGACCTGATCCGCGGCGAGACGCAGCCGCGGCGCAGCGTGGTGGAGCTGAAGGACACGGATGTCTTCGCCTCCGTGGAGCGCTACTACGACCAGAGCGAGCAGCGGCCCGCGCGGCTCTTCCGCCACGGCGAGGAGGATTTCGTGCTCGTGAGCGCGCACCCGGACTGCGACATGGCGTGGTTCGACTCGCTGAACGACGCGGCCATCCGCACGCTCGACCAGACCGAGACGCTCACGCTGATGGAGAAGCGCTACTACCGATGGGAATGCGGCTGCACCGAGGCGCGGATGATGGACGTGCTGCGCCCCGTGATGCTGCGGGATGCGGACGGGCTCTTCGGCGACGATGCGGCGATCCGCATGAGCTGCCCGCGCTGCGGCGCGCGCCACACGATCACGCGCGAGGCGATGGAGGCGCACATCGCGGTGAAATGAAACACGGCGGCCTCGCGGATGTCGCGGCATCGGCGGCGAAGGTGCCGGACGCAGATTATCTGTCGCGCTTCGGCGGCATCGCCCGGCTTTACGGTGCGGCGGCGCTGGAGCGCCTGCATTCCGCGCATGTGTGCATCATCGGCATCGGCGGCGTCGGCTCATGGGTGGTCGAGGCGCTGGCGCGCACGGGCGTCGGTGCGCTCACGCTGGTGGATGCGGACGATGTGTGCGTGACGAACATCAACCGGCAGCTTCCCGCGCTGAGCGACACTGTCGGCCGCCCGAAGGTCGCAGTGATGGCGGAGCGCGTGCGGCTCATTTCCCCCGCGTGCCGCGTCGCGCCGGTCGCGGAGTTTTACACGAAGACGAGCGGCGCCGAGCTGCTCGCGCAGCGGTTCGACTTCGTCGTGGACTGCGTGGACCGCATGTCCACGAAGTCGCACATCATCAGCGAATGCCGCGCGCGCGGCCTGCACGTGCTCACGTGCGGCTCCGCCGGCGGGCGCCGCGATCCCTCGCTCGTGCGCGCGACCGACCTCGGCCTCGCCGGGCAGGACGAACTCCTGCGGCAGGTGCGCAAGAAGCTCCGCCGCGAGCACGGCTGGCCGATGGGCACGCACGGCTCCCCGACGCCGATGGGCGTGCCGTGCGTCTTCACGAGCGATGGGCACGCACGGCTCCCCGACGCCGATGGGCGTGCCGTGCGTCTTCACGAGCGAAAAGCCCGTCTATCCGCACCACGACGGCACCTGCGGCACCGAGCCCGAGAAAGGCGAAAGCCTGCGCATGGACTGCGCGAGCGGCTTCGGCGCAGCGACGTTCATCACGGGAGTGTTCGGGTTTGTCGCGGCGTCGGAGGTTGTGAGAATACTGGTGTCAGATGCGCAAAGGTTGTCTGCCCGCAAAGTGAAGTGAACTGGCGGGCCATGAGTGCAGATCTTCGTTAATTCGACGAGTTTCTGGCCCGATACTTTTCGCGAATTTTTCGGCTCTTGATCAGACCTCTCTGGCAGTAGTCGCATCCGCAGGACGGAGGCTTACCGTGAGCATCCGGGTGATAACGCCAGCCGATAATCTGGGTGGGAACGTAAGTCCGTGTAATCTCTTTCGGCTCAATCCGACGAAGAACCAGAATCTGAAGACCGAGTCCGGTCGCATGGTTCATGAAAACCCTCACGGCTTGGGCCGCCGTGACCGCCATCGGCTGTTCGTCGTAGCGACCGACCAGGACTTCTTCCGAGTCGGAGATCCGAAATTGGACCGCACCAATTGTGCGGACGCCCCTGTTCTTCAGTTCGCGAAGCCATTGGTGGGACACCTGAAAGTCTTTCAATACAGGAGTGGCATACACACATCGGATATCCGAGCCCCACATGGTTGTCCGAATACCCGATTTCTCCAAACGCTTCAGCAACCGCTCGTCAGTGAGATGGATGAATTGAGCCATGCCTCCTTCCGGTGGATTACGTTACCCCACCACATTCCGCAGCGTGCCGACTGACGCGATCGTGATCGCGACCTCGTCGCCGTGCGCGAGCGTGAATTCATTCGGCGGCACGAGGCCGGTGCCCGTGAGCAGCACGCAGCCGGCGGGGAAGCCGTTCTCGCGCATGAGCCAGCCGGCGAGTTCATCGAAGGTGCGCTTCATCTGCGAAACTGCAGTCGCGCCAGAAAATACCTCCGCGCCGCTGCGTCGGATACGCAGTTCGATGGCCGTCTCGCGCGGCAGCGGTTCGCGCACAACAATGCCGGGGCCGAGCGCGCAGCAGCCGAGATAGACTTTCGCCTGCGGGAGATAGAGCGGGTTTTCGCCCTCAATGTCGCGCGAACTCATGTCGTTGCCGACGGTGTAGCCGAAGATTTTTCCCGCGGTGTTGATCGCGAGCGCGACCTCGGGCTCGGGCACGTTCCACTTCGAGTCCACACAAATGCACACCACCACACCAAGCACAACCACGCGATGCGGCGTCGCCTTGAAG